>CAJXUK010000030.1 GCA_913061435.1 uncultured Thalassolituus sp. | reverse complement strand
GGTATTTTCGTACAAATTGGCTTAGTGCCAAACAGCGAATTCCTAAAAGATTCAGATATTGAATTATCACCTCGCGGTGAGATTGAAATATCGACTAAGGGCGAAACGTCGGTGCCAGGTATCTTCGCGGCGGGTGATGTGACCACTGTGCCTTATAAGCAGATTATCATCGCCATGGGTGAAGGTTCCAAAGCCAGCTTAGGTGCGTTTGATTACTTAATTCGTAATCCAGCGCCAGCGAAAAAAGAAGAAGCGGCATAGTTTCGCTGCCCTATTTTCTAAACTTTAAGTGCTAAAACTAGCCTCAGCATGGATTATGCTGAGGCTATTTTTTGCCGCCGCTATCAAAAACATACTGATTGCGACCGTTGTTTTTTGCGCTATAGAGTGCTTCATCTGCCCGAATACAAACTGAATCGATTGTATCAGTAACCAAAATAGGAGTTATCCCAAAACTGCATGTTACGGGTTGATCCAACTCTTCAACTCCAAGATTACCTTCATTAAGTAATTGCATTATCTGTTCAAGTCGTTGAACTGCCGTATCCGTCTTACACTCTTGTAATAAAATCATAAATTCTTCGCCGCCAAACCTATATATTTTATCGATCGGTCGAATACTGGCCTCAACCAACTTAACAAAAGCGACCAAAACTTTATCACCCACATCATGACCAAGGTTATCGTTAATTAATTTAAAATAATCAATATCCGCCGCAATTAAAAACAAACTTTTCTCACTTTTCTCCATTCGAAAAACCATTTTTTCGATATCTGTAAAGTGATCTTGAAAGGACCTTCTATTTAAAGCATTCGTTAACGAATCACGATATGCCAACTGCTTGAGTTGAAGAGTTTTATCTCGTAAAAAGTACTGTAACAAAAACTGTTCACGAGTATTCCTGTGCTGTGCAATCGCTAACAATATCCCTGCTCCATTCCCCAGGCTGTATGCAAGCACCATCATTATTTGTCCATGAATATTTAAATCTTTTAGCAAAAACACAATGAGGGTAGCCATTACACCGTGGTAAACACACACAATAAGTGAAAGTTTTACCGTCAATATTCCAGAGGCATATAAACAAATCATGATAATAATATCGAAAAGGGCATATAACGCGTAATCATCTAAAAAGGTAAATGAACCTAATTGCAGCAGCGTAAAAATAATCAATAACGTACTAAATACCAATGCATCATAAGACGTGTGATGGCGTACTCGTGTTATGAGCAATAAGAAAATAATACAGACTGTTATTTGCACTAATCGTTGCGCCAGCAGAAAAGTGCTCCAAGGTTCTGGCTTTACCACCATATAATCAGAAAGCATAAAAACCGGCATCGCTATAGTCACAAAAAGACACAGTCTGAATACCAAGCGCCGTTGCTTGAGCAAAACTTCTTGTCGAAAAGAGTTTTCTTTATTTACGTCCTTAAAAACAGCAAAAAACGGACTGATATATTGTGATTGAGACTCAACCTTATCGCCACCTTCTATCCCCATCACCCTTCCCCAACAATCATCTAATTAAAGTGTAGTTCAACCAATTTATCCTTCCATGTGCCAATAATGATTCTATTAAAAACAGTATAGGCTCAAGCCAAAAAACTCATTTTGTAATCGTTTCATTTAAAGGTCTATCAATGGCTGGCTTATATAAATATTCGAGGTATAGCTTATTAACTTTCACCTGCATCACCGTGTGTTAACAATCAGGTTTTTACTTATTCGAGTATTACTCTAAAAGGCCAACTGATGCCTAGGACCCTGCAAAGATTTCATCCCTTTCATCACTAGGTTCGGAGTTATAGGGGCTATTGAGAGTTATCTGCAGACAGGATATTCGTGTGGATATATCTGGTAAAGCCATTGAATATAAAGTACTGAGTGTTATTAATTCTAAGCAGAGGCCAGAAAAAATATAATAAAGGCAATAAAAAGAGGCGTTTATACGCCTCTTTTTTTTAACTCTTTAAAACTGAATATTACAAACAGCCGGGATTAATATTTTAAACCCAGCTTTTGATAAATAAACGACATTAACCAAGCTGGCCCAATCATTAAAAACTGAATGTCTTTAAAGAAAGAGGGTTTTTTACCTTCAACTTTGTGACCGTAAAACTGCATAGCCCACAAAATCACAAATAAAATACCCGCAAACCATAATAAATAGCCGGGAAACGCTGCGCTAAAAGCAACAATAGAAGCGTAACAGACCCCAGTAAATAAGCTCATACCTACTGCTAATGGCAAAGATAATCGTAAATAAAACAAGATCGTCAATACCCCCGCAATACTTGCCCAATTTAAATGCGGGCTTACCTCAGCCATAAAAGAAGGCGCTGGGACAACATAAATGGCGGCAAAAATTGTCCAAAAGATCAGTGGTACACAAAACCAGTGAATGATTTTGTTCGTTTTATTTTTGTGGCTGCTGCCATACTCATCGAGCCATTGTTGAATACTTTTAGACATAGTGCGCTCCCGTTAAGCGAATGGATCGAAAATTATACGATCGGTTATTGTTATAGTGCTTAGCTTTTGAATTAGGATGTAATTGTGATTACCTGGTTACTGTAACAAATTTTTCAACTAATTCAGTGTTATTAAAAGCCCTTAATTTGACCTTACAGGCCAAATAGGCCTTAATTACCAATCAATAGTTAAAAACTGTCTTACAATGTCAAACTCACCAAGCTACAAACGGGTCTCTATCCAATGGGTTAAAGCGATCTTAGCGGCTGCTCATTCTTTAGGTGTTGAGCCCAAAGCTATTTTACAAGAGCTGGAGCTGTCTCTGGATCTAGACGCCAATGAACCAGCCTATTTAAGTCTAAATCAAACCCAAGATATTTGGGCCAAGTGCGAGCAAAAGAGCGGCCATGATTATTTTGGTTTAATGATGGGGCAGCGTGTAAGACCAGCGTATTTTCATGCGGTAGGTTATGTCGCTATGACCAGTAAAAACCTGTTGGAAGCATTTGAAAACTTTATCACTTATATGCCACTTATCAGTGAAGGCGCAGAGTTAGCCATGTCATTTGAGCATGATAATGTATGGGTTGATTTTGCACCCCGCACCGACCATAAACCTTTTAGCCGCCATCAGCACGAGTCAGTCATGGCTTTACTGCTAGCCTTTAGTCGCTGGTTGTTGGGTGATGATTCGGTGGCGCCGATAAAAATAATGTTTTTCCATGAGCCCGGCCCAGAGCTGGCGATGTATGAAGAAGTCTTTTCGGTAGCGCCTACTTTTAATCAAGACAAAACCGCCATTCAGTTTCCGCAGCATATTTTACAAAGGCGCCTGCGTGAAACAGACGCTGGCCTCCACGCTTTGCATAAATCACATGCCGATCAAATGCTATCTGTTCATGGTAATACAAGCTGGAAAGCAAAAGTGGTTCATTGCATTAATGCCAGTCATTTTTTCCAGATAACCCGTGAAGATACCGCGGCAGCGCTGCATGTTAGTACGCGAACATTACAGCGTCGTTTACAAGAAGAAGGGACTCATTTTGTTGATTTGCTCGATGAACAGAAAAAACTTAAAGCAGAAAAATTAATTCTTAATAGCCAGCGTAGTTTAAAAAACATTGCTCTTGAACTTAATTTTTCTGAACCATCCACGTTTTATCGTGCCTGTAAACGCTGGTTTAATTGTGCGCCCAACGCTTTACGCAGCAAACAATCTTAATCGCATTTAACTCAACTTATTTTTTAAAGATCGACCACGGGGTTCATCTGCTGGGTATAAGACCGTGTCGCTATGAAGAAAATCTGCCGCTTGGGCCGACTCTTCAACTTTCGTTGCGCTGCGTTTTAGCATTTCATATTCATAATCAGCAAGCGCACTTGCTGTTTCATTATTAACGCCATCAATGCTGCCTCTCAGCCCAAATTTTTGCCAATGCACTTTTTGGCGACAATGCCTCGCAATACTCCGCGCTAGAGAAAGAGCATCAAGTAATGCTTGATTAGCCCCCTGACCTTTAAATGGACTCATGGGGTGGGCTGCGTCACCTAATAAGGTGGCATTGGTTTGGTTAGTAAACGCCGCAGCGGATAATGAATCAGGGGTTAACGAAGGCCGATCATAAACTGGATAGCCTGAGATTTGTGAATTTGTGGTTGCAGTAATGATCTGCGGAATGGGGTTGTGCCACTGGCAACGTTTAAATGCCTGCTGCTTGAGTGCCTCCGGACCTTGCGCCGCTAGTAATTTAGCGGCACTTTCTGTTATTGGAAAACTTAACTGCCACATGACAGAATCTGTCTTAAAAGGCATTACATAAATTCGTTCATGACCGTTAGCGGTTTGAAAAACAGTTGCGCTATCAAGCAATTGCAAAGATTGCGGGCATGCGGTCAAAGAGAGCTCAGCTAAAGGGCAAATCCCCAAAATAACCATGCACCCTAAATACTGCAGAGGTGCTGTTTCGTCTGGAATTAACAACTCGCGGACTCTACTTCGAATGCCATCAGCACCAACCACCAGATCGGCTTTTTCATGCAGTAATTTATCGCCTACTGAAAACACCAACTTCACCGCCTGACTATCTATTTGCGCAGGCTTACATTTATTGTTTTCAAAACTGATTAATTGGTGCCCCCAGCGAATATCATCAGTTTCATCGAGCTGCTGTAATAAAGCCAAGCGCAATGATTGTCGGGCAATGTGTATGTTGCGACGTTTAGGTGAAATGCGTTCATCAAAACTTTTTAATACCCGCAACCCCCATTCACCCAAAACTTGCCCTGCGGTATTATGCACAACATGGCGAGTTGAAAACACACCATCATCTAATTGCGCAATACCCAAACCGGTAATCGCACGACTAGCTTGTTGTAGTGTTAGACCATAACCTTGAGAGCGATTATTAAAAGCCGTGTCGCGCTCGTACAAGGTAAATGGAATACCACGGTGCTTACAAGCAACTGCCAGTGCTGTGCCGCCAATACCACCACCCACAATGGCAATGTGGGGATAATTAGCATTAACCATGACAGCTGTTTGCGCAGGCTGTAAACCACAACCTTGGCAAACTGAACAAGTATCAAGAGGGGCTTTGGGCCTAACAGGTATAGGACCTGTTTGGTCAGATTTTTCAAATTCGGCTAGCTGCTGTTGAAAGGCCAACCTTACTTTTTTACGTAAGCCCTTGTTGACCTTACCGCGGCCTTGGCATTTATCACACACTGCCCAACACGACATTTATTTTTTCCACTTTGCCCATGGATCGTCACTGCTGGAAGACTTACCGGCAAATGGTTTATCTGTTTTAGGCTGACGTTGCGGCTTTTCGTTACCAAACTTTTTACCGTGGCGATAACCAACACCATTACCATGTTCTGCAGCTTTTTTAGCGCGTTTTTCGCGTAACCGTTCGGCGTCTTCCAAACTCAACTCATTAGGCTCACCCGGAATCTGATCTTTTGGGATGGTACGATCACGTGGCGGCAGTGCAAATTCTTTAGCAGATGCTCGGGGCAAGCTTTTATATTCGTACAAATAAAAGCCTTCTACTTTTTCTCGCGCCCAGTCTGTTTTTTTCAAAAATTTTTCACTGGATTCAATACTCGGCTTAACTTTAAAACAATTAATGTTCAAATAAGCATATAAAATCTCAAAGCCATAATGGTCTACCAGGATATTGAGCATTTTATTTAAGCTCACTCCGTGCAACGGATTATTTTGATAATTTGTTGTGTCGTTCATTGCGTTACTCGATCTGAATTTTTGTATTCAAGCTTAAAAAAGCAAAGGGTATTGGCGACGCAGTTGGGCAATTTCATTCATGATTTCATCACTTAAGGTGATATTAATTGAATCAATATTACTACGCAGCTGTTCCATGCTGGTTGCACCAATTAAGGTAGACGTTACAAACGGCTGCTGATTTACAAAAGCAATCGCCATTTGGCAAGGGTCTAAATCATAACGCTGCGCCAATGCGATATAGTCTTGAGTTGCGGCATCGGTTTGTGGTCCACTTCTGTGCTCTACGCGGGTCTCGAGAGTTAACCGTGTTCCTTTAGGCTGTGCACCATTCAAATACTTACCCGTTAAAATTCCACGAGTCAGGGGCGACCAAGCAAGTAAACCACAGTCTTCGCTGAGTGATATTTCACTCAAATCCGGTTCAAAATTACGACAAAGCAAAGAATATTCATTTTGTATGCTGGCAATACGCGGCAATGAATATTGCTCTGATAACTGCAACCATTTCATGACCCCCCAAGCCGTTTCATTTGAAAGCCCAATATGACGAATCTTGCCTGCTGTTATTAGCTCATCAAATACCTGCAAACACTCTAAAAAGTTTTCCACTTCGGCCTTGGCATCAAAACTTGGGGCATACTCCCAAACTCGGCCAAAATGATAAGCGCCACGATTAGGCCAATGTAGCTGATACAGGTCTATATAATCAGTTTGTAAGCGACTTAGGCTCGCTTCTACAGCAGCGTGTATATTACTTTTATCTATGTAGTTTTTACCTTCACGAATCCACTCTAAACCTGGACCGGCTATTTTGGAGGCAAGAATTACTTGATCGCGTTGTCCGCGCTGCTTAAACCAGTTACCAATAATTGTTTCTGTAGCACCACAAGTTTCACGACTGGGTGGCACCGCATACATTTCGGCTGTGTCAAAAAAATTAATACCTTGAGTTAAGGCATAATCCATTTGCTCAAAGCCCTCTGCCTGAGTATTTTGATTACCCCAAGTCATAGTGCCTAAACCTATTAGGCTAACGTCTAAACCGGTTCTGCCGAGTTTACGGTATTTCATCAAACTGTCCTGCGATTAAAATGAGTTAAGCCTTAGTGTAAATAATAGAAACCGGCACATCTAAATCAATGAATTTTTGTCTAACGCGAAATAAAACTACACCGAAAGACATTATAGGTAAGCCGGAAAATTCTGGGTAAGCACTTACTAAATCTGTTTCTTCAACAAAGCGCTGTAAAACCACCCCTTGTTGACCGCCATTTTTCATCGACTCTTGGTGTTGATCAAAGATGTGTCTAGCAGTTTTATTTATTAAGGCATCAATACCTTCTAATGTATCAACGACACCTTGTGGTGGTTGTTTTTTTCCTGACTCCCATTTACGAATCGTTCGCTCATCGACGTCAATAACCTTAACTAAGGTCGATATTGATAAGCCCAAGGCTTCGCGAAGTGTTTTAAATTCTGCTGGGTGCATAAGGGATTACTCTAATAAGGCATTAAATACATAGCGCCTATTCTATCATTACTGGTAAATGAAAGATCCTATGTGTATAAGTAATAATGCTTATTAACAAATGAACTTTTAAAACCATGCCTCCTTTAAAGCCCTGTGTTATCTGGCTAACCGGATACAGTGGTGCCGGTAAATCAACCATCGCTTCTGCACTTGAACAAAAGTTACTCAAACGAGGGCTTACCCCTAAAATTCTTGACGGTGATATTGTACGCAGCAATATTAGTCGCGACTTAACCTTTAACAAACAAGATCGTGCAGAAAACATGCGTCGCGTAGGAGATTTGGCTTACCAAGATTTACAGACGGGGCATATTGTATTGTGCGCTTTTATCTCACCATTTCGGCATAATCGCCATTTACTCAGAGAAAAATTTAACGCTGAAGATTTTATTGAAGTCTTTGTCGATACACCTCTCGCAGTGTGTGAGCAACGAGATGTTAAAGGCCTGTACAAAAAAGCTCGAGCGGGGATCATTAAAGATTTTACAGGAATTGATTCCCCTTATGAAAAGCCCCTGCATCCAGACGTTCATCTTAGAAACGATACCTTATGCTCTGCTGACAAATCAGCAGAACAGATCATTAGCTACCTTTTAAATCGTACTTTTCATCAATCATCGCATTGATAGTAGAAAGCACATTTCTGCTAGCGTCTTCGGCCTTGGTCATGTGGCTCAGTACTGCTTTGTTGTAATCGCTACGGCTAACTTCTTCGTTTTTACGGTCATCAACTGCTTGCTGTACAAAATAATGAACATCTTTATGATGACTTTCTAACTGCCTAAAGCTCTGAGTACCCGCGAAAATACTTGCGCCCTCGCCTTCGTAATACCATTTACCTAATCGACAGTTTTGATGATTAACTGCCACCGCATCACGAGCTTCTTGGACACCGTTCAGTAAGGTATAGCCGTTTTGCATATAAATAATATGATCAACCTTGGCTAAAGCAGCAAATGCCTTATTTTTAGCGTAACTCACCACAGTAATAGTATTGGTAGCTGACTCTGATAACTGATTAAAGCTGTGCTTAAAATCATTAACAATGGTATCAACTTCTGTTGTTAACTTCTGAGAGCTTTCGGATTCTGATGTTATATCTTCCATACGCTTGGCAAACGACTGTAAAACCGAAGATATATCGTCGGCAGTGTCTTTTGTGCGCGTTGATAAATTTTTCACCTCGTCGGCAACAACCGCAAAGCCTCTGCCATGCTCACCTGCTCGCGCCGCTTCAATTGAGGCATTTAGGGCTAGTAAGTTAGTTTGCACTGCAATTTCACTGATCATCGACAATGATTCTGTTACTTTTTTACTATCGATATTCAATGCATCAATCACTCCAGCAACCGATGATATATTCTCTCGGGTTGTGGTTAGCATCTGGCTAATATTAGCGACAGCTTCGCTGCTTTCTTGTGCTAATTTCTCATTGTTACCCGCAATGTCTTCGATCTTTAAAATTTCACTGTTGATTTGCGTAATATCATTTTGATTTTCTTTTAGGTTACCGACTAAATTATTGCTATTTAAAAGATGTAACCCAGAAGACAACTCATTGTTAATGACATATTCGGCGTTTGCACTCATTGCTGTTAGTGAGGCATTAATATTTTCTAGTGATGTTTTCAGTTTTCCGGGTAGTGATTGTGGGATTGCTCGTCGAGAAAAATCATTTTTAGCCGCATAACTAAAAGTTGTACTCACTTCGTTAAAATAACATTCTAAAACATCAAACAATTCGTTTAATTCCCAAGCAACCTTACCAATTTCGCCCATACCCTTACAGTTGGTAATACGATCTCGAAACACCCCATCATTTGCACCTAACAGTTTTTCGTTAATCTCATTAAGCACTTGCAGATAATTGTTTGAATGGATGAAAGTACGTACACCCAACACAAACAAGACAACAGACAAAACCAAAACCAACCAATCGAATTGATAATAGCTAAAAATATAAATGGGCATGATAATCGATAGCAATACTTTAATAACAGAGTGCGCCATCAAGCGGGTTTTTAAGGTAGGGATAAAAGCATATCGCTTTGCTCTTCTGCGCGACTTTTTTGGCTTAGCTTTATTAGCATTCGTCATTTTATAACTTCCAGTTATTCGTTAAACAAGCTTAGAACATAAGCCTGATAATCGGTTTCCATTTCTTCCATTTTTGCCATAAGAAAAGCAATGGACTCATCTGGTGCTGTTTTTTTCGAAGCTGAATTTTTTTCAATGGTCAGCATTTCATTATAAATAGGGGTGATTATATCAATTGCCTGCTGGCTGGGTTTGCGTCTTACCGATAAATACCCTGCTAATTTGCCATTATCGTCGAAGTCTGAAGTAACGTTTGCCAATACCCAATAATAACGGCCATCGCGGCATAAGTTTTTAACAAAGCCAAAAACTCACTCCCCGACTCAATGGTATTCCATAACAAGCGATAAACACCTCTGGGCATATCGTGATGGCGAATAATGTTTTGCTGCACCCCCAAGAGCTCGGATTCTGCATAACCACTGATTTCCATGAACACTCGATTAGCGTAAGTTATGCGCCCGGAAGTATCGGTTTTGCTGACGATAAACTCCTCGTCATCAAGCTTAATTTCTTGGGAAGAATGAATACTCATACTTTTTCCTTAAAAATTATTTTATCAATAAATTATAGACCGAGAACACCAGAGTGCAAATTTGCTTATCCTATTTACTTGATTATAAATACTTAAAAATGCAGCCATTAAAAGGCAACGTATAGAATTTACTCACTCATGAATCATGATTGGCGAGAATTCACCTTGGTTACTTACAACATATCCGTAATAGTCTCGGCAATAAAAATAATGAAGTAGGCACTGTAATGAAAAACTCGATGGTTAGCAGCGTAACCAATGATGCAATGAGTGATTGTGACGCAACCGCACTGGCTGAACGTATCTCAAACAAAGATGTTAGCCCACAAGAAGTATTAGAAGCTGCTATTGCCAGAGCTGAGAAACTAGAGCCTCAACTCAATGCCATTGCGACAAAATCTTTTGACCTAGCTCGCCTGCAAACTAAAAATCATTTAGCTAATAATGTTGATCATTATAACCACAATAACCCAACTAAAGGGGCATTTGCTGGCGTTCCGACCTTTGTAAAAGATAATACCCATGTGCAAGGGCTGCCTACTTTATTTGGCAGTCGTGCTGTTCCCAACAGAGCTGCCAAGTGGAACGCTAAATTTACCAAGCAAATGCTATCAACAGGGCTAACAATTTTGGGCAAAAGCACCATGCCCGAGTTTGGCATCATGCCTGTTACCGAATCATTGGCTCAAGGAGCAACTTGCAACCCATGGAACATTCACCATTCTAGCGGTGGTTCTTCTGGTGGTGCTGCGGCCCTTGTAGCCGCTGGTATTGTACCGATTGCCCACGGCAACGATGGTGGAGGCTCTATTCGCATTCCTGCTGCTTGTTGCGGTTTGGTTGGTTTAAAACCGACTCGTAACCGAGTAGCTAACATGCAGGGAACTGGAAGACTGCCAATTAATGTCGGCCACGAAGGTGTTCTTACGCGCAGCGTTAGAGATACAGCACTGTTTATGGCAGAAGCCGAAAAGTACTTTCATAATCCAAAATTAGCGGCCCTAGGCCATATTCAACAGCCAGGCAAAAAACGTTTAAGAATCGGATTTATTGCGGGAGCCATTAACGGTATTAAAATCCACCACGATGTAACCCGCACACTTTTTGAAACCAGCCTGTTATGCGAAAGCTTAGGGCATCATGTTGAAGAAGTTGCCTTCCCATTTGAAGATCAAATTGCCGATGACTTCATGGCTTACTACTCCATGTTATTTTTTTCGCTGCACCGTTTTGGTAAATCATTAATTAGCCCTGACTTTGATAACTCGAAAGTAGAGAAACTCTGCGCGCATCTCAGCAATAGCTTTACCGGCAATTTGCTAAAACTGCCTTTTGTTATTAAACGCTTAAAACAAACATCTTTAATCACCCGAGAGCTGTATAAACATTACGACGTACTGCTCTGTCCTACGCTTGCCACCCCAGCACCCAAAAACAACTTTATCTGCAATCAAGCCCTGCCTGCTAACGCTATTGTTAGAAGCATGACAGAGTTTGCCCCCTTCGCGGCACTACAAAACATCACCGGCGAACCGGCAATTTCACTTCCTATGGGAAGTACGCATGATGATTTAAATACAACCGCGGGTTTACCAATTGGCATGCAATTTTCAGCAGGTTATGGTGAGGATAAAACGTTGTTGGAGTTGGCCTATGAATTGGAAGAAGCCCAAAATTGGCAGCATATACACCAACTAGTAGCGGCTAAACAGCAGTAATAATACGCTCTTTAAATGCCCCAGTATGTTGTTAACAAAACAAACATACTGGGTAATGCAGTTTGACCTTATTTCTCAAATAAGCCTTTAACGGGCAGCAAATCTTCGTATTCAGCTTGAGTTTTCATCGCTTTTGCTTGGAACGTTTTCATCATATCGTTCGGACGAAACATCCCCGCTTGCCAAGTCGCCATGTATTTCAAGCTGTCTTCTACCGAGTGATCACGGCTATAATTCAGCATCTCTTTGCAACCGGTAACCGCTAAAGGGGAATTCGTAGCGATTTGTGCGGCAATTTCCATAACCCCTGCAAGCATGCTTTGTTGATCGTCAAATACTTGATTTACAAGGCCAAACTGATGAGCTTCTTGTGCGCTAAATTTACGCCCAGTAAAGGCTAGCTCTTTTACGATACCCGCAGGAATTAGCTTAGGCAGGCGCTGCAATGTACCGACATCGGCGGTCATACCCAGCTCAGTTTCTTTAATCGTGAAATAGGCGTCGGCGGTGCAATAACGGCTATCTGCCACGCACGCAAGATCGAGAGCCCCACCAATACAGCCACCTTGAATGGCGGTTAATACAGGTAAACGAATTTCTTCTAACGACGTTAGCGTGGCCTGCAGCTGCAGCACCAAACGACGTAAACCTTCGGCCATGCGTGAAGGATCTTTTGATTGAGGCATGCTCGAGCTGTCACTAAAAACCGCTAAATCCATACCCGCAGAAAAATGTTTACCCGTGGAAGAAATAACAATAACACGAGCATCAGTTTTGCTTTCAATATCAAACATGCATTGCGGTAACTCTAGCCAAAAGGCTTTGTTCATAGAGTTCATCGCTTCTGGACGAGCGAATTGAACGTGTGCAATCTTGTTTTCTAGCGTTACGTTAAAACTGTTGTAAGCCGGTAAACTGTTGGTAGACGTTAAAGAAGTAGATGTGGTCATAAGGGCAATCTCTAAATAAATAACACCTTAAATATACACTGTAAATATAATGCAGGATACTTACCGCGGGCAATTTAAGGTAGATTTTTAGTTAGGCAAAAGTAACAGAGTCGCTTAATGGTGCTCTATCGGTTCTCGCTTTGTTTGCTTTCACTTCTTCGTCGGCATAACCAAACGACATTCCAAATAAAATACCGCGTTCTTCTGGTAGGTCAAACATGTCACGAATTGGGTCTGGGAACTGACCTAAAGCACCCTGCATGCAGCTTGAAATACCTTTTTCTTGCAACAATAACGTTAATGTTTGCGCATAAATGCCAATATCAACCGCACCCATAATATCGAGGTATTTATCTAGCGTAAAAATTGCCACATGAGGTGCGTCAAAGAATGCCCAATTACGCAACATCGCCATTTGGCGTTTTTGTTTTTCTTCACGGCCAATATCCATCGCGGTATATAAAGCATTAGCAGAGCCAAACTGACGGTCTCTGTGCTCACCGGTGTACGCCACGTTCCAGTTAAAATCTGGATTAGGTGTTTGCTGCTGCATAACGGTTTGAATAAGCTTATTTTTTAAAGCATCTTTTTGCTTGCCAGATACCACCAAGACTTTCCAAGGCTGAACATTACAATTGGACGGTGATTGTTGAGCGGTGGTAAAAATCTCTTCTAATACAGCTTGCTCAACCGGTTCTTTTTTAAATCCGCGACAAGAAACCCGTGCTTCAACAGCTTGGCTAACACTCATATTAAGTACCTTTTTTATCTAATAATTATTGTGAAATTATTTTATCTGAGTATGGGTATAAAAAGAACGCATTAGAGTATAAATAGGATGAATTCTATTTATCTCAACTCATTCATTTCTTTTATCTTTAAAGCAAGTATTACTCGGTTTTACGTTTGAAGTCTTTACCTAACTGTACAAAAGCCCTACGCTATTGTTCTTATTTATCTATCCAGTGTTACCACTTTATCGGAGTATTAATGGAAAACATCGACCTAAGTAATATCGATTTATTAAAGATTTTTGAACAAACTCAAGGAATCCTGGTTGAGTATTCATTCAAGTTCCTTGCTGCCATCGCTATTTTTATTATTGGCCGTATTGTTGCCAAAACAATTGCTAAAGGCATCGCAAAAGCGTTAAAGCTAAGACAAGTTGACGACACGGTGTCTAACTTTATTCACAACTTAGCTTATGGTGCTCTTTTTGTTGTTGTTGTTATTTCAGCGCTAAGCCAGCTAGGTGTTCAAACAGCGTCGTTTATAACCATTATTGGTGCCGCTGGTTTGGCAGTAGGCTTAGCGTTACAAGGTTCGCTCTCTAACTTTGCCTCTGGCGTACTGATGATCATTTTCCGCCCATTTAAATTAGGCGACTATGTTGAAGCTGGCGGTAAAGCAGGTACTGTCGAAGATATTCAAATCTTTGCCACCCAGCTAAAAACTCCAGACAACAAGGTAGTGATCATCCCCAACTCTTCTATTATGGATGGCAGCATTGTTAATTACTCGCGCAAGGCAACACGCCGTGTTGATCTTAAAATTGGCGTAAGCTACGACGCTTACCTACCCGATGTGAAAGAGTTATTAACCAAAACCGTACAAGCTAACGAAAAAGTTTTACATGATGAAGGCTATAAAATTGCAGTGTTAGAACTGGCAGATTCTTCGGTTAACTTTGTTATTCGTGTTTGGGCCAAAACCCCAGAGTATTGGGATGTTTACTTTGAACTAACCGAAAATATTAAACTGGCGCTTGATGAAAACAACATTGGTATTCCATACCCACAAATGGATGTTCACATGCAAAAATAAACCAGCCAGCGTGTTATTTTTTAGCAACCATAAAAAGACCTGCTTAATAGCAGGTCTTTTTATGTTTAGATTTTACACCTTATGATGGGTATTTCGCTCTACGATGCCCATCATTTTATAGGTTAAAACCGCGGCAGAGAATTCATAACAATGAAAACCCTCAATGGGTGCAAACTCGTTCACATCAAAACCGATGATGTTGCGCTGCTTAGCCACACATTCAAACAACGCTAATGTTTGATACCACGCCAAACCACCCGGAACCGGTGTGCCCGTTGATGGGAACACAGAAGGGTCCATACCATCGATATCTAAGGTAAAGAATACATTTTTAGGAAAATCGGCTGGCAGCTCAAAACTGCACACGTTATTAGGTACCAACTCTTCTGCATCTAGGTGATACACACCATGCTTTTTGCGCGTTTCAACTTCTTCTTGGCAAAAGGCACGAATACCTAGTTGAAATAACGGAATCCCTTCATCCACCACGCGTTTCATAACAGACGCATGGCTGTATGGGTTGCCTTCGTAGGCTTCACGAAGATCAGCATGAGCATCAATTTGCACTACGCCAAAATCTGTTACACCAGCGGCCAGCAAACCCTTAATAATGCCATAAGTAATAGTGTGTTCTCCGCCTAAGCCAATCGGAAAACCACCCGCTTCCACGATTGCCTGAGTATCGCGAGCAATATTATTCACAATCGTTTCTGCGTCCCCTGTCATATCGACGGGCGGGTGAGTATAAATACCTTGGTCGCTTGGGGTGCTTTTACCGTCCCAAGTTTCTAGTTGCCAAGACGCTTCTAAAATTTTTGCTGGGCCTAAGCCCGTACCCCCACCATAAGAAACTGATTCTTCATACGGAATTGGCAAAATATGAAAACGCGCATCTTCTTTTTTAGGGTGCTTAAATTCAGAGCCTAAAAAAATGGGATAGCCAGGAGCGGCTAATTGATCAAATTCGTCCATCGTGTTTCTCTTAA
Source organism: uncultured Thalassolituus sp. (assembly GCA_913061435.1). Taxonomy (GTDB): domain Bacteria; phylum Pseudomonadota; class Gammaproteobacteria; order Pseudomonadales; family Oceanobacteraceae; genus Oleispira. Next base: position 21,049 of record CAJXUK010000030.1, on the reverse strand, counting down.
ATTAATGACGACATACTTTAGATAATAAACAATCGAATAGGCTCGTTGTGTATTATTATGATTTTGAATAACCGGACCAAATATCAGTATTAACCGACGCCTTATTGCTTAGCTTATCGTTATTGAGAGTATCTGCTTTCTTTTTAGCTTTCTTCTTACCGGTACCTGCAGGTTTTGCCATTGGCTTTACTATGGCCACGTCTTCTATAAGGCTTTCATCCACTTCAAAGCCTTTAACTTGCTCACGCTCTAAGCGAATTTTGTTCTTTTTCTCGATCACTTTAAAGTGATGAGAGTCTTCATAATCGATCAGCGATAACGCTAAACCTACCTCTCCCGCACGACCACTACGACCTATACGATGCATGTAGTCAGACGGACTTCTGGGCAGATCAAAATTAATAACAACAGGAAGCTTTTCAATATCCAAACCACGAGCAGCAATATCCGTCGCAATTAACACATCAATTTCACCCGATTTAAACGACTCTAAAACACGGCTACGAGCGCCCTGCCCTTTATCACCATGAAAGACTTCTGCAGTAATATCACGCTTTAATAGTTTATACGCTAAGTGCTCACAGCCATTTTTTGAGTTCACAAAAATCAACACCTGTCGCCAATCATTTTGTTTAATAAGGTGAGCTAACACAGAGGTTTTTTCACCTTTGTTAACATCAAAAACTCGCTGCACTAAAGTACTCGCATCAACGCTTTGAACTTGAATCTCCACAGGATCATTAAGCAACTGCGTGGTTAAGGTTTGCACTTGTTCGGGAAAAGTTGCAGAAAACAATAAGGTTTGCTTTTGCTTAGGCATTAAAGCTAATAATTCAGTTAACTCTTCGGTAAAGCCCAAGCTCAACATGCGGTCTGCTTCGTCTAGCACCAAGGTTTTAACTTGATCTAACTTCACCGCATTATTAGAAATTAAATCCAATAAACGACCCGGTGTAGCAACCAATATATCGCTACCACCGCGTAACGATTTCATTTGAGTATTAACCGAAACACCGCCAAACACCGCCACCGTTTTAATCGCGCCGTTAAAGTGCACCGCATAAGAGCGCACACTGTCGGCAACTTGCTTAGCCAATTCACGAGTCGGCACTAAAATTAGGCTCGACACACGATTACCATCGCCACCTTTATTTCTTACTGAAGACTGATCTGCTATTTGCTGTGCTATCTGCTGCAACATAGGCAAAGCAAACGTTGCGGTTTTACCCGAACCAGTATTTGCACCCGCAATAAGATCACGCCCCGCTAAAATATTCGGAATCGCTTGCGCTTGAATCAAGGTGGGCTGTTGATATTCAAGTTCTGTTAGTCGCGCTAATAAGGGGGCGATTAAACCAAGGTCTTGAAAGCGGGTATTCGATGTATCAGGTGTCATTAATATAAAGGCTCAAAGCAAAGATCGTTAACCTGCATTTTAGCGTATTTGTGTGGTTATTGCTCAGTAATCAGTCGCAGTAAAACAACTAGCAATAACGCATCAAGGTGGAACGCTGTTTTCAATAATTGCATAGAATAAATCGTGTAACATAGAGAACTATATCCCGTACTATCCACACAATAATATATTAACGATATGCAATTATGAGTTTTACAGAACATTTGATTATTGGTGGTGGCATCAGCGGCTGCACTATGGCAAAACACCTGAGTAAATATCAGCGGGATTTTAAGTTGCTTGAAGCACAATCTAATTTGGGTGGACGCATTCAAAGTACCGAGCAAGGCTTAGATTTAGGCCCAACTTGGTATTGGCCCCATCAGCACGGTGTTAAAACCTTATTAAATGAACTGCAACTGAGTTCCTTTGATCAATATACCCAAGGGGATTATGTTTACCAGCAAGCGGCGAATGCTGCTATTAACCGTGGTCGCGATCAGCAAGGCATGCTCTCTCATCGAGTTTCTGGTGGTATGGGTGCGATCATTGATGCTTTAACAAAGACATTTCCTGCAGAGAATATTTTATTAAACTCCCCAGTGGTTAATATCTCTAAACAAAACGATCTGTGGCACGTAAATCTAATAACCGGTGAAACCCTAACGTGCGAAAAGTTATGGCTCGCTTTGCCACCGCGTAAAGTGGCATCACTATTAAAAGAATCATCAGTCAGCCCTGCTCTACTTGCTCACCTCCAAAGTCAACAAACATGGATGTCGGCACAAGCCAAATTTGTAGCTGTTTATGATAAAGCATTTTGGCGCGAAGCCGGTTTATCTGGACAAGGATTTAGCCGAGTCGGCCCTATGGTAGAAATCAATGATGCTAGCGGCTTTAATGCTAATAGCAGCCCAGCTGCGTTATTTGGCTTTATCGGCGTTCCTGCTACTCATAGGCAATTAATAGATGAGCAGCAAATGATCAACGCCTGCGTCGAGCAATTAGGAAAACTGTTTGGTGAGGCCGCTTTAAACCCAATTAGCACCCATTATATCGATTGGGCCGCTAATGAATTTATTGCCAGCCCCGCCGATATAGCCGAGCCATCACAGCACGCACATTTTGATCTGGCACGCTTTAAAGCAGAATTAAACCGTTTGAATTTGGGTTTAATCGGTTCAGAATTTTCTCAAACCGAACCGGGTTATATCGCCGGCGCTATTGACCATGTGAATAATCATTCAAAAAGTCTATAAAATGCTCAGTGCCGCCACATAACTATTTCAAAAGCCTGCGGTTATTTGCATAAAAACAGATGGCTTAATTTTTTCGGTATAAAAATACTGGCTATCCTGATTATTAGAGAGATTCTTTATTCCGAACGTTGCTTTGGTATGGGCATACACATCATAAAGAAGTGTTAGATTTGCTAATGCTCTAAAGCCCTGCTTATAAGAGTTTTGAGATTGCAATAAGCGTGTTTCATTACGACCCATAAAATAAACATTTGAGGCTAACTTCCACGCAGATCCTAGCTGCCAAGACATATTCGCACCACCATACCACTGAGGACTGGCCTTACTGTTTTCATTTTCATAAGCGATAGGCTTTTTAATAGATTCAATTTGATCAATAACCTGAGTCTGCTGAAAGGTTACAAAAGCATTAAAATCCCACTGATCGCTCAGATAATGCCAATCTAAGGTAGCACCTATTTGCTCGGCCTTGGTGGGTACTTTTTCAAGAAACTTTTCAGTCGTTCTTATATTATTCACCACATTACTGGCTGGGCTTTCAAGAGAGTTGCTATAGCCATCTAGGCGAGTAAAAAAAACTTCGACATCTAAGGTATTATAAAAAGACAGCTGCTCTCTCCAGCCTAATTCTAATGTATTAAAAGTCACTAAACCGACGTCTTTATCACCTTTGAAAATATAACGATCAATTATTGGGCTATTGGGATCAAGCTGTACTTGTAAATCCAAATCAAAAAAACTGTTATACATAAATGAGCTGCGGTTAGCTCGCTGAATACCTGCTCTCGCAAGAGATGAATGACCAATTTTTTGCGCAAAGCCTAATTCATAGGATAAGTATTTTTCTTGCGGAAAGCTGTATTGGTCTAGGCTAGCAGAAGCCGTTAGCTTGAAATCTTTCGTTGAGTTGAACTCACTACGGGTGTAAAAAGCAGCATTATGCAAGGTTCGCTGTCCCTGAACTAATTCGGAGTCGTATTGCATTTGGTCATAACGAATACCCGGGCGAATAAACCACTGAGCACCTTTAAATTCATGCTCAACTAAACTCTGAGTCGTAACATAATCATACTCTAACTCATCAAAACCAATGGTTTCTTGCTTTCCTTTATGGCGGCTAAGGCGGACATTCCAATCAAAAGCATTTAATTTTATATTCAGCGCATGACTACTGGCTTTATTGGTCGTAATCGGGGTACTTAACGAACTGATATAGGCTTTTTGTACTTCAGATTGTTGGTAGTAAGCGGTTATATCATACGATACCAATCTTTCTGGCTCGTTATATACCGATAGGCTCATGGCTTTATTAGATTGCGCTCGCTCAGGGTTAGGATAAGCAGCAAGCCCACGGGATGGTTTTAATTCTTGTAAGGATTGATATTCGTTAGCGCCTACGTTGTAGTAAGTCGTTTCATAACGATCTTTGGTCAAAGATACACCGCTTGCACGCCAAGCAAATAACGAATTTTTACCCGATACACCAACATGGGCTTTTTGGTAACCATAATCACCTAATGACGCGGTGATTTTTGTTTCGGTTTTATCTGAATCTGGGCGTTTAGTTTTAATGTGAATAACACCTAACGCAGCATTTGGGCCGTACATAGAAGAAACCGCCCCACGTACCACTTCAATTTTATCTACATCATCTATTGAAATGGGCAATGTTTCCCAAAATACACCACCTTGAAAATAATCAAATATAGGTCGCTCATCGATCATTAATAATACGCTGCGGCTATTATTTTCACTTAAAAACTCGTTTCTTGGTGCGTTCTCAAAACCACGAATACTCACATCAAACTGACCATTCACTTGCTCTCTAACGATAACACCAGGTACCAGCCTTAGCGCCTCAGCAATACTGGTAACACCTTGGTCTTTTATTTGAGCGGCTGTTAATACCGATACCGAAGCAGGAGAATTAAAGCGTTTGACTAAGTTTTTAGATGACGAAGTTTCAATATCTTTTGAATCAATTAAAGTTTGATAACTAGCATAAGAATGATGCACAGTAGCTGCAAAGGGAATTAGAATAACCGCAATCAAAGAATTATATTTCATTGCGCATCATCCTGCATAATTGAGGCTTGCATTGAATAGCGTTGAATAATTGCATCCAGTTTATCGGTTTCTTTTAAATGTTTAATTTGATCGAATAACTGCTGAATTTCGCCCATGCAATGGTTGTTCTTAGCCACCATGACATGAATACTGTCAGAAGATAAGTTAAGTGGCTGGTTCTCGATCTGATCATTTAAACCCAGTTTTTGTATATAACGCGCACCTGCTTCACGGTATGAGAAGGCATAATCTACACGGCCATATTGAAGCATTTTAAATACCGACGCTAACGAAACAGCCTCGTCTACAACCAACTTTTCTAATACAAATTCATCCAATGCTTGTGTAAAGCTGGTTCCCAGAAGTTTAACCCCTCTAAGTTCTTTCAAATCATCTATTTTATTAATAGAAAGCTGGGAATCACGACGTGTAAAAACGCTCAGATGAGCTTGAGAAACCGGTATTGAAAACACAAAATGCTTTTCTGTTTGGTAGGTTTTGGTGGCTCCCGCAATGATATCTAACTGGCCAAATTTGAGCGCTAGCAGCTGTCTTTTCCAAGGCATACTGTTTTTCGCCGCCAAAGATAAACCCGATTCAGCTGCGGCTGCATTAACAGCATCGCTAGCGATGCCCTTAGTGTGTTGTGCTTCACGAAAAAAAAATGGGTACCAATCATCGGCGCCGTTATAACTTAAATAGGCACACGACTCGGTTTCTGCATGTGCTGAGTTTAAAGACAACAAGCTAACAAACAATAGAAAAGCTTTTGGTATTTTATTGAATGTAAACATTTGGCCACCGCTGTCGAAAACTCACCAGTAATTAATCGTTATTTTATTATTGTTACTACCACACTAGTTTAGGTGAGTCTCGCTGAAATCGCCAATACAAAAATATCTAATCTCTTGACCATTTAATTTGAAATTCGATTTCTTCTTCGCTGTCACTGCGCTCATGTTCAATATTATATTTGGCTCTTACAGGCACATAGATTCTTTCGTTGGCGATCTGAATTTCAAATTTATCGCCGCACTCTAGAGCATCGGCTAAACGACGAAGTTTAGCCACAAACTCTTGGGTGGAATAATCTATTTCAATATCACGTTCTTCTTTCATAATATGCTCTACTTTTAATAACTTTTAACTGTTCTTTTCATGATAAACGCTGTTTAAAATCTTGGTAGCCAAACTGCTTAACCACAGTCACTTTATCAGTCTCAGAGTTCCATAAGGCTAAGGACGGTAAGCCAATGCCGTTAAAGGTGGATGTTTTCACCATGGTATAATGGCTCATGTCATCAAACATTAAACGTTGGCCAATTTCTAATGGTTGATCAAAACTGTAATCCCCCATTACGTCACCGGCTAAACAGGTTTGGCCGCCTAAACGATAGCTGTATTTCTTCTCGTCTTTTTCTCCTGCACTGCCAAAACCGATTGAGCTAAAATCTAATATTTCAGCACGATACGGCATTTCTAGGGTATCCGGCATGTGGCACGTTGCGCTGGTATCCAAAATGGCGAGGTCCATTTGGTTATAGCCCAAATCCAACACTTCACTGACCAAGACGCCGGTATGAATGGCAATGGCTTCACCGGGTTCCATATATACCTGTACGTTGTATTTTTGTTGAAATGCTTTAATACGCTCAATTAATTTATCAACGTTATAATCGGGATGCGTTATATGGTGGCCACCACCAAAATTCACCCACTGCATTTTGTGCAGGTATTCGCCAAACTTTTCTTCAACGGCGTTCAGTGTTCGATCTAATGGTTCAAATAGTTGTTCGCATAAAGTATGGAAATGCAGCCCATTAATTCCTGCGGCCACTAAAGCGTCGGGGGTTGGTGCATTTTCCATAAAGGTATTAAAGGGGATGCCTAAGCGTGAACCCGCCGCGCAAGGGTCGTATATTTCAACCGCGCCTTCTGAGTGCATCGGGTTGATGCGTAAACCAAAGTCGATAACCTCGCCTTTTTCTGCGCGTTCTTTTATCGCTTGTTGAATCAGTGGTTGAAAACGATTCCACTGGTTGAACGAGTTAAAGACGATATGATCGCTAAAGGTGAGTAGTTCTTTTAAATCAGGCTCGGTGAACGCCGCAGAAAAAACGTGTATTTCTTTATGCGCTTCTGGTGTATTTGGAGCACCTTTTTTATTACCGCCAAATTCTTCATAAGCCAGTAAGGCTTCATGCAAACCGCTAGAGCATGTACCCGATAAATATTGGGTAATCAGTGGCGCAAGGCTGAACATTGAGAATGCCTTTAATGCCAATAATACTTTGGCACCGGATTCTTGTTGCACACGATTTAAGATTTTAAGATTGTTTTCAACCGCCACCTCATCCACCACAAAGCAAGGACTAGGTACGCGAGTCGGATCAAAGTTGAAAAATGTTTTGCTGTTAATATTCAAAGTAAACTCACTTACAGCTAGATTAAAAACGCCGTAATTCAAAAGTTATGTTGCTCAATATGAGGTATCGCCCTTTACAGCACGCTGTAAGCTTGGCTGCGGTTGGGTCGCTGTAGGCATTCGCGCCGCTTCGCTCCATCCCGCAGAAACCCTTAAGTGCGACACACTCATATTTCACTACATATATTGTTCCAGGTGAATAACCATCTAAAACAAATGAATGACGGCTTAGCGGCGTATGAAGGTGCAGCATCTGTAGATCGATATTGGGGATAACGTTCAAGACCATCTAAAAGAGGGATCTTTTAGCTGAGCCTACAGGGACGTATCTACGGCGTGTCGCAGATACGATATCCCCAATGTCGATCGCAAGCAGATGCGATGTTGCCTAAATCAAATCAAAGCCAGGCTCTTCAATCACTTGGAACGGTAGGCCGTATTTATTCATATCGTCCATGAATGGATCTGGATCCATCTGCTCGATATTGAATACACCCGCTTCCATCCACTTGCCTTCAACCATCATCTTCGCGCCAATCATTGCGGGCACACCCGTAGTATACGAAATCGCCTGCGACTGAACTTCTTTATAACAATCTTGGTGATCTTTAATGTTGTAAACGTAAACCGTTTTCTCTTTACCGTCTTTAATACCGCGAACCACACAACCAATACAGGTCTTACCGTGGGTGCGTGGGCCCAAAGTAGAAGGGTCAGGTAATAGCGCCTTCAACAACTGGATCGGTACAATCTGCTGGCCATTAAAATCAATCGGCTCGATTCCCGTCATGCCCACGTTTTGTAAAACTTCCAAATGCTTCAAATAGCTTTCGCCAAAACTCATCCAAAACTGCGCGCGCTTAAGCGTGGGGAAGTGTTTAGTTAACGATTCCAACTCTTCGTGGTACATACGGTAAATATTGAAATCACCAACACCGTCTGGGCAAGTAAATTCTTGCTTAGTCGACATAGCAGGGGTTTCAACAAACTCACCGTTTTCCCAGTGACGACACTCTGCAGTCACTTCACGAATGTTAATCTCAGGGTTAAAGTTTGTCGCAAACGGATAGCCATGGTCGCCGCCGTTGACATCAATGATATCCAAATACTGAATCTCATCAAAATAATGCTTCGCCGCATACGCAGTAAACATATTGGTCGCGCCCGGATCAAAGCCAGAACCTAACAGAGCCATCAAACCTGCTTTCTGAAACTTCTCTTGATACGCCCACTGCCAGTGATACTCAAATTTAGCGGTATCTAAAGGCTCGTAGTTGGCCGTGTCCATATAATGAACGCCCGCTTCTAAACACGCATCCATGATAGTTAAATCTTGGTACGGCAGCGCCACGTTAATCACCATAAATGGCTTTTCAGCTTTCAATAAAGCCACTAATTCAGGCACGTTATCCGCATCAACTTGGGCCGTGCTAATGTCACGGTTTTGCATCTCTTTAATCTGCTGCGCTATCGCAATACATTTAGACTCTGTACGACTGGCTAATACAATTTCAGAAAACACTTCAGGTAACTGCGCACACTTATGTGCCACAACTTGGCCAACACCGCCAGCACCGATAATCATTACTTTTTTCATCATTCTTTCCTTTCTACTCATCACGCTCGTAATAGGTGTAACCTTGCATGCTAGCGCTGAAGGTTTTTAACATTTGCTGGCGATCACGCGCGGTAATTCGCCCTTCTTTAACCGCACGCTCTGCGGTATTGCGGTAACGTAACGCCATCTCTTTTGGCTCATATTCAACGTAACTTAAAACATCGGCAATGGTATCGCCGTGAATTTCTTTGACAAAATCAAAGGTCGAATCTTCGTTTAAACGCACACTCACCACATTGGTATCACCAAATAAATTATGCAAATCGCCTAATGTTTCTTGGTATGCACCCACTAAGAATACCCCTAAGTAATATTCTTCATCATCTTTTAACTCATGCAGCGGCAATGTTTTTGACACATCGTGTTCGCCAATAAATTTATCTATTTTGCCATCACAATCACAAGTGATATCCGCAAGAATCGCATTACGCTTTGGTTCTTCATCTAACCGATGAATCGGCATAATAGGAAACAGCTGATCAATCGCCCAAATATCGGGCAACGATTGGAACAAACTAAAGTTACCGTAATAAATATCCGCTAAAGAATCTTTTAGACCTTCTAGTGCCACAGGAATTCTTTCAAGCGTATCTAACGTATTATTAATTTGCTGCAAAATTTCTAAAAATAAATTTTCGGCCTCCGAACGTGTTCGCAAATCTACTTGCCCACGTTTAAATAACTCACGAATCTCATCACGATAGAAATGCGCATCGTTGAAATGCTCCTGAATTCTATGAGAGTCTTCTTCTTTTAATGTCGTTAGTACATCACGCATATTCTGTAATAACTGATGATCATCGTCGCCCACCTTGGGTAACTCGATCGGCTCAAATTTTGTTACATCAAGAATGTTAAATAACAAAATAGACGAATAAGCCACGGTTGCGCGACCCGATTCAGTCACAATGGTTGGGTGCGCTAAATCATATTCATCTAGCGTATTCTTTAACGTATCTACAATATCTTCACAGTATTCTTCTAGCGTGTAGTTACGGCTTTGCGAATCGTTCGATTGCGCACCGGTATAATCTACCGCTAAACCGCCACCAAAATCGATATGACTCAATGCTGCGCCTTCTGCACTTAAATCCGCATAGTAGCGACACGCTTCTACCACACCACCACGGATCTCACGAATGTTAGGAATCTGCGAGCCAAGGTGACAATGCAACAACTGCAAGCAATGCAGCATTTCTTCTTCTTTCAACCGATCCACCAGCTGGATAAGCTGAGTTGTAGAAAGACCAAACACACTGCGGTCGCCGGAGGTTGAGTTCCAATGACCACTGACTTTAGCAGTCATTTTCACCCGCACACCAATCAAAGGCTCTATATTAAGCTCTTTGCTGCGCTCGATAATAATTGGCAGTTCAGCGGGTGTTTCAATGACAAAAAAGCATTTAAACCCTAGCTTTACTGCCTGCAAACCCAGGTCAATAAACTCCTGATCTTTGTAACCATTACAGATAATTAAACTGCCAGGCTCGGTAAGTGTCGATAATGCCGCGATCATCTCTGGCTTACTACCCACCTCTAACCCGTGGTTAAAGCGCGCACCAAATGCGGCAATTTCTTCAACTACTTGTGCCTGCTGATTCACCTTAATAGGATATACACCACGATACGGCGCTTGGTATTCCAGTTTTTCTATCGCTTCGCTAAACGCGTTATTTAATCGATAAATTTGTGCATCTAATATATTTTCAATACGCAACAACACTGGCATTTGCAAATCGCGCTCGCTCATACCGTTGACAATATCCATTAGTGGAACTTGGGTATTTAACGTCTTCGCCGTTACTAGGCCTTGCTCAGAAAGGCCAAAATAATCATTTCCCCAGCGATCAATGCCGTATAAATCAGCAGATTGCTGAGCACTCCAAAAAGCGTCAGAGGGTTTAAAATTCAAGAGGGAACTCCAGCAAGAATAGTAATGTGCATGTATTTTTTGCTTCATTTAAAATGAGGCGCGATTCTGCCTAAGTTAAAGACTAATGGCTATGCCTATTAGCCTTTAAAGCAAATTTATAACAATATGATGGTGCCTAATCCTAAGAAAATAGCGAAGCCAATCACATCGGTTACCGTGGTTAATACCACCGCTGAAGCAACCGCAGGATCCACATTCATTTTCTCTAAAATAAAAGGAATGTATGTGCCAGAGGCTGCAGCTGCAAAACTGTTAATAACTATAGCGCATAAAATGATCAACCCTATGTTAATAGAGTTAAACCAATAAGCCACAACCAGCGCTACTAGGGCTCCTATCAAAAAACCATTTAATATCGCAATCTTCATTTCTTTGCGATATAACAAGCGAATATTCGCACTGGTAATGTGCTTTAACGCTAAACCGCGAACCGTTACAGCCAGAGTTTGGCTACCGGCAATACCCCCCATACTTGCCACAACGGGCATCAGTATTGCCAAGGCCACCACTTGCTGCAAAGCCACTTCAAAAAAGCCAATAACCCAAGAAGCTAAGAACGCAGTACCTAAATTAATACAAAGCCATAAACCACGACCTCGCATAGCAACACTCACTGGGCCAAACAAGTCTTCATCCGGCACAGGAGCTTCGCTAACCGAATTACTGGCAAACTTTTCTTGCACTTCATGCAAAATAACCGAGATCGAAATTGCAGCGGTTAATTTTCCATCTTCAATAACAGGCAAATAATCCATACCGTCTTCAAACTGGCAGTTAGTTGCTACGTCACTTAAATAATCGAGGTCTTCAACACCCTGAATCGGCCGCGCCACCGAATCAATCAATTCATTCTCATCGTTATTAAACAAGGCAGAAATCGGAACATACCCTAATAAATTACGATCATTGTCCACCATAAAAACGGCCGAGATAAAATCTTTTCTTTTTAGCCTATCAATAACCGAGGCAATCGATATTCCTTTGCGAACGCGCAGTATATTTCTTTGTGCGAATCGCCCTACTTGATCATCAGAATAAGACAGTGCTTGTTGAAATTCTAACGACACCTGTTCGTCTTGGTCCAACATAATGGCATCGAGCATCGATTTGGGCAGTATCTCAGCGAGGGATAAAACCTCACGATAAACCGCCACTTTTTGCAGCTTGATTTGCTCATCAGATGATAACGAACGCAGCAAATTACGGCTGGTCTCTAATTGTAAATAACCAATCAGCGACCACCAATCTTCGGCATCAATACAAGGCCAAATACTTAGACGCTGCTCGGCTGGTAAAGATTCTATCAACTGAACTTGTTGGAAAATGGTTAGGTTTTTAACTTCTTCAAAGTAATCCTCAGAATTTTTACTCAGCAGTACTTTACTAACCAGTTCTTCCATTTTTTCATCAGACAGAACTTCATCAACCGTCATTGTATTATCCTTCAGCTACATCAGAAATTATAAATGTTTGAGACGGGTCCACCAAAAAATCGGAACCCATACCTTCTCGGCCCAATAGCATGAGATAACTCATATCAGCACGGTTAGACAAGGTAATTTCAATTTCCTTTTCAACGCTGCTCATCACCATTTTGGTTTTAATAATTAAGCGCTGATCAACCGCACCATTTGACGACTTTATTCGACGCACGTCACTTATCGGTGCCCAGCAGCGGGTTTTAACTTCCACATCATAAATATCTGGATGCAGGGTAAAAGCCACCCCTAATTTGCCATTACGACGTTCTTTTTTAATGTCGTCTACATGCAAAGAAGATGTTTTAGCACCAGTATCGATTCTGATTTGTAAATCAGAAATGTTTAACTCAGGCAAACTGCAGGTTTCTAGCGAACCAATAATTATTTTGCTCATAACACTTTTGTACTCTTATCTTTACTATTAACTCGGTTATTCACTGTCTAATAAGTTATCAGCCAAATCTTCTATGTTGCCAGCAACTTCATCACTCTCTTTAAAATAAGCAATATGAAACATCGCATCGCCTTCTTGCACTAACGGGATATTTTGTTTGCCAATAACAATACCTTCTCTACCTGCCAGTACCTTGCTTTGTACTTCGCCAAACGAGTCACCGATTTCTGCTAACACTTGGCCTTTGGCAACCTGGTCACCAATTTGCACACGATCACGCACAAAACCGCTGTTATCAGCACGCACCCAAGAACTACTATACGCAATAAATGGAACGATTTTTTTACTAGACGATTTGCGTTTGCGAATCATGCCAAGGTGAGCCAGTACATTAAATACGCCTTTTTCACCTGCACGAATCGACAACTCATCAAAGCGCAACGCTTCGCCTGCTTCGTACAATAATATTTTTACACCATGCTCTACCGCCGACTCGCGCAATGAACCATCACGCAAGTTGGAATTAAGTAGCACTGGCACGCCAAAATGCTCTGCCATTTCCCGCGTTTCAAGATCATCCAAATCGGCACGAATTTGAGGTAAGTTACTGCGATGAATCGCACCAGTATGTAAGTCGATGCCATAATCGCACTTACTAACAATTTCGTTTAAAAATATATGCGCTAAACGACCAGCCAAAGAGCCACGTTTTGAACCAGGAAATACTCGGTTTAAGTCACGACGGTCGGGCATGTAACGACTTTGGTTAAGCACGCCATACACATTAACCATAGGAACAAAAATCAAGGTGCCTTTTGTCAGTTTCAGTGAATTGCGACGAATTAAACGGCGAATAATTTCGACACCGTTTAACTCATCACCATGCACGGCTGCACTGACAAACATAACCGGTCCTTCTTTACGCGCTCGCATCACGTAAACCGGCATTTTAATTTCTGTATCTGTGTATAAGCGCACCACAGGTAGATCAATTTTTTTGCTCTCACCTGGAAGTATCGCGACACCCCCTATGGTTAATTCTTTCATACTAGCCCTCGCCGCGGGTTTTGTTTTTGTGCGGCTTTGCGGTTTTTTCAATGTAATCGTAAATTAAAGCAGCAACGTTTTTACCGGTTGCTTTTTCAATACCTTCTAGGCCAGGTGAGGAGTTGACTTCCATCACTACCGGACCATCTTTAGCGCGTAAAATATCAACGCCACACACACCTAAGCCCATAATTTTTGCAGCGTTAACAGCAGTCGCACGCTCTTTAGGAGTCAGCTTAATGACTTCTGCGGTACCACCACGGTGCAAGTTAGAACGGAACTCACCTTCAGCACCTTGGCGCTTCATTGCGGCAACCACTTTGTCACCTACAACCAAGCAGCGAATATCTGCGCCACCCGCTTCTTTAATAAATTCTTGCACCAAAATGTTTGCGTTAAGGCCCATAAAAGCCTCAATAATGCTTTCTGCCGCTTTATTGGTTTCGGCCAATACCACACCAATACCTTGCGTACCTTCTAATAGCTTTACTACCAAAGGCGCACCACCCACATTCTTGATCAAATCTTTAATGTTATCTGGGCGGTTAGCAAAACCTGTACGAGGTAAACCAACACCTTTACGGGAAAGTAACTGTAAAGAGCGCAATTTATCCCGTGAACGGCTAATAGCAACCGACTCGTTTACTGCAAAGGTACCCATCATCTCAAACTGACGAACAACCGCAGTACCGTAAAAAGTAATCGATGCTCCAATACGTGGAATAACAGCATCATAGTGCGGTAACGCTTCGCCATGGTAACGAACAACAGGGTTATTTGAAGTAATGTCCATGTAGCAATGCAAGGTATCGATCACATCAACTTCGTGGCCTCTCGCCTCAGCTTCTTCTTTTAAGCGGCGGGTTGAGTATAATTTTTTGTTTCTCGATAAAATTGCAATTTTCATCTGTGTATCCTTAGTCTATGTGTTCGGTTTCTGAACTGTCGTCGTTCGCATCATGCCAGTAAGATGTGTACATAGTACTGGTCACTTGTTTTACGGCACCCAAATAAGACTGCCATGTTTTTTCTATCTCAGTTTCGGCAACCTTGTTTCCTTGGCATACCGCAACAAAATCTTTTTCTACATCGTTTTCAGGCTCAATCTCTTCAGTCCACAACTCGCGCAAGTGTCGTCCGTAAGAGGTTAAGATCTCTGCTTGTCTTTTTGTAAAGTAACCACTGCGTGCAAACCCATGTGGGAAATGCATATCATCGTAATAAGGAAACAGCTCTGTCTTATTTAGACCTATTAAATTTTCCATGATAATCACCTTTGCCTACCAGAAGCGCGAGTATGTATTCATAGTATTAACGGGTAAATCAATATATATTTATCGTTAGGATAAGCAGAAATGCTCGCACCTTTTACGCAATAAATTTCGCAAAAATAAGAAGCCAAATGGACAGTGAACTACTTAAAACGTTTTTAGAAGTAAGCCATACAAAGCACTTCGGCAAAGCCGCAGAGAATTTATATCTCACTCAGGCAGCGGTGAGTACGCGTATTCGTCAATTAGAGAGCCAGCTAGGTGTACAGTTATTTACTCGTTTGCGAAACAACATAAGGTTAACTCCTGCTGGTGAAAAGTTACGCCCCTTAGCCAATGCCAACCTCACCTTGGTGCAAAGAATTCGCCAAGAGGTTGCGATTGCTAATAATCAAAATCAGCAAATCTCGATTGGTGCCACGCCAAACCTGTGGGATGCATTTTTGCAACAAGAGTTAAGTAAACTCTTTAGCCAGTTCCCCGGTATTGCTATGCGTGCAGAAGCTCATACAGCCACTACCTTAGCACGGCAATTATTAGAACGCACATTGGACATAGCAATCACTTTTGATGCTCCCAAAATAGACGAAGTAAGTACCGAAGAAATTATTGAAGTACCTATGATTTTGGTGAGTTCTAGCCCTATTGAGAATTGGCAAGAAGCCATGCAAAATCATTACGTAATGGTCGATTGGGGTACCGCTTTTAATGTCCAACATGCACAGCAGTTTGCCGGAGCACCCCCTGCAGTATTGCACACCAATACTGGCCGCATTGCGCTGGATTTTTTATTAACCAATGGGGGGGCAGCGTTTTTACCCGAAAGTTTATTAATGCCTTATGTTGAACTGGGTCAGCTGCATATCGTAACCGACACCCCCAGCATATCGCGCTCGGTATATGCCAGTTACATCACTGAATCCGATCGCCTAGATAGCTTTAAAAAGGTGATCAATGCCATTAAAGGCGAGCAACCTGTTGCTGCAGAATCACTAACACCCAGCGAAGAATAAACTCACAGCCAGCTTTAGCTTTTGCCTGCATTACAAACAAAAAAGGCCGTATTACTGAGTAATACGGCCTTTTGGCTTTTTGCGATCGAGTAATACACCTTAACGATTTTTGATCTATTAAAGCTATGCTGTCTATTAAATATGCTCTACTTGATCAATTTCATACTCGACATCGCCCGCAGGTACGCGCACAACCACTACATCGCCTTCTTCTTTACCGATTAATGCACGCGCAATTGGCGAAGATACAGAAATACGAGATTTCTTAATATCCGCTTCATCATCACCCACAATTTGATATTTAACAGTATCGTCCGTATCAAGATTAATAATGGTGACTGTGGTGCCAAAGAAAACCTTACCGGTATACGGGATGGTTTTAACATCAATAACTTGGCTATTTGAAAGCTTGCCTTCAATATCTTGAATGCGGCCTTCAATAAAACCCTGCTGCTCACGCGCTGCGTGATACTCGGCATTTTCTTTAAGATCGCCATGCTCTCGAGCCAAAGCAATATCTTTAATTACCGCTGGACGCTGCACTGTTTTTAATTCTTTTAGTTCTACTTGAAGGGCTTGTTCACCTTCAACGGTCATTGGATACTTTTGCATAACTTAATCCTTTACCTTTATTTATAACTGTAACCATACCTATGTATTTAGCTTTAACACCTACTGTCACTAAAACATGGACTTTAATTTGCAAAAAAGCCTTCTACAAGTAGAAGGCTTCTATTCTTTTGTGACTTAATAATAAATCACTTAAATAAACAGTCTATTTAAAACGACTTATTGAGCTAAAACAGCCGCGTGAATGTCTTGCAAACTGCGAACGTCATCTAGACCTTCAGCGTTTAGACCTTCAACTACCGCTTCTGCACCCGCAAGCGTTGTTGTGTAATACACTTTATGCTGCAAAGCACTGCGACGAATATCCGCCGAGTCTGCGATAGCAACCGAACCTTCAGTGGTATTAACAATCAATGCAATTTCATCGTTCTTAATCGCATCAACAACGTTAGGGCGTGCTTCATTAACTTTATTAACACGCTCAACAACAATACCTGCTTCGGTTAGTTTATTGAATGTGCCACCCGTAGCAACCAATTCAAAGCCTAACTTAGCAAAACCTTGAGCAACCGCAACAACGCCGTCTTTATCGGCGTCACGTACAGAGATAAATACTTTACCCGCTGTTGGCAGCTTTTCACCCGCACCCAGCTGAGCTTTATAGAAAGCTTCGCCAAACGTCGCGCCAGCGCCCATTACTTCACCGGTTGACTTCATTTCAGGGCCTAAGATTGGATCTACGCCCTGGAATTTATTGAACGGGAATACCGCTTCTTTGACCGCAAAGTATTCTGGAACGATTTCTTTGGTGAAACCCAGCTCAGACAACTTCTTGCCCATCATCACTTTAGCTGCGATAGACGCAAGAGAAGCACCGATGCACTTAGAAACAAATGGCACAGTACGCGATGCACGAGGGTTAACCTCAATCACATAAATCTCGCCATCTTGGTACGCTAACTGAGTATTCATCAAGCCCACAACGCCTAACTCTAATGCCATCGCTTTCACTTGCTCGCGCATACGATCTTGTACATCAGCAGCTAAGTTATAGGGAGGCAATGAACACGCCGAATCACCCGAGTGAATACCCGCTTGCTCAATGTGCTGCATGATTGCGCCAATCACTACTTGTTCGCCGTCACACACCGCATCAATATCGACTTCGATTGCACGGTTCAAAAAGTAATCAAGTAATACGGGAGAATCATTAGACACCTGCACCGCTTCGCGCATGTAACGACGTAGTGACGCTTCATCGTTAACGATTTCCATCGCGCGGCCACCTAGTACATAAGAAGGGCGCACCACCAACGGATAACCTATTTCATTGGCTTTGGTTACTGCTTCTTCAGTAGAGCGCACTGTTGCATTCACTGGCTGCTTCAAACCTAAGCGTTGAATCATTTGCTGGAAACGCTCACGGTCTTCAGCACGGTCGATCGCTTCTGGCTGAGTACCAATAATCGGCACACCGGCCGCTTCTAATTCGTTAGCCAGTTTCAATGGTGTTTGGCCACCATACTGTACGATCACGCCTTTTGGCTTTTCTTTATCAACAATTTCTAGCACATCTTCGAGGGTTACTGGCTCAAAAAATAAACGATCAGACGTATCATAATCGGTAGAAACGGTTTCTGGGTTACAGTTCACCATAATGGCTTCGTAACCTAAGTCTTTTGCTGCAAACGCGGCATGCACACAGCAGTAATCGAATTCGATACCCTGGCCAATCCGGTTAGGACCACCACCCAAGATAATGATTTTATCGTTGTCTGTTGGGTTTGCTTCGCACTCTTCTTCATAAGTTGAGTACATGTAAGCGGTATCAGTAGAGAACTCTGCCGCACAAGTATCAACACGCTTATACACAGGGCGAATATCTAACGCTTGACGCTGCTTACGGAAGGCTTTTTCAGACACACCTAGCAATTCAGCTAAACGCGCATCGGCAAAACCTTTACGCTTTAACTTATAAATGCGATCGGCATCCATAGAGGTTAAGCTGCTCTTAGCAACATCGGCTTCGTCTTTGATAATGTCTTCGACTTGCACTAAGAACCAAGGATCAACACCTGAATATTCATAGATAGTTTCAACACTTAAACCGGCGCGGAATGCATCGCCGATGTACCAGATGCGATCAGCGCCCGGAGTTTTAAGCTCGGAAATAATCTTATCCATCGCGCCTTCAGCTTCTAGATCGATAATGGGATCAAAACCATTTACACCGACTTCCAAACCACGCAGTGCTTTTTGTAAAGATTCTTGCTGAGTACGGCCCATTGCCATGACTTCACCCACAGATTTCATCTGCGTGGTTAAGCGACCATCGGCGTTCGGGAATTTCTCGAAGGTAAAACGAGGAATTTTAGTAACAACGTAATCGATTGACGGTTCAAACGATGCAGGCATTGCACCGCCAGTAATGTCGTTTTGCAATTCATCTAAGGTATAACCAATCGCTAGCTTAGCGGCGATTTTAGCAATCGGGAAACCGGTTGCTTTAGAGGCTAGTGCTGAAGAACGAGAAACACGAGGGTTCATCTCGATCACAACCATACGGCCATCTTTTGGGTTAATACCAAACTGAACGTTAGAACCACCGGTTTCTACACCAATCTCACGCAGTACCGCCAAAGAGGCATCACGCATGATTTGTAATTCTTTATCAGAAAGCGTTTGTGCCGGCGCAACCGTGATCGAGTCACCAGTGTGAACACCCATAGCATCAAAGTTTTCAATCGAACAGATAATGATGCAGTTGTCGTTTTTGTCACGCACAACTTCCATTTCATATTCTTTCCAACCGATTAAAGACTCATCGATTAGCAATTCGTTGGTTGGCGAAAGATCCAAACCGCGCGTACAAATTTCTTCGAACTCTTCTTTGTTATACGCGATACCGCCACCGGAACCACCCATAGTAAAAGAAGGACGAATAATACAAGGGAAACCAAGGCCTTTTTGTACTTCAATTGCTTCTTCCATCGAGTGAGCAATACCCGCTCGCGGACACTCAAGACCAATGGCCTTCATCGCGGTATCAAAACGGCTGCGATCTTCTGCTTTGTCGATTACATCGGCGTTAGCCCCGATCATTTCAACATTGTACTTTTCTAAGATACCTGCAGCTTCTAAGCCTAATGCGCAGTTAAGAGCTGTCTGGCCGCCCATAGTTGGCAATAGTGCATCGGGACGTTCTTTTTCAATAATGCGCGCCACTGTATCAACCGTAATCGGTTCAATGTAAGTAGCATCAGCCATTACTGGATCGGTCATAATTGTGGCTGGGTTAGAGTTCACAAGAATAACGCGGTAACCTTCTTCGCTCAGTGCTTTACACGCCTGTGCGCCAGAATAGTCAAATTCACAAGCCTGACCAATAATGATCGGGCCAGCACCAATGATTAGGATGCTTTTTATGTCGGTACGTTTTGGCATAACTTAAATCCCCAATCTATTTAGAAGCTGTTTTAGCAGTTTCAATCATGTCTATAAAACGGTCGAACAATGGGGCAACATCGCGTGGACCTGGGCTTGCTTCAGGGTGACCTTGGAAACCAAAGGCAGGCGTATCAGTTAACTCAATGCCCTGCAAAGTGCTATCGAAAAGTGACTTGTGCGTCGCCTTAACATTAGCCGGAAGCGTGGCTTCATCTACTGCAAAACCGTGGTTCTGTGCAGTAATCATTACAACACCCGTTTCAATATCTTGTACCGGGTGGTTACCACCGTGGTGACCATGTGGCATTTTTACCGTTTGCGCACCCGAAGCCAAAGCCAATAACTGGTGGCCCAAACAAATACCGAATACTGGGATGTTTGTTTCTAGAATTTCTTTAATCGCTTCAATGGCGTAAGTACATGGCGCAGGGTCACCAGGGCCATTCGACAAGAAAATACCATCGGGATTCATTGCCAAAACTTCACTTGCTGGAGTTTGTGCAGGAACCACTGTTAGGTCGCAACCGCGCTCAGCTAATAAGCGTAGAATGTTGCGTTTAATACCAAAGTCATAAGCAACAACTTTATACTTAGCATCAGCTTTCGCTAGTTGGCCATAACCTTTACCCAGTACCCAATCGGTTTCGGTCCAGCTGTAGTTTTCTTGCGTTGTAACTTCTTTCGCTAGATCCATGCCTTTAAGGCCAGGGAAAGCCTTTGCCGTTGCAATGGCTTTGGCAATGTTTTCTTCGCTAGCTAACTCACTGCCTGCAGCTTCAACCGCAACGATGCAGCCATTTAGCGAGCCTTTTTCGCGCAAGATGCGAGTTAAACGACGCGTATCAATATCAGCAATGGCCAGGATATTGTGTTCTTTAAGATAAACATCTAAGGCTTTTTCACTGCGAAAGTTAGAAGCGATTAAAGGAAGATCACGAATCACTAAACCTTTAGCGAAGATACCGCGAGATTCTTCATCTTCACTGGTAACGCCGTAGCTGCCCACATGAGGATAAGTGAGTGTTACGATTTGGTTGGCGTAAGATGGGTCGGTCAAAATTTCCTGATAACCAGTCATAGAAGTGTTAAAAACAACTTCTCCGACGGCTTGACCTGCTGCACCAATGG
>CAJXUK010000029.1 GCA_913061435.1 uncultured Thalassolituus sp. | reverse complement strand
TCAGTTTTTGCAACGATAGCAATGGGCGTTTATGGCGTTATCAGAATTATGGCTTCTACCCAGATGAAAATAGCATTCCCTTTGCAAGCGCGGATAAAGTCTTGATTGCAGATTCCTTGCAGAATCTATCGTTTAACTACAGCCCTGCACAATTACAAAGAAATGCGGTAGTGAGAATGAGTGTAAGCATTGTTCGGCCTAACGACGCAAGTGAGTTGATTAATGTTAGCCAAGAGGTTCAATTGCGCAATGTTCCTTAATACCAAGCAGGCAGGGCTGGGTTTACCCGTTGCGCTGTTTATTATCATTATAATGAGTTTAATTGCCGTAGCCGTGAATCAATTAACGGCGAGTAGCAGCCAAGCGTACAGCCAGAATGTACTTTCTGCTAGAGCATTTTATGCCGCCGAAAGTGGTGCGCAATTAAGATCACAAAGTGTATTGAGTACAGAGCCTTGTGCGTGCGGAGGAACTGAAAACGTGACTTATAATTTTACCGAGCCAGGCTTAAGTCAATGCAAAGCTGAAACAAACTGCACCAGTTTTGTCGCTAATAGTGAAACGTTTTGCACCATCGTTAGCACGGGTAGCTGCAGCAGTGGAATTTCCCAGCGCACGATAGAGGTACGGTTAAAATGATAATTAACTCAGCAATTACAGTTGCTTTACGAATCTTTATAACATTATCATTACTGCTGAGTGTGAATACATTTGCAGCGATTACTTTTGAAAGTAATGCTAGTGCTTCAGGGCGTGTTACGAATTATACATTCACCGCACCCTCTAACTTGGCTGTTGGTGATGTCTTAATTACACATATCACCATTCGTGATAGTTACAGTGGAAGTTCGATAGCATCCCCGTCAGGTTGGACAGAAATAGGGAGTCAGCAGCAAGATGATAATGTGTTACAGTCCGTTTATTATAAAGTAGCTACCAATGATGATGTCGTAAATACTCCGACAGCAAGCTACCCTTGGAGCTGGGGAAATCCACGTTACGTAATTATTAATATGCAAGTCTATCGCGGTGCTAACATTATGCCCATTGATGGCTTTGCAACAAATACAGGAATGAATGGCAGCAATATTAGAGCCAATTCAGTGAATCCTACAAATCCTAATGGAATGTTAATTACATTTTATTCATTAGAAGCGGGTAATCAATCATTTACCCCTAATAATGCAATGACTGAAATTTATGATTTAGAGACAGGTGGTGATTACTTTGGTCTCACTGCGATGTCTGCTTATCAGTTATTAACAAACGCAGAATCAACAGGAAGTCGAGATGCTTTTACAACGGTAAGTAATGATGATGGTGTATCACATACTGTCGTTTTAGCCCCCTTGGTCGTCGCTCCCGAAATAAACACTGTAGTTACTAGTTGCGATAATTTATCCACACTAGACATACAATTTTCAGAACCCCTTGATGCTAGTACAGCTGAAGATATTAATAATTATTCGTTAGTGAGTGCAGGGTTAAATTCCATAGCAATAACACAAGCATCGGTTGCTTCGAACACCGTCACTTTAACTCTCGCAAATGATCTAAGCGACTTAACCCCTTATACACTGACTGTTAATAATGTAGAAGATCTTGATGGTAATAGTATCGAGAATAATAGCTCTGCTAGCTTTTCATTATCGTGCGGAATCAATTGTATTACCGATAATTTTGTTGGCCCCGGTGATTTATCTGATAGTTGGTCTGTGGGAAATAGTAGTGGTTCTTTTCTAGATCCAACGATTGTTGCTAATGGGCGCTTGCGTTTAACGGATGCATCGAATGATGTTTCTACTTTTGCAACACTATTGAATCAATTTCCAGGAGCAGACAATAGAATAGAAATTGAATTTGATTACTATGGCTACGGTGGCAGTGGTGCGGACGGAATCTCTGTTAACTTTTCGGATGCTTCAGTTACCCCTACAGCTGGCGCATTTGGTGGTTCTTTAGGTTATGCACAAAAAACGGGTATTAATGGTTTTGCGGGTGGTTGGCTTGGAGTTGGTTTAGATGAATATGGTAATTTTTCGACTAGTGGAGAAGGTCGAGAGGGGGGCGGTAGCAATAGTCGAGTGCTAGATAGTATTTCTTTGCGAGGATCGGGTAATGGAACTTCGGGTTATCCTTTCTTGACGGGAACTTCTAGCTTAACACCAGGTATAGATCAAAGCGGTAACAATCCAAATCTAGGACACCGTTATAAAATTATTATTGATCATACGTCTGGAGGTGGAGTCGCAACTGTCAGTGTTCAGCGAGATACAACAGGAACAGGTTCATCTTATCAAACGGTGATTCCACAATTTAATATTTATGATTTAAATACTAATCAAGCAGTGGTGCCTGAAAACTGGGTAGTGTCTTTTACTGGATCAACTGGTGGTTCGGCAAATATCCATGAAATTGGTGATTTAAAAGTTTGCGCAGCTCAGCCAATACAAACATTTGTTATTGTCGACCATTATGATATTTCTGTTACGAGCCCTGGGCTAACATGTGAAGGCTCAGAGGTCACTCTTACGGCTCACAACATTGATCATGATCCCGTAAATGTTCTTAGTGATACCAACATTAGTATCACGACAACGCCAGCAGTGACAGAAATAATTTCTTCGCCAGTGACAATCCTCGCAGGTACTTCTAGTACGAGTTTTTATTTACAGCAAACATCGGCTTTAGCAAATATTGATATCGATGTGACCGATGGTACATTTTCTGACGAGGATGGCACTAGCGAAGACCCTAGAATTTCTTTCTTAGATGCCGCTTTTCGTTTTTATGCCGATGCTAGTAATACTGATAATAATCCGATCACTACGCAAATATCAGGCAAGTCTTCAAGTGTAGCGCCTAATAATCAAAGCTTAGAGTTGAGAGCGGTTAGAACCAATACCGACACAGGTGCCTGTGAAGTTGCTCTGTCAGGGCCGCAGACGGTCAGCTTGGCTTATAGCTGTGTTGATCCTGATAGTTGTAGTACCGCACAGTTGTTAGTTAGTGCTGATGAAACAAAAAATATAACCGGAACAGATGATAACAGTGGTTTAGCGTATACAAATCTTAATATGATATTTGATGCTAATGGCAGCGCACCTTTTCATTTTACTTTTCCTGATGCGGGTAAAATACAACTTCATGCGAATTTAAATGTTCCAGAGCCTTCGCCTAATCCAGATTTTGATCCCGCCTTCACATTAACAGGCAGTAGTAACGAATTTGTAGTACGACCATTTACCTTTGACTTAGGCTTAACGGGTGACTATGAAGCAAGCAACTCAGGTGGCACGCGTTTTGTTAGTGCGGGTTCTGATTTTTCGATGAGGGTTCGTGCAGTAAATTGGCAAGCAATTGATGATACTAATAATGATGGTTTTCCAGATGCTGGCAGCGATGTGACTAACAACACGAGTACACCTAACTTTGGCCAAGAGCTAAATGGCAGTGCTCAGTCATTAGCAATTACCCACACATTAACACTTCCGAATCCAGGTAATGTTGGCAATCTTTCATCGACTACTATCAACACTTCGGCAGGAGCAGGGTTTTTTACTGCAGGAATTACAGATGGAAATCCTGCTGTTAATTTATCTTGGGATGAAGTAGGAATTATTGATCTTGATGTGAGTTTAAATAATTATTTATCGGCTGCTGGTGCGAATATAATAGGCGTTAAAACCAACGTTGGGCGTTTTTACCCCGCCAGTTTTTCTCTTATTTCTTCTGTATTAACCAATAGCTGCGTTCCTGCTGGTGGTGATAGTTTTAGTTACATGAATCAGCCGGGAATTAATATTAGTTATGAGTTAGAAGCACGTAATGCGGCGGGTGTTAAAACATTAAATTATGGCGGTGGTTTTGCTAAGGCAACCATAAGTTTAGTAGCAGAAAATAATAACGAAGGCGTTGATTACAAACCAAGGTTAAGCGGATTTGGTTCTACTAGCTGGGGTAGTGGCGATTATATTTTTTCTAATACGAGCAGTTTTAATCGTTTAGCTTCGGGTACGCCTAATGTGCTAGACGGCCCTTATCAGGATTTAAAAATCGGTATTCAATTAGCGGACAACGATGGTAATGTCAGCCCATTAAACGGTTTGAATATGCGAGCTGATACCAGTACAAGTTGCACCACGGATGGAAATTGTAATGCGCTAGCGTTGGCGGGTAATTTAGATGTGCGTTTTGGCCAATTAAAATTGAATAACGTATTTGGCCCAGAAACATCCCCTTTAGATATGATGGTGCAAACGGAATATTTTGATGGAACGAGATTTGTTGTCAATACAGATGATAGCTGTACGGTTTTAACACTGAGTAATGTTGGTGGAGATAATGAAATATTGCCTGCCTCTCCACCACTAACTTCAAACATAATTTCTGGTGAAGGCTCTATTCATTTTGATGCAGCTGGTTTAGGTAATCAAGGCTCGAGCAAGTATCAGCAAGATACGAATTCATATTTACCCTGGCTCAACACTGAAAATAATGACGATGGTAATTATGCTGACAACCCGTTTGGAACAGTCACCTTTGGTCAATTCCGAGGAAATGACCGCAGGTTGTATTGGCGCGAGATCGTGCGCTAACCGTAAGGGTTTTATTCGTTTACATCTTCGTTAGCTTCTTCTGAATCCATGTTTAACTCTTTGATTTTACGCGTTAAGGTATTACGTCCCCAGCCTAATAATACAGCGGCATCTCTGCGGCGACCTGCTGTATGTTTAAGGGCGCTTTCTATCATAATGCGCTCAAAGATAGGTACTGCAATATCGAGTAACGCTGGCGTACCTTGAGCGAGTTGTTGGTCGGCCCAATAGCGTAAAGATTGTTCCCAGTTTCCTGAGGATTGTGCAATCCCTTGTTGGTCTAATAACTCGGGAGGAAGGTCGTTAATATGAACTTCTCTGCCAGATGCCATTACTGTAATCCAGCGGCAGGTATTTTCTAATTGACGCACATTACCCGGCCAATCTAGTTTTGCTAAGTAGGCAGAGGTTTCTGGTTTTAAAGTTTTGACTTCAACTTCCAATTCTTCAGCCGCAGAATTTAAAAAATGCTTTAGTAGGCGCGGAATATCTTCACGGCGATCGGCTAAGCGTGGAATATGAATACGAATTACATTGAGACGGTGAAATAAATCTTCGCGAAAACGGCCTTCTTTTACCAAACCTTCAAGGTCTTGGTGGGTGGCGGCAATAATACGAACATCTACTTTAACTGGCGTTGCGCCACCCACACGATAAAATTCACTGTCGGCTAATACCCGTAATAAGCGAGTTTGGGTATCGGCGGGCATGTCACCAATTTCATCTAAAAATAAAGTGCCGCCATTGGCTTGCTCAAAGCGTCCTCGGCGTTGGCCACCGGCTCCGGTGAAAGCGCCTTTTTCGTGGCCAAATAATTCTGATTCGATTAAGTCTTTTGGAATCGCTGCCATGTTTAGGGCAATAAAGTTTTCACTCGCCCTTGGGCTGTGCTTATGTAACGCATGTGCGACGAGTTCTTTACCCGTGCCGGATTCACCATTAATTAACACGGTAATGTTCGATTGCGATAGGCGGCCAATGGCACGAAACACTTCTTGCATGGCAGGTGCTTCGCCAATAATTTCGGTGTGTTTTGTCAGTTCTTCTTCGGTACTTTTTGCAGCGCGTTGTTCTTCAGAATGTGCAATGGCGCGTCTAATTAAGGTAACGGCATCATCTACATCAAACGGTTTAGGTAGGTATTCAAACGCTCCACTTTGGTAAGACGATACTGCACTGTCTAAATCGGAATGGGCGGTCATAATAATAACCGGCAGCTCAGGATAAGCCTCGTTGACCTGTGATAGTAGCGTGAGCCCATCGATACCCGGCATGCGAATGTCGGTCATTATCGCGGCAGGTTGCTGTTTTTTTAACAGCCCCATAATGGACTCTGCACTGTCGAATACACGGCAAGGAATATCGGCTTGTTCTAATGCTTTTTCGAGCACCCAACGAATGGATTTGTCGTCGTCAATAATCCATACAGTGTTCATAGTGATTGCTCCTAAGCGAGTTTAAGGGGAAGGTAAATAGAAAAGGCGGTGCGGCCAGCTTCGCTGTCGTACTCGATGATGCCGTTGTGTTGGTTAATCAAAGACTGTGCGATGGATAAACCCAATCCGGTACCTGCGGCGCGCCCACTGACCAT
Organism: uncultured Thalassolituus sp.; assembly: GCA_913061435.1. GTDB lineage: Bacteria > Pseudomonadota > Gammaproteobacteria > Pseudomonadales > Oceanobacteraceae > Oleispira. The sequence goes on along the minus strand of CAJXUK010000029.1, from coordinate 31,226 downwards.
GGGGTAAAATAAATTGTCTTTTAACTGCGCAGGAATACCCGGACCATTATCTTCTATGGTGATGTGGGCCACTAAACGATGACGCTGATTACCAATGGTGAACTGACTTTTGGTGCGGGTTTTGAGCTTGAGAGTCGGCTTAACGGTTTCTGACTCGACCATGGCTTGCACAGCATTGCGACAAATATTAAGAGTCGCTTGAATCAGCTGTGACTTATCACTAATAAATTCAGGAATCGATGGATCGTAATCACGAACAATATGAAGGCTGCCTACTTGTTCTACTGCGACCAGCTGGCAGACCCGTTCTAGCACTTCGTGGATATTGGTGGCTTCTTGCTTTGGTAGCTGATTTGAACCTAATAAGCGATCGACTAAGTCGCGTAAACGATCGGCTTCTTCGATGATGATATTGGTGTATTCATCTAAGGAGTTGTCGGGCACCGTGCGCGATAAAAGTTGTGCTGCACCGCGAATGCCACCCAGCGGGTTTTTAATTTCGTGTGCTAAGCCACGCACTAATTCGCGGGTGGTTTCTTGCTTGGAGATGATTTGTTCTTCGCGTGAAATTTTTAGTAAACGATCACGCCCTTGAATTTCTATTAATAAACAAGGTGAGTGACTTTCTGGGTGCATGATGGGGCTAACGCTATAATCAACAGTAATCGCGCGAGCGTTGTGTAAAATAATCTCTGTTTCACGTTTAGTGAAGGTAAAGCCGGTTTTGAGTGCCCGGTGTAGTGCTTTTTTATCTGCTTCAGATTCCCACGCAAGATCGTAAAATGACTCGCCGGCTCCTTTACGACCACTTACTTGCAGTAATACTTCGGCTGCTGGGTTCATATAAATAACGCATAGATCTGTGTCGAGCAATAATATGCTGGTATTTAAATATTCTAATAATTGTTGGTTAAGCACTGCCGATGCGATCATGTAATTAATTCCTATTTATCAAGGCTTATGCAATAACTAAACCATGTTGGCATTCAGGCTAATCGAGGTAATGGAGACTGCTAGTGGCCTAGCTGAAGATAATAACTCACGGAAGAAATAAAATAGAGCATTGGTGTTAAAAATGCTCTACTTTGGTGCGCATCTTTGTATTTTCCGCATTAATATGGTGCATTGGCGTGGTGCATAAGTGTTGCGCGTTGGCGAGGGTGCCTTAGTCTTTTTATAGGTTAGCGCCTAACGTGGATACTCTGGCTTGGACTGGATATTTTGACTATTTGGTTATCACGTTGGCGAACGATGACTTTTAAGTTATGGGTGCCGCGATCGGCATTATTTATTTGCCAGCTTAGTTGATTGCCACTGCTGAGTTCTTGGCCATCAAATAGCAAGACGGCTTCGTCTTGTTCTTGCAGTGGTGGTGATATTTGCGCGGTAATAATAAAGTTACCGAGTTCACCTCTGTTTAAGTGGCTGTCTGGTGACGGACTGATAATTTGAATAGATTGGTAGGCTTGAGGGTCTTCGCTATTATCTCTGGCTTTTGCGTTGGTGCGCTGTGGTATCTTGATGGCAGGAATCGTACTGATTTCTTTTAGTTTGTGCGTGCGTGATTCTTTTCCGGGTACGTCAGAAAAGATACGATTGCCATTTTCATCGATGGATATATAAATTTCGGTGGCAAAGCTGGTGGCCGTCAAGCAGACAATTAGGCTGCATAGCCATGCAGTGTTTTTTATTTTTTTCATTCAAATATAATGACAGCAGAGGCCTACAAACTCAATCTACTTTATATTGATTAGGCTATTTAACAGCCCAATTTAAAAAAGTCATTCAAAAAAGTCATTCAAGAGATAAGTATGAAAGCATTGATCCAGAGAGTCTCAGAAGCGAGCGTTAAGGTAGAAGGGCAAACCATCGCCGACATACAGCAAGGTTTATTGGTGTTGTTAGGAGTAGAAAAGGGTGATGACTTAGCTGCCCTTGATAAACTGTTACATAAGGTCAGCCATTATCGCGTATTTGCTGACCAAGACGATAAGATGAATTTAAATGTCCAGCAGATAAACGGCAGTTTGCTGGTGGTTTCTCAATTTACTTTAGCAGCTGAAACACATAAGGGCTTACGCCCCGGGTTTTCTAAGGCTGCTGATCCTAAGTTGGCTGAAAACTTGTATGAAGAATTTATCGCCAAAGCCAAGGCAATGAATATTCATGTTGCCACGGGCTCTTTTGGTGCGGACATGAAGGTGGCTTTGGTTAACGATGGCCCGGTTACTTTTTGGTTATCTAGCTAATCTTTTGGTTGTTTAACTAGTCTTTAGGGCTGCTCTGTATAGGTTTACTCGACGAAATTCATCTAACTCATCTAGATCGGGTACGGTAAAAGACTCTATGTGACCGATGGCTGAATAAGGCGGGAAATTAAAGTTTTTAACTCGTGAGTCTGCAACTAAAACTTCTGGTGCTTTTTGTAAAAATACATCCAGTAAAGGTAAGTTGGCTTTGTCGTAAAGTACATCAGCAGCAATGAGTAAATCGAGCTCTTGGTCAAATTCAAATAAATCGTGATGAAGGTCAAAGCTAATGTTATTGAGTTTGGCGTTTTCTTGGCAAGACAGTAATGCGTCGGGATCAATGTCGCAGGCAATCACTTGTTTTGCTCCTGCCATTATTGCGGCAATGGCGACTACGCCAGAGCCTGCACCAAAATCCATAACTCGTTTATTTTTTACAATTTCTGGATTATCTAATATATAACGCGCTAGCACTTGGCCGCTGGCCCAACAAAAAGCCCAATAAGCGGGGTAGGCTTGAATGGCTAGAATTTCTTCTTGGCTAAAAGGCCGCTGCATGGGTTTAGGATCAACCAGCCAGAGTTTTATTTCTTCACATTGTGGCAGAAACTGAGCAGTGACTGTTGCGTCTTTAAGCATGTTTTGAATGCACCGATTTAAAACCAGTGGCGTTGGTGTTTTTGGTTGTTTCATGGAATTAAGTTGTGCAAGTATCCATTAATGATCAATAAAAAGAATAAGCAAAAATTGATGCTTAAAGTAGCTAACGCGCAAGATTAATTTTTTTGCCCCCGGCGTTAGTCATAAGCCAACCTCTAATACGCCGTGTTGTTGAGTTTTCAGGGCTCTTGTAGTTTGCAATGTTTGCTGTAGTGATTTGTTGATATTGGTTATTACCCGAGGTTCGCATTATTTTTAGCCGTTGTCGCGCCAAGCGTTGAACGAGTTGTTGATCTGGGTGAATAAGATCAAGATAAGGCACTTGTATTTTCTCAATTTGTTGCTGAATATTTTCTGGTGCCCAAGCGTTGTTAAGTGCGTCTATGGTAATAAGCGTGAGTCCTTTGCCTGTTTGTTGGTGGGCATAATCGATGGCCCAAGAAGCGCTGGCACCATAACCCACAATGACTAAATTAAGTTGGTTGCGCGACTTTAAATAGTTAATGGCTGCATTAATGTGAGCTCGCATTTGTTGTTGGTAGGCAGCGATGGCATCTGTTGATGCTGGAGTTGTTTTTTCAGTTGTTTCTTGAGTTGTTTCTTGAGTTGTTTCTTCAGTTGTTTCTTTAGATGTTTCTTCAGGTTCAGCTTGGTCTCGACTAATTCTTACTTTAGCGGGAGGGTAGGGCAGCTCAATACTCAAGGTTGCCCAGCCAAATCTGGGTAAATATTCTCTTAATGGTGCGATCATTTTTGGCCAATGGCCATGCTGCTGAATGTCGGGCAAAATTAAAACAGCGCCTTGTGGATTGCCAGTTTCTTCTGCCAAAAAAAGCCCATAAAACGATTCTTCGGCGTCGAGCATAACCACTTCATTTTCGCGGTTAAGCATGCGCATATGTTCTAGTAAAAGTTGGCTTCTTTTGTTTTCAATATCGGGCAGGTAATAGGGTTTGTTTTGGGGTTCTTCTGCATAAGTAATGCTCGATAGTGTTGTTAGCAGGGTTAAGACTGTAGTTAAAGAATAAATCCAGCCTGCTACAAGCGTTAAAGAGAGTGCAATGGTTTGTTTAAGAAAGCTGACTGTTTTTTTCATAATTAGATTTTTACGACCTTAACTGCTCATTAGATTATCACAGTTGCTCCTTACTTTTGTTGCCCTTTCCCTTTAAAATAAGCAAATCTTTGTTTTTCTTACTGACGCTATTGCGCGTATCTCGAGACTTATATGCCAGATTATAAAATTGCTCCTTCTATCTTAGCTGCTGACTTTGCTCGTTTAGGCGAAGAAGTCGACAATGTGTTGGCGGCGGGCGCCGATATTGTTCATTTTGATGTGATGGATAATCATTATGTACCTAATTTAACCATTGGCCCTATGGTGTGTTCGGCATTGCGTAAACATGGTGTTACTGCGGATATCGATGTGCATTTAATGGTAAAGCCAGTTGATCATATGATTGCTGAGTTTATTAAAGCGGGTGCGACCTATATTACTTTTCACCCAGAAGCCTCTGAGCATATTGATCGCAGTTTGCAGCTTATTAAAAATGGCGGCTGCAAAGCCGGCTTGGTGTTTAATCCGGCCACGCCACTGCATTTAATGGAGCATGTGATGGATAAGCTCGACATGGTGTTGTTAATGTCGGTGAATCCCGGTTTTGGCGGGCAGTCATTTATTCCGCATACGTTAGATAAGTTAAAAGAAGCGCGTCGTATGATTGATGATTCTGGTTATGATATTCGTCTTGAAGTAGATGGTGGTGTGAAAGTCGATAACATTCGCGCGTGTGCTGAAGCTGGCGCTGATACGTTTGTCGCGGGTTCGGCTATTTTTGGTAAGCCAGACTATAAAGAGGTAATTGATGACATGCGCACTGAACTGGCAAAGGTTTAGTTGCATGGATACTAATTTGGGTGCTGATTTAGGTGCTAATTTAGCTGCTAAGCAGGTTATAAAAGCTGTGTTATTTGATTTAGATGGCACCTTGATCGATAGCGTACCGGATATTGCAGCGGCAACCGATAGCATGCTTAAAAATATTGGAATGGCCCCAGCGGGTGAAGCTAAAGTGAATCGCTGGGTCGGCAATGGTGCTGCGGCACTCGTTAAGCGTGCGCTGCTGAACGATGATTTGGGTGATGAACTGCATCAGCAACGCTTTGCGCATGAATCTGAAGACCCTGCTTATGTCGCAGCCTATGCACAATTTGAATCAGCCTATGAACAGCGTCTAACCGCGGCTACGGGTTTGTATCCTGATGTAGAGCTGGTGTTGTCTAGCTTAGCGAATGCCAATATAAAGATGGCGTTGATTACCAATAAGCCAAGACGTTTTGCTGTGCCTTTGCTGGCAACATTAAATATTGATCAGTACTTTTCTTGTGTGCTGTGTGGTGATGACTTAGCAGAAAAAAAACCTCATCCATTGCCTGTTCAAACGGCATTAACAGCCTTAGCTGTTGAACCCCATGATGCTATTATGGTGGGTGATTCGATTTCGGATGTTAAGTCAGCCTATTTGGCCGGTGTTAAAACGGTGGCCGTTACTTATGGTTATAACCATGGTTTACCGATCAATGATGCGGGTAATGAAATACAGGCAGATGTTTTTATTGATGAGATAAAGCAGCTATTGAGCCTTTTGTAGTGGTTTGCTAACTCAGTCATTAAGCCATAAATAGCTTAATGACTGAGGAGTTTTACCTAGGTATTAGGTTTAGAAGCGTATTAGTGCATTAAGCTGATAAGAGGTTAATAAGTCTTTGTTTAAAAATTCTGCGCGTAAATCAACCTTAGAAGACATACGGTAACCCGCACCAAAGCCCATAAAGACGCCGTCGTCGTCACCCATTTCAATACCTGCGCGTATTAATGCGTAAAGATTTGGGTCAATTTCATTTAAATCTCTTTGTAAAACCCCAGCGCCCCAGATACCTCTAACACGTTCTTTGCTACCTCCGCCAAAGTTGAAGTTTTCTGTTTGAAAGAATCCAGCTTCGGCAAAGGTTTTAAAGCCGGCGATTGAACTGGCAATCGGTAAACCCGCAAACAATTGAAAACCCATGGCGGTTTCACGGTCAGCGCCAGAAAATAATGGCTCAAGGTCGATCGAGTTGTAATTGAGACCACCACCAACATATAGACCTTCAGGAACCGATAGATTAGCCGGTGTTTGTTCGCTTTCGTGTGCTGCTGAATTCATGTCATTGGCTAATGCTTGTTGCGTACCAAGCGTCAGTAAAGTAATGGCAAATATATTTTTAATCATGAGGGTATCCTTTAACAGTGTGGTGTATGAGGTGTTAGTTTGTTGTACTTATAACCTTTATATGGGCATTATTCTGCAATATAAAGAGGGGGTTCTTGCAGCGCTGATAATTGTTCGCGTAATGATAAAACATGCCCAGACCAGTATTGAACGCCAGTAAACCATGGAAATGCAAGCGGAAATGCTGGATCATCCCAACGTTCAGCGACCCACGCGGTATGGCGAATCAAACGAATAGTGCGCAGCGCTTCGATCCACTTTAGTTGATGGTAGGGAAAAGGACGAAACACTTCGTAGCCTTTACGAATGGCATCTAGCTGTTGTGTTTGTTCTTCACGATTGCCACTCAGCAGCATCCAAATATCTTGCATCGCTGGGCCTTGGACGCAGTCATCAAAGTCCACCATGTAAAGCTGTTCATCGCGCCATAACAAATTACCCACGTGGCAATCTCCATGTATGCGTAGAGTGTCGCTCATGTTTGGTTGATATTGCTGCGCAACTAGTTCGTTCAAATCACGGCACATGGATTCGTAAGCAACTTTAAAGTCTTCGTGCAGCAAGCCTGACTTTAATACGGTTTCACAGCTTTGCTGAATAATGGTTTTGTCTTGGGAATGGCCAAGATCTGATTTTCCATTCCAAATAGGTCTGTGCTGAAAGCGGTAATCGCCACCTACTTGATGCAGTCGCGCCAGCCAACGACCTAAATATTCGAGCTGATCGGTATTTGAAATTTCCGGGGACTGGCCACTTTTACGCGGTGATATTGAAAAATAAAACTCGTTGAACTCGAATAAAGTTTGGCCATTGAATTGCAAAGGCGCTACAACCGGTAAGTCTTCTTCCTCCAGCTCTAATAAAAACTGATGCTCTTCTAAAATGGCTTCTTTAGACCAACGATTAGGCCGATAAAATTTTACGATAACCGGTGATGCTTCTTCAATTCCTACCTGATAAACACGGTTTTCATAGCTGTTTAGCGGATATTGACGCATATCTGTAAGCAAACCTAGGCTTTCAACCGCGTCGATCACGTAATCAGGACTGAGACTTTGATAGGGGTGAAGTGTTTGATCTTCGGTACTGTTCATTTTAGCCGCGGCATGACTGAGCATGCGAAGTGAATTTGTGTTCATTATAACCGAGCTAATATCGAATCACAGTAAATACACTCTCATGTTCACGAAGCCACTAAGGTTAATTGTGCATTGATACTCAGTGCTTAGGTGTTCGTGCAAAGCACCAGACGCTGACTTTGCTTGCCCCAGAAACTTTAAGAATGGTTGCCATGGTGTGGGCGGTGCTTCCTGTGGTCATAACATCGTCAATCAGCATAATGTGCTGGTGGTTGAGTTGCTTGCCTGCAGAATGAAAATGTTTATGCACATTATTAATGCGTTGTTGGCGATTAAGGTTTTTTTGCTCGCTCCCGTGGCTGCGCTTGGCCAATTTTGCAATTACCGGTTTATTCAATTTTCGGCCTAGTTCTCGGGTAATTAATTCGCCAGGATTGAACCCTCGCTTGATCAAGCTCCAGCGAGTAGAGGGTACAAAGGTAAAGACATCGACTTCTGTTAAAAAGGGTGGTGGGTTAAGTAACATGAGTTGTGCCAGTTTTTGCGCCCACTGTGTTTTGCGTTGGTCTTTTAGTTGATGTAGCCAAGAATCGATCGGTGCGCCATAGTTGAAATTACAATGGCTAAGGTCAAAGGCAGGCTTATGGGCCAAGCATTGCCCACAATAACCCGGGCTAAGCAGGGGAATTGCACACATTTGGCAGCGAGACTGTGATTGGGGCAGCGAGTTTTCGCAATCAGCACATAAAAAACCTTCATCGAAGTTGTCTTCTAGGCAAAGCTCACAAGTTTTGTTGAGTAAAGAAGATAGTACGTTTTTTAATCGTAGGTATACCTTTTTAATGATTGAATTTGACCCGTTCATGCGCCTGTTTAATATTCATTTAATTATGCAAATTAATTAATGATTTTAATAAAAGCGGTGTGAAGAGGGTATTGGCCAAATGAGTGAGAAAATAGAACAATTACGCCATGATTGGTCGCAGCAGGAAGTTGCGTCTCTTTTTTCCTTACCCATGAACGATTTGTTATTTAAGGCCCAGACTGTTCATCGTCAGCACTTTGATCCCAACCAAGTGCAGGTAAGTACTTTGTTATCTATTAAAACCGGTGCTTGCCCCGAAGATTGTGCTTACTGCCCTCAAAGTGCGCGTTTTGACACACAGTTAGAGAAAGAGAAATTAATGGCTGTTGAAGCGGTTATCGAAAAAGCAAAAGCGGCAAAAGCAGCTGGTTCAGATCGCTTTTGTATGGGAGCTGCTTGGCGCTCGCCACACGCTAGAGATATGCCCATGGTATTGGCTATGGTGAAAGGAGTTAAAGATTTGGGTATGGAAACCTGCATGACGCTGGGCATGCTTGATTCTGAAAAATCACAACAATTAGCGGCAGCGGGTTTGGATTATTACAATCACAACCTGGATACTTCCCCAGAATATTACGGCGAAATAATTACCACACGCACTTATTCTGATCGTTTAGAAACCCTGCAGAATGTGCGTGATTCGGGTATGAAGGTATGTTCGGGTGGCATCGTGGGAATGGGAGAGCAAGAACAGGATCGAATGGGATTGTTGCGCCAATTGGCTAACTTACCGCAACATCCAGATTCTGTGCCCATTAATCAATTGGTTAAAGTAAAAGGCACGCCGCTAGAATCAGTTAATGATCTAGATCCTTTTGAGTTTATTCGTACCATAGCTGTTGCGCGTATTATGATGCCAAAATCTTATGTTCGTTTAAGTGCTGGGCGCGAAGAAATGTCAGAAGAAATGCAGTCTATGTGCTTTTTTGCTGGGGCAAATTCTATCTTTTATGGTGAGTGCTTATTAACTACTCCTAATCCCGCGGCAAATAAAGACCAAGCGTTATTTTCTAAGCTAGGTATAAATTCAAAACATCAAGTAACTCAACAGCCGCAGCGATTAAATGAACTGTTAAAAAATACAACAGCAAATGCTAACGAATTGTTTTATAGCGCAGTTTAAACACGATTTTTCTTTAGCATCATATAACCATACATTCTAATGAAGCGACTTAAAATGCTGGCCTCTTTTTATTTTACTGTATAAAATGTAACCAGTAAGTTTATTAGGAGGCAGTTATGAATATAGGTTCAACATCAGGTTCTTCTTTTACTATTGCTGCAGCGGGAATCCAGCAAAATAGTGAGCAAGTAAAGCAGGCTGCTCAACAAGTGGTTGAAGCAACTACTACTCGACCTACTCAGGGTGCGGTTGAGGCCACAGAGGCCTTGGTTAAACTTAAAGAAGGTGAGCAGGGCGTAGCATTAAACGCTAAAGTCCTACAGTCTGCCGATCAGCAGCTTGGCACTTTACTGGATGTTAAGGCGTAACTTGCCTTTATCGTTTAGGTAGCCATAAAGATTATGCAAATTTCAACCAATGCAGGTTCTTATAGCCCAACAAGTGTGTCGCCTATTAGTGCAACGCAAGGTGCTGCCTTGTCACAAGTTGCTGAAACCAGTGGTTCTGGCAACTTCCCTCCGATAGAAGCTGTGGTTAATGCAACAGGTTCTCGTGAAATTCCTGGAGAGCGAGCACAACCTGAAATTGCTACGCCTGCTGGTGCATTTATTTATACAAACCCAAGTCAAAACAGTACGGGTAATTCTAATCGTTCTCAAAATAACGACTCTCAGTCTGAAAATGGCACGGCCGAAAATACATCAGATAGCATTGGTGATAACAAACGTACCGAGCAACAAAGACAGCAAGCGCAAGAGCAGCAGCAACAAAAACAAGAGCAACAAGATTTAGCGGTGATACGAGAACTGTCGCAAAGAGATATTGAGGTTCGTGCCCACGAACAAGCTCACAGTGCGGTTGGTGGTCAGTATGCCGGTTCTGCCAATTATACCTACCAGCGTGGCCCAGATGGTGTGAGCTATGCAGTTGGTGGCGAAGTGTCTATTGATGTGGGAGTGGTTAATGGTAATCCACAGGCTACGTTAGAAAAAATGCAAATAGTATTAAGAGCAGCTCTTGCACCCGCAGAGCCGTCGACGCAAGATCGCCAAGTAGCTGCGCTAGCATCGCAGCAAGCAAATCAGGCCCGTGCAGAATTGGCCAGCGAAAGTCGCACTGCATCGCAAACAGATAACAGTGAAAAAGAATCGACCACTAAGTCAGATAACAGTAGTGGTACTATTTTAAATCCTGCCCCTAACGAAGCGATTGCATCGGAAGAATCTGTTAGTTTTGCATTACAAAATGAGAAAAATGCAAAAGAAGCTCCTCTGCTTAGCGATCGAATTGCTAAGATAAATGAAATTATTTTGGCAATTAGTCAAAACGATACTTCTAAAGCGGCAGGGCAGTTATTAAACGATATTGCTTAGCCCCATCCCCCCGTGTCATCTCACTTTCGCAGCTTTAATTCTTAAAAACTTCATCCGTGGAATGTTATTTTTTGTAGGCAATTTATCAAGCTGGCTTGACAAAATAAGTCAGTAAACGTATGTTTCAAACAAGTGTTTGAATTGGATAGTTGCTTATACGATTGCTCACATAGTGATCGCAGTTATCTATTGTTAATCAAGAATCGGCTTTGCCGTTCATAAACATATAGGCTAAGAGGTTTCCCTGATGCCAGAATATAAAGCTCCCCTTCGTGAAATTAAATTCGTAATGGACGAAGTACTGGATATGCCAGGTACTTACGCCAAACTGCCTGCATACGCAGAAGTTGCTACTCCAGAGATGATCGACGCTATTCTTAGCGAAGGTGCAAAATTCTGTGAAAACGTAATTGCACCACTTAACCGTGTTGGTGATACTGAAGGTTGTACTCGTCACGAAGACGGTTCTGTAACTACTCCTACTGGCTTTAAAGAAGCTTACAAGCAGTTTGTTGAAGGCGGCTGGCCTTCTCTTGCTCATGACGAAGAAGTGGGTGGCCAAGGCCTTCCAGAATCTCTAGGTACTGTATTCTCTGAAATGGTTGGTACTGCTAACTGGTCTTGGGGCATGTACCCAGGTCTATCTCACGGTGCGATGAATACTATTCACAGCTGGGGTACTCAAGAGCAAAAAGACAAGTACCTAACTAAGCTAGTTAGCGGTGAGTGGACAGGTACCATGTGTCTAACTGAACCTCATTGTGGTTCTGACCTAGGTATTCTTAAAACCAAAGCTGAGCCAAATGCAGACGGTTCTTACGCTATCTCTGGTACTAAGATCTTCATCTCTGCTGGTGAGCACGACATGGCGGACAACATCGTTCACATCGTTCTAGCTCGTCTACCAGGTGCGCCAGAAGGTACTAAAGGTATTTCTCTATTCATCGTACCTAAGTTCAACGTAGCCGAAGACGGTTCTGTTGCTGATCGTAACGACCTAATCTGTGGTTCTATCGAACACAAAATGGGTATCCACGGTAACGCTACTTGCGTAATGAACTTCGACGGCGCGAAAGGTTATCTAATCGGACCTGAAAACAAAGGTCTAAACTGCATGTTCACGTTCATGAACACTGCACGTATCGGTACTGCTCTACAGGGCGTAACGGCTTCTGAAGGTTCTTTCCAAGGTGCACTTGCATACGCGAAAGACCGTCTAGCAATGCGTTCTTTGACTGGTGCTAAAGCCCCAGAAAAAGCAGCTGACCCAATCATCGTTCACCCAGACGTTCGTAAAATGCTTCTTACTCAGAAAGCGTTTGCTGAAGGTGGTCGTGCACTTGTATACATGATGGCGCTACAAAACGACATCGCGCTCAAAGGCAACTCTGAAGAAGAGAAAAAAGCAGCTGACGAACTACTAGGTTTCTTAACACCAATCGGTAAAGCATTCCTAACTGAAACCGGTTGTGAATCAACTAACCTTGGTGTTCAAGTGTTTGGTGGTCACGGTTTCATCGCTGAATGGGGCATGGAGCAACTAGTACGTGATGCTAAGATCTCTACAATCTACGAAGGTACGACTGGTATCCAGGCTCTTGACCTTCTAGGCCGTAAAGTTCTAATGACTCAAGGTCAAGCGCTTAAGAACTTCACTAAGATGGTTCACACCTTCTGTAAAGAAGAAGCGGACAACGAAGAGATGGCACAATTCATTGCACCTCTTGTTGAATTGAACAAAGAGTGGGGCGACTTAACGATGAAGATCGGTATGTCTGCAATGAAAGATCGTAACGAAGTAGGTTCAGCATCGGTTGATTACCTAATGTACTCTGGTTACGTATCACTTGCTTACCTATGGGCTAAGATGGCTAAAGCTGCACAAGTGCAACTGGCTAACGGTACAACTGAAGAAGATTTCTACGGCGCTAAAGTGAAAACTGCCCGTTTCTACTTCCAGCGTATCTTGCCACGTACAGCGACTCATGCACTAAGCATGACAGCTGGCGCAGACAGCTTGATGGATCTAGATGCAGAACACTTTGCATTCTAAGACGTTGCGTAAGTAATTACGCAAGACCCAAAAAGCCGTACTTTTTAGTACGGCTTTTTTGTGTCCGCTCAAAAATAACGTGTTTTTATTGCAGTTTGCAGTAAATACACCGTTTTTTTTGCTCTAATTGACCGATTATTGATTTTGTAAGGTCGACTGTGACGCCAGATCGTTTAAAATACGCCGCAGTTAAATCACGGACTGGCTCTATGAGCTTGCTCAGATGAGCACAGCGCTTAGTATCACTGGGAACTTACCAGAAAATACTCAATCGCTAAATTTATGAAATGAGGAAAGGTTATGCCTGAATATACAGCTCCCCTGCGCGATATGCGCTTCCTACTAAATGAAGTATTTGATGCTCCGACTATGTGGGCTAATAACCCACGTTTAGCGGAAGTTGTTGAAACAGAAACAGCAGAAGCGATTCTTGAAGAAGCAGGTAAAATTGCAGGTAACGTTTTAGCACCACTTAACCGTGAAGGTGATGAAGTGGGTTCAAAATGGAACGATGGTGAAGTAACTTCTCCTCCAGGTTTTAAAGAAGCGTACCAAACTTACAGTGAAGGCGGTTGGGGTGCACTTGGCGGTAACCCAGAGTTTGGTGGTATGGGTATGCCAAAAATGTTGGTAGGCCAAGTTGAAGAAATGATCCAAGGTTCTAACATTTCATTTGGCTTAGCACCTATGTTAACTGCAGGCGCGTGTTTATCTTTGGATGCTCATGGTAGCCAAGAATTAAAAGATAAATATCTTCCTAATATGTACTCGGGCCAGTGGGCGGGTGCAATGGATTTAACGGAACCACATTGTGGTACCGATTTAGGCATTATGCGGACCAAAGCAGAGCCTAATGCCGATGGTTCTTACAGCGTTTCTGGCACCAAGATTTTTATTACTTGGGGCGAGCATGACATGGCTGAGAACATCATTCACCTTGTTTTGGCTAAACTTCCTGGTGCCCCAGCGGGTCCTAAAGGCATTTCTATGTTTTTAGTGCCTAAGTTCTTAGTGAACGAAGATGGTTCTTTGGGCGAGCGCAACACGATGGGTTGTGGTTCTATTGAGCACAAAATGGGCATTAAAGGTTCAGCAACGTGTGTGATGAACTACGATGGCGCTAAAGGTTGGTTAGTGGGTGGTGAAAACAAAGGCTTAAATGCTATGTTCACCATGATGAACTACGAGCGTGTTGCGGTAGGTATTCAAGGTCTTGGTGTTGCTGAAAACTCTTACCAAAATGCGGTTACTTACGCCAACGACCGTATTCAGTCTCGTGCACCGACAGGTAAAGTAGCTCCAGAAAAAGCAGCTGATCCGATTATCGTACACCCAGATGTTCGTCGTATGTTGATGACCATGCGTGCTAATACAGAAGGCTCTCGTGCTTTCTCTATGTATGCATCTAAATGGTTGGATTTATCTAAGTTTTCTGATGACGCAGAAACTAAAGAATACGCTGATGCGATGATTTCTTTACTAACGCCTGTCGTTAAGTCGTTCTTAACAGACCTTGCTCTAGAATCTGCAGTTGCTGGCCAGCAAATCTTTGGTGGTCACGGTTTCATTCGTGAGTGGGGCCAAGAGCAGCATGTGCGTGATTTACGTATTACTCAGATTTATGAAGGCACCAACGGTATTCAATCGTTAGACCTTATTGCACGTAAAATTGCCGCTAACGGTGGTGCGTTTTACAAGATTTATGCCGACGAAATTGCTCAGTACTGTGCAAGCCAAGAAGGCAACCCTGCCATGGCTGAGTTCATTACTCCGCTTAAAGCAGCGATTGCTAACCTTACCGATTTAACCGATTGGGTAATGGGCGAAGCGCAAAACAATGCTAACGAGCTAGGTGCTTCTTCTGTTGAATACTTACAAGTATTTGGTTACACCTCATTTGCTTACATGTATGCAATGATGGCTGAGAAGGCACTAGAAAAAGAAGGTTCTGAGCCTTACTACGCGAATAAGTTAGCGACTGCTCGCTTCTTTACCAAGCGTTTATTGCCAAGATACATTTCTTTGAGCGAGTCTGTTAAAGGCGGTGCTGAGTGTTTGTACGCAATGGAAGCTGCCCAGTTCTAGTTTTAAATATACTTTAAAATGAAAACTGTATGTGTCTAGTATAAAAAAAGCCGAATCAGAAATGATTCGGCTTTTTTTGTGGCTGTTATTATGTAGATTTTCAACCCCTTCTTAAAAAGCTCTTTTCAAGAAACATCTTTTTAAAAAGCTTCTTATAGAAGTGCCGAGAAATTAGTAAGAAATCGGTTATTTTATTGTACATATGTACCAATAAATCTATCAAAATAATAGCGCTAAGCCTGTTTATTCGCTTTTATCTATTACATAATGCAGCATAAAAATAATAAGGATGTCGCCAATATGGCTGAAAAAGAATTAGATAAGCGCGTTGAACGCTCGCGTCGTTTATTAATTGATGCCTTGCTCGAGTTAATGAAGGATAGAACGTACAATAAAATATCGGTTGCTCATATTGCCGAGCAGTCTGGTGTTGCTCGACCTACTTTTTATCTGCATTTTCATTCTAAAGATGACTTATTGATTGCTTATATCGATGAGATGTTTGAAAAATTTTACGCTGAAATTGATGAGTATATAACCCAGCGTAAAGATGCCGACCCCGTTATTGCTTCAATCATGTTTCGTCAGTGGTCAGATAACGCTGTTTTTGCTCGTTTGCTAATGCAAGATGATATCGACAGCTTAATGCTAAGTCAGTTCAAGAACTATGTTTCTCGTGTTGTTGAGCGCTTTATGGATGCTCATGGTATCAAAAACCGAGCGGGGTTATTGCCCTATGTGGTTGATTATCTTGCCGGTGCTTCTTTTATGGTGATTACCCGTTGGGTAAGAGAAGGATTTACTGAAACACCTGAAGTGATGGGAGAGCTTTATGCCTCACTGGTGAGACCAGGTTTATTAGCGGTATTACTTGGGGGGTATTTGTAGTTGTTTGCAGTTGTTTGGATTAGCCGAGTAAGGTACTCGGCTAATGATTAACTCGTCTTTAATCGAATTGTTATTTGCTCAAAAATTGAGCTTTAGATTTTCATTGTTAACAATTATTGAGCTACTATTCAGCAATTTCCGGCGTGGCAGCGGCACCCGCTCGGCGTTTTAAATCATGACGTTTTTCATGAATTTTACGAATTTTACGTTGTGCAATATCAAAAGCGTCTTTTACCGCAATATACATGTCTTCGTGTGCGGCTTTGTCGTGGTTGTCATGGGTAATCGCAACGGTCTCACCAGGTAAACCAAACTCTAGAGAAACGTGAGCAATTTTCCCTTTATTACTGTGGTTATGTGGCATGGCAACCACTGCGCGAATACCTGTAATAGAATCATAAATATTCGTTATTTTGCTGGCTCTTTCACGTATCAACTGCTCGATACCGTCGGAGTGTTCAATATCACGGAAGCTAATTTCCAAACCTTTCATGTCGAATCCTTTTAAGTGAACGTGTATTAATAATGGCTCATGGATTACAAAAGCGCTATGAGAAAAATCAAAATAATTATTTTTAGTTAAAATTCTAATTTTGCTCCAGACATTTTGTCTGCGCTTATATAAAACATGTGGCAAATCGCTTCTCTTTTCAAGCCTTAAAATTAAAAATGATGAAATATATTGATTTAGGGTAGGAATTTGGAGGCTTAATCGGTACCTCTGTGGTAATTTGAAGCCTGTAATTTTTAATGGCAACTTTGTTGAGAGTCACGTTTTATGCCGCTAAACAATACTGCGAAGGTCTATCAGGCTTCTCATGTATTTTTTGATCTAGACGATTCTTTGATTAACAAAGACGCCAGCAGCTTGTGGATAAAGTGGCGTGTTCGTTTTGATCGCTGGGCAATTATTGAAGCCATTCAGGCCCTTACATCGCTATATCGTGCCTATAAAAAAGGGAAGGTTAGTCATTGGCGCTTGTCTACTTATTATCGCACTCGTACTAAGGGTATGAGTGTGGATAGGTATCAGCAGCATATTCAAGACTTTTTCAATCAA
The DNA here is from genome assembly GCA_913061435.1 of uncultured Thalassolituus sp. Classification (GTDB taxonomy): domain Bacteria; phylum Pseudomonadota; class Gammaproteobacteria; order Pseudomonadales; family Oceanobacteraceae; genus Oleispira. The sequence goes on along the minus strand of CAJXUK010000029.1, from coordinate 14,519 downwards.
CGCGGACATCTTTATATTTATCCACAGGCTGCTTCTCTCCTTTTCGCTTATCGTCAGCAAGGCACTAAGTTGATTTTAATCACTGGCCAAGATGAAATTATGGCAAAAGCCTATGCCGATGCGTTGGGGTTAGATTTTGTGATTGGTAATCGTTTTGAGCTGCAAGCTGGCAAGATAAAAGGTTTAGCAAAACCTTTGTGTTATGGCGAAGGCAAAGTTCAAATGGCAAAAGATTTTGCTCAAGCACAAGGTTTTAAATTAGCTGATGCAGTTTTTTATAGTGACAGTCATGCCGATTTGCCTTTGTTGGAGGCAGTTAAACAGCCGGTGGTTTTAAATCCAAACCAGCAGTTGGCTCAGTTAGCTCGGCAGAAGGGCTGGCCATGTGTAGATTGGCGTAAGAACTAGACTCATTCCGGTCAACTCGGTATAGTTAAGTCTCTTAAAAAACCTTCTTTCTAGGAGCACTTCAGTGTCCTTTCAGTTCACTTGTCCTAATCAACACGGGCATCTATTTTCAAAACGATGGTGAGAGTCTAATAACCAGTTTGACTCAATTTTTTATTCAATATTTATATAACCATCGCATCTGATTTGCTTGACGGACTAGGTCATGACTCCTGAACAATTTAAAACATTAACGCAGCAAGGTTACAATCGTATACCGGTTGCGCGTGCAGTAATGGCGGATTTAGATACGCCATTGTCTACGTATCTTAAGCTCGCTTCTGGGCCTTATTCTTATTTACTTGAATCGGTACAGGGTGGCGAAAAGTGGGGGCGTTATTCCATTATTGGCTTACCGTGTTCGGAAGTACTAAAGGTAGAAGAATTCACCATTCGCCATTTTGTCGATGGCATTTTGACTTCTGAGCAAGAAGTTGAAGATCCGCTCGATTACATCGAAAAGCTGCAAGCCAAATATAAAGTCCCTGTGTTGGAAGACATGCCTGCGTTTGATGGCGGCTTGGTTGGCTACTTTGGTTATGATACCGTGCGCTATATCGAAAAGCGCTTACAACACAGCTGCCCACCCGATGAATTAGGCACGCCTGATATTTTGTTGATGGTGTCGGAAGAAGTTGTTGTGTTCGATAACCTCAGCGGCAAAATCTATTTGATTGTTTTGGCTGACCCCACAAAAGAAAACGCTTTAGAAAATGCCGAAGCCCGTTTAGAAGAACTGCGTATTAAGTTACGCCAGCCCTATCAGGGATCTATTGGTCAAGCACTAACAGAGCCCAAAGTGGTTGATGAAAGCGATTTTAAATCGGGCTTTGGTGAGCAAGAATTTCAGCAGTCGGTTGAAGACATCAAAGAGTACATTCTATCCGGCGACATTATGCAGTGCGTGATTTCACAGCGCATGAAGGTGCCGTTTGGCGGTGAGCCGATTCAGGTTTATCGCGCGTTACGCACACTAAATCCATCCCCTTACATGTACTTTATGGATTTGGATGATTTCCATATTGTCGGTTCTTCACCTGAAATTTTAGCGCGTTTAGAAGATGGCGAAGTTACCGTGCGTCCGATTGCGGGCACGCGCTATCGTGGTAAAACTCCAGAAGAAGATTTGGCGTTAGAAAAAGAATTATTATCCGATCCTAAAGAAATTGCCGAGCATTTGATGCTGATCGATTTAGGTCGTAATGACGCCGGTCGTGTTTCAAAAGTGGGCACGGTGGAAGTGAGTGACCAGATGGTGGTAGAGCGCTATAGCCATGTGATGCACATCGTTTCCAATGTTACCGGTAAGGTTAAAGATGATATTAGCGCGATGGACGTTTTACGTGCGGTTCATCCTGCGGGTACGTTAAGTGGCGCACCGAAAATCCGCGCAATGGAAATTATCGATCAAATGGAGCCGGTTAAGCGCGGTGTCTATGGCGGCGCAGTGGGCTATCTAAGCTGGAACGGCAATATGGATACTGCTATTGCCATTCGTACTGCAGTGATCAAAGACGGTGTGTTAAACATTCAAGCGGGTGCTGGGGTCGTTGCCGATTCGGTGCCGCGCTTGGAGTGGAAAGAAACCTTAAACAAAGGCCGCGCGTTATTTCGCGCAGTGGCGATGGCTGAATCTGGCTTGGACCAATAGGAGGAATTTATTATGTTACTGATGATCGATAATTACGATTCCTTCACCTACAACGTGGTGCAATATTTTGCCGAGCTAGGTGCGGATGTTCAGGTTTATCGCAATGATGAAATTACTATCGAACAGATCGAGGCGCTTAACCCCGATCACTTGGTGATTTCACCAGGGCCTTGTACGCCCAATGAAGCGGGTATTTCTGTGGAAGCGATTCGTCATTTTGCTGGTAAGCTACCGATTTTAGGTATTTGCCTGGGCCATCAAAGTATTGGCCAAGTATTTGGTGGCGACATTGTGCGCGCTGGCCAAGTGATGCACGGTAAGACCTCGCCTATGGTTCATTTGGATATGGGCGTTTTTAAAGGTTTAAATAATCCTATGGTAGCGACCCGCTACCATTCTTTAGTGATTGATAAAACCACTCTGCCAGACTGCTTAGAGATAACTGCTTGGACCGAAAACCAAGATGGTTCCATGGAAGAAATCATGGGCGTGCGTCATAAAGAATTGGATATTGAGGGGGTACAATTTCACCCCGAATCAATCCTAACCGTTCAAGGTCACGAGTTATTAAATAATTTTTTGAAGCGCAGCAAATAGCTGGCTATAAATGCAGATTTAGGAAAGTTCGATATGAATATTCAACAAGCGTTAGCCAAGCTGATTGAGCGACAAGATTTAACCACAGATGAAATGATCTTGGTTATGCGTCAAGTCATGGGTGGCGAAGCAACTCCTGCGCAAATTGGTGGTTTATTGGTTGCGTTGCGTATGAAAGGCGAAGCGATTGACGAAATCACCGGCGCTACTCAAGTTATGCGAGAGTTGTCTTCGGGAGTGGCAATTGATGACCCTAATGCGGTAGATACTTGTGGTACCGGTGGTGACGGTTCTAATTTGTTCAACGTATCTACAGCGTCTGCTTTTGTAGTAGCCGCTGCCGGTGGTAAGGTAGCTAAGCACGGTAACCGCAGTGTTTCTTCCAGTACTGGCAGTGCTGATGTGCTTGAATTTGCAGGTATTTCGTTGTCTTTAAATGCCAAGCAGGTGGCGCGTTGCGTTAATGATATTGGTGTCGGGTTTATGTTTGCACCGGCTCATCATAGCGCGATGAAGCATGCCATTGGCCCGCGTAAAGAGTTAGCACAACGTACGATTTTTAATATGCTTGGGCCACTTACAAACCCTGCAGGGGTTAAAAACCAAGTGATCGGTGTATTTAACTCTGCGTTATGTCGGCCTATGGCGCAAGTTCTGCAGCGTTTGGGTAGCGAGCATGTCTTGGTAGTGCATTCTAGTGATGGTTTAGACGAGATTAGTTTAGCCGCAGAAACTTTCGTTGCTGAGTTAAAAGATGGCGAAATAGTCGAATATAAAATTTCTCCAGAACAGTTGGGGATCGATAGCCAGAGTTTAATTGGCTTAACGGTAGAAAGTGCCGAGCAAAGTTTTTTGTTAATTAAAGATGCGCTAGGTAAGCGGGCAACTACGGCGGGTAAAAAAGCAGCCGATATCATTGCGCTTAATGCCGGTGCAGCGATTTATGCGGCCAATATTAGTTCGACTTTAGCGCAAGGTGTGGAGATGGCACAAGATGCTATTTTTAGTGGTTTGGCATTAGGCAAATTAAATGAATTAGTCAGCTTTACTCGCTGTTTAGCAGATGACCAAGCTTAATTTAAAGTTGGCTTGGCAACAGGAAAACAATTGATGAACACTCCAACAATTCTTAAAAAGATCCTTGATACTAAGGCAATTGAAGTTCAACAGCGCAATGCCGCGATGCCGCTTGCTGAAATGATTGCCCGTGCTTTTGATCAGCCAGAAGCTCGTGGGTTTTATAATGCGATGCAAGCAAAAGTGAATGCGGGTTTGCCTGCGGTTATCGCCGAAATTAAAAAGGCATCACCAAGCAAAGGTGTTTTTCGTGATGACTTTGATCCAGCACGTATTGCTGAATCCTATGAAAAAGCAGGCGCAGCGTGCTTGTCGATTTTAACCGATAAAGACTATTTTCAAGGCAGTGAAGCGTTTTTACAGCAGGGCCGAAATGCGTGTTCTATTCCGGTGATTCGCAAAGACTTTTTGGTCGACCCGTATCAGGTTTATGAAGCTAAGGTCATTAACGCTGACTGTATTTTGCTGATCGCTTCTTCGCTGAGCGATATGCAGTTGCAAGACTTTTCCGGTATCGCTACCGAGTTAGGAATGGATGTGTTGGTGGAAGTGCATAACGATGAAGAGCTAACTTCTGCGTTAAAGCTGGATACACCTTTAATTGGCATTAATAACCGTGACTTGCATACCTTTGAAGTGAGTTTAGAAAATACTTACAACTTGCTCGAACGAATCCCAGAAAATCGTATGGTCGTAACAGAAAGTGGTATTTTAAGCCGTGATGATGTTGCCGCTATGCGTGCCAAGCAGGTAAATGCTTTTCTTGTTGGCGAAGCGTTTATGCGTGCTGAATTTCCTGGGGATAAGTTGGCCGAATTGTTTTTCTAAAACAGCTGGCTTTTATTGTGAGCTAGGCTGTAGCTTAAAAATAAGCGCGATTATTTATTTAAACTCGCGCTTATTAGCAGACGATTCTTTGGATGAATCAATTGTGGCTGTCAGGAAACTTCTCGCGTATGGCAACGAGCTTGTCAATATTTGCCTCAAACAGTTCTACCAATTTTGGTTCGAACTGCTTACCGCTCTCACCTTTAATGAGTTCAATGATTTTTTCAATGGGCCAAGCGTCTTTGTAGCAGCGTTTACTGCCTAAGGCATCAAAGACGTCGGCAAGAGCAGTAATACGGCCAGCAATGTGGATGTCTTCTCCTTTAAGGCCTCTTGGGTAGCCATTACCATCCCATTTTTCGTGATGTTGACCCGCAATAATAGACCCAAGTTGTAAAATTCTTTTATCTGACTTGGCTAAAATATCTTCACCAATAAGAGAGTGGGTTTTCATGGTTTCCCATTCATCTGCGGTGTGTTTCCCAGGTTTGTTTAAAATATGATCGGGTATGCCGATTTTACCAACATCGTGCAGAGGCGAGGCAAGTTTAATTAATTCTGCTTCACGCTCAGGCAAGCCATAGGCACGTGCTAACAGTTGGGATATTTGAGCAACACGCTTAACGTGGGCTCCAGTTTCTTTTGAACGTTGCTCAACCGCTTCGCCTAGCATGTAAACCAGCTCTTTTTGAGTTTCTTGAATATCTTCACGCATGAGAAGATTTTCATAGCTGATAGCAACGTTAGCAGCATAAATCTCTAGTAGCTGTTTATCTAAATCACTCAGTTCGTGATTAAAGGTAACGTACAGCAGGCTTTCACTGCCTTGCTGGGTAGAGAAGTAGCCAATGTAATAATCTTTGTAATAATGTGATTTATTATCAATTAAGACTTGTTTAAAGCCTTGTTGAACCTGTTCTGGTAAGTCTTCTAATGATGTAACTGCATGGCCTGTTTCCATGTCACCAGTGGCGGCAAGTATGCGAAAGCTGCGAGTTTCGATATCGAGTTGTGTGTCATGGGTAATAGACGAACAATATAAAGCACTTTGCTCAAGACCTAAAAGCGTGGTGATTTGTGACAAAACAGCACTAGCAAATTTACTGAGTGAATTAGAAGCAAAGGCATCGGTAGAAGCCTTGATCACTTTTTCTAGGCCTCTTCTATTTAGGTCTAGTGTGCAAATGTCACGATAACTGCGCAAAGTGGCATACAGCAGTGTGTTTAATTTGGTGGTGGTTAATTCTGTTTTATCTTTGTAATCGTTAATGTCGTAGTTACGAATAACTTCATTTTCTGGGGCTTGACCTGGTTGGCCTGTTCGAAGTACTAAGCGCGTGTAGCGATTGTTTAAATCTTCTCGTATGTAACGAGCGACTTCTAACCCTGCATGCTCATCTTCCATGACAACGTCTAATATTGCTAACGCAATATCATCTCGACTGGCCATGATTTCTTTCGCTTCAATGCCGCTGTAGGCACTGATTAATTCCAGCTTTAAACCATCAAAAGTAAAATTATGCAGAACCATGCGCGTCACTTTGTGCACATCGGGCTCGTCATCTGCGATAAGAACTTTCCAGGTTTGATCGGGTGTGCTGGGGGTGTGTTGATCATTTTCAGCGTCGACAAATAAGGGGGTGTCGTCGTTGAATAGAGACTGATCGCTCATAAATTACTTCTCCAAAGATACTTATTGAAGTTTAGAACATTCCAACGCAGTTTGCTGGGTATTTGTGATTGTCTAACTTCTTTGTATAACTCTTTTCGTATACGTTGGTTTTATGAATCTCTTCGGGGTAAAGTCGCGGCTCTGCGAGTGCCATGGACAACCATAGTTTTACCGGCAACATCGACTAAGCCTTGTTCTTCTAATGCTTTTAATACCCGGCCAACCATTTCGCGAGAGCAGCCAACAATGCGTCCTATTTCTTGGCGAGTAATTTTAATTTGCATGCCGTCGGGGTGTGTCATTGCATCGGGTTCTTGCGAAAGTTCTAATAAGGTACGAGCAACACGACCGGTGACATCTAAAAAGGCTAGGTCTCCGGCTTTACGCGTTGTATTGCGTAAACGTAGGGACATTTGTTCAAAAATAGCGTGCAGTAGGCGGGGGTCTGTTTTTACTAGTTCTAAGAATTTGCTGTAACTAATTTCTGCAACTTCACAATCAACCTTAGCTTTAACCCAAGCTGTGCGAGCTTTTGCGTTTGGATCAAACAGCCCCATTTCACCAAAGAAATCACCTTCATTAAGATAGGCCATGACCATTTCGCGGCCATCTTCATCTTCTATAATGACAGAAACAGAGCCTTTGATGAGGTAAAATAAGGAGTCGCTTTGGTCTCCCGCATAAATTAATGTGCTGCGAGCTGGGTATCTTCTTCTATGTGCAGTTTCTAGAAATGTGTCGATATATTCTGCTTTATTATTAATTCCATGAAGGCTCATAGATCTGTTACCCATCCGCGGTAATAAGAGTGAAAATACTAAATGTAAATAGTAACGTATATTTGTGTGTTGGTTTTAACCTTGGGCTAACTTTGGCACAACTAAACAAATTATAGTTTAAAAATCTGTTAACAAAACAATATTGCAGTAGAGTAACTCGTTGTACCAGTTTATTTTAACAAACTCAGCTATTACTACGAGTAATTAAGTCTCAGATTACTGATAGATAATATTCTATCGCTGTTTGCTATGGTAACCTTGCGCCATTCTATGGAGAAATTAAATGAAAGCGACAGTTAAATGGGGCGGCGACGTCAAGTTTGTGGGTGAGTCTGGAACTGGTCATACCGTAGTTATGGATGGACCAGAAGATTTAGGAGGTAAAAATCAGGGCGCGCGCCCGATGGAGCTTCTATTATTGGGCATGGGCGGTTGCACCAGCTTTGATGTGATGAGTATTTTGAAAAAGCAGCGTCAAGATGTTGTAGATTGCGTTGCGGAAATTGAAGCCGAGCGAGCCGATGCCGTGCCTGCTGTATTCACTAAAATTCATATTCACTTTAAAGTACAAGGCCGTAAACTGCGCGAAGTTGCCGTTGAAAAGGCGGTTGCGCTTTCTGCAGAGAAGTATTGTTCAGCATCCATTATGCTGGAAAAGGGTGGAGTCGAGATTTCTCACAGCTTTGAAGTAGAAGAAATCGCTTAATCAACTTTAAAATACGGCGTTATAATTTCACTTAAAATGCTCACTTAGCGCGCTAAGCTCCGCTTTTGCATGAAATTATGTCTTGTCTTTTAGGCGCTCATTACAGCTCTAAAGACAGAGACAAAAATGCCCTGCTTGAGTAATCAAGCGGGGCATTTTTTATGAGGCTGAATAAATTCGGCCTCAGTGAACTCTATACTAACAGCAAGTTGCTATTAGTAAGAATCCTTTAGTAAGAATCTTCTACAATACGCTTCATGTCAGTCATGTAGCCACGTAGTTCTTCACCAACGTATTCAACTGGGTGATTACGGATCGCGTCGTTAACTTCAACTAGACGAGCGTTATCAACCGAGTTAGAAGTCAGGTTTAAACCTTTACCAATCACTTCAGTAGTGATGTTTGGCATGAACTTCTCAGCCAATAGAGGCACTGCTGCGTGAGCAAACAAGTAGCAACCATATTCTGCAGTATCAGAAATCACAACGTTCATTTCGTAAAGCTTCTTACGAGCGATGGTGTTAGCGATTAATGGCGTTTCGTGTAGAGACTCGTAGTAAGCAGATTCTTCAACGATGCCAGACTCAACCATAGATTCAAACGCTAGCTCAACGCCGGCTTTAACCATAGCAACAAGCATGATGCCTTTGTCGAAGAACTCTTGTTCGTCGATTGGCGTATCACAAGCTGGGGCTTTTTCGAAGCCCGTTTCAGCAGTCTCGGAGCGCCATTTAAGAAGGTTGGCGTCGTCGTTCGCCCAATCTTCCATCATGGTCTTAGAGAAGTGACCGGTGATGATGTCGTCTTGGTGCTTGCGGAACAATGGACGCATAAGGTCTTTAAGTTCTTCCGCCATATCAAACGCTTCGATTTTAGCTGGGTTAGATAGACGATCCATCATGTTGGTGATGCCGCCAATCTTCAGTGCTTCAGTAACTGTTTCCCAACCGAACTGAATCAATTTAGCTGCGTATGGGCCGTCGATGCCGTCAGCAACCATTTTTTCGTAGCCCAAAATTGCGCCAGTCTGCAACATACCGCAAAGGATAGTTTGCTCACCCATAAGGTCAGACTTAACTTCAGCAACGAAAGAAGATTCAAGACAACCCGCACGGTCACCACCAGTCGCTGAAGCGTAAGCTTTAGCAAGATCCCAACCTTCGCCGCGTGGATCGTTTTCTGGGTGAACAGCAAGCAGTGTCGGCACACCGAAGCCACGCTTGTATTCTTCACGTACTTCAGAACCAGGGCACTTAGGAGCAACCATGATTACTGTGATGTCTTCGCGAATTTTCATGCCTTCTTCTACGATGTTAAAACCGTGAGAGTAAGCAAGAGCAGAATCTTTCTTCATTAACGGCATTACTGCGTTAACAACGGCAGTGTGCTGCTTATCAGGTGTTAGGTTAAGAACTAGGTCAGCTTGCGGAATCAATTCTGCGTATGTACCTACGGTGAAACCATTTTCAGAAGCGTTTACGAAAGAATCACGCTTTTCTGCGATAGCTGCATCACGTAGAGCATAAGAAATGTCTAGGCCAGAATCGCGCATGTTTAAACCTTGGTTAAGGCCTTGAGCACCACAACCAACGATTACAATTTTTTTGCCTTTTAATGCTTCGCAGCCGTTAGCGAATTCGCTGCGGTCCATGAAACGACAACGGCCAAGTTGATCAAGCTGTTCACGCAAGTTAAGCGTGTTGAAATAGTTGTTAGACATTGAGTCTCTCCAATCCATAAAGATAAAAAGTTAATAATTTGGGCGAATATGTTAATTCGATGGCGAGCATTCTAGGCTAAGTTGCTCGTTGCGTAAAATGCTATAATTGCTTTTTCTTATTGCGTTTTATGCAATGATTGCTTTAATAATTGCTATTTGTGCTTATCCTTATAATTAATGTGCACTTTTTACAGTTCTATCGTCAGGGTTTTTTGTGGAATATAAAGATTTAGAGGTGTTTGTTTTGCTTGCAGAGCATCAACACTTAGGGGTTGTGAGTCCGCTTATTCACTGCAGTCCTTCAACTTTGAGTCGCCGCTTAAAGAGAATGGAAGAAAGTGTTGGTAGTTTGTTGTTTGAGCGAGAAGGAACGCGTTTACGTTTAACTTCCGAGGGAGAATTGTTTCGTCAGCATGCCGAACAAGTACTTGAGCTTTGGCATCAAGTGAAGCTTTCTATGCAGCGTCAAGCGAGTGAATTACAAGGACAGTTGAGTATTTACTGTTCTGTGACTGCCAGTTATAGTTTTTTATCAGAACTGCTCGGGCGTTTTCGTGCACAACACCCACTGGTGGATATTCGCTTAAAAACCGGTGATGCGGCTGAGTCGATTGCGCATGTACAATCCGGAGACGTGGATATGGTGATTGCTGCTCGCCCAGATCAATTAGCGGCTAATTTAACCTTTAAAACGATTACTCCGGCACCGCTTTTATTTATAGCGCCAGTTTCAAATCAATCAGTGCCCGAACTTTTGGAAGATGACATTTGTTGGGAAAAGGTGCCATTAGTTTTGTCTGAGTCGGGGTTGGCGCGCACGCGAGTAGATCGCTGGTTTCGACAAAAGAAATTAAAGCAAAATATTTACGCTCAAGTATCCGGGCATGAAGCCATTGTTAGTATGGTAAGTTTGGGTTGTGGTGTGGGTGTGGTACCAGACTTGGTACTTAAAAATAGCCCTTTAATGAACAAGGTTCGGATATTAGATGTTCAGCCCGAACTAGAACCCTTTGCCGTAGGGCTTTGTGCTCAGAGTAAACGTTTACACGAACCATTGATTTCAGCTTTGTGGCAAACCGTAATGTGGGAATAGCTAGCGATTCTGTGCTCATCTCAGTAAGATAGAGAAATAACACGGTGCATCTGTATTTTGCTAGCGGCGCACCCGCGCTATTGGATGAGTGTCCGCTATGCGAGTTTGGTAAAAGATAACTTTATGAATGACCAAGATAATAAGGTAGTAGAATTGAAAGATGATATTCAAGAGAGCACTGCTGATCGTCAGCAGGCTGAGACTGATGTTGAGCTAGGGCCAAAGCCTCGAAATAAAGGCATTTATTTATTGCCCAATTTATTTACGACTGGGGCACTGTTTTTTGGCTTTTATGCCGTTGTTGCCAGTATGAATGGTATGTTTGCTAATGCATCAATTGCCATTTTTATAGCGATGATTTTAGATGGTTTAGATGGTCGTGTAGCCCGATTGACCAACACTCAAAGTGATTTTGGTGCCGAATACGATAGCTTGGCTGATATGGTGTCATTTGGTGTGGCTCCGGCTTTGGTTGCTTTTAGTTGGGCTTTACAAGATTTAGGTAAGGTTGGTTGGGTGGCGGCGTTTATTTATGTGGCAGGCGCGGCATTGCGTTTAGCGCGCTTTAATACGCAAATCGATACGGCGGATAAAAATTACTTCACTGGTCTAGCCAGCCCAGCGGCTGCAGCTATGGTTGCAGGTACTGTGTGGGCATTCAGCGAAATGGGTGCTGCCGGAGAAGATGTAGCATGGGTTATGGCGCTGTTGGTGCCTTTTGCTGGTTTATTGATGGTCAGTAATTTTCAATACCATAGTTTTAAAGGTTTAGACTTAAAAGGTAAGGTGCCTTTTGTGGCTATGCTAGCTGTTGTAATGGCGTTTGCGGTGGTCTCTATGGATCCTGCCAAAGTACTTTTGTGCATATTTATGGCTTATGCTTTATCTGGCCCCTTTGTGAGTGGTGTCAAATATTGGAAGGGCAGAGACTCTTAACTAGATAGAGAGTGTTTGTTTGCTTATCAATAAAAGGTCTCGTAAGAGGCCTTTTTTGTTGATGAAATTTATAAGCAGATTGTAGTGGAATTATATGAGTGTTTGATTGTCTACTTGTTAGTCTGCTTTTGTAAGTGTTACGTACAACTTGTATTCAACCTAATTCATAATCGATGAGTCTCTTATGTTAATTAAATCTGCTACCGATATTTTGCCTTCAGAAATAACGTCGCATTCTGCTTATTTGAATCGTCGTAAGTTTATGCAGAAAAGTGGCTTGGCGTTAACCGCCTTGGGATTATCTTCAGCAGTGTCTGCTCTAGAAACTCATGCAGGCAAACCACCAAGTTTTGGCCCAGATTGGTTAAAAACTCAGGTTGCTGGTGCACAAGAAACTTCTTTTGGTAAAGATGAAAAACTAACCCCGTATCGCGATGTAACGACTTACAATAACTTTTATGAATTTGGCACGGGTAAAACAGATCCTGCACGCAACGCCGGTTCTTTGATCACAGACCCTTGGGCGGTGACTATTGAAGGTGAGTGTGAAAAGCAGGGCACTTTTAACTTTGAAGATATTTTAAAACATATGCCGTTAGAAGAGCGTATCTATCGTCTTCGTTGTGTCGAAGCTTGGTCAATGGTCATTCCATGGATAGGCTTTCCATTGGCTGAATTAATTAAGCGTTTTAAACCATTATCGACAGCGAAGTATGTTGAGTTTACAACGCTAGAGGCACCTAAGCAGATGGTTGGTCAGAGATCACGTTTCTCGACCATCGATTGGCCGTATGTCGAAGGGCTAAGAATGGATGAGGCTATGAATCCGTTAACCTTAATGGCGGTGGGCTTATATGGTGAGATTTTGCCTAAGCAAAATGGTGCGCCACTAAGGCTGGTGGTTCCATGGAAATATGGTTTTAAAAGTATTAAATCTATTGTGAAGATACGCTTTACGGAAAAACCTCCCGTTAATACTTGGCAGGCGATAGCCTCTAATGAGTATGGATTTTATGCCAATGTAAATCCTGAAGTCTCACATCCTCGTTGGAGTCAGGCTAAAGAGCGTCGTTTACCTTCTGGGTTATTTGGTGCGAATAGAATAGAAACTCAGATGTTTAATGGTTACGGCGATCAAGTTGCTCATCTTTATAAAGGAATGGATTTAAGGAAATATTATTAATGAGCGTATTGGTTAGGCGCTGTTTATGTTTCTCAATCCTATTTACTCCATTTGCTTATATTCTTGCCCAAGTGATTGCTCTGCAAATGGGGGATTACGATATTCTTGGTCCAGAGCCGGGTAAGGCAGTTACTTGGTTTACCGGAGAGTGGGCGTTTAATAGTTTATTGCTGACGCTGGCGGTTACGCCATTAAAGAGGTGGTTTGGCTGGAGTTGGCTTGTGCCCCATCGGCGTATGTTGGGTCTATTCGCAGCATTTTATGCAACACTTCATTTGCTATCGTATACCACCTTTATACTGAACTGGCAGTGGGTAGATATTGGCAGTGAGTTAATAGAGCGCCCTTATTTAACATTGGGCTTTATTGCTTGGCTGTTATTAATACCGTTAGCGGTGACTTCTACTAGGGGATGGCAGCGAAGGTTAAAGCGAAGCTGGAAGTCGTTACATAATCTGGTGTACTTGATCGCGGTACTTTGTGCGATTCATTACTTATTACAGATACGATCAAGTTGGTTTGAACCGACCTTATATGCCGTTATTGTTGCTCTACTATTAATGCAGAGAATAATGGAGCGAATCAGTTGGCGTAAGAGCAAGGTTATTTGAATGTGATTAGCTTGTATTCTCAAAGTGATTAGCTTGCGCTCCCGGTGGGGATTGAATTTTGTGCGGCACGCCGTGAATCCATCCCTGGAGGCTCGGCTAAAAGATCCCTCTTTTAGACGTCCTGCAAAATTAATCCCCATCGTTCACCGCTAATCACTTGAAGCTTTTAGACATTTAAATAATATGTTTCTAATTTAGATTCTTGCACGTGATTAGCTTGCGCTCACTATGAGGATTTAACTTTAGGCGGGACGCTGTGAATACGTCGCTTCGCTCTCCTTGTAAGCTCAGCGATCACCAGCCGTTACACGTATTCACGGCGCTGACGCTCCATGTGATCGGATGCCCTTTAAAATTAATCCCCATTGTTCTCTGCTAATCACTCACAGCTTTCTCAATGTAAAATAAAGCTTCTACCCAAAAGTACCTTCATACTCTTTTTCTTTTTCTTTTTCTTTTTCCTCTTTTCCTCTTTTTCTCTTTTTCTCTTTTTAGGCTCAATCTATAATCTGCATCGATTTCTGAGTGCTGTGTTCGGTGATTCGCTCAAGCCCATCTCCCGCAGGGAGGCGGGGGTTGAGCCTACATGGACAAAACCGCAGGAGCGGGTTTTGCACAGCGAAGCTGCCCGTAGGGGAAAATACAAGGATGTATTTTATAAGTATTCACGGCGTGGCGAAGAGAGAAGTACCGAATTCAGCGCAGGGCAAGCTGTTGAGTGCTTTTATATTTTATCTTTCGCTTTAACTCCGCTTGAAACTCCCCAAATCCAAACTATTCTAAAAATCCTGAATAAAGTACTTCTGTAGCTGTTTGTTTTGTGATCAAGAAAAGGCTATTTCGAACTAATTTCATTCTTTTGTCGTTTATTTACAAAAAGCGGTTGACGGGGCTGTGGATAAGCGTATTATTCGGCGCCTGCTCAGACGGAACGGCCTTCGGGAAGTACTGAATGATGCGGAAAAAGGGATGCTTAAGTAATTGTTTTTAAAAGGTTTTTTTAAAATCTTCTAAAAATAAACGCTTGACTCTCTAGCTGAAATCATTAAGATACGCAGCCTGCTTAGAGAGAAGCTTAGAACTTGATTAAAAGTCAGTTCGAAGTCACTTTAAGGAACGAAGATAAGAGCTTGTTTTTCTTCTACTTTCTTGGAAAGTTAAATGAAAATAACCCTTGACTTCAAAACCGCACACCCTATAATGTGCGCCCACTTCGAGC
>CAJXUK010000028.1 GCA_913061435.1 uncultured Thalassolituus sp. | reverse complement strand
TGCTAATCCAGCTCCTGTATTGGCTGATTATTCGGCCGCTGGAGTAACAGGAGTATCTGCTTCTAATATAGCTGAAATCAATGCTGCGATTGCTGCATTAACCGGCGCAGATGTCGACACTCAAGCTGAAATCCAAGCGATTGTTGATGGCATTAACGCAAATAATGCTGCATTAACTGAGTTAAAAGAAGACATTGCAGGTAATACAAACAACGATCTCGTGGAAGCGTCTGAATTAAACGCCATCCGTGGTGTGTCGGGTGCCATTCAAGCTAACCAAGCTGAGTACCAAGCTGCGTTTATTGCAACGACTCCGAGTCCTTTTAACGACCCAGTTAATCCAACACCAGCAGAAATTCAGGCGGTTATTGATTCTGTTAATACCATTGTTGCTAATGAAACAGCAGCATTTAATGAACTTAAAAATGACATTGCGGGTGATAATAATAATGATTTGATTGAAGCGTCTGAGTTAAACGCTATTCGCGGTGTTAGTGGTGCGCTGCAAGAGAATCAAACAGCATATCAAGCTGCGTTTTCAGCAACGTCACCGAGTCCTTTTAACGACCCTGCTAATCCAACACCGGCTGAGATTCAGGCAATCATAACGGCGATTAACAATAATGATGTTGATTCTGATAACGATGGTTTGCCGGATTCTGTCGATGCAAACGATGATAATGATGCGTTAACGGATGATCAGGAAAATAATTCTGATCCTGTAACGTCTTCAACCGATGCTTGTGATCCAGACCCACGTAACGATAGCTGTGATTTTGATCAAGACGGCACTATTAATGCAAACGATAGTGATGACGATAATGATGGTCTGAATGATGGCGATGAAGTAACTGATGCGAATCGTTCAAACGTTGACTCAGATGGTAATGGTATTTGTGATGGCCCAATCGCTTTCCCTGCTACTGAAACCTTTAAAGGATGTATGCCGGCCGTTAATGGCGATTCAAATGCTGATTACGATAATGATGGCACTAACGATAGTGCTGAAATGCTAGGCGATACCGACGGTGATTTGATCCCTGATTATCTGGATGCCGATGATGCTGGCACAGCGTTTGGCGATAGTGATAACGACGGCATTGATGATAAAACCGAGTGTGGTGATGCTTTGCCATGTCGTGATACGGATAAAGACGGTACTTACGATTATCTTGATACCGACTCAGATAATGATGGTATCTCGGATGATGAAGAAGCTGATGGTATTGATAGCAATGGTCAAAACTTGGCGGTGACTGATGGTACAGTTAAGCCAAAAGATACTGATGCCGACGGTACACCAGATTACCGTGATACGGATTCGGATAATGATGGTAATACAGATTTGGCCGAGAATGCACCGGTAGGTAAGGATTCTGATAGCGACGGTATCCCTGATGTGGTCGATTTTGATGATAACAATAGCCTAGCTGGCGGTGGTGATAGCGATAACGATGGTTTGACTGATGAAGAAGAATGCCCAAGTTATCCGACTAATTGCCCTGATTCTGATAACGATGGCAAGCTTGATTACTTAGATAATAATACTGATTCTGACGCGGATGGTATTCCAGACGGTGACGAGGATTCCAATTTGGATAAGGACAATAATCCAGCCACTAATCCTCGTGATACCGACAGTGATGGTACACCGGATTATTTAGATACAGATTCTGATGGCGATGGTATTAATGATGCTGATGAGCGTAACGATCCTTATGTTTCTACCAGCTTAAAGGATTCCGATAACGACGGTATTCCAGATGTGATTGATAGCACAGTCGATAGTGCTAACGCTCCGGGTGATGCTGATAGCGATGGCATTCTAGATAGTATCGAATGTGCGAGCTTGCCATGTCGTGATACCGACGGTGATGGTGTGCCAGATTACACCGACACTGATTCGGATAATGACAATATTTCTGATGCAGACGAGCTTGGCAGTGACCCTAGTACTCCTCTGGATTCAGATAATGATGGTGTTTTTGATTACCTAGACAGTGCATTAGTCGCAAATGTAATAACAGAGCAAGATTTGGGCACGATCAAAACTGGTGTTCAAGGTGCGGGTAGCTTGCATTGGGGTTTTGTTTTAGTACTGTCTTTATTGGTTGTTTTCCGCCGCAAGTCAGCAACATTGATTGCGTTGCCACTCTTTATGGCGTCTTTTGGTGCTAATGCCGAGTGGTGGGAAGATATGGATCTTTATGTCGGTGCAGGTATCGGCCAAAGTTATTTAGACCCTGAGGTTGGCGGAACAGCATTTGAAGTTGATGACCATACTCAAAATGCTTGGAAGCTCACAGGTGGTTGGGATTTGAATGATTTTATTTCTGTTGAAGGTTATTACACCGAACTAGGATCAGTTGACTTAGGTAATAATGCTGATATTGATTATCGCATGATGGGCGCAGATGGTATTTTTCATTATTGGGCTCGCGGAGAAGCTCGTGAAGAAGGTAGTATCGCCTTGTATGCAAAAGTTGGTTTGAACCATATGACCAATAATGCTAATGGCGTTCGTTATGAGCAGGATAACAATCTTCAACTATTTGGTGGTGTTGGCGCAGAGCTTTATTTGCAGCGTAAATTCAGTGTGCGCCTTGAGATTGAATCTTATGATACCGATGCGGCCTTGTTGTCTTTGAACCTGGTTAAACGTTTTGGCTTTGCCTCAAAACGTGCTCCTAAGCAAGCTCGGGTTGTTCCTGTTTTGGCTAAACCGATTGCGCCCAAAAAACCGATTGTGCCTATTAACCCCGTTGAAATTGTTCAACCGGTGGCAGTTGCGGTAATTTTAGATACTGATAACGATGGTGTTTTGGATGATAAAGACCAATGCCTTAGTACACCAAAAGGCTTAACCGTTGATAAAAACGGTTGTGCAGCATTTGATGGGAAAATTGGTGATTTAATTACGAATATTCAATTTCAGGTTAACTCTGCAGCTCTAACCGATAGCAGCAAGGTTGCTTTGGATGAAATTGCTGTTATGTTAACAAGCTATGCTGCTGTTAAGATTGAAGTTCAGGCGCACAGTGATAACACTGGCTCTGCAGCTTATAATAAAAGATTATCGCAAAAGCGAGCAGAATCTGTTGTAGACTATCTAACCAGTATCGATGTAGACCCTAAGCGTTTATTTCCGCGTGGGTTTGGTGAAGATAAGCCGATTGCCGATAACAGTACCGCTGACGGCCGCTCTCAAAATCGACGAGTTGAGTTTGTAGTGAAGCAGCGTTAAACAGAATCAATGGTGTTAAACCATTAATAAAAAGGTTACTTGTGTGAGAAATGCCAGTATAAAAATTGCTTATTTAGAAGATGATCTTGAACAAGCAAAAATGGTAACAACTTGGTTTGACGAGTTTAATTACCAATATGAGCATTTCACACAAGCCCAGCCAATGCTTAATCGCCTCAAAGACGAAAATTTTGATATTGCCCTACTTGATTGGGAATTACCTGAAATGTCGGGGCTTGAGGCTGTTAAGCTGATTCGCAGCCGCTATCACCAAAACTTACCTATTTTATTTTGCTCTATGAAAGATAATGAAGCCGATGTTGTTCAAGCTCTGGAAGCGGGTGCTGATGACTATATGCGTAAACCGTTATTGCGAATTGAGTTGAAAGCTCGCTTACAAGCATTGTTAAGACGTTCAAAGGGTTCTCAGCCAGAAAATGAAATAGAGCATGGTTGTTACCAATTCGATCTGCAAAACAAAAAAGCCTTTGTTAGTGGTAAGTTGGTTGAAATGACAGATAAGGATTTTGAAGTTGCCAGTTGTTTGTTTGATAATATGGGCCGAATTTTATCACGTAGTTTTTTGCTAGAAACGATATGGGGAATATCGTCTGACCTTAACACTCGTACGGTTGATGTTCATGTGAGTCGAGTGCGTAAAGCACTGGGTATTTCACCTGAAACAGGTTTTCGTATTAAAACAATTTATCAGCATGGTTATCGTTTAGAAAAAGTTGAGTAAATTAACCCTTTCATACTCAAGCATACATACTTAAGCATACATAGTTTACCTAATGCATATGGATATATCATGAAAGCCTTAAATTATTGTTTAACTGCTGTGTTTTGTGCTTTCTTAATGATCAATACAGCCACTGTTGTTGCTGATGAGAACTTAGCGAATACAAATAACGATTTACGTTATGTCGTGAAGCAAAACGATACCATTTGGGGCATCTGTAAAACTTACGTCGATGATCCGTTATGTTGGAAAAAGCTGGTTAAATATAACCAGATTGTTAATCCCAAATACCTGCCACCCAATTCTATTATTTTAATCCCTAATCAATGGCTTAAAACCCAGCAAACAACAGCACTGGTTGTTGCCGTTGAGGGTGAGGTTAGTCTTACTCGCAATGGAAGTGATCAGCGTTATTTTTTGAGTGTGGGTGATATTTTGGGTCAGCAAGATACTGTTCAGGCGTTAAATGGCAGCGCTATGATTGAGTTTGCCGATCAATCAAGACTGCTATTAAAAGCCAATAGCATTATTAGAATGGCCACACTTCAATATAATGATGTTACACAGTTAGTGAATACCCGCATCGAGCTGTTAAAAGGGCGAGTGAAAGCCAGTGTTGAAAAAGCCACTAATGATGTAAGCCGTTACGAAATTGAAACTCCTGCGGCAGTCGCAGCCGTGAGAGGAACGGAATTTAGAGTGGCCAGCGATTCAGATGAAGATGGACAATTGTTAATGAGAACCGAGCTATTAACCGGAGCATTGCTGGTTTCTTCAGATGCTAATGCTCAAGCGCTTAGCGCCGGTGAAGCGGTCATGGCTCTGGAGGGAAAAGGTGTTGCTGAACCTGTTAAGCTTTTGCCGCGTCCAGAGATGGTAGTAACCGGTGCAAGGAGTTTTCAATTACCTTATCGAATTCGTTGGCAACCGCTTAATAAAGCCAAATCATATATAATTACCTTGCTACAAAATGATGCTCAATTACGTGAAGAAAGCACTCAAGACACTTATTTTGATATTCAGAATATGGTATCAGGGAGTTATCAATTGCTCATTCGTGGTGTCGATCAGCAAGGTTTTGAAGGTCGTGATCGTCTTGTCAAAGTGAACTTACCTTGAACGGTGACAGGCGATTACTGACATGCTTAAGCTGCTTAAAAATAAAACCAGTTGGTTAGATTGGCCCTTGTTGATTTTAGGGTTGATCATCTTGTTATTAGTAAATTTCAATCAATATCAGCACTGGACACAGGGTGCTGACTTTTCAATTTACGATAACCATCTTCAGCATTTCCCTATAGCAGCGGATGATTCATTGATCATCGTTGAAATCGATGAGCAGAGTTTATCTTTATTAGGCCCTTGGCCTTGGCCGCGCAGTTATCACGCACAAATGATTGATGCATTAACTCAAGCGGGTGCGACTGCTATTGCTTACAATATTATTTTTTCTAATGCTGATCTAGAAAACAGCAATGATCGGTTATTAGCAAATGCTCTTAGTGAAAGTGGGCGCACTGTATTACCACTGTATTTTGATCGCTTGTTAAAGCAGGGTAACGTCTCGGAAGTATTACCTGCAAAGGAGTTTAGAGATCAGGCGAGTTTGGGCCATGTAAATAGCTATCTTGATGCAGATGGAACTTTGCGTGCTATTCGTTTATTGGATCGATTTAAAAGTGAACAAAAAGATCAGCGCTGGCCGCATTTTTCTTTGGCGACATTGGTTAACCAGCAGCCATCTAGTCGTACCTTAGAGTCATACCATGATGAAAATATTTTTATACCTTTTGTGACTCAAGGTGATTTTCAGCGTGTTTCTTTTGTAGATGTTTTAGCTGGATTAATTCCTACTGAGCAGCTTAAAAATCGCACCATTTTTGTCGGTATGACAGCCACAGCAATGGGAGATCCGTTACTAATACCTACTAACGTTGGCGGCCGACAAACCCCTGCGGTAGAAATAAATGCTAATGTTTATCAAGCGCTCAAACAAGATACGTTAATCAAACCATTGCCTGGTTTCTATGCTCTTTTGATTAATTCTTTATGGGTTATTGTGGCATTGTATTTAATGCCAAGAATTTCAGGAACCCAGCAGTTTTTGGTAACCACCATGTTTATATTGTTGGGTTGGTTATTGAGTTATGCATTGCTTTTTCAAGGTTATTGGTATCGCAGTGCAGGCTTGCTTGTTGTGTTGTTAGCGATTCCGTTTGTTTGGAATCTGTTGCGATTGAGTCGGTTATTTAATTATTTACGCACACAAGTTCAGCAGCTAAAACGACAACAAAATAAAAAAGTGTTTCGCTTACCTAATTATCATGGTTTAGATACCGAGGATGATTTGAAGGCATTTTTAAATATCATTCAGATTTCGGATTATCGCCTAACCGTTTCTAATGAGAGTTCATATGAGCCGATACCCGCTGTTGTTTTGAATCAGGATGGTGGTATCACTCAAGAAATTAAATTGCATTTGAAGGGCGAACAAAAAATACTATTTCTTAGTTTTAAAGAGTACACCGCATTAGAAAAAAACAAATTAAATATATTAAAGCAGTTGCTTTTACAGAAGCAGCGCGAGGAAAAGAGTTCTTATAATCGTTCTCAAGTAGATCGTGATGTGTTTCAGCAGCAGCTGGCGTTGATGGATGATTTTCAGCAGCAGGTGTCTGTTTCACAAGCACTGTTTGAAGAAAGTATCGATGGTGTAGCAGCGGGTATTTTGGTATCTGATTTGACGGGTAAGGTGTTGTTCAAAAATACAGCATTAACCGAACTTATAGATACCGAAGCCGTAACTACGCAAGATATGTTTAAGATTATTCATTTACTGAACGACGATTGGTTAAGCTTATTGCGTGAAGCTGTGCTGCTGCAAAAATCGGTTACGGTTGAGGCTAAAGTTAATCCGTTAGAACGTTCACACAAACAACCAGTGGATGTTTCGGTGAGTATTCGTTGTTTGCAAAATAAGGTGGATGAAAATTTAATCCCCTTAGCACCTATGTTAGTTTTTAATATCACGGATATTAGCAGTATCAAACAAGCTCAACGCAGTCGTAGTGAAATGATTGATTTTTTATCACACGACTTACGTTCTCCAATGGCTTCTTTACAAGCGATGGTAAACCAATTACGTTCGGCGGATTTATCTTCTCTTGATATGGCCGAGGTTATTAACAAAGTAGATCTTTATAGTAAACGTGGTCTTAATTTTTCTGAGCAATTTTTAGAATTAGCCAAGATTGAAACCGATGAAGAGATTGAGTTCTATGAAATGGATCTTTATGCAATCGCACAAAATGCTTGCGATACTCTTTATCATCAAGCGAAAGAAAAAAATATCAGTTTAAAGCTTGATATCGAAGGTGATTATTGGATTTCAACTAATGGTGAAATGCTTGAGCGAGTGTTGTTAAACCTGGTGAGTAATGCCATTAAGTACGGGCCGTCTGACAGTCAAGTAACCCTCTCGGTTACTGCATTAGAAACTCAGGAGCTAGAGGCACAGCAAGTTGAAGTGTGTGTTAAAGATCACGGTCCGGGGATACCGGCGGATTTATCACAACTTTTATTTAAGCCTTATGCGCGAGGCAAAGATAGCAATACCCAAAAGGCTCAGGGAATTGGTTTAGGTTTACGTTTTGTTGATGTGGCGTTAAAGCGCTTACACAGCCAAATAGAGTTTGAATCTAATGAGCAGGGCACGCGTTTCTTTTTTAAGCTGGTCGCATTACCGATATCATAGAAATTAGTATAAGTGTGTGGCTATATTTGTTGTTGGGCTTCTACTTGTTGATCTAAAATCTCACAAATTTCTTCTTGAATACGTTGGCATAAGTCGGGGTCACTGATGGGATTGTCGTCTTTGTCAGAGATGAAAAAGATATCAGAAATACGCTCGCCTTCCGTCATAATGCGAGCACTGTGCATCAATAAGTTATAACTCATAAAAAATTCCCCCATGCGAGCCAACAAACCGGGACGGTCAGCCGCCACAACTTCGATTAACGTACGCTTCATAATGGGGTCGTTACTAAGCGTTACTTGTGTCGGGATTTGAAAATGCTTGAGTTGGCGTGAAGTTCTGCGCTGAATAATATTGCTGTATTCAGAGGGGTTGGATAACGCTTTGATGAGTGAGTTTTTAATTTGGTCAATACGGGATGCATCATTACCAATAGCATGCCCTTTTTCATCTAATACAATATAGGTATCAACAGCATTGGAATTATTCGACGTCATAATGCGGGCATCTTGAATGCTTAAATTAAGTCGGTCTAGAGTCGATGTTGTGACCGCAAACAAGTTTGGGTGGCCTTTCATATAAATGAAAATCTGAGTGGCACCTTCAAAATCGGTGTCGCTGGTTTCACGAATGGCAATCAAGGGCGAGACACTATTGCCGTGTTGTTCAATGATTTGTGTGTGCCAAACAATGTTTTCAACACCTTCACGTAGAAAGTAATCATCGCCTGGGTCGGCCCAAATTTCACGAGTACGAGCTTCGTTTATGCCAAGTTCTTCTAGCTCGTAAATCGCTTCGTATTGAATTGCATGTATTAGTTGTTCTTTATCAATGGTGTTTTTTAAACCGCGGCGAAACGCTTGTTTTGTATTATGGTACAGCGTTCCCATTTGCTCTGCGCGCCAGCCTGTCCAAAGTTTTGGGTTGGTGCTGATGATGTCGGTAACAGAGATTAAAAATAGGTGGTTAAGATGGTCAATATCTCTTACTTCAAGAGCAAATTGATGAATGTCTTCTGGGTTGTAAATATCAATGCGTTGGGTAGCTTGTGACATCAGTAAATGATTGCGCACTAACCATTCGACCATGTGAGTGTCGTACTGATTTAGTTTATGCTGAAGACAAAAATCTCGGGCAATGTCGGCCCCAATTAAATCGTGGTCGCCACGGCTGCGCTTACCGACATCATGAAGTATGGCGGTGATGTATAAGACTTCTTTGCGTTTGATTTTATGAGTTAAATTATGCGCGAGGGGAAAGTGTTCTTTTTCGTCGGCGTGGCGATATCTTCGCAGTAATTGCACCATGCGTAAGCTGTGTTCATCGACGGTATAAATATGAAATAAGTCATATTGCATGAGGCCAATAATATTACCGAATTCGGGAATGTAGCGGCCTAAAATACCGTAACGCATCATGCGTTTTAGCGTACTAGAGATTTGCGTATTGTTTCTTAAAAACTGCATAAACAAATCGTTATGCAGGGGGTTTTCGCGAAACTTTTGATCAATCAATTCTCGATTGTCATGCAGTGCACGAATGGTGCTAGAGTGCATGCCTTCAATGTTATCGCGTTTAGCAAACTCAACAAAAATGCGTAAAAGCAGTTCTGGTTTTTCGGCTATACGCTTGGGATTAGTTAAGCGGATATAGCGATTGAATACATACAGATCATCATCTATCGGTTCGATAACGTCTTGGCTTGGGTCTGCAAAAATATCGTCTTTGATGTGATATAGCAAAATATCTGTGAGTTCGGTGAGCGCAAGTTGATGGCGATAAAACTGCAACATCATGTGTTCGACGCCTAGCATTTCTTCGTCGTCAAAAAATCCTAATATTTTGGCAATGTCTTTTTGTAGATCAAACAATAATCGATCTTCTTCGCGATCTGTGACCATGTGAAGGGCATAGCGTAATTGCCATAAGAACTCTGTACTGCGCTGGTATTGGCTGAGTTCGAATTGAGTTAAAAACTTGTATTGTTTAAGTTCTTTAAGTTCATCGTGGCCAAAATGACGCATCGCCATCCAATTGATGGTTTGAATATCTCGTAAGGTCCCTGGCGATTTTTTAACATTGGGCTCTAGATTATATTCGGTGGTTTCGTGCTTGGCGTGGCGTTCTTTTAATTCTTGCCATTTAGCTTCAAAAAATTCTTGGCTCGACCAAATTAACTGAGGATTTGTTCGTTCTTCTAGTTGAGTGAGTAATGTCGTGTCACCGGCAATTGTTCTTGCTTCCATCATGTTGGTGATGATGGTGAGGTCTTTACTTGCCTCTGCAACGCATTCATCAAGGGTGCGAACGCTATGACCTATGTCGAGCTTTATATCCCATAGTAGGGTTATAAAATCTTGCATGGCTGTTTTGTGATGCTCAAAAGCCGTCTCTGATTCTAAAATTAATAGTAGGTCAATGTCAGAGTGCGGATGCAGCTCGCCGCGACCGTAGCCCCCTACGGCTAGTAAAGCAATATTGCCCAAGTGATTGTTAGGATTGTTAAAACCGCAGTGTTGCCACAAACAAGATAAAATTTGATCGATTAATAAGCTGCGTTGAGTAACTAGCTTAGTTGCGTCTAGAGAATCTCGGAAATACGCATGTGATTTTTGTTTAATATCTCCAAGTAGTGATTTGATAATTGGGATTGGAGAGGTGGCCGTTCCTAACTGTTCCAAAAGAACATCGTTATCAAAAGAGGGAAGCTCTAATGTGGTTTTTCTAACGGCCGTGATTAACAAAATCAATTACCTAATGCGAATTAAATAAAATAGCGCAGCGCTTTGATGTTATGCAAAGCGCGTTTCTTCTTTACGCAGTGTTAGCACTTCTACTCCGGTTTCCGTCACCAAGCAAGTATGTTCGAACTGAGCGCTGGCTTTTCTGTCCTTTGTCACCACTGTCCATCCATCTGCAAGTTGTTTGTTGAAACGTTTGCCTAAATTAAGCATTGGTTCAATGGTAAAAGTCATGCCTGGTAGAAGTTCCATGCCCGTACCTGCTTTACCATAATGCAGTACTTGAAAACCGTCTTCGTGGAACTGGCTACCAATTCCGTGACCACAATATTCGCGCACAACAGAATAGTGATTGCTTTCGGCGTATTTTTGAATAATTTCGCCAATATCACCGAGTCGACAACCGGGTTTAACCAGCTCGATGGCGCGGTACATACTTTCTTGTGTAACTTCAACTAAGCGCTTAATCGGTGCGCTTGGTTCGCCAATAAAAAACATTTTACTGGTGTCGCCATGGTAGCCATCTTTGATCACGGTGATGTCGATGTTGATGATGTCGCCTTTCTTTAGGGCTTTATCATTAGGAATACCATGACAGATTACGTGGTTAACAGAAGTACAAATAGACTTAGGAAAACCGTGGTAATTAAGAGGTGCTGGAATAGCGTTTTGCACATCAACAATGTAATTGTGGCAAATTGTATTGAGTTCGTCGGTAGTGATTCCTGCAACGACATGCTCTTCGATCATTTCTAGTACTTCAGCTGCTAAGCGACCAGCAATGCGCATTTTTTCAATTTCTTCGGCTGTTTTCACAAATTTAGACATAATTCTTCGCTTGTACTTTTGCTAATCGATGGGCGGGCTCATAGCTATGATGAGTCCAAATTAATGGCGTTATTGTACGCGTATCTTTAGCTTTTATAAATGGGGCATATTTTCTATTAAACAAGCCCAAAGTGCAGTTATTACTTTATTTTAATTGCTGAAAATGGTATAAAGCGCGGCTAATTGAGCCTGTTTTGTTTTTGTGTTTTCGAATTTATCTTGAATGCTCTGCTTAACAGCCCGATTAGTAAATAATACACACACACATTACAACGATGTTGCGGGGTGCCGAAAGGTCGCGATATTGGATGTGTGGAGGCCCAACCCAAACTTATATTAAGGTAGTTATATTATGGCGCAAGTTAGCATGCGTGATCTGCTTAAAGCAGGCGTACACTTTGGTCACCAAACTCGTTACTGGAACCCTAAAATGGGTAAGTACATCTTTGGTGCTCGCAATAAGATTCATATCATCAACTTGGAACACACTGTTCCTGCATTAAATAATGCATTGAAGTTGATCGAAAATCGCACTTCTGGCAACAACAAGGTTTTATTTGTTGGTACCAAGCGTGCAGCAAGCAAGATCATCCAACAACAAGCAGAGCGTGCTGGCCAGCCATACGTTGCTCATCGCTGGTTGGGTGGTATGTTGACTAACTACAAAACTATTCGTCAATCTATTAAGCGTTTCCGCGATTTAGAAGCTCAAAAAGCTGACGGTACTTTTGAGCAGTTGACTAAGAAAGAAGCTTTGATGCGCGCACGTGAGATGGAAAAGCTAGAGCGTTCTATCGGTGGTATCAAAGACATGGGTGGTTTGCCTGATGTTGTTTTCGTAATCGACGTTGATCATGAGCGTATTGCGATTCAAGAAGCAAACAAGTTGGGTATCCCAGTTGTTGGTATCGTTGATACTAACTCTAACCCAGATGGCATCGACTACGTTATCCCTGGTAACGATGATGCAATCCGTGCAATCGAGATCTATGCAACTGCTGTTGCTGATGCAGTTCTTGATGGCAAGCAAGTGACAGCCGCCGATAAGGGCGACGTTGCTGAAGAAACTGCTGAGCCAGCGGCTGAGTAATTTCGAAGCTATCTCATGAAGAAAGGGGCTTGCCCCTTTTTTTTTGATCATTCATTTAATTTTTTAAATATTTGAGGACTTTCTCATGGCACGTATTGCTGCACAATTGGTTAAAGAATTACGCGAGCGCACAGGCTTGGGTATGATGGAATGTAAAAAGGCTTTAACCGCTAACGATGGCGACATTGATTTGGCGATTGAAGATTTGCGTAAGAACTCTGGCCTAAAAGCGGCTAAGAAAGCTGACCGTACTGCCGCTGAAGGTAAAGTATTTGTTGCTGCAAATGGCAACACTATTTTCGCCGTTGAAGTTAACTCTGAAACAGATTTCGCTGCTGGCGATTCTAACTTCTTAGGGTTTGCTGAAACAGTTGTTGCTAAAGTTGCTGAAACTAAAGAAACCGACATTGCTACATTAATGGCGGGTGATCTTGAAGCTGCACGTGAAGCTTTGGTTCAGAAAATTGGTGAGAAAATTGAAGTTCGTCGTATCTTCACTTTAGAAGCTGATGTTGTTGGTAGCTATGTTCACTCTAACGGTAAGCTAGCTGCAATTGTTGGCCTTAAAGGCGGCAACGAAGAAGTAGCAAAAGACATTGCGATGCACATCACTGCGCTTAACCCAGTAGTGGTTAGCCCAGAAGATATGCCAGCAGAGCTTGTTGCTAAAGAAGAAGAAATAATTAAAGCTCAGCCAGATATGGCGGGTAAGCCAGACGCTATCGTTGAAAAAATGATGGGTGGTCGTATTAAAAAGTTCCTAAAAGAGTCTAGCTTAACTGAGCAGCCTTTTGTTAAGAACCCAGATGTGACAGTTGGCCAGCTAGCGAAAGAAGCCGGTGCTGAAATCGTATCTTTTGAGCGTATTGCTGTTGGCGAAGGCGTTGAAGTTGAAGAAGTTGATTTCGCAGCTGAAGTTGCCGCTCAACTTAAGGGTTAATTCTGATTGAATTGACTGGGAATTCTTTTCTGTTATGTGAGAGAATTCAATAAATGCCGGGGTAACCCGGCATTTTTTTGAAAGCCTGAAATGGTTTTTGTCTACCCCATATTTTATTGATGACATCCACTGGAGTTGGCTATGGCTGAACAACGTACCCCTAGATACAAGCGTATTCTTCTGAAACTAAGCGGTGAAGCGCTGATGGGAGATTTGGGATTTGGTATTGATCCAAAAGTATTGGACCAGATTGCTTTAGAAATTGGTCAGCTTGTGGGTATTGGTGTACAGGTAGGGATAGTGATTGGTGGTGGGAACTTATTTCGCGGTAAAGCATTAAGTGAAGCGGGTTTAGATCGAGTATCAGGCGACCATATGGGAATGCTTGCCACTGTAATGAATGCATTGGCTATGCGTGATGCTTTAGAACGTTCTAATATTACAACCCGAGTTATGTCTGCAATTCCAATGAGTGGTATTGTTGAACACTACGATCGCCGTAAAGCTATGCGTGGTTTGAATAGCGGGCATGTCATTATTTTTTCAGCGGGTACCGGCAATCCATTCTTTACGACTGATTCTGCTGCGTGTTTACGTGGTATTGAAATCAATGCCGAAGTGGTACTTAAGGGTACCAATGTAGATGGCGTGTATACAGCCGATCCAAAAAAAGATCCAGAGGCTGTAAAGTACGATACTCTGACCTATACCGAGGTGCTAGATAAACAGCTTGGTGTAATGGATTTAACCGCTATTTGCCTTGCACAAGACCATGACATGCCATTGCGTGTGTATGATATGCATGAATCAGGCAACTTGGCGAAGATTATCATGGGTGGCGATTTAGGCACTCTAATTGTTAATGAGGAAAGTTAATAATGATTGAAGATATTAAGCAGGATGCGCAACAGCGCATGGTAAAAAGTATTGGCGCTATGACCGATGCTTTTAAGAAAATTCGTACAGGCCGTGCTCACCCTTCAATACTAGATGGTGTGATGGTTGATTATTATGGTTCGCCAACGCCGTTGGCGCAGTTGGCTAACATTAATGTTGAAGACGGCCGTAGTTTGGCGATCGTGCCATGGGAAAAACCATTAATCCCTGCGATTGAAAAAGCTATTATGAAGTCTGATCTAGGTTTAAATCCGTCAACGACAGGTGATAAGATCCGTGTTCCTATGCCTGCCTTAACAGAAGAGACGCGCAAGCAGTTTATTAAACAAGCGCGTGCAGAAGCAGAAAAGGGTCGTGTTTCTATTCGTAATATTCGCCGTGATGCGAATGGCATGATCAAAGACCTTCTTAAAGACAAGGAAATTTCAGAAGATGATGATCGTCGTGGTCAAGATCAAATTCAGAAAATTACCGATCAGTATATTGCCGAAGTTGATTCTGTATTAGCAGGCAAAGAAAAAGATTTAATGCAGGTTTGATCTGTATTAAATCTTTAAGGTAATACCATGTCGACCAGTATATCTGATACAGAAGCCGTGACGGGGGGTATCCCTCGTCACGTTGCTATTATTATGGATGGTAATAACCGCTGGGCTAAAAAACGCCTTATGCCGGGTGTTGCTGGCCATAAAGCCGGTGTTGATGCTGTGCGAGCGGTCGTTGAGACCTCCGCTGAGCAAGGCGTAGAGGTATTGACCCTGTTTGCTTTTAGTAGTGAAAATTGGCGTCGACCACAAGCTGAAGTTAATGCGCTTATGCAGCTTTTTATCGTTGCCTTAGAGCGTGAAGTAAAAAAATTACATAAGAATAATATTCGCCTCATTGTAATGGGTGATAAATCAGCGTTTCAAACTAAAATTCAAACGTTGATCGCCAATGCTGAACAATTAACAGCTAATAATACTCGTATGACGCTGGTGATTGCAGCCAATTACGGTGGGCAGTGGGATATAGCTCAAGCGGCAAAGCGCATCGCACAAGAAGTAGCAGTTGGAAACCTTAATGCTGACGAGGTTGATGAGCAGATTTTTCATAAGTTTACTTGGTTAAACGAATTTCCAGCTCCAGACCTTATGATTCGTACCGGTGGTGAACAACGCATTAGTAATTTTATGATCTGGCAAACTGCGTATTCTGAATTTTATTTCTCAGATGCTCTTTGGCCCGATTTTAAACAACAAGAATATAAAAAAGCATTGGCCGCATTCGCAAATCGCGTTAGGCGTTTTGGGCGGACTGATGATCAGTTAAAGGAAGGGTAGCCGTTTGCTGAAGCAACGTATCATTACAGCATTAATTTTAGCGCCATTGATGGTTGGCGGTATTTTCTTTTTGCCGATTGAGCAATTCGCTTATTTTATCGGGTTTATAGTCACAGTTGCGGCATGGGAGTGGGCTAACCTAGCTGGCTATACCTCTCAGCCTGTGCGCTTTGGTTATGCGGCTCTTGTTGCGATCAGTGTTGCTCTCGTTGCTTATTTTGGCCAGCAATTTGAAGGGTTATCGACGGTTATTCTCTCTGTGGGTGCTGCTTGGTGGCTTTTCGCTTGCTTTTTGATTATGCAATACCCGCAAAAAGTTGCTTTATGGCAAGCCAAACCCGTACGCGCGCTTATGGGCTTTTTAGTATTAGTGCCTATGTGGGTTGGCTTTATGACTTTAAAAGGTCAAGAGTACAGCTCATTAATTATTGTGTATGTCATGTTGTTAATTTGGGGTGCCGATACCGGTGCTTATTTTGCCGGTAAAACTTGGGGGAAAGCCAAGTTGGCACCCAGTGTTAGTCCTGGTAAATCCTGGGCTGGTTTTTGGGGTGGATTAGCAACAACGGGCATTATTGCAGTGATCTTTTTGTTGTCGATTAATTACTGGTTACGCCCGGTAACGGCAAATGACTTCATGATATTAGTGATCATAACTGCAATCACTGCCGTGATCTCTGTTATGGGGGATTTGCTCGAGAGTATGATGAAACGCCATCGAGGTATCAAAGACAGTTCGCAATTATTGCCTGGTCACGGTGGTGTGTTAGATCGCATAGACAGTATGGCATCGGCGGTTACGGTTTTTGCCTTTTTAATGGTGCTACTAGGTTGGCAGTTAGCTGCTTAGGTTAACTAATAAATGGTCTTTTTATTAATGAGCGAGCAATCATGACTCAGTGGATTACCGTATTAGGGGCTACAGGCTCGATCGGTAGTAGTACCCTAGATGTTGTTCGACGTCACCCTGACCGTTATCGTGTTTATGCGTTAACTGGTTTCTCACGCGTAGCCGAATTAGTGGCTGCAGCTATTGAGTTTCAACCGCAATATATTGTTTTGCCCATTGAATCTGCAGCTAAACAAGCACAGCAGTTGTTGGCAGCCGCTGCTTGTCAGTGTGAAGTTTTGGTCGGTGAAAAGTCGTTGGTTAAGGTGTCTTCTGACTCGAAAGTCGATATGGTGATGGCGGCGATTGTAGGCGCTGCTGGTTTGGTACCGACATTGGCTGCGGCCGAATCAGGCAAGCGCGTATTGTTAGCCAATAAAGAAGCCCTAGTGATGGCCGGCCCATTGTTTATGCAGGCAATACGGCAGAATAACGCCGAATTATTGCCCATTGATAGTGAGCATAACGCCATTTTTCAAAGTATGCCGGCGAATTACGATGGTGATTTTTCTCAGCATGGTATTGAGAAAATCTTGTTAACTGCTTCTGGCGGCCCCTTTCGCAACAAATCACGTTCTGAGTTAAAACAGGTGACTCCGGCACAAGCGGTGGCTCATCCAAATTGGTCGATGGGGGCAAAGATATCGGTTGATTCTGCAACTTTAATGAATAAAGGCTTAGAATTAATCGAAGCGTGTTTTTTGTTTAACTGCCGTGCTGATCAAATAGAAGTTGTTGTACACCCACAAAGTGTTATTCATTCTATGGTGCAGTACAATGACGGCTCTGTGATTGCAGAGTTAGGCCAGCCGGATATGCGAACCCCTATTGCTTATGGTATGGCTTGGCCAGAACGGATCGATGCAGGGGTCAAACATCTTGATTTGTTTGATATTGCTCGACTTGATTTTGTGCAGCCCGACCATGAAACATTCCCTTGTTTAAATTTAGCCAAAGTCGCTTTTGAACGTGGAGGAATTTTTCCTGCTGTCTTAAATGCGGCAAACGAAATTGCTGTTGCTGCTTTTTTAGCGGAACAAATCAGCTTTTTGGCTATCTCAGATTTGATAGAAGCCGTTATTCAGGAATGTCCTGAGCAACATCTTACATGTTTAGAGGATGTTTTATCTGCCGATTGCTGGGCCAGAGAACGAGCTAATGCATGGTTAACGAATTATTTATTGGATCATTAGATACGTCAATTATGAGTACGTTATTATCTTTCCTTGTTGCTATTAGTATTCTTGTTGTTATTCATGAGTTTGGCCACTTTTGGGTTGCTCGTCGTTGTGGTGTAAAGGTACTTCGGTTCTCGGTAGGCTTTGGCAAGCCGCTGTGGTCTTATACCGACAAGCTAGG
This sequence comes from uncultured Thalassolituus sp., assembly GCA_913061435.1. Taxonomy (GTDB): domain Bacteria; phylum Pseudomonadota; class Gammaproteobacteria; order Pseudomonadales; family Oceanobacteraceae; genus Oleispira. Next base: position 21,190 of record CAJXUK010000028.1, on the reverse strand, counting down.
CACAGAGTTTTCAGTTGCCCCTATTCCATTAGGTGGTTATGTGAAAATGCTCGATCAGCGGGAAGGGGAAGTTAAGCCAGAAGAGTTGCATCAGGCATTTAATAATAAAACGGTTTGGCAGCGTATTGCGATTGCCAGTGCTGGGCCAATTGCCAATTTTATTTTTGCTATTTTTGCTTACATGGCTATTTATCTAGTGGGTACTTCGGGTTTAACGCCAGTAATTGGTCATGTAGATGTTACTAGTCCCGCTTATGAACAAGGTATTTTAAAAGACGACCGCATTTTGCGTGTCGGCGATAAGAGTGTAGGGAGTTTTCAGGAAGTATCTTGGCAGCTTATTTCTTACATTGGAGAAACCACAGACATACCACTAACGATTGAAGATAAAAATCAGATTCAACGCCAAGTGTCTATTCCCATTACAAATTGGTTAACTGATCAAGAAGCTCCAGATCCGTTAAAGGGCTTAGGTATAGCTCCCAGAACCTTACCTATTGACGCGGTAATTGGCCAGATTGCCGATGGTGGTGCTGCTCAAAAATCAGGCTTGAAGGCCGGTGATAAAGTCACAGCGGTGGTGGTTGCTGGTGAAGAAAGTGTGATTAATGATTGGCGTGAGTGGGTAGACCTTGTTCGTCAACACCCTAATCAAGAGATGGATTTGTTTGTTGAGCGCCCTGTTACTGATGCAGACTCGACAGCCAATACAGTCTTAGTCTTGCAACTGGTGCCGCAATTAAAGAAAACCGATGCCGGTGAAGAGATTGGTTATGTTGGTGCGGGTATCGATCCCAGTGCTATCCCAGAAATCCCTAGTGATTGGGTAACTAAAACCCAGTTTGGCCCCATTGATTCTTTTGTACAGGGTGTAATTAAAACCAAGGATCTGATTGTTTTCACGTTAGAATCACTTTGGAAGATGATTTTAGGCGATCTTTCGGTTAAGAACTTGAGTGGACCCATTACCATTGCTAAAGTAGCGGATTCTTCGGTAAGTAATGGTGCAATTGCCTTTATTGGCTTTTTAGCCTTATTAAGTGTGTCGCTGGGTGTGTTAAATCTTTTACCCATTCCGATGCTAGATGGTGGTCATATTTTGTTCTATGGCATCGAAGCAATTAGGGGCAAACCATTATCTGAACGTGTTCAGTTAGTTGGCTTACAGATCGGCATGGCCTTGTTATTGAGTCTCATGGTTATCGCTTTTTATAATGATATTAGTCGCTTATAGTTTTGTTTTATATTAACTGTTTGTCGTTCTATCTATTTGGAATTTAATCGCATATGCGAGTTTTGTTTTTGACCTGTGTGTTAGCCGTTTTTAGTCAGTTTGCGGCCGCCGAATCTTTTGAAGTGAGTGATATTCGTATCGAGGGCTTGCAGCGTATATCTGCGGGAACAGTATTTGAGGCGTTTGCAATCGACGTGGGCGATACAGTCGACCCTCTTCGTTTGGCAACTGCGTCAAAGCGTTTATTTAAAACAGCTTTATTTAATGACATCTCCTTGAAACGAGATGGCAGTATTTTAATTGTTCAGGTGGTGGAGCTGCCTACAATTACTCAGTTAGAAATAAAAGGTAATCAGGCTATTACCACAGAAGCATTAACCGATGGATTAAAGCAATCAGGGTTGGCTGAAGGTTTAGTATTTAAGCGTTCTACACTGGAGCGAATTTCGCTTGAGCTTGAACGTCAATATGTTGCTCAAGGTCGTTACGATGCCAATGTTACTACCGAAGTGACGGCGTTGCCCAGAAACCGGGTAGGGCTAGTGATTAATGTGGACGAAGGCACTGTTGCTTCTATTCAGCACGTTAATATTATCGGTAACAATGTTTTTTCAGACGAAGAGCTGCTCAAACTATTTGAATTACAAACCAGTAACTTTTGGTCTTGGTATGCCAGTGATGATAAGTATGCGCGTGAAAAATTATCAGGGGATTTAGAGACACTAAGGTCGTTTTACTTAAATCGAGGTTATATTCGTTTTAATATCGAGTCTACTCAGGTATCGGTTTCTCCAGATAAAAAAGGCGTTTATATCACTATTAACGTCACTGAAGGTGATGTGTATAGCGTCCGCGAATTATCCCTTGCCGGTGATCTTGTGTTAGCAGAAGAAGACTTGGAACGTTTTTATATTATTCAAGAAGATGATGTTTTTTCTCGTCAAAAGGTAACTCTGACCAGTGATTTGATGATTAAACGATTAGGTAACGATGGTTATACTTTTGCAAAAGTCGATGGTATTCCAAAAATTGATGACGAAAACAAATTAGTGGATATCACTTTTTTTGTTGAGCCAGGTAAACGTACCTACGTTCGTCGTATTAACTTTGCTGGTAACGAAAGTACTTTAGACGAAGTGTTGCGTCGCGAGATGTTGCAAATGGAAGGTGGCTGGGCGTCTACCGAGAAAATTGAAGCCGGTAAAAGACGCTTAAATCAATTAGGCTTTTTTAAAGGGGTTAATGTTGAAACTCCTGCTGTTGCCGGAGCTGATGACCTAATTGATGTGAATTACAGCGTCGAAGAGCAGCTTAGCGGCAGTTTGAATTTTAACGTAGGTTATGCAGGCGGCAGTGGCTTTATTATTGGTACCAGTATTAGCCAAAATAATTTCTTGGGAACGGGTAACCGTATGTCTTTAGCACTGCAAAAAAATGATACGGTGCAGTCTTATAACTTTTCTTTTCTTGATCCTTACTACACGATCGATGGTGTAAGTCGTGGTTTCAACTTGTTTTATCGTAAAGCCGATTTTTCTAGCCAGTCATTCACCAGTGATTATCAGACCAATACTTTAGGCGGTAATGTCACGTTTGGTTATCCTATTAGTAACCGTGAGCGCTTATCTTTTACCTTAGGTGCATCCGAAACCGACATGTTTGAAGGTAGAACGGTCCCTGCAGAAATCAGTGATTTTATTAGAGACAATGGTGACCATTTTATAGAGTATTCGTTTGGTGCTAGCTGGAGATGGTCTAACCTAAACCGTGGCTTATTCCCAACCGATGGTGCTCAGCAAAATTTATCATTTGATTTGGCTATTCCTGGCAGTGATTTAACGTATTACAAAATTGGCTACAAAGCCGATTATTACATTCCTTTCGATACTCAGTGGGCATTACGTTTTCGAACTGAGTTAGGCTACGGTGATGGTTTTGGTGATCTAAGCCAGCTACCTTTCTTTAAAAACTTCCGTGCTGGCGGTGTCGGCTCTGTGCGAGGTTATCGTACCAGCTCACTTGGCCCACAGGGTTTACCCGAATACAATTTAGTGGATTTGGTCGAAACCGCTGCCGATGGTACTCCAAAGTTTAAAACCGATAATTTAGGTCGCCCTTTGGTTGAGGCAGGTTCGCCAACGAATATTTATTATAAAAACTTAGATGGCGATATTGTAAGAGCAATTAATTCAGCCGGGTTTGTTCCAGATTATGTAATCGATACTAATAGTGGTTCTATTGTGCAGGCACCTGCGTATGTTGAAAGTGCTTCGGCGTTAGGTGGCAATATATTAATTGAGGGAAGTACAGAGCTAATTTTCCCGTTTCCTTTTATAGAAGATCATAGCTCATTACGTAGTGTCGTTTTTATGGATGCAGGTAATGTGTTTACAGACCAGTGCTACAAACCAAGTAACGATGAGGTTGCTGGGTTTGATTCTCATCCGTTTTGCTCAGAAGGTATTGATTTGAGTGAGTTACGGTTAAGTACAGGCGTTGGGGTAACATGGGTAACGGCGATTGGGCCATTAACCTTTACTTATTCTTTCCCATTGAACGATAAAGAAGATGACCGCACCGAAGGGTTTGAGTTTTCTCTTGGGCAAGTTTTTTAATATAAATTTCATTAATTTATAAACCAAATAATAACTAGGAAGATAATATTATGCGTTTTTTACAAGTAGCTTTATTAGCCATGACCGCCACCTTTGCACAAGCAGAAATGAGTGTTGCAGTAGTTGATATGCAGCGTGCGGTATTAGCCTCAGACGAAGCAAAAGCAGCCATTGAAAAGTTTCGCCAAGAAAAACAAAGTGACATTGCTACTATCACCAAGCTAGAAACAGAACTAAAGGGCATTCAAGAAAAAATCGCTAAAGATGGCGAAGTCATGAGCGAAGATGAGCGTCGTAAGCTAAAAAATAGCTTTGAAGAAAAAGCAACCACTTACAAGTTTCATCGCCAAAATATGCAAAAAGCAGAGCAGCAAGAGTTACAAAACTTAGCTCAAATGATGGAGCCTAAAATGCAGGCTGCGTTGAAAGCGATTATTGATGAAAACAAATACGATTTAGTTGTACGTCCAGAAATGGTTATTTATAACGGTCCTGGCACAGACATTACTAAATTATTGCTTGAAAAATTAAACGAAAAATAACAACTCGCAAACAATAAGGTCAATACCATGGCACAAGTAGCTATAACGTTAGCGCAAATTGCTGAAAAAATTGGTGCAAAACTGGTTGCCCATAATGATCAGTTGGTTGTGTCGGGTATTGGCACGTTAGAAGATTCAACTGCACAGCAGGTTACTTTTTTAGCTAACCCAAGCTATCGCAAATTATTAGACTCAACAAAAGCGGCCGCTGTCATTGTTCATCCTAAAATGCTTGAAGAGTGCAAAACTTCAGCTTTAGTGATGGATAATCCCTATGTTGGCTTTGCTAAATTATCACAGATATTTGATAACTTACCGCTTCAAGCCGCAGGCATACATCCATCTGCAGTCATTGCCAAAACTGCAATCTTAGCAGAGGGTGTTTCTGTGGCAGCTAACGCTGTTATTGGTGAGCACGCAGAGGTGGGTGCTCATACACGTATCGGCCCTGGTTGTGTTGTTGGCGATCATTCTATCATTGGGAAAAATAGTTTATTGCATGCCAACGTTGTTTTTTATCACGACGTTGTTGTGGGTGATGATTGTATTTTTCATTCTGGTTGTGTGATTGGTGCAGACGGTTTTGGCTTTGCTCCCGATGCTGGTAAATGGCATAAAATTGCTCAAATAGGGGGCGTTGAAATTGGTGATCGCGTTGAGGTCGGGGCAAATACCACCATCGATCGTGGTGCTTTAGATAGCACTAAGATTGGGAACGACGTAAAGCTAGATGATCAGATCATGATTGCTCATAACGTTGTAATTGGCGACGGTTGCGCGATTGCTGGAACAGCAGGCATAGCGGGTAGTACAACTCTTGGTAAAAACTGCACTATCGCCGGTGGCGTGGGTATTGTTGGCCATATTGAAATCACAGATGGTGTTCATATCACAGGTATGACCCTAGTCTCTAAGTCCATTAAAGAATCCGGTGTGTACTCCTCTGGAACAGCGATTATGCCTGCATCAGAGTGGCGAAAAAGTGCTGCACGTTTCCGCCAGTTAGACGACATGGCGCGAAGAATAAAACAATTAGAAAAGAACCTATAAGGTGAACACAATGCCCGCTTTGGATGTGCAAGGTATTAAAAAACTACTCCCTCACCGCTATCCATTTTTAATGGTCGATAGAGTAAATACAATTGAGATTAATGGTGACAGCGAAGGACGCATCGTTGGTATTAAGAACGTAACCATTAATGAAGAATATTTTAATGGCCATTTTCCACAGCACCCAATTATGCCGGGTGTATTAATTGTAGAGTCTATGGCTCAAATCGCCGGTATCTTAGGTTTGCATATGCTCGGCGAAAAACGCACAGATAAAACCAGCTATTATTTTGCCGGTGCTGATAAAGTGCGATTTAAAAGACCTGTTGTTCCAGGAGATCAGCTTATTTTAGAAGCTGAATACGAAAATAATAAGCGTGGCATTTGGAAGTTTTCATGTCGTGCTCTAGTTGATGGTCAAGTCGTGTGCTGTGCCGACATAACCTGTGCTGAAAAGGATATTTAATAATGATTAATCCCTTAGCTCAAATTGATCCCAGTGCAATCATTGCTGATGATGTAGAAATAGGTCCTTGGTCTATCGTTGGGCCGAATGTTGAGATTGGTGCTGGAACCGTTATCGGCCCACATGTGATTGTTAAAGGGCCAACAAAAATTGGTGAAAATAATAAAATTTTTCAGTTTTCTTCGATTGGTGAAGAGTGCCAAGATAAAAAATATGCAGACGAACCCACCAAGCTGATTATTGGTGATAATAATATTATTCGCGAAGCCTGCACCTTTCATCGTGGTACTACCCAAGATCAGGGTATTACCCAAGTTGGCAGCAATAATTTATTTATGGTCAACACTCATATCGCGCATGATGTGATGCTGGGTGATAACTGCATTTTGGCTAACGATACCAATGTAGCAGGGCATGTGCACATTGGGGATTTTGTTATTTTAGGTGGCGCAACTCAAGTTCATCAGTTCTGTAAGATCGGTAGTCACTCAATGACCGGTGCAGGCTCTGTTGTTTTAAAAGACATCCCAGCTTATGTCATTTGTAATGGTTACCCGGTAGAGCCTCATGGCATTAATATTGAGGGTTTAAAGCGACGCGGTTTTGAAAAGTCATCCATTCAGCTTTTGCGTAAGGCTTATAAAGCCTTGTATCGTCAAGCGCTTACGCTTGAAGAAGCTCTGGTAGAGATTAGAGCGTTAGCTTTACAAGATGATGCGGTTAAAGTTTTGCTTAATTCGATTGAACAAGCCACTCGCGGAATTATTCGTTAATGCGTATTGCCATTGTCGTGGGTGAAACATCGGGCGATATGCTGGGTGTTGGTCTGATAAAAGCCTTAAAGAAGCACTATCCTAACGCGACTTTTGAAGGCATTGGTGGACCCTTAATGGAGGCAGAAGGTTTTCAATCGTTTGTTCCTATGGAGCGTCTTGCGGTAATGGGTTTAGTAGAAATACTAGGCCGTTTGTTTGAACTGTTAAAAGTTCGTAAGCAGCTGGTAAAGCGTTGGCAGGAAAGTCCTCCGGATGTATTTATTGGTATTGATGCTCCAGAATTTAATACTCAACTTGAATATAAACTCAAGCAGTCGGGTATTAAAACCGTACATTATGTTAGTCCATCTGTTTGGGCGTGGCGCTCTAAGCGCATCCATAAGATTAAACAATCAGTCGATTTGATGCTGACCTTGTTTCCTTTTGAAGCTAAATTTTATCAGCAGCACGACGTCCCCGTTTGTTTTGTAGGCCATAACTTAGCCGATAGTATCCCTTTTGAAAGTGATACTTCAGAGGCACGTCGTTTTTTTCAAATCAACGATGCTGAAAAAGTTGTGTGTTTAATGCCAGGCAGCCGCGGTAGCGAAGTTGAAAAACTATGCCCGGTTTTTATTCAAACTGCAGAGCAAGTCTTTGCCCATAACCCAGATGTACGATTTATTTTACCGGCGGCCAATGAAGCACGTAAGCAGCAAATTTTGCAGTTTATAGAGACACTTCAGCCTAATGTCGTTATCGATGTTGTAGATGGGCATTCAAAAACTTGTATGCAAGCAGCAGATGTTATTTTGTTGGCATCAGGTACGGCCACATTAGAAGGCATGTTACTCAAAAAACCTATGATTGTGAGCTACATCGTATCGCCTATCACTGCCATGATTATGCGGCGCTTAATTAAACAAGATTTTATTTCTTTACCTAATTTATTAGCGGGTAAAGAAATCGTACCAGAAATTTTACAAGAACAAGCCATCGCCGATAATCTAGCCCAAGCAGTGAACGAACGGCTAGAAGATGAACAGCTAATACATCAGTTACAAGAAACTTTTTTAACTATTCATCAAGATCTAAAATGCAATGCTAACGAGCAAGCTGCGCAAGCAGTAGTGAACTTACTGCAACCAAGTGTTAACGACTAACAGGCGAGTATTCATAAAGATTAATGTCTGACCTACTTGAACAATTTAATGTAAAAACCGAAGTTGAAGCTCAGTTGCTAGAACAGCGCATTGTTTTTTGTGGTGTTGATGAAGCGGGTGCCGGACCATTGTGTGGGGATGTTGTGGCGGCGGCGGTAATTTTAGATCCCAACAACCCGATTGCTGCGTTGAATGATTCTAAAAAGCTCAGTGAAAAAAAGCGCGAAGCGTTATTTCCAGAAATTAAAGAGAAGGCGTTAAGTTACTGCATTGCCCGTGCCAGCGTTGAAGAAATTGATACGATCAATATTTTACATGCGCGTATGTTAGCTATGACCCGTGCCGTGCGCGGTTTAAAAGATCACGGTCTAAAACAGTTACCCGAATACGCACTGATTGATGGTAATCGCTTACCAGAATTGGATATGCCAGGGTCGGCTATTATTAAAGGGGATGCTTTGGTGGCGGCAATTAGTGCTGCTTCTATTTTAGCAAAAGTACAGCGTGATCATGAAATGTTAGAGCTGGATAAGCAATATCCAGGCTATGGCTTGGCAAAGCATAAAGGTTACCCAACCAAAGCACATATCGCAGCATTAGAGCAGCTAGGTCCATGTTCTATATATCGTAAAACTTACGGTCCAGTTAAAAGGCTGCTAGCCGGCAAGAAGGAAACCCCGTGAAGTATGATGTCGTAATAATCGGTGCAGGTGCTGCGGGTTTGATGTGCGCAGCTGTTGCCGGACAACGTGGGCGTTCAGTATTGGTTCTGGATCATGCTAATAAAGCGGGTAAAAAAATTCTAATGTCTGGTGGTGGTCGCTGTAATTTCACCAACTATTATGTTGAACCAGATCGCTATCTTTGTCATAACCCTCATTTTTGTAAAAGTGCGTTAAGTCGTTACACTCAATGGGATTTTATTAGTTTAGTCGATAGCCACAATATTCCCTATCATGAAAAACAACTGGGTGAATTATTTTGTGATAATAAATCCAGTGATATTCTGAACGCGTTATTGGATGAATGTAAAAAAGTAGGCGTCACCATTCAACTTAAAACCACTGTGGATACTATTAAGTCATTGGTAGTCGCTGCAGATGATAAAGTTGATCTGGAAAAAAATTCTAATCCACGCGGATATACCTTACTAACAACTAAAGATGGTGCGCGTACGGATTATTCTTGTCAGTCATTGGTCATTGCCACGGGGGGATTATCTATTCCAACCTTGGGCGCAACGGGGTTTGGGTATCAAGTTGCAGAGCAATTTAATATAAAAACTTATCCCAAGCGTGCAGGCTTAGTGCCTTTTACTATCACCAACCAACTCAAAGACGTATGCATTGCACTATCTGGTAGCTCTTGCGAAGCTACTATTGAATGCAATGGTCAAAGTTTTCGCGGTAATATTTTGTTTACTCACCGGGGTCTTAGCGGCCCTGCCGTGTTGCAAATATCTTCGTATTGGCAGGCGGGTGACACTCTTAGCATTGATCTTTTACCCGACCATGACCTTGCCCAACTTTTGCGTGAAACTCAGCACGAGCGACCTAAGCTATCGTTGAAGAAATTTTTAGCACAATGGCTTACCCAAAAAATGTCTGATCAGTTAGTTGATGCCTTGCTGCCACCAGAGTTTGGTCGTGAACAAGGGATTACTTTAGCTGAGTTAAATGCCAAACAAATGGATCTTATTGCCAATCGTTTTAATTCGTGGGCGCTAATCCCATCAGGCACCGAAGGCTATCGTACTGCAGAAGTTACCTTGGGTGGTGTTGATACTAACGAAGTCAGCTCTAAAACCATGATGTCAAAAAAGCAGCTTGATTTGTATTTTATCGGTGAGGTATTGGATGTTACTGGACACTTGGGTGGTTTTAATTTTCAGTGGGCTTGGGCAAGTGGCTGGGCGGCTGCGCAGTATGTTTAATAGGTTTTTTGCAACACTGATTTGCTTTCTTAATCAACCGTGACCTGCTGCCTTGCACAATGCTAGAATGATGATTTTAAATGCACCTTTTAGGGGTATGACGTTACATGAAATTTGTTGCCAATGTTGATTTTAGCGGAGGGCAGTTACGTCCGTTAAACAATTCTGATGTTGATTCTATTGTTAAACTTTATCAACACCAAACCCTAGCTGGCCAGAGCGTGAGTGCTAGCAGAGAGCATGCAGAGCGCATGATTTCATTATCGGTACAAATGGCTGCTACCCAGCGTGGTTTGATGTGGGCAATTGAGTGCGATGGTGAAATTCAGGGTATGCTTAGCCTTTATGATTGGCAACCAAGCTCATTAAAAACCTTAATGCGATTAGATGTTTTGCCGGGATTTGAACCATCGTTGCAAGTGGCTGCGTTATCATCTGCGGTTGATTTTCTAGCTAATAAATATCACCTAAGAAATTTTTCGTTTCAATGTCTTCCTAATAAAGATGAACTTTTAATCAATGTGTTAGAGCAGGTTGGATTTACACAGCAGGCCCGTTTACGCGATTATCGCCGCATTAGTCAAACTGAGTATAGCGACATCTTACTTTATAATCGTATCTTAGAGTCTGTTGTTGCGGGAGAAGAAAAATGAACTGGAATTTAAAAACGGATCATTATTACATTCGTTTCGCTCATGAAAACGATATAGATTGTCTTTATAAGTTACTCAGTAATAAGTCGGTAGTGAAATCCATACCCAAAAATCCTATGGTTGTAGAAGCTCAAGCAATGGATTTGGCGCGTCGTATGGTGATGCAGTTTGAAGCCAAAGAAGCTGCTTTTTGGTTGGTTGAAGAAAAAGACACAGGTAAGATTATTGCTCGCATTAGTTTGCAAAAGTTTAATTGGGTAAATGCCAGTGCACAGCTCCAGCTTGAAGTTTTTGCTGATTATAAAACGCAGGCTATTTTAGCAGAGTTGATTTATGCAGTAGCTACTTTGGCTTTTGAAGATTTATCATTGCATCGTTTAGAATGGTTCGTGATGACAAATGACTCTCACACAGCGGATCTTGTAAGTAGCCTAGGATTCACTAGAGATGGTGTCTTCAATAGCTATTTTGAGTTTGAAAACAGCTGGATTGATTATCAGGTATTTAGTCTGTTACATACTGATGCGGTTTGGCAGCAAGCAATAATCAATGACGGTTTAGCTAAGAGTTAATACAACTTTTTAAGCCAAAATTATTGCACAGCTTTGCTGTAAAATATCTCTTTAATGATTAAGTTGATAATGATGTTGGTAAAATATTTAAAAATAGTGGTTCATATTGAATAACATCCACTAAACTTACGAGAATATTCAAATAATTATAAAGTGAGCTAACAAACATGGCTGTGACATCTCAGCAAGATGTTTCTTCATCGCTGCAAGATATAGAAACTTCGGAGCAAAACTTTAATTGCCCTCAATGTGGAGTTGAAAATCCTTGGGCTTCGGAGTTGCTGTCTTTGCGTGAGCAGGTCATTACAGATCCATTAACGGGGTTATTTAATGTTCGTTATTTTAACGCTGCTTTAGAAACAGAATTAGAAAGAACTACCAGAACCGGTATTCCAACCAGTTTAATGATGATTGATTTAGATCGTTTTAAGCAGGTCAATGATCAATGGGGTCACGAAGTTGGCAACCAGGTATTAAAGTTAACCGCTAAGCTTATTCATCAAGAAACTCGCCAACTGGATATTCAATGCCGTTACGGCGGTGAAGAATTTGTTGTGATTCTTCCCTCAACCAATCTTTTATTGGCTAGTCAAGTCGCCGAGCGTTTACGTCAACGTATTGAAGCTAGCGAAATTGAAGTCGGTGAAAAAATATTAAAAGTCACAGCGAGTATTGGCTTAGCGGTTCGCTTAACCCATGAACAAGGTTCAGCCACTAAGCTAGTTAAGGCGGCAGATGAATGTCTTTATCTGGCTAAAGAATCAGGGCGAAATCAAGTACGGTTCGCAGGTGTTAGTAGTGACGACGAGATGGCTGTGAGTCATGACGAAAAAGCTGCTCTGATGGGAATGTTTTTTGACTCGGATGACGGTGATAGTGATTTTGACGATGAAGCTGATTCGTCAGGTTATGACTATTCAAATAGCGATCATTAAAATCATAAACCCAGCTTATAAAAAAACCTCTTTTGGCTTATCGCAAAAAGAGGTTTTTTTGTTTTTACAAATTTATTACCGTTTTAAATGGGTTATAAATCACCAATGAGTGCAGAATTACGACCTGGGTGTAAGCTAATAAATGGCTCGCTACTGCCATTTTCAGCGTAACTGTGACGTAGGCGGAAGCTTGAGTCTAAACGTCGCGTACAGAGTGTTAAGCGCACCGTTAACCAGCGATAATCACTCTTGGTCTCTGCATGTATCACTACAGATGCTTCGTTATCAATAATAGCCTGGCAAGAAGCCACTAAGCTGTCACTGATTGAGCGATCTCGATTTGCAATCATGTCATTTGCTAGAGGAAATGTTGCAATCGCCTCAGATGTTTCTTCGCCTTGTCCGATTGGGCTTACACCACCTACTTGAATGGGTGTTGACTTACGTTCTGCTCTAACAACCGGTTTGGCTTGTGCCAATTTTGCAGCCCGTTCGCTTTTTGCTTTTGCTTCTTTTTGTGCAGCTAATGCTAACAAACGAGCCTTTTCTGTTTCTGCCGATGCGAGTTCTTTTGCTAACTCTTGTTCTTTTTTAGCAGCCTTTTGTGCAGCTAATTCTCTTTGTTTTTGTAGTTTTTCATTATCTATACGGCGCTGACGTTCAGCTGCTTGTTTTGCTTTTTTGTCTGCAGCAGCTTGTTTTACCGCGGCTGCTTTTGCTGCTTTATCGGCTTTTTGCTTGCGAATGCGTTCAGCATCTATGCGTTTACGTTCTGCAGCAGCTGCATCAGCCAAGGCTTTTTGTTTTTTCAAGTCTGCGGCACTTGGGCCTTGTGATACAACCTTAGGGCTGCTTGCTTTACCTTTGCTTAGGGTGTCATTTCTTTCTTGTGCATCTTCTAGCCCGGGGGTCAGTGCTGCCACTTTCCAGGCCATATCTAAATAATTTTGGGCTTCGCTGAAATCCTCATTGTCTATGGCTTTATTAGCTAAAGACACGTAGGATTCGCCAAACTTAAAAATGAGTGGTGTAATACGAAAATCGAAGGGGGCTTGTGCTCTAAAGGCTTGGATCCCTTCAAGTGCATTATTACCCGCAGGTTTTGCTAATCTTTGATTACTAATGTCGGCTTCGATTTTACTGAGTAATTGATCCAAGTCTTGTGTTGCAGCTTGCACGTTCATACTAAGAACAATGGCTGCGGCGATAAATATGTGCTTCATGATAGCTAAAAGTGCCTGCTTGTTATTGTAAAATGGACTTTAGAGATAGCCTAAGATGAAAAGATTAGCGCTTAATGTCAAGTTAAAGTACGAGAAAAGAGGTAAAAAAGTATGATGCGTTGGGGTTCTATTATCTTTTCGTTACCGGCAATCTTGCTGCTAAGTCTATATGGCTGGGAACTTTCCACGGTAAATGATTGTATTGACCAAGGTTTGAGTTACAGTTTTGAACTGAGTACTTGTATAGAAGGAAAGCAGGACGTGAGCTCACCTTTTTATGCTCGTTACACTTTTTTGGTAAACGGTATGTTATTACTGTCGGTAGTTGGCTCGATCATGATGACCGCAGCAATGATTCAGCGTGGTATGGTGAGAAACCAATAACATGCACTTCCACCTTTTATAAACAGCACTTTTTAAACTTTTTACCGCTGCCGCAAGGGCATTCGTCGTTGCGGCTTGGCTTTAAATTTTGTGGTTGATAATCGCCGCTGTGATAAAACCAATGGCCATTTTCAAACAAAAACTGAGAAGTTTCTTCTAGCAAGTGCCATTGCTTATTTTCTTGATAATATGCCTTAAAGTGAACACTGCCTTGCTTGCTATCATTGCTGGCGCTGAGTATTTCAAGCCGTTTCCATAGGGTTCCAGGTTCTAGCGTTAGCTGTTCGGGTCGAGTTTCAGGGTGCCAGCTGGTTTTTAGATAATCACTTAGCTGTAATGCAAAGGCACTAAAACGCGAACGCATTAACGCTTGTGCACTGCCCGCCGGAGTACCTTGATGTAAAGGTTCGCAGCAGTTGTTGTATGGAACGTTCGAGCCGCAAGGGCATGGCTCTTGGGATAGTTTATTATTCATGTGTATTTGCTTAACTGGCTTGTTGAACGCTTTTCATTAAATTACCAATCGCGCTCATTAAAGCTTCGCTGCGTTTTTCGCTGCGGAAAGCTTCTAGTATGTGTTCGCGCTTATTTGGCAGTGGCATTAAATCAGCAACCAGTGCATTAAATGCGGGCTGGCCTTGCTCGTTAGTGGCCAATACATTTAAGAAAGCGAGTAATAACTCACCTTGTAGGTCTTGCCAGCAGCGACTTGCAATAGATGCAAGTACTTCGATACTGGTTGCCTTGGGATGCAATAAAATCACTTCAATCAGCATTTGGCGCTGTTCAATATTTTGGCTATGAGACAGTGCGCGCACAAAAGCGGCAAGGTCAGCAGGCTCAGCGCCATCTTTGATGACGCGTGCAAGGCGATCGTTTATCGCCACGGACAGTTCAAAATCAGGCTCGATGTTTTCTAAAAAGCCTAATAAGGTATTCAGTGGCGTAGCCGGCATATTGGCAATGCCTTGAGCGACGAGTTTGGCATTTTTGTCTTTATCGATATTAACAACGACTTCGGCAATACCTTGCAGGCCCAGCTGTTGCCAATTCTCCCAGCCCATGTCGCCACTTAAATAGGCACGAGTGGTGGTATAAAAATCGGTATGACTCTGACCAAGCGTTGCGAGCGCCAAAGAGTGAAAGTAAGCCATGCGATTTTGATCAGGCTTGTAATAACAAGGTGCTTCGCCATGTTCTTTATCGGGGTACTGTAAGCATCTTAACCAGTGATTTAAGAAGGCATCTCGATCGCCAGGTTGAATGAAGTTTTGCTCATCTAAGGGCAGCTTTAAAAACCAGATGTTGTGGTTGCCTGCTTTTTTAGGGTTCCACGTTAAAATACCAATCCAAGCGTGTTGTAAGTAGGGTGATGGAAACGGTTTTTTAAGATCTTCAATGTCAGCAAAATCGGCTTTTGAGATTTTTTGAATGCGGCGGCCAAGATCAAAAATACGCATTTGCGCGCCGGTTTCTGCAACGAATTTACTGATACTCACAAACGAACCCCAACAATACGGTTATAAATAAGATTAAAACAATTTGCGTTATTCTAGCGGATTGGCTCTAGGGTATCGAGAGCTGAATTTTTTATCTACGCCGATCTATCGTATAATGCAGGCAGTTCCAGCGAGTAGATACAAAGTAATGACACAGCACGCGCAAGTTGAATCGACCTTGCATTCTTTACATCAGGCACTAATTAATGCAGATAAGTGGTCTACAGAAAAAATTGGTGCAGAAGCATTGTCTAGTCAACAGCCTTTTTGCTTGGATACGATGAATTTTAGTGAGTGGTTGCAGTTTGTTTTTATTCCTAAGATACAGGCCTTGATCCATGCACAAGAAGCATTACCGTGTTTTCTTAAAGATCAAGGACTAGCGCCGATGGCGAGAGAGTTTTATTCAGGTTCAGAAGCAGATCGCAGAATACTTGCGGTAATTTGTCAGATTGATGAATTACTTCAAAACCCTTAATACAGAGCAATTAACACAGGATTACAACATGGCATTTATTTTAGCAGCACTTGGTGGCGTTGTTTTAGGCGGTGGTTTAGCTGCGTGGATTCTTTCAAGCCGCTGGAAACAACAAGTCGAAGTAGTGAAAGAAGCATTGACTGAGTTGGCAGAAAAACACCAGCAAGAACAGCAGCAAAATCAAGCGTTAAAACAGGATTTGGCTGATACACGCTATCAGTTAGGTGAAGCGAAAAAAGATTTAGCAGCGCGCTCTTAAATCTCACTTTTGTTTTTGTAAGGGTATAAAAAAACGCTATAGATCACTCCATAGCGTTTTTTTTCATTTAGCTAAGCTGTTCTAATAACAACTCTTTACTTGGCTAAGTAAGCGGCTAGCTCTTCACTACCACCAATGTACTCACCATTGATGAAGACTTGTGGAGCAGTTTCTTTGCCAGATACTGCACGTAGTGAAGTAATACTGGCATCTTTGCCAAGTACAATTTCTTCAAACGTTAAGCCAGCACCGCCTAAGTCTTCTTTTGCTTTAATGCAGAATGGGCAACCAGGTTTACTAATTACGCAAATAGATACAGGTCTTTTTGCATCGGCATTAATGTAGTTCAACATGGTATCGGCATCCGATACTTCAAAGGGGTCGCCTGGCTTTTGTGGTTCGATGAACATTTGGTCGATTACACCATCTTTTACCAACATGCTGTAGCGCCAGCTGCGTTTACCAAAACCGATATCGGATTTATCAACTAGCATACCCATGCCTTCTGTAAATTCACCCGTACCGTCTGGAATCACACGAATATTGCCGGCTTCTTGATCGGCTAACCAAGCATTCATTACAAAGGTATCGTTAACACTGATACAAACGATTTCATCAACGCCATTTTCTTTAAATACACCGGCTAGCTCATTGTAACGTGGTAAGTGTGTAGAAGAGCAGGTAGGTGTGAAAGCGCCTGGTAGCGAGAATACCGCAACGGTTTTACCCTTGAAAACGTCATCGGTGGTAACGTTTACCCATTCGTCTCCTTGGCGAGTTGGCCAAGTAACTTGTGGAACAGTTTTGCCAGTACGGTCAGTAAGTGTTGTCATTTCTTTGCCTCTTGCTTATTTGGGTATATAAAAATGCTACATAAAACAAAAGATTTTGAAACGAGATGTTTCAATATCTTATCTATTTAACTGAATCCAGTATGGACAATAAAATCACTTAGGTAAAATGAATTAATGCAATAATAGTATTAGTTTTTATCTATTGAATGTCTTTCGTTAATAGTTTTTTCATTGCGTTAGTTCATGAGTTTGATCCAGCATTAGAGCTAATATAAGTATTGGCTGTTAACAGACAATTCTTTATAAAGTGATTGAAGCGATTGCTTTTTGTTAGGTAGTGCAGGTGTTTGTGGTTGGCTTAAATAAATATGTTTAAGGGCGAACAAGGGTTGATAAAGGTACTCTTGGCACATTTCTCGCCAAGGTTTTGGTTTTAAGACATCTTTAGTTGTTTCTAACAAGGTGTTGTAAACCCGTTTTAACCAGTTTTCTTGGAGTGCCTGTAACTTCAGTAAGCCAGCTTGGCAGGCCATTTCTAAACCAATATCAATGTATTCATTAAGTTGAGCTTCTTGGGCTGATATTTCTTGTAAAGAATTTGAATGCAGTATAATTGTTTGTTCCAATTGCTGGAATCGACTCAGCTGTTGGCTATTGATTAATGCTGCTGTATTGATGAATTCGGCGACGGGTTTGAAAGTGCTCATAGATCATCCTTTAATTTCGAGTTTAAACTTATTAATTAAAGTTAATGATAATCATTATTATTTGCAAGCAATTAATTGCAGTCAGATAAGAATTGTTCTCATTTATTGAGCTGTGTCATGTATTCTTTAGTTGACGAGGTATGTTTGTGTCACGGTTTTTATAGAGGTTTGTAGCACAGCATGTGAACATAGCGAGCCATGTCTCTGTATGGGGCATGATAACCAAATTCAGATTCGCTAGCAGCAATGGCTTCTAAACCCACACGGTCACGAATTTTTTGGTGCATGTGATCATAGATAAAACGAATACCGCGCCAAGATTTAACTTCTAAGCCCAGTTCGGTTAGCGTTTCATGTACCCAGCTTGGGTCTAGTGGTTGTTGGGGAGCAATCCCTTCTTTAGCCATACGCTCGCTGCTGCTGGCGGGTGCATGCAGTTTGCCATTCATAATGCCACGCCAGGTTCTTCCGTGTACGTTGTAAAACATAATGGATAACCAACCACCCGGTTTTACTTGTTGATACAGTGTTATTAATGCTTGTTCGGGGTCAACCAGCCACTCTAAAACTGCATGATTCATGATCAGGTCAAATTGTTGGTTAAACTGCCTTGGGATATCTTGAATACCACAGTGTGTAAAATTGATTTGTGATTCTAAGTTGTGTTCAGCATAAAGTTGCCTTGCACCTGCAAGCATATCTTTAGAAATGTCGCAAAGTTCTATACTGTGCCCTTTTGCTGCAAGCTCTAAGCTAAACTGTCCCATGCCACCGCCAGCATCCAGTACTGAGAGTTTATTGTTAGCACCAAGCTCGAATTTAGAGAAGTCTTCCCTTAGAGCATACAATCTTAATAATCCTTTTGGGGTGCCATAAATATTGTTTTTAAAGCGCTTGCTTAAATCATCAAAATTACGATCGCTAGGGTTAGTCATTCGGTGCTCAATGTGGGTAACTATTGCTATAGATTAACTACAGCTATAATCAAAGTAGTAAAGAAGGTAATAATAAATAAATTAGTCTCGTTGTTATAAATATACAGTGCTTCAGCTCAGCGGCATAATAGATTTAAATGTATAATTTTCATAAACGATTTAGCAGGGCGCATAGTAAATTATGGTTGATAACCCAGTAAGTTTCTTTTCGACAACGCAATTAGCGAAAAAGCTGAATAGAGATGCCAAGGATGTTTTTTCTTTGTTGTCTGAGCGTGGCTGGATTAGGCGAGAAGGAAAAGCATGGCGCTTATCACCTAAGGGTGAATTTGAAGGTGGGCGCTATACTCAGCACGAAAAATTTGGTGAATATATCGTTTGGCCGGAAGGCACTGAAGAGCATCGTTTATTTAAAAGTGAAACCTTTACCTTTTTAACAGCTTCACAATTAGGAAGGCCTCATAATATAAGTCCAAAACGAATGAATCTGATTTTATCTGAAATGGGCTGGATAGAACGTTTTCATCATGGCTGGAAATTAACGTCTTTAGGGCAAGTGCTAGGTGGGCAGCAAGTAGAGCACGAAACCACAGGCATGCCTTACGCTCAGTGGCCAGAACAAGTTCGTCAAAATTTACAATACAGAGCCACATTAGAAAAATTATCACAACATAATGAGCATTTAACTAAAGAAGTGGATTTTTTTACTGCGGATGATCGGCTTTGCGAATGCTTGGATGGGCACCAAGTTGAATCTGCGGCTTTAGCAGAAATTGATAACTGGTTGTACATTTCTGGCATTAGTCATGGTTATCGTCGTGAGATTCCGACAGAACTAGATCACGGTACAGAGAGAATTAAAGAAAGTATTACTTGTGATTTTTATCTACCTAATGGTCATGTATATATAGAGTATTGGGGGCAAGAAAAAAGTGCTGCTGACATTCAGAAAAAATTGGCGCGTAAAGAAATTTATCATGCAGCTAAATTAAAACTGATTGAACTTAATGAGGGTGATCTCGATAAGCTGGATGAGGTGTTGCCAAAATTATTACTCCAACATGACGTGGATGTTTATTAAGGATGAGTTTCTAAGGTATGGCTACGGTTGGTTCGCACTACATAAAAACAGCGATCGGTGGCGCTAAGGCAAAAGGTATTGATACTCGAGCCTTATTAAGAAAAGCCCGCATATCTGAAAAGCAGATGAATGATCCAAATGCGCGAATTCACGTTGATTTAGTCGCAAAACTGTATTCATCTATAGCTGAAGAGCTGAATGATGAGTTTATGGGTTTTACTGAAAAGTCATTAAAAGTAGGTACGTTTGCACTAATGGCTGATTGGGTTAGTTATTCTTCAAACTTAGAAGAGCTGCTGCAAAAGGGTATTCGTTTTTATAATCAAATTACCGATGAGGTTCAAATTTCTTTAGAAATAGAAGACGAGCATGTTTATTTCACCACCGTTTTCCGTCGGCCCGAATTGGATTTTGAGCATTTTTATATAGAGTATTGGCATGTCATTTGGCATCGTTTTGCTAGTTGGTATATTGGAAAGCCAATAAAACTTTTGGGTTCTTACATAAATTATACGCCGTTGGACAAAGCTGAATACGATTTATTGTTTCGCTGTCCAACTTATCTAAAAAGTAAATATAACCGCCTCGTCTTTCATAAAAACTATCTGCATGAACCACTTATAAAAAGTCAGCGTGAGTTGCAGGTGTTTTTAAAGCGCGCCCCGATTGATTTGTTAACAATACCGGGAGAAGACAGTAGTCTGAGTGCGCATATTTATCAGCTATTAGAACCTAAGTTAAATCGAGGGTATGCAGTTCCAAACTCGGTAGAATTATCAAAAGAGTTGTCAATCAGCGAACAAACATTACGCCGAAAATTGACCGCAGAAGGGACAAGCTACCAACAAATTAAAGACAACCTGCGTAATGATTTGGCCAATAGACTCTTACGTGATCGCAGCATAACCATTGCAGAAATTGGTAAACGATTAGGATTTAGCGAGCCTCGGGCGTTTACTCGCGCCTATAAACAATGGATGGAAATGACGCCTCGTGAGTATCGGGCGCAGCGATTAGGGCGGGCAGGAGTTAAGTAGTTGCTTAGCTCTGATTAGCTTGCGTTCCCTATGGGGATTGAATTTTGTGAGGCATGCTGCAAGGTAATCCTGTAATTTTGGTTTCTTATGCGTGATTAGCTTGCCTTCTCGATGAGGATTGAATTTTAGGCGGGACGCTGTGAATACGTCGCTTCGCTCTCCCTGTAAGCTCAACGATTGCATCCCTGCAATCGATGCCCTTTAAAATTAATCCCCATCGCTCACCGCTAATCACTCATGGCTTTCTAAATTCAAAAAAAGCATCTACTTGTGAAGTACCTTTTTCCCTTTTTCTCTTTTTAGGCTCAATCTATACTCTGCATAGATTTCTGAGTGCTGTGTTCGGTGATTCGCTCAAGCCCATCTCCCGCAGGGAGGCGGGGGTTGAGCCTACATGGACGTATTCACGGCGTGGCGAAGAGAGAAATACCGAATTCAGCGCAGGGCAAGCTGTCTATGTTTTTATCTTTTATCTTTTGCTTTAGTCCTGCTTGAAACTCCCTAAATCCCAACTATTCTAAAAACCTGAATAAAATCCACCTGGAACTGTTTGTTTTATAAGCAAACAAGCCGGTTTTTAAACTAATTTCACTCTTTTGTGGATAATTTACATAAAGCGGTTGACGGAAATTCTGAAGCGCGTATTATTCGCCGCCTGCTCAGACAGAACGGCCTTTAAGTTGGTTTGTTTGATGCGGAACAAGGGATGCTTAAGTAGTTGTTTTTAAAAGGTTTTTTAAAATCTTTCTGATAACAAACGCTTGACTCTCTGGCTGAAATCATTAAGATACGCAGCCTGCTTAGAGAGAGCTTAGAACTTAGTTCGAAGTCACTTTAAGGAACGAAGATAAGAGCTTGTTTTTCTTCTACTTTCT
>CAJXUK010000027.1 GCA_913061435.1 uncultured Thalassolituus sp. | reverse complement strand
GTCGTATCAATACCATCACCTAAATAACCATCAAATGGTAGACGGTGAATGCCATTTAAACTCACACCGGCTGCATTGCGGTGATGTGAGTTACCTGTTGCTGATAATGCACCCAAACTTACGCCATGGAAGCCGTTAGTAAAGGTTACGATGTTTTGTTGGCCCGTTACGTTACGCGCCAGTTTCATGGCGGCTTCTACCGCATTGGTGCCGGTTGGACCCGTGAACTGAACCATGTATTCCATGTCACGTGGTTTTAAGATTTTTTCGTTAAGCGTGGTTAAAAAATCACCCTTTGCTTTGGTGTGCATGTCTAGGCCATGGGTAATGCCGTCGTTCATGATGTATTCAACCAAAGGCGCTTTAAATAGATCGTTATTGTGACCGTAATTCAGCGTTCCTGCACCGGCTAGAAAATCTAAATATTGGTTGCCATCTTCGTCCCACATAAACTCATCTTTAGCGCGATTAAATACGCAAGGGAAAGAACGTGAATAGCTTTGTACTTCTGATTCGATTTCTTTAAAAATTTTCATGTTAAATAGTGTCCTGAATTAAGTTAAATGGCCCAATAGTCACTAGGGCTTCTGAGTCGTGCAGTCCATCAAAATGCGTGTGTTTATCTAGCCAGATTGATGATTGAAGCGCTGCAGACAGTGTGTTTGCCAAACGTTCAAAGAGTGCCCAAGAACCTTTGTTATCTTCGGTAATAGTGGTCTCTAAGTGGGTGACTGTTTGGCATTGGGAACGTTGCAAAATATGCATCAGCATTTTTGATGCGAGGCCTTGTCCGCGAGCTTTTTCATCAACAGCTACTTGCCAAACGAACAAGGTGTTTTCTTGTTCTGGCTTTTTGTAGCCGGATATAAAGCCGACAGGCTCACCGTTCATCTCTGCGATGACGGACGTTTGGGCAAAGTGCCCACATTGCAAAAAATTGCAATAACTGGAGTTTGCATCCAGCGGCGGACAACGTTCAACTAAGCGGTAAACATCCATGCCATCGCTAAGGGTTGGGGTACGTAGTTCGATTTGATTCGACAAGTTAAAGTATCTCCTTGGAAACTCTAATTTTTAGTACACTAATATAAATTTACGAAAATAATCTTACAAAGTAGCCAAAAATGCCTTTTTATTGGGATATTCGGCTTTATTTGCGTAAAATTACTTAGATGTCTAAACATAGTACACTAAACACTTTTACAAATCTAGCTGACTAACAGCTTCAACATAGATACGCCTCTAAACAATTTAGTGGTATTAATCATTAGTACTGAATAGATATCGGTAGATTAATTGTTGTTGAAAGCTGATAATTGCGAGCTTTTTTTATATTTAAGAGATTCACCATTGAACAGTATTGAAGACGTTTTGGTCGCCCTACGGCGCGTGATTCGCGCGACCGACTTACACTCTAAACACCTTGCCAAAACTACAGGGCTAACTTCGCCACAAATTTTGCTGCTGCAAACTATTCGTGACCAAGGTGAAGTGACTATTGGTGAAATTGCCAGCGAGATGAGTTTAAGCCAAGCAACTGTAACAACGATTATGGATCGTTTAGAAAAGCGTGGCCTGGTTTACCGTGAACGCTCCAAAACCGACAAGCGCAAAGTGCATGCGCATTTAACGAATGATGCTCTTGAAACGTTGAAAAGCGCGCCAATCCCCTTACAAGATCAATTTGCGCGTCAATTTGAAAACTTACAAGATTGGGAACAAGCGATGATTATCTCTTCGCTGCAACGAGTAGCTAAAATGATGGATGCACAGAATATTGATGCATCACCCTTATTGGATTTGGGTACCTTGGATCGTAACGAAGAAAAAACGGGGCTGTTTCCTAAGCAATAGCAAAACGACCCCCACTTAGCTCTCGCTTTAGCTACTCAAACTGACTGGATTAAGCTGACTGGATTGAGCCGCAGACATCGCCTGCCAAAGTTGGGCAAATGTTTTACCTGATTGCGGGTGATACTGTTCTCCAGCAATGTCTTGCAAGGGACGCAAGACAAAATCAAACTTATCTATATCGCTGCGAGGAATCTGATACTCCCCAGATTCACAAGCAAGCGTGCCAACAAAATCGCCGTAAAGTAATAAATCAACATCCAAGCTGCGAGAGGCAAACTTAACAGCCTGCAACGGCCTGCCATGCTGATATTCAAGCTCGCGCAGTTTTTTTACCACGCCTGCTATCGGCAAATCTGTTTCTGCAGCAACAACCAAATTATAAAAATCATCACCGTCGAAACCAAAAGCAGGGGCTTGGTAGATAGGTGAAATAGTCAGGGTTGAAAACAAGCTAGCTAAACTTTTTAATCCAGCGCGAATGTTTGCATCTGGCTCAATATTAGAACCTATACCTAGATAAATTTTAACCACGGGTTATTTCCAAGCCAACCGCCATTGCCTGAGGTGCCACTGCAGGCTTTTCAACTCGTATTTTAATCTTAGGGATCGAAAACTCAGCGCGTAAAGTTTCTGCGAGCTGCACCAATAATCGCTCTAATAAGTCAAATTGATTAGCCTGCACAAACGCTATAACCCGATCACTCACGGCGGCGTAATTAAGGGCATAAGCAAGATCGTCAGTGGCGGCGGCCCGGGTAATATCCCAATCCATTTCTAGATCAAAGATTAATGGCTGACAAACTTGCTTCTCCCAATCAAACACACCTATAACAGTTTCGACTTCTAAGCCGCGTATAAACACTTTATCCATATTACGGCTTACCTTGGGAAGCGGTACTTGCAGAAACAATCGAATTCAGTTCGGTCATTGGCCAACGAGGCACCACCGACAAACTCAAATCAGCTTGCTCACCCGCCAATAATCGCTGGCAACCGGCATAAGCAATCATCGCACCGTTGTCAGTACAAAATTCTGCACGGGGGTAAAACACCTGCCCACCTAATTTTTTTGTCATTTCCATTAATTGCTGGCGTAATAGTTTGTTAGCACCTACTCCGCCAGCAATGATTAAGTTTTTCAAACCGGTTTGTTTGAGTGCGCGCTTGCATTTAATGGCCAAGGTATCCACCACTGCTGCTTGAAAGCAAGCACTGATGTCAGCCTTAGTGTGCTCATCCAACACACCCTCAACCGCCTGCTCTAAAATAGTAGTACGAACGGCTGTCTTTAGGCCACTAAAGGAAAAATCTAAACCAGGGCGGCTGGTCATCGGGCGAGGAAAACTAAAGCGTTTATCATCCCCACTATCGGCCAACTTGCTGAGTTCTGGCCCACCAGGATAGGGCAAACCCATCATCTTAGCGGCTTTATCAAACGCCTCTCCTGCCGCATCATCTAGCGATTCGCCTAACAGGGTATATTCACCAATACCAGCAACATGAACTAATTGTGTATGGCCACCAGATACTAGCAAGGCAACAAAGGGGAAGTCTGGACTTTCTTCTTCTAGCATCGGTGCCAACAAGTGACCTTCCATATGATGCACACCCACTGCCGGAATACCTAGACCCCAAGCCAAAGAGCGCCCTAAGCTAGCGCCCACTAACAAAGCGCCAACTAAACCAGGGCCCTGAGTATAAGCAACACCGTCTAATTCTTGCAGTGTATGACCCGCAGCGGCCATTGCTTCATTAACTAATGGCAGTGTTTTACGCACATGGTCACGAGACGCCAGTTCAGGAACCACACCGCCGTATTCTGCATGTACTGCGATTTGTGAATATAAGCGATGCGCTAATAAACCACGTTCGCTGTCATAAACTGCTACACCTGTTTCGTCACAGGAAGTTTCTAAGCCAAGAATCAGCATAAAGCCTCTATTTCTTAATTCTAGTTTCTTAATGAAGTCGAACATTCTAATAGTGCGCATGATACGCGTTAGGCAAGGATTTGAGGATACCTTTAGACATATTTGGCCTGATAAATTACGTTAATGTCTTTATTCCTCACTTACCACGCTGATACTCTTTGCAATTCAATCTTATACCGATTAGAATGCCCGCCCTTATATAAGGTGTTCGACATGTATACCTTATTATAAAAGAAAAATTTTGGGCTTCTTGTGGTTGCCCGTTAACGATTAACACTGAATATTTATTAGGTGATATTGGATGCCAGCTGTAAAACTTAAAGAAAATGAACCATTTGATGTAGCTCTACGTCGTTTCAAGCGTTCTTGCGAAAAAGCAGGCGTTTTGTCAGAAGTACGTCGTCGTGAACATTATGAAAAGCCAACATCTGTACGTAAGCGTAAAGCGGCTGCAGCTGTTAAGCGTCACGCTAAAAAAGTTCAGCGTGAAAACAAGAAAATGGTTCGTTTGTACTAACCAATCCTTTTCTTCAGTAATTCTGTAATCAAAAGAAATATTTTATGAGTGCTATTGTTGCAAGTATAAAAAGTTCTGTAAAAGACGCAATGCGTGCCAAAGACAAACCTCGTTTGTCTGCACTACGCCTTGCGGCATCAGAATTTAAACGTGTTGAAGTAGATGAACGCATTGAAGTAGATGATGATCGTGCATTAGTCATTTTAGATAAAATGGTTAAGCAACGTTTGAATTCTATTGAACAATACGAACAAGCTGATCGTCACGATCTTGCAGAAACAGAAAAGTTTGAAATTTCTGTCATCTCTGAGTTTCTACCAGAAGCATTGAGTGAAGATGAACTGGCCAAATTAGTGGCTGACGCTGTTGCTCAAACCGGTGCTGCAAGCATGCAGGATATGGGCAAATTAATGGGCGTCCTCAAACCACAAGTACAAGGCCGCGCCGATATGGCGCAAGTCAGCCAACTGGTTAAAGCGGCACTGGGGTAACCCCCACGCTACCTGTTAAATGGCCGGCTAATCGACACACAATCTTTTGATTGCACAAAAAGGCAGCCTCGGCTGCCTTTTTAGTTTCTGCTTGGGTACAGGAATAAATGGCTGGACGGATACCGCAAAATTTCATCGATGATTTAATTAGCCGCCTCGACATAATCGATGTGGTAAGCGCCCGCACACACCTAAAAAAAGCCGGTAAAAACTATTCGGCCTGCTGCCCTTTTCATAATGAAAAAACCCCTTCATTCACCGTAAGCCCCGACAAGCAGTTTTATTATTGCTTTGGCTGTGGTGCAACCGGCAGTGCGGTTAAATTTGTGATGGAGTTTGATGGGCTTGAATTCCCTGACGCAGTAGAAAAACTTGCCGCAGATTTAAACATAGAAGTGCCTCGTGAAGGTTTAGGTCAACAAAATCGTGAACCTCAACACAAAGAGCTTTATGCATTGGCTAAAAAAGCAGCCGATTTTTTTGAGCTGCAACTGCGCACCAGTAACGAAAAAGATAAAGCAATTAGCTACTTAAAAGAACGGGGCTTATCAGGCAAAGCGGCTAAATTTTTCTCTATCGGCTATGCACCGCCCGGCTGGGATAATTTGCAAAATGCACTGGCACCGGGTGAAAAAAACGATAGCACCCACAACAAAACCATTAAGCAATTAATTAACTGTGGTATGACGGTCGAAAAAGAAGATGGCCGTACCTATGACCGCTTTCGTGATCGCGTCATGTTCCCAATACGCAATGTTAAAGGCCAAGTAATTGCCTTTGGTGGGCGGGTTCTTGGTGATGAAAAACCTAAATATCTAAACTCCCCCGAAACCCCTATTTTCCACAAAGGCCAAGAATTATACGGTCTTTATGAGGCACGAAAAATACGCCAAAAGCTGACTCGCATGATTATTGTTGAAGGCTATATGGATGTGGTTGCACTGGCTGAATATGGCATTCATTACGCGGTTGCCACACTCGGTACTGCGACCAGTGAACATCATATTCGCCGCTTATTTAAAGTCGTACCCGAAATCATTTTCTGCTTCGATGGGGATAAAGCAGGGCGCACAGCTGCTACTCGCGCAATGGAAACCGTTCTTCCTGCTCTACAAGACGGCTTGCAAGCACGCTTTTTATTTTTACCCGATGGCGAAGATCCTGACACCATTGTGCGTAAAGAAGGCAAAGAAGCCTTTGAAAAACGTTTGGACAAATCCAAGCATCTGCCGGAATTTTTATTCGATAATGTAAAAGAGCAGGTCGACTTTGATACACTAGATGGAAAGGCGCGGTTTGGCCAGATCGCCGCACCTTTAATCTCGCGGCTACCTAAGGGCATGCTAAAAGAATTGATGCAGCAGCAATTAGCGCAAGAAACCGGTATTAAGCAAGAAGTACTGGCTAAGCTATTACCCACAGAAACCCAGCCTCAAACTAATATTCATTCTGCAGTCAATTTGGACGCAGAGTTTGTGCCAGATGCACCCGATTGGCACACCACAGAAGTAGCAGATAGCGAAACCTTGCACCCTTTAGCTGAAACGACTCAACTTGACCGGCAATCTGCTAAAGAAAATAAACAACTCGCTGCTCTCACTATAAAAGCCTTAACCTTGTTGGTTAAGTATCCGCAAAGTGCCCAAAATATAGAATGGCTAGAAACGTTTGAACCAGAAGATGAGAATGAGCAATTATTGTGCGAAATTTTTAAAAAGCTAAAACAAAGCCCTCAAGAAAGCAGTGTTGGTTTACTCATTCAATGGACAGGTTCACCTTATGCAGAATTTATCAAAGACATTGCAAATCAACCTCTCGAATTACCAAAAGGAGTGGAGCCCAGTGACGATATTGCCGGTATTTTACAACGCTTAGAGCGCAGAGCTCTGAGACGAGAATGGCAGGGGCTTCAGCACAAGGTAGCTAACGGCTCGATCAGCCAGTTAAGCAGTGAAGAAAAAGCGCGCTATTTAGCGTTGCCGCGACAACTAAAAAAGCATAAAGAATAACCAACAACTTGATATAAACAATTTCACCCCCATATTAAATAAATAAATTTATCACAAATCGTACTCCCACCCGCTCTTTGCCTAGCGCAATGCGTGGTTAGCGTTTATACTTTCGGGTTTATTGCCTAGCCACCGAGCAGACGACTGCGACGACTACAACAGGGCCTATATGTCAGCGAATACACAACAATCGCGTTTAAAAGACCTCATCGCCAAGGGTAAAGAACAGGGCTACCTGACTTATGCTCAGGTTAACGACCACCTACCCGATGACATCGCGAATCCAGATCAAGTAGAAGATATCATCCGCATGATCAACGATATCGGTATTCCGGTATCCGAAGTTGCGCCCGATACAGATTCCATGTTTGTGGGTGGTACCGATACCGACGAAGCAGCCGCTGAAGAAGCAGCTGCTGCTCTAGCTGCCGTAGATAGCGATGTAGGCCGTACAACCGACCCTGTTCGTATGTATATGCGTGAAATGGGTACCGTTGAGCTACTAACTCGTGAAGGCGAGATCGTTATCGCTAAGCGTATCGAAGAGGGTATCCGAGAAGTAATGACGGCCCTTACTTACTACCCGGGCTCGGTTGAAACCGTACTAACCGCATTTGAAGAAGCTGAAGACGATGTGAATCGTATTGGCGACGTATTTAATGGCTTTATCGATCCATCAGACGAAATTCCAACACCACCGCCACAGACTCAACCTAAAGCTGAAAAAGAAGATGGCGATGATGATGAAGCTGACGTTGACGATGATGATGATGACGAAGAAGAATCAGGTGGCTTGGATGTTGAAATGGTTCAAGGCCGCTTCAAAGAAGTTCGCGAAGCCTATGATGCTTTAGTTGTTGTAATCGATAAAAAAGGTCGCGCAAGCAAAGAAGCAGAAAAAGCCTTTGCTAATTTAGCCGAAGTATTTGCCCCAATTAAACTAACCCCTCGTTATTTTGATGTTTTGGTGAACAATACTCGCGAATCACAAGAAGCGATTCGCGCTCAAGAACGTGCACTTATGGTTCTTCTTACGCGCAAGTGTAAGATGGAACGTAAAGAATTCATTAAGTCCTTCCAAGGTAACGAGACTAATGAAGACTGGGTAGATGAGCTAATCGCTGCCGATAAGCCTTATTCTGCAAAAGTAGCCGTTTATAAGTTTGATATCCAACGCGCGCAGAAAAAGATTAAATCGATCGAAACGAATGTGACCTTATCCATTCCAGAGATCAAAGAAGTTAACCGCAAAGTATCCATCGGTGAAGCTCGCGCACGTCGTGCTAAAAAAGAAATGGTTGAAGCCAACCTACGTCTTGTTATCTCGATTGCAAAAAAATATACCAACCGTGGTTTGCAGTTCTTGGATTTGATTCAAGAAGGCAACATTGGCTTAATGAAAGCTGTTGATAAATTTGAATACCGTCGTGGTTATAAATTTTCAACGTATGCAACTTGGTGGATTCGCCAAGCAATTACTCGCTCTATTGCCGACCAAGCACGCACCATTCGTATTCCTGTACACATGATTGAAACGATCAACAAGTTGAATCGTATCTCTCGCCAAATGCTACAAGAAATGGGTCGTGAAGCAACGCCAGAAGAATTGGCCGAGCGTATGGAAATGCCAGAAGATAAAGTTCGTAAGGTACTTAAAATTGCCAAAGAACCTATCTCTATGGAAACCCCAATCGGTGATGACGAAGATTCGCACCTAGGTGACTTTATTGAAGACACTATGTCTGAATCGCCAATCGATACCGCCACTGCTGGCGGCTTGATCGACGCAACGCGTGACGTACTGTCTGGCCTAACCGCTCGTGAATCAAAAGTTCTACGCATGCGTTTTGGTATCGATATGAACACCGACCATACGTTAGAAGAAGTCGGTAAGCAGTTCGACGTGACTCGTGAGCGTATTCGTCAGATTGAAGCGAAGGCACTGCGTAAACTACGTCACCCTACCCGCTCTGATCACTTACGTAGCTTTTTAGACGAGTAATAAAAACGCTAATCTAGCAACATTAAAAAACCAGCTTAGGCTGGTTTTTTTGTTTTTGAATCAAAGTTTTTCTTTTTTAAATCAAAGGGGTGGCGCTCTTTGTAAAGCATGGTTATAATCACTTCGTTATCGAAAGATACGGGCCCTTAGCTCAGCTGGTTAGAGCATCCGACTCATAATCGGCAGGTCCGCAGTTCAAGTCTGCGAGGGCCCACCATTAATTTTATCTCTTAACCGATTCAACATCGGTGCAATCACCGCTTTAATCTTAGGCTTGTTGTCGTCGGTAAACCCTATTGGTCGACTCACATTCATCGCCGCTATACCAATTTTCACACTATAAATCGCTGCGCCTAAACCTTGACCCACCCTCGTGCCTGTTGCACCAATGAGCGTTGCTTTTGCACTTTCTTGCACTAGGTTATCAATCACCAAATCTGTAATACCCACAAAAGCTAACTGATGAATGACGCCTTTTAATAAGCGATAGCGATTGAGTAATGACGGCCGCGTACCATAGACTTCGCCAACACTGTCAATCATCTTCATACTGCGCCACAGCGCCAACATCATATCTAAAGAAGCCCAAGGGCTTAATGCCACCGCAACCCCAGACTGCAGGCTATAACTCGATACTCTACGCAAGGCTTCCTCATCTAACGGCGCTAAGAACACAGCATCTAGGTGCTGAACCACCTCACGGTCGTTACTGTAATCTGGCAGGCTGTCTAATGAGCGCTGTAAATAAATCGCTTGGGGCTTGTTATCGTAAAAGTTAATAAAAGCAGCAACTAAGTGGCCACTATCGCCTTTGGCAGAAACGGCTGAAAGCGTTAACGCATCGGACTGAATTTGCGCAAGCATTTGGGAGCTCTCCTGATTACGCCAGTAACTCCAAAGCGCTTTTAATCCCAATAGCGATACCACAAAGATTAACGCTAAAAACAAAGCTGCTGCGGTCCAATGAAATGCTAATGCACTTTTAACCACAGTTACTATTTCCCAAACAAATACTAATACCAACAAACAGACTAAACCGATCGTAAAAGACTTGAGGCCTTTTAACGGCAATGCTGTTAAGCGAATGCTGGCATATTCTGGGATATTAGGAAGATGCTCACCGGCACTGATCGATTCGGGCACTTGATCTAACCCTTCTTCCTTTGTGGGAGTAAATGTCTTTGCTGTACGTTTGCTCATGCGCACTTATCTCCAATTAAGGTGTTAAGGATGGAATCTAGGCGAATATGTGGAATGGCATCAGAGTTTTGAAAGGATAGCCCCTTAGGTGGCAACAAATTGTTTAAGGTCCAGTCGGCAAACTCATGCCATTCATCGCCTTCGGGTATGGAGGATGGGATACTTGGGTGAATATAACCAATAGCTTCTCCATTAAAGCCGATACCAGAAATGCCTCTTTCACCTGCTCGTTCCAGTTCTTTTGAAGAGCGAACCGCAGCAACTGCTTCACAAGAAGGGTCAACGCCTTCGTATTGAGCATGATCATAAGCTTGTTTCACGATGACCGATAATAATTGCCTGACCGACTCATGGTCTTGTGCAATAACTTGGTCTATTTTAGTCGCTGCAAAGACGACCCTATCTATCTTGGGACTAAATAGCTGCCATAGTTTACTTTGCTTGCCGTAAGCAAAACTGTCGCTAATATTTGCCAGTGCTTGGCGCATATCATTTATGTATTCTGGGCCAGAATTTAACGCATTAATTACATCGACTAAAACTAGTTGGCGGTCAATTCGGCTGAAAAAATCGTTGTAAAACGGTTCTACCAATTCTTTTAAGTAACGCTTATAACGCTGTTCGCATAGTTTGTAATAACTGTTTTTATTAGCAGTAGCGAGCTGGCCTTCAGTGTAGCTGGCTACTTTTAACAGTGGAATAAAACACAAGATATCCATATCGGGCACTTCGCCAGGAATTAAGAATCGACCAGGCTGAATTAAGCTTAAGCTTTTGTCATTGTATTTGCAGTCGTGTAGAAATTGCGTGTAGCGCGTATTTAAGTCACGCAGTACTTCTGTGTCGGCATCGGCTAACGGATCTATTGTTTGCAAATCATTCAACAATGAACCCAATAACTCTGAGCGCGGGCTCTGATTGTATTGAGCACTGCATTGGCTGCACCAACGAGAATAGCTCATTTGGCGCAAAGGTAAGTCTAATAACCATTCCCCAGGATAATCTCTAATCTCTAAATATAAAGAAAATTTATCTGAACTAAAGGGTTTAAAAGTGGTTTTTCTACGACTTAATTTAAGCTCTAATAAGCAACCACTTAGGTCTGTAGTAGATTTTGGCCACACAGGATTGTCGCCCGTCATCCCTTTAAATGATTCTTGATACGGAAATTGTGCTAATTGACTGTTTTTTAATGGGTGTATTTTAACACCCAATAAGCGACCGGAAAGTGCTGGAGAAAAACCCGGCAACTTAGCTTTTTTATGTTCAAGTAGCTGATTAATTAAGCTGGTAATAAAAGTCGATTTACCACTTTGACTAAGGCCAGTAATACCCAAACAAAAATGCCTGTCTCTTAGTTTTTCAATGCCCACTCTGCCTTCGTCTGTTAAATCAGAAAGCACTTGCGTCGTTTTTTCTATAAATCTGGTTGCCGATTTTTTCATATTTTTTGTCGCTTGTAGCTGTTACTTACTTTCTGCCTTTTTTGGGCATGATTAAATAAGACAGTTTTTTTCTTTCTTCTGGGGATAAGTATTCTGCTACTTCCGCCATTATATTAACGCGTAATATCATTTGCTGTTGATGCAGAGCATTTAAGCCTTCTACCGCTTGTTGATAGGAATTTTTATCAAAAGGTTCTTGCTCAATCGCTTGTAATATCTGCTTACGCGCCAGTCTCATTTGTTTTTTATGATCATGCTTTAAAGACTTTAACTGCTGAATCTTTTGTTTAAATAATTCACTCTTTTCTGTCGGCAAAACCGATACGATATGGTTTAAGCGTTTGTCCATAATTGCAGAATGATGGTTTTTATTTAAACCCACAATCCCCCCCAATAAAAAACCCACCAGCAATATGTTTAATAAAACAGAAAGAGAAATAAAGATTTTCATTTTTTTATTCATAGTAATTAACCTCAGCTAAAAATAAACTGCTCAAATCTTCTATCGAAAGTGTTTGATTGTCACTCGCGACAACCGTTAATTCAGCCATCTCGGTACTTTGCCAACCTAAAAAAACACCTATTAACATACTGCAGGCCAAGGCATAAGCCGGCTTGGGGAAAATAAAGCTGCGTAAAATTTGTTGTATAAAGCTGTCTTCTTTTATTGGCAAATGATAATTAGGATCAGCGTTAGCAATAATACTGGCAGCAAAATTGCTGCGACAAGGCACTGGAGGAACTCGCGCTAACAACTGTTCTAGCTGCTCATCATGTTGTGTTATATCATTTGTGATATTACCTTTCATCATGACTCTCCTCGGTGGGTTTAAATTGCGCTTTCAGCGTAGTTTTTGCACGCATAATCAATGACTGTAAAGCTTTAAGTTTAACTTGCATAACATCTGCAGCTTGTTGATTGGTTAGCCCTTCGTAAAAACATAAATTTAACGCGACACGCTGTCTTTCTGGTAACGCTTTTAGAGCAATTTCAATATCAGATAATGATTGATTAGGGTTCTCTATGGCCGCTAAACCAATAACCGCTATGTCAATCTCTTGATCATTTAGCGACAGCTCTTGTGAAGATTTTTTCTTATTACGGTCATAGCACGCATTAATAATGATACGGTAAAACCAAGTCGTAAACTTAACCCCTCGTTTAGCCTGCCATAGCGAAGGGTTTTGCCATAGTTTAAGAAAAGAATCTTGCACAATATCTTCAGCATCAACTTGATTGAATAAAGTACGATAAGACAAGGCATAAAAGCGCTCACTGTGACGCATAACCAACTCTGAAAATGCGGCGTGATCATGCGCTTGTATTAATTTCATAAGTTCTTCATCACTGTGTTGCTGAAGATTATTCATGCAGTACCTATTGCTTTAACGGCTAATCATTGTCGCCGCTTCTTTTACCCTGGCCGTTTCCTTTACCCTGGCCGTTTCCTTTGCTGTATTTCTTTTTATGGTTTTTGTAATTAGCTTTCATTTCTTCTTGGGTAATAAAGCCATCATTGTCGGCATCCATTTTAGTGAAATGATTTTCATGAAAGTCCAATATTTCTGCTTTTGAAATTTTGCCATCATCATTGCTATCAATCATGGCAAACTTTTTGGCCCCGTGATGCTTTTGGGAGTGATGCTTATGGCCGTGTTTTTTATACCCTTCTTTGTCACAATTAGAGTAGTCGCAGCTCGCGTAAGTGGCTGCAGATAAAACAGATGTTGCTAAAAAAATCGCTGTTAATGTACGTTTTTTCATTTTAGATACCTACGGGTTAAAAGTGATATTAACAGCACTCAATATGAGTACTTAACTCTTTATACGAACGAGACGTTTAAAGTCTTCGCTAATAAATAAAAAAAATTAACGCGATTCAGAAAGAGAATATAGAAGCAGATTAGCGTCGATAAAAAATATCGGCAGATACGTTTTTAAATGTGTTTATCTGCCAATATCATCGTTAAATATAGGGGTATTTTATGGGGTTAGTTTAGAGTGATAAGCTTAGGTTAATTTTACTTCTAAAGCAGAAATAAGCGCATGGGCTTTTTCTGCAACTTCAATACCACGGTCGGTTAGGTAACCCCCATCAATTTGTGTAATCATTCCTTTACTATGTAAGCGCTCTGCCGCTTCAATTAAAGAAATATCCGCATCGTGGTGAACTTTAATGCCTTCTTGCATTGAACGCAGGTTAAATTTCACTAACAAGTTTAGTTCATCTACAACGTTATTATGGTATGGCATATTGCTTTCCTATAAGCATTTATCGTGCATCCAGATTACTCCTGCAGTTTTGTGTGTCAAGGCTCAAAAAAGCGCTAATTATCAATTAATTGCGACTTCTGTTGATTACCTGAACCAAGATCAAGATTGTCTTACTTTTAGCGCCACTTTTTCAATCTTTTAACTAAGTGCTTTTGTGTAATGCGAGTAGAAAGTGCATAATCCATTTAATTGCTAGCTATCTAAATATTGAGACCTTCTTGTGATTTCTGTACAAAGCAAAGACTTCGACTTCTCCGTAGAGTACCAACAATTGCGTCAGCGCAGCCTACAAAGTGGCGCAATCGTAATGTTTGTCGGTTTGGTAAGAGATTTTAGTGATGATTCTAAGGTCAGTAGTATGACGCTAGAGCACTATCCAGGTATGACAGAAAATGTCTTAAACGGTATCGTACAACAGGCTAAAGAACGCTGGCCTTTAGATGCTGTGCGTGTGATTCATCGTGTAGGTGAGCTACACGCGAGCGATCAGATTGTTTTAGTTGGTGTTAGCAGTGCTCATCGTATTGCCGCTTATGAGGCTTCTCAGTTTATAATGGATATTTTGAAAACCGAAGCACCCTTTTGGAAAAAAGAAAGCACCGAAAATATCCAAGGCGAAGCCGGTGAACGCTGGGTTGATGCCAAAGCCAGCGACTCAAAACAAGCCGCTGACTGGCAATAAGCTAAAAGCTAAAAGCTAAAAGCTAAAATAATTGCCCATTGCGGCCTACCCTGTTCTTAACTTCATCCTGCTCTTAACTTCAACAGAGCAGGAATATCAAATCCGCCACTGGCTTCTTTTTCATATTTCACCCAATTAGTGTCTTTGCGTTGTACCGCCACCATGGTCATTCGGTCTGCCAGTTCATTGCCCTCAGTGC
The DNA here is from genome assembly GCA_913061435.1 of uncultured Thalassolituus sp. Taxonomy (GTDB): domain Bacteria; phylum Pseudomonadota; class Gammaproteobacteria; order Pseudomonadales; family Oceanobacteraceae; genus Oleispira. The sequence goes on along the minus strand of CAJXUK010000027.1, from coordinate 26,299 downwards.
CTGCGTGTGCTTTTACGTGAGACAAGAGCACCTTGTCTTTAATCTGGTTATACAAGGCATAAGCTTGTTTAATAATGTCCAAATTTTTAATTTCACCGGTTTTCTTTTTCCAGCCATTGCGCTCCCAGCCTGCCGCCCAATCACGAATACACTGTATTGAATACATAGAGTCACACAATATTTGCGCAGTTAAACCTTGGTTAATCGCATGCTGCGCCAATCGTAAAGAATAATACAAAGCGTTTAGCTCGGCAGTATTATTGGTGCCGTTGGGGTTAAACATGCCGTACCAAAGCTGAGAAAGCTGATCATTTTGGTATACAGCAACGCCCGAACCTGCCTTGCCTGGGTTGGGGTCACAGCCACCATCACAATAAATAACAATGTCGGTCTTAACCGGAGGTGCCGATAAGTTTGCATCAGAACTAACTGTTCCGCCGGCAAACGCCGCCTCTGCTTCTGCCTTGCTCGGGAACGATTTATACTTAGCCCCCGAAAATTTCATAATTTGCTTTTGCGCGGTCGGCCAATCGCTGTAAATACCTGGCTCGCGCCCAACCCAAATTACATAGAACTTTTTTGCCATTAGAATGCCTTAACCATAATAGAAATTGAAAATTGATACCGCAGCTCAAAATTAAATAGCCTGAGATTTTAGCAGAAAATAACCCTTACTCGTGGCAAAGAAATACAGTACTTTTGAGTCGTTATGTATTAGCGTACTATCAAGCACAAAATAACAAGCTAAAAATAAGTGAAATAACTATGATACAACTCACCGTGAATGGCGTTGAACACTCTCTCGATGTCGAAGCCGATACCCCATTATTATGGGTCGTTCGTGATTACTTAAACCTTAAAGGCAGTAAGTTTGGCTGTGGTGCAGGCTTGTGTGGCGCTTGTACTATGCATTTAAATGGCGAACCGATCCGCACCTGCATTACCCCCATTAGCACAGTTGCGGGACAGGCGATCACCACAATAGAGGGCCTAGGAGATCAAGGTTCTCTGAGTTCTGTACAACAAGCATGGGTTGAGCTAAACGTGCCTCAATGTGGTTATTGTCAATCGGGGCAAATTATGTCGGCGACAGCGCTACTAGCAAAAAATGCCAAACCCAATGATGATGATATTGATAGCGCTATGAGTGGTAACATTTGCCGTTGTGGTACTTATCCGCGCATTAAAGCGGCCATACATTCAGTCGCAAGTAGCAATGCCACCAGCAACGATGACTTATTCACCAATATAATGGCCGACCAAAAGCCTAGCGTAATGGAGGAAAAATAATGACTTCATTATTAAATAGCCCAACAAAAACTTCGTTAAATACCTCACGCCGCTCATTCTTAAAGGCCAGTGCCTTGGGCAGTGGTGGTTTGATGATGACCATCGCAATGCCTGGTTGTGCCACCCTTAAAAATGGCGGATTATCTAAAATCGGCAATACAGAGCGGTGGGACGCCAACGCATGGTTACGTATCGACAGCGATAACAGCATCCACTTTGTACTCGATCGTGTAGAAATGGGACAAAACACCTATACCGGCATGGCGACCTTGGTGGCCGAAGAACTAGAAGTTGACCCAGAAAGTATTAACGTAAGTTTTGCTGCTGCCGACTCTGTGTATCGCAATACCGTGTATGGCCTGCAAATAACGGGCGGTAGCACCAGCATCGTGAGCAGCTGGGAAATTGTACGTGAAGCCGGCGCTGCGACTCGAATGATGTTAATCAAAGCGGCGGCCAATACATGGAATATTAGTGAATCAGACTGTATTGCCAACAAGGGTGTAGTCATTAATCAAGCGGCGGGGCATCCGCAAAACGGCCAAAAAATCTCATTTGGTGCACTAGCAGCGATTGCCGCAACCTATTCTGTTCCTAACGATATCACACTAAAAGACAAAGCCGATTTTAAACTCATTGGCAAATACAACAAACGCCTAGATGCAGTGAAAAAAGCCACCGGCACTGCTGGCTACGGCATTGATACCGAACTTCCCGGGATGAAGTATGCGGTATTTAGTCGCGCTCCCCGTTGGGACAGCGAACTTAAAAGCTTTGATGCCAGCAAAATAGAAAACATGCCAGGCATAGAACAGGTATTTGCAGTCAATAAACCCAGTGCTATAGGTGTTGCGATTGTTGCCAAATCATATTGGCAAGCGAAAAAAGCCCAACAGCTATTAAGCGTTGAATGGGGCGATAGTGAATTAACCAAGGTCGATAACGCCAGTATTTTTGCTCAATACAGAAAAGATATGAGCCAAGACAGCGGTAAAAATGTACGCAGCGAAGGAGATATCCAAGCAGCCTTAAGCAACGCGGCGCAAACCGTGACGACCGAATACAAAATGCCCTTCTTAGCACACGCAACCTTAGAGCCACAAAATTGCACGGCATGGGCAACCGCTGATGGCCTAGAAATTTGGGCACCCACTCAATCCCCCGACATGGCACAAGTGGCAGCCGCCAAAGCGTCTCGCTATTCATTAAACGACATTAAAGTGAACACCACCTTTATTGGTGGTGGTTTTGGCCGCCGTATTAACCAAGATTTTGTCGCCGAAGCAGCGGCTATTGCCGACCATGTTCAGCAACCGATTAAACTAATTTGGTCTCGCGAAGAAGATACTCAACGCGATTGGTATCGCCCTTCTAGCTTGCACAAGTTAACTGCCGCAGTCGATGATAGTGGCAACATTACTGGCTGGAATCACCAAATGGCTGGCTCTGGTGTGTTTGATTACTTTGTCGGTGATGCTGCCCCAGCGCAGTACCCTTTTATGCCTAAATTTATGTTTGGTGTACTTGAAAGTGCCGGCAAAATGGGTGAAGGCATTATTGCTCCAGCCGATGGCTCGATCTTTGAAGGTGCCAACGAAATCCCTTACGATTTTGCTAATATCAATGTTGATTATAAAAAATCAGACAGCGGTATTTTAGTCGGCAACTGGCGCAGTGTGGGCCATTCTCATACGGGTTTTATTGTAGAAACTTTTATCGAGCAGCTGGCACAGCTACCACAAGTAAAAGCGCAAAAAGACGCGTATCAATTCCGCTTTGATTTGTTAAATAAACACCCTCGTGCACAAGCGGTTCTGAAAAAAGCGGCACAAGAAGCCAACTGGGGAACGCCTTTACCCGGCTGCACTCAAGGCATTTCGATTCATAAATCCTTTGGCACGTGGGTGGCACAAATTGCCGATGTTGAAGTAGACGCCAACGCCAGTAGCGATCAACAGCTTAAAGTAAAGCGCGTCGTATGCGTGGTTGATTGTGGACAAGTAGTCAACCCCGATACAGTCGTTGCGCAAATGGAAGGAGGCATTATCTTTGCACTCTCCGCTGCCTTATACGGTGACGTTACCATTAAAGACGGCATTGCTCAGCAAACAAACTTTCACGATTATCAATTATTACGCATTAATCAAGCACCCAGTATTGAAGTGCATATTATTGAGAGTAACGAACCCCCCACAGGGGTCGGCGAACCCGGCGTTCCACCCTTGGCGGCAGCAGTTGCCAATGCCGTAACGGCCAAAACAGGCCAACTGTTTGACTCTTTACCGCTTAAACTCGGGTAAGTTAATGAACGGCAGTAATTGGTTTGTTTTACAACAGCTCAACATGTGGCTTAATCAGGGCATTACGCCTTGGTTAGCCACTGTGATCGAAACCTATGGTTCTTCTCCAAGACCAGCGGGCTCGATGATGATTTATCACCCAGACAAAGGCATTATTGGCTCGCTTTCTGGTGGCTGCATCGAGCAAGAGTTAATTAACCAGTTAGCCGAAAACCGCTTAACTGCAGACGCAGCAAACCCTTGGCCGATGATAGTGCGATATGGCGAGAGTGAAGAACAACGCTCACGACTGGCACTGCCTTGTGGTGGGCATTTGGACGTTTTAATAGAAAAAATTGCGCCCTCACACCAAGCACATTTTCAGAAAATAGAAAAATCCCTGCAGCAACGGCAATGGATAAGCCGTTGTATTAATTTAACCGATGCCAGCATTAAAACCGTGACGGCCACTAAACAGCCCGATATTCAGCGTCAGCCGCAGCAAGTTATTCATACACTAAAACCTCACGACAAATTGCTCATAGTCGGTGCAGGTGAAGTTGCACGTTGTTTAGCTGAAATTGCTAAAAACCTAGAATTCGACATTACCTTATGCGATTTTCGCGATGAGTTTTTACAAGGGTGGCAGGTAGAAGGCGTTAATGTGATTAAAGCCATGCCCGATGATGTTATTGCCGATTCCTTTAACGATCATCATTGTGCTATTGTCGCGTTGGCTCACGACCCTAGAGTCGATGACATGGCTATGATGCAAGCTCTCACAACCGACGCTTTTTACGTCGGCGCTATGGGCTCATTAAAAACATCTAACCTAAGACGCCAAAGGCTATTAGAATTAGAAGTAACAGGCCAACAAATAGAAAAACTGCACGCCCCAATAGGGCTTGATGTTAAAAGCCGTACCCCTTATGAAATAGCCGTTTCTATTGCCGCACAACTGATTGCTGAACGCGCTAAAAGAAACGTTATTTAAAGCATTTTTTAAACAATCTTTTAAATAATAGAAAACTGACATAACGCACACAAACTTTCCACTTAACACGCTGTTCACTTAAAAAGTACCAAACAGTATTAGGCAAATCGAACAATGACTCCTGATTTTGGAATACTCGTTTTAGCTGCTGGCCAATCAAGCCGATTTGGCAGTGATAAATTAATGGCAACCATGCCCGATGGTAAGCCCCTTATTGCTCATAGCCTTGCACCGTTAAAAGCCATGGCTAAACGTTATCAGCTTAACTTGTGTGTGGTTACACGCATTAGTAATCCTGCATTAATTGCTTATTTAACCGAACAAGACATTGCGTATACCCTGTGCTCCGATGCTCACCTAGGCATGGGCAGCAGCATAGCTCATGGTGTGTTAGCGAATCCATTATGGCAAGGTTGGATGATCGCATTAGCCGACATGCCCAATCTAAGCGCGAATATTGTGGAAGCATTAATTACTAATATTATTCAAAACCCGCATCAAATCGTACGCCCCAGCATCATAAAAAACGAAGAAAACATCCCGCTGCATCCGGTTTATTTTCCGCAGTTTTATAAAATAAAACTCAGTCAATTGAGTGGAGATGATGGCGCTAAGAGTATTATTCAGCAGCAAAAATTAATAACGTTTAACGAGCATTCACTGTTAGCGGATGTTGATCGCATAGAAGATATGCAGACATAAAAAAAGGCGCATAACCTAAGTCATGCGCCCTTTAGAGACCGGTATAATCAATCAGTTTTGCTTAAAAAGCCTGACGCATACTCAGCAATGTTACAAGCACTTCACCATCGTCACCATAATCAGCGTGTTCGAATTCAAAACGCACTGAACGGCTGTCGGTTACTTGATACCAAACTTGTCCGTACAAGTTAAGCTTCAACTGGCGAGCAGAAGAATCATCATCTTCACCTTGGCCAACACCTAAGTGAATGTCTGTTTTATCGTCAAATTTATACTGAGTAGAGAACGACGTTGAGTACGTGTATTCGTTTTCTTCAGTATCACGATCGGCACCACGGTATGCAAAGCCAAACTCTAGCTCTGGCGTGGCTTGGAACTTAGCACCAGCACCGAAAATAGCCGGCTCAGTCACTAAGTCTTGAGCGTCAGCAATATCTGAAGCATCACCAGAAAGAATTGCAGCTTCCAGTGCCGCTGTAGCTACATCACTTTCTGCAACCAAATTCTGTGTGTAAACAGCATTCAAGGTTAAGTTACCAAACGTCGCTGCACCAGCAACCGACACACCGGTAATACCCGCATCGTTGGTCAGTTCTTCACTACTAGGTGCGCCATTAGCTCCTGGTACTGTCACTTTGGTATTATCATCACCCACATGCAGTGCGATTGTACCCGTGTAAGGAGACGCTGTGCCCCAGCCGCCATCGCCATAGGTATAGCTAATTACGCTAGCATTACGGAAACCATACTGCATAGAACCTTTAAGTTCATCAGCAATGTAGAAATAAGAGGCTAAACCCTGAGACTCACCACGGGCGGTATTCCATGCGCTGTACTGCATAAAAGGAGACCACTGAGTACCCACTTTAAAGTGATGATCACCTTTTTCTAACCCCAACCAACCCAAACGTGTACGCAATGCATTACCACCGCTTTCTAATACGTTAGCGCGGAACTCCATGCGATAGGTGCCTTTCCAACCGTCTTCAATATCTTCTTCGCCTTTAATACCAATGCGAGATTGTACGTTGTTGGTTAAAGCAAACTCTTGCTCATCGCTATTGCCGTTTGGCGTATCGCCACCAGCAAAAACATCAGTACCATTAGATAGAGCAGATTCATTAAAGTGCTCTAAACCTATGTCTACAAAACCATAAATTTCAGCGCTAGGGGCTGCAGACGCAGTATGAGAAGCCGTGATGCCAGCAATTGCGATGGCTAAAAGAGTTTTTTTATGCATGTAGGTAAAACCTCATTATTCTTAAATTATTATTAGGTAAGTCATATAACCTATACAAAGCCTAGACTACAAAATCGTCACCTGCACTGATCAGAACCTGAGCAAAAAAGCGCCCTGTAATCAGAATTCCGGCAAAACTTTACATGATTCTTGATCAAATAGACATTTTTTGAATAAATTGTTGGACACTTTTTTTGTAACTTATTGTTTTTTTATCGCTGATAAAAAAGTAAATATAACTCAATTACCTTGGTTATTTTAGGCTGTGAGTTATAAAAATAGAGGGGTTTGAAGACTAAAACTAAGGCTAAGAACAAAGAACAAAGAACAAAGAACAAAGAACAAAGAACAAAACAAGAAATGAAAAAACAGCTAAAAAAAGAAGATTGAAAAATCAAGAAGGCTTAAGCAGCTCAAGCCTTCTTAATGCGTGCTTATTAAAACTTAATAGCAGCACCTAAGTTAATATAACTAAAGGTGTGGCTTAAATTAAGCGTATCACCACTTAATACCTCGATTTCTTGCCATGCGATGCTTTTAATGTGATAAGAAGCGTCTAGTTCAAAATGTTCATGAAGGTCAAACTTTGCGCCAGCTGCAAGCTGAAAAGATACACCTTTGAGATCATCGCCAGAAGTAAATAGATCAGCGGTATCTTCTAAGGTATATAAACCAAATCCTAAGCCCCAGTATGGCTGAACAGTACTTTCGCCATACACAAACTGCCAATCTAGATCAGTACCAACGGCTTCGTCAGAACCGCCACCTTCGTAATCAATATCGATTGATGAGAAAGAAAGCTGAAAACGATTATTTCTACTGCTTCGATAACCAATAAATAAACTCGCACCCGTGGTATCGATATCTGATTCACTTTCAGATGTAAAACCAGAGTTTTCATACTCCGCTTTATAAGTTCCACTTAAACTGGTGTTGCTATTAACCCCTAAATACACCCCCGACTCAACCTCAGCTTGAGTGGTCATTGCTAGTGAACTTAACAGTAATATAGAAGCAGAAGTTATTGATTTTTTCATAATTCATCCATAAATCTAAAGGGAGTTGCATAAAAGAGATGCAAGGAGAGGCCGATTGATTAGCTTCCGTGCTAGTTGTCGGCATTTTAATGATAATTATGATTTTGTCAATTTTTCAAATTGTACCCAATTCTTCCATATTTTCGTTAGAAAACTGTAAGTCAGACAAGCGTTTATACAGTTCTGAACTGTGTATAAGCTCTTCATGGCTGCCCACATCCACCAGCTGGCCGTGATCGAATACGGCAATGCGATCAACGTGTCTTACAGTTGCCAAACGGTGAGCTATCACCAGGGTTGTTCGCCCTGCCATTAGAGTATTTAAAGCTTGTTGCACGTAGTGTTCGCTTTGTGCATCAAGGGCACTGGTGGCTTCATCTAGTAACAATATTTTGGGGTCGCGTAATATCGCACGGGCTATGGCGAGTCGTTGTTTTTGCCCACCCGACAGTTTGACGCCCTGTTCACCTAAAAAGGATTGATAGCCATGGGGCAGTTGGGCAATAAACTCATCGGCATGGGCCGCTTTTGCCGCCGCTATCACTTCGGCTTCGGTTGCGTCTGGGCGACCATATTTTAAATTATCCCAAACATTAGCACTGAACAGCACCGGCTGCTGAGGTACTAGGGCAAACTGACTGCGCAGTTGCTCTAAGTCCCAATCTGGTAAGGATTTTCCTAATATTTTTAGCTCACCATGTTGTGGATCGCGAAATCGCAATAACAATTCAAACAAGGTGGACTTACCCGCTCCCGATGGGCCAACCAATGCAATGCTCTCTCCTGCATTAATGGCAAGATTTAAACGCGCTATCGCATGAGTGTCAGGGCGCGAAGGATAGGTGTAAGTAACATGGTTAAACTCAATTAAGGGTGCGGTTTGTTGTTCTGCAGACGTCGTTTTTGCTGTAGAAATAGAAGGTGATTGAATACCTGATTGTGTCGCCATGAGTTCTCTTATGCGCTCGGCTGCACCGGCGGCGCGTTGCACTTCACCATATACTTCCGTAACCGCCGCTAACGAGCCCGCCACCATGATGGCGTAAAAAACAAACGCGGCTAAATCACCCGCCGATAATTCACCCGCAATAACGTCGCTGCCCCCAACAAATAACATACCCGCCACTGCGCCCATTACCATCATCATCACTAAGGCAATCAATAAAGCCCTTTGGCGAATGCGTTTTAATGCCACCTCAAAAGCACTTTCTGCTGCACGGCCAAATTGTTCATTAACCAGCGCTTCTCGGGTAAAGGCTTGTACAACTTTAATGTGCTGTAGGCTTTCTCCTGCCCAAGCGCCTACAGTGGCAATTTTATCTTGGCTATCGCGAGACAATTTTTTTACTTTACGGCCAAAGTAAATCAACGGGAAAACAATAAAAGGCACCACCAGCAATACAATCAGGGTGAGTTTAACGTTACTAATAAACATTAAGGTTAAACCACCGACAAAGGTTAACGCATTACGCAGAGCAAACGAGAAGGAAGAACCAATCACTGTTTGCAGTAATGTAGTATCGGTAGTAACACGACTTTGAATTTCTCCAGCTAAGTTATCTTCAAAAAAGCTGGGCGGCAAACTGACAAGATGCGAATACAGTTTTTTGCGGATATCAGCAATTACGCGCTCACCCAGCCAAGACACCATATAAAAACGAAAGTAAGCACCAACAGACATGGCAACAATAATAATGCCTACCCAACTTAAAGCATGGGCGAGACCCGATGTTGATTGATCAGAAAAACCCTCGTCAATCATCAACTTAATGCCTTGGCCCAAAGACAAGGTCAAAGCGGCTGTTAATACTAAGGCAATAATCGCAATCACTAATCGCAACCGATATGGGCGCACAAACTGCCACAACCAAATTAACATGTTTTATCCTTTATTTTTTATTCAATAAATAACGTATAATCAACGGCTATTTTTTGCAGCCTTTATAACTTATGCCCACTCAATCTTCACCCTCTTCTTCACTTTCTTCTAAACCCTCTATTCGATCCCTAGCGATTTTGTTGGCTATGCTGGTTGCCGTTGCACCATTTGCAATCGACATGTATTTACCGGCAATGAAGGTAATGGCGACCGATTTAGCAACCGCCATTCATTATGTTGAAGTAAGCATTAGTACATTTTTGCTGGGCTTTGCTTTAGGCCAACTGCTAGGCGGGCCTTTGTCTGATAAATTTGGCCGCAAACCGATGATTGCAATCGGCTTAATGTTATTTTCGATCACCAGTTTGTTGTTAACCCAAACAGAAAGCATTGAACAGTTACTAGCACTAAGAGCCTTGCAAGCCATTGGCGGTGGTATCGCAACAGTCAATTCATCGGCGATAATTCGCGATTTATTTTCAGGCGATGAAATGGCCAAGGTGTTATCCATGGTGGCCATTGTGATGATGTCTGCACCGCTAATCGCTCCCTTGCTTGGCTCACTGATTATTACTTATTTTAGCTGGCAAACTATTTTTTTAATCCTAGCGATTTACTCTGCCTGCGTCATGGTATTGCTTCTATGGCGCTTACCTGAAACCCGTAAAAAACCAGATAATAATAGGGTGACTCAACCTTCCATCAAACCTTCCAGCAAACCTTGGCAAGCCTATAAACGGGTTTTAACCCACCCTCAAGCTATGGGGTTTGTGATGGCCATTAGTTTAAGTTTTAGCGGCATGTTTGTATTTATTACAGCGTCTGCTTTTGCTTATATGGAGTATTTTTCGGTAAGTGCGCAACTTTTTCCGTTTATTTTTGGCGGCAATGTATTGTTAATGATGCTGATGAATCGGGTTAACGTTTGGGCTTTAAATCATTACTCGTCTGCATCCATTTTAACTCTGGGCTTGGGCCTGCAAATACTTTGCGGCGTAGGTTTAATCATTGCCAGTTATTTTGACCCCAACCTGTCCATCATTGTTGCTTTGGTTATGGTATTTGTTGGTTCAATTGGTTTAGTTGCAGCCAATGCTACTGCCGGTGCGCTTAACTTTTTTCCCGACATCAGCGGCACAGCCACTGCAGTTATTGGTGTTACTGAATTTACCTTAGGTGCGCTAATGGGAATTTTATGGTCGCTGTTACATGAACTGCAGTTTTCAATGACTCAAACCCACAGTCTTAGCCCTATGGCGTGGGTTATGACCGCATGTGTTGTTATTGCATTCTTGGGCTTTAGCTTTCTTTCGAGAAAACCCTTAGTGCAATCCAATTCTAGATAGCCTTCTTACTAAATCACCTTTTTGCTAGCACTTGCAGTCTCTTGCACACTATTTTTTTGCGCTTGCTGCTGGCGCTGCTGTTGTTTGACCAATTCTAACAAGGTATCGGCTAACGCAGTTTGAATTTCTTGTGCACTCATAAATATCTCCTCATGTTTGTGTGTGGTTATTATTAATCATCAGATTGTCTACGGGGTTTGATGCCTTATAGATCAATACGTTCAGTCATATCTATTAAACAACCTATTAAAGCGTCTTTTAACCCCGCAATTTCGATTGTATTGATCTAGTTATTAGATCATTTTAACAATAATTTACTGGCTCACCTGATTAAATAAGCAGCAAAAAACAACAAATCTGGTAGAATATGCTCAAATTTTTTATATACCCTGTTTTTGACTTCTGATTAGCTTTTAATTGACCATTCAGTTTTTACAAGAACACACCACCGAGGCTTTCCCTTGTCTGCAGAAATTACTTCCTTCTCTGATTTTTTCATCCACGATCGTATTGAAAAAACCCTTGAAAAACTCCAGCTTAATGTCCCTACTGATGTGCAAAAGGCTTCAATACCTCATGCCCTAGACGGTAAGGATCTGCAGGTTTGTGCAGAAACCGGCAGTGGTAAAACATTGGCGTATTTACTACCAATGATGCAAAAATTTCTTGAATCAAAATCTACGATTCAAGGTACTCGTGGACTCATTTTAGTGCCCACTCGTGAACTTGCGCGCCAAGTATTTAAAGCTACTAAACAATTTACCGATATGAACGGCATGAACGTTGGCCTGTTAACCGGTGGAGACGACTTTAAATTCCAGGCGGCTATGTTGCGTAAAAATCCAGAATTTATTGTTTCTACCCCTGGCCGTTTGGTTGATCACATTAAACGCCGTTCGACTGATTTAATTGATCTTGAAGTGCTGGTTCTGGATGAAGCAGACCGCATGTTAGACATGGGCTTCGCTGAAGACATGGAGATCATCTCGGGTGAATGTAATGAAGGCAATCGCCAAACCTTATTATTCTCGGCAACTTTGCATCACAAAGGCATTGCACGCGTTGCGGCTAAAGTACTCGATAATCCACTAGAAATTACTACCGCAACGGTTCGCGATAAACACGACAATATTACCCAGCAAGCAATTTTAGCCGACGACGGCGCACATAAAGATCGCTTATTAAGCTGGTTGTTGTCTAACGATGATTTCGAAAAAGCCATCATTTTTACTAATACCCGCACCGAATCAGAACGCTTAAACGTATTCTTACGTCAGCACAGTTGTCGTTGTGCCGTTTTGCACGGTGAGTTGAGCCAAGATCAGCGTAACGCCACCATGCAATTATTTCGTGAAGGCAAGATCAATGTATTGGTCGCTACCGACGTGGCTTCTCGTGGCTTAGATGTAAAAGGCATCGACTTGGTGGTTAACTACGACATGGCGCGTAAAGGCGATGATTATGTACACCGTATAGGTCGTACTGGGCGTGCAGGCGAAACCGGCACTGCTATTTCATTGATCAATCACACTGAGTGGAACCTAAAAGCTGCGATCGAACGCTACATCAAGCAAGACCTTGAACCGCGCGTTATTAAAGAATTAAAAGGCGCGTACAGTGGCCCTAAACGCTTAAAAGCTTCGGGCAAAGCAGCGGGAACTAAAAAGAAAAAAGCAGGCCCAGGCCGTGACAAACGTCCAGGTAAAAACAGTTCAATCCCTGCCAAAAAGAAAGTTAGCGCGAAAAAAGCCAACGGCCCACGCCCAAGCCGTCCAAAGCCTAGCAACTTGATGGATACTTCGGGTTTTGCACCTATTAAGAAAAAGAAGCCTACAACACCGTCTAACGATAGCTAGCCGCTTGTTGTTTTGAAAAAACAATACGATTAAAGAAAAATAAGGAAACATCATGCAAATCTTTCGCCTAACAACGTTTAAGCCTGCAATGACTGTGCTATCGACTGTATTTGCAGTCAGCTTAATGACAGGTTGTGCTGCTAAAATTGCTAACATTGACTACATCGAACTTGAAGCGACAAAAGATGCAGCTATGGCCGATGAGTCTGCGGCTAAGAGCATTCAGCGCGCGCAAATGAATATTGAGCTAGGCAAGTCTGAAAACTTAGCTTACTTCGCTCCTCGTCATCTAAAGCTTGCTCAAGAAAAATTATTAGAAGCCAGAGGGCTGCATACCTCAGGCAAGCCCGATGGCGAAGTTAAGCCCGTTGCAATGGCGTCTAAGAAAACTCTAGAAGCAGGTCTTGCAACTAAAAAGCTGGTCATTAAAACACTGCGTCCGGCGTTAAAGCACAAGCAAAAGCTGGAAGAAATTAAAGCCGATAAATACTACCCAGAAAACTTCAATACCGTTAGCGCAACAATTGTTGAGCTTATTGATTTAATTGAGGCTGGCAAGATCAGAGAAGCGCAGCTAGGGCAAAAAAAGCTACTGCCACTGATGCATGATAATGAAGTTGAAACCATTGAATTTATTCAATTACAGCCGATTAAAGATCAGCTAGCAGCTATTAAAGAATTAAATGGCGATGGCATTGCTCCTAAAAGCTGGGCTTTTGCACAAAAAACCTTGCAGCAAGCGCAAGGAGTTATTGATAAAACTCCCCGTGCCAAGAAACAAATCATGTCAGCTACTCACGACGCTCAGCGCGCAACTGATCATGCAAAAGTAATTACCGATTTTTCTAATGAGATTAATGATGCTAATAGCGACAATGCAGAAGCCATTGCTTTGCGTGTTGAACGTTGGTTGTACCGCGTTTCTGTTGCTTTAAATAACGAAGACATTCGTCATCGCCCATTTGATGAGCAAGCCGCAACATTGGCAACAGAAGTGAAAAAACTCATGAATAAGGCTAAATAGATCGGTTTAATCAAAAGCTAAACAAGCAGTCATTGTTTAGCTTAATAACAGAATAAGTATTAAGCGAGTGGGCTAATCTTATTCTGTTAAGTTTTTTATTCAGCGCCTAACTTGTCTAAATTAATCATCTAAATGAGTCGTCTAAATTAATCGTCTGCATCAATCGGTGGGCGTTTAAATGCGTGGCTAGGAAAGTGACGAACATTACCCGCTGGGTCGTCTTTAGATTGGCTAACCTTAACCACTCCCGGTTTTTCCATTTCATCGATTCTAATAATTGAAGGTAATGGAATAAAACTGCGCTTTACTCCCGTAAATTCTAACTTCAGTTTTTCGAAGTTTGCTTTCGCTTCTTCTTTGTTTTTTGCTTCGTCTATTTGACTATCGTCAAAAATCAACTCTTCTACTTCTACAAAACCGTACATTTCACTTTGATAAATATACAGTGTGTATAACTCGTATACGTCGCCTTGATTATTAAAAATAACCCGATAAATCGGCTCGGCAATAGTTTTCTCGGCCATTTGGCTCTAACTCATAAATTAAAAAAACATTTTACCACACTTCATCTCATTAGATGCCTTATCTGCACAAGACAAAACAAGGCAAGACAAGATTAGATTGTTCAGCCATTGAGCAGTATAATGCCGCGCAATTAACTCTTTAGCACGTACACCCAGATTAAACGAGGCCGCTTGTCATGGCGAAGAAGCTATTTATTAAAACCCACGGTTGTCAGATGAACGAATACGATTCGTCGCGTATGGCCGATATGCTGGGTGAAAGCCATGAAATGGAAATCACCACCAACGAATCAGAAGCCGATGTTATCTTGCTTAACACCTGCTCTATTCGTGAAAAAGCACAAGAAAAAGTATTCCACCAGCTTGGTCGCTGGAAACACCTGAAAGAAAAAAATCCCGACCTTATCATCGGCGTTGGCGGCTGCGTTGCCAGCCAAGAAGGCAAGGCAATTATGCACCGTGCCCCGGTGGTTGATATGGTATTTGGCCCGCAAACTTTACACCGTTTACCCGATATGGTGAATAAGTCGGCTAACCATGAAAAAGTGGTGGATATTTCTTTCCCAGAAATTGAAAAATTCGACCACCTACCGGCACCCAAAGTAGAAGGCGCCAGCGCGTTTGTTTCGATTATGGAAGGGTGCTCTAAGTACTGCTCCTTCTGCGTGGTGCCTTACACTCGTGGCGAAGAAGTGAGCCGCCCGTTGCACGATGTGTTAAAAGAAGTTGAAGAAGTCGCCGCCCAAGGCATTCGCGAAGTGAATCTATTAGGCCAAAACGTTAACGCCTATCGCGGTGCTATCTACAGCGGAGCGGTTGCCGCGACTAACCCTAACAAAGGCACCGGCGTTATTATTTCTGACGCGCAAGGTAACGACATCAACAACGCCGCCGATGCCGAAGATTATGCCGACTTAGCCGAACTGATTAGCCGCGTGGCCGACATTGACGGTATCGACCGCATTCGCTTTACCACATCGCACCCTATGGAATTCAGCGACAGCTTAATCAACGTTTACGCCGAAGTGCCCGAACTGGTGAGCCATCTTCACCTACCGGTGCAAAGTGGTTCCGACAAAATTCTAAGCGCGATGAAACGTGGCCACAACCGTGACGAGTACATCGCCAAAGTTAAGCGCATCATGGCGATTCGCCCAGACCTGTGCATGTCTTCTGATTTTATTATTGGCTTCCCTGGTGAAACTGAACAAGACTTCCAAGACACCATGGATTTAATTGGTGAAATTGGCTTTGATTTATCATTCAGCTTTATCTATAGCGCCCGCCCTGGTACTCCAGCGTCTGATTTAGCAGACGATACTCCAGAGTCGGTAAAGAAACAACGCCTGCACATTTTGCAAGATCGTATCAACCAGCAAGCACAAGCCATTGCGCGCCGCATGGTAGGTAATACCGAAACTATTTTGGTTACCGGTGTTTCCAGAAAAGACCCTGCACAGTTGCAAGGCCGTACCGAAAACAACCGCGTAGTGAATTTTACTTGCGACGACCATGGCTTAATCAACAAGTTTGTTAAGGTACATATCGACAAAGCCTTACCGAATAGCTTGCAAGGCACTGTGATTGAACCAGAAAACGCGTATTGATTTAGTAGCTAAGTAGAGCTGCTAGATCAACTGTATTTAGCCGCTCTTCGCTTACCATCGAGCCAAGAGATGTCATTTTCGGCACGCCGTAAACCCTCTACTTCTAGTAGTAGCGTAATATTAATAGAGTAGGATGATCTAACCAAAGCAGCTGAAAAGACGATGAATGTAAGAAGTTAATTTTTCAGGGCATCGATCACATGGATGTGATCGCTGAGCCTACAGGGAAGGGAGGAACGACCGAAGTATTTACGGCGTTCCGAAAAAAATTCAACTTCTGAAGTGAATCAAAGTATGAGGCTGCTCTCAATTCGCACTAACTCTCTGCGTTTAATCAGTGTTTGCTTGCGAAGCCACCCTCATTAAGCATAAGCTGAGGCATTGGCTAACAATTTTATCCAACTATTAGTTACAAAAATAGATACAAAAAACTAGATACAAAAAATACCTTAAATTCGGGAGCGAGAACCCAGTTGAGCGAAAACACAGCAGTACCAACCACAGCACCAGAAGAGCAAACCAACAAAAGCGCTAAGCACGGCATTACCTTTCATGTTGAGCCCAACGACGCCAAGCGCCTTTCGAACTTATGTGGCCAGCTCGATAGCCACATCAAGCAAATCGCCAACCACTTCAAGATCAAAATCTACAACCGTGGCGCGCGTTTTCAAATTGAAGGCAACCTAGACAAAGCCGAAGCGGTTAAAAACCTAATTAACCGCCTGTATCGTGAAACTCATAACGGCACCGAGATCACTCCTGATCTTATACACCTGCTATTGCTCGAAGCCAAAGACGAACACGCATACAACAGTAAACGCGCCAAACCCGACCACGACGAAGCCAGTATTATTAAAACTCCGCGCTTGATGATTCAAGCCCGTGGCGATCATCAATTAGGCTACCTAAAAACCATTCGCGAAAACGTCATCAACTTTGGCGTTGGCCCTGCGGGTACCGGTAAAACATATTTGGCAGTCGCTTGCGCGGTGGAAGCCTTAATGCGCGACGAAGTCAGCCGAATTTTATTAGTACGCCCAGCAGTCGAAGCCGGCGAAAAACTGGGTTTTTTACCCGGTGATTTATCGCAAAAAATTGACCCTTACCTACGCCCGCTTTACGACGCATTAAACGACATGATGGGCGCAGAGCAAATCGAAAAACTGATCGAACGCAACGTGATTGAAGTGGCACCATTGGCCTACATGCGTGGCCGTACCCTTAGCCACAGCTACGTGATTTTAGATGAAAGCCAAAATACCACCCGCGAACAAATGAAAATGTTCCTCACCCGTATTGGCTTTGGCTCTAAAGCCGTAGTAACCGGCGACATCACCCAAGTCGATTTACCCCGCGGTGTTCAATCGGGTTTACGCCACGTACTAGACGTTTTAGACGGCGTTGAAGGCATTGGCCTCACTCGCTTTGCTAACTCCGACGTTGTCCGTCACCCGCTGGTGCAAAAAGTGGTCGATGCTTACGACAAGTTTGAAACCGCCGAGAAAAAACGCAAAGACGCTAAACACGCCGAAGAAAAGCGCATCGCGTTAGAAAAAAGTGCACAGCTGCAAGCTACCCACGCCATTCTTTCTGCAGCGCCTGCTGAAAATGCGACCACTTCAGCTCTTTCGACTTCAACTACAAGCGATCAACAACCCAAATGACGTCATCCCTTCCTACTGAGATAGAGCTGCAACTTGACGTTCAGCTCGCAGTTAAAGATAACAGCCACTTACCCACAGAAGAAAAGCTCGCTTTGTGGGCAACGGCGGCGTTATTAAACAGAACCGAATACGAAGAACCAGAAATGACCATTCGTATTGTCGATGAAGAAGAAAGCCAAGAGTTGAATCACGAATACCGCGGTAAAGATAAACCCACCAACGTATTATCGTTCCCGTTTGAAGCCCCAGCTCATGTACCCATACCATTGCTTGGGGATTTGATTGTCTGCAAACAAGTGGTTGAGCGTGAAGCGATAGAACAAAATAAGTTATTGTCAGCACATTGGGCGCATATGATTGTTCATGGCTGTTTGCATCTGCTAGGCTATGATCATATTGACGATAAAGAAGCCGAAGAAATGGAAGGCATAGAAAAGGTGATTATTTCTGCTTTAGGCTTTGAAAATCCTTATCAAAATGATGAGAAATAATAAAAAACATTAATTAAATACATGGATGTTAAATTAACGTCGACATTAATGCGGTGATTATGAATAAATTTAGCCAACGTTTACTGCTATGTGTTTTATGTTTTTTGCCGCCTCTATCGCAGGCGGATACACAAACACCCGTAATAACAAAGCCGCTACAGCAAATTGAGCCGTTAGTGGTTCTAAGGGGCAATATCGATTATCCACCCGATGAAATGTATGTAAAAGGCAAACTTAGCGGTTTTAATATTGAACTGATTGAAAACGTTGCCGCCTCTATAGGCTTACCGGTTGTATTTAGAAGTTATCCTTGGAAACGCACAGTAGTCCACTTTAAAGGCGGCAAGGGTGACGCCATCACCTATTTTTCTAAAACCCCAGAACGTGAAAAATACACCTTGTTTTTAGAGGGAAACATTCTCGCTCAGACGGATTATCATTTTGTTATTAACAAAAATAGAGTGGAAGAATTTCAATTTAAAAACGACTTTTCTGCCCTAGCTGATATGTCTATAGGTATTAAACGTGGATACGATTATGGTGAAGAGTTTAACCAATTGAGCTCCATTAAAAAGATCGAGTTTAATTCTAATCAGCAAATTGAATCGTCGCTGCTAGCAAATCGGATTGATTTAGGCATTTTGACCAAAGTTGAATTTGAAGAAAAACAAGCACTTAATCAATTTCAAAATCTTATCATTCTTTCACCACCGTTAAGTTCGACCATTAACTATTTAGCATTCTCTAAAGCGAGAAATACACACCATATCGCCGAACGATTTGCTGATGCCCTCCAGGCTTATAAACAATCACCTGGTTTTTTGGAACTGAAAGAAAAATATAAAAAATAGCCAAAAACTATAACAATTCTATATTTAATTAATTATATCTATTTATATATTATCTATAAGATAACTTCATATTCTTTAATCAAGAGTTTGAGGTTTCCATGCTTAACCTAGCTAACCCATTTACTAGCAATAACTTCGATGTAACTGCCAGCATACAATCCTCAGCAAATCGCTGTTTACCGACCCAAGCTCTAAATGATACTGCGTTGGTTGCAGAAGGTGGAGGCCAGCGCGGTATATTTACTGCCGGTGTTCTCGATAGCTGGTTGCATGCTGGTTTCAACCCCTTTGATTTATTAATTGGAACATCAGCAGGCGCTCAAAACCTATCCAGCTACATGACTTGTCAAAAAGGGTTTGGCCGAAATTCAATTACCTCGTTATCTCGCGACCCTAAATTCTTTAATCTTTCTCGTACTCTTATAGGTAAACATGCGGTCGATTTAGATTGGTATTTTGATCAAGTTGAAAAAGCCGATAACCAATTAAATATTGGTTGTGGTGAAGAAAGGCTCCGCAGCCGACAACTATTATTTACTGCCACAAAAGCCGATGATAACAGCGCTGCCTTTTTTGCACCTAAACGCGACAACTGGTTAACCCTGTTAAAGGCATCCAGTGCCCTGCCTATTTTGTATAAAAAAGGCGTTAAAATAGATAATGAGTATTATGTTGATGGCGGTGTAGCAGCACCAGTGCCGGTAGAAGAAGCCTACTTACGTGGTGCGAAACGAATTGTCGTGATTAGAACGGTTCCCAAAGATTCGGCTATCCAATCACCTTGGGCGCACAAATTAAAATCCGTTTTATGCAACGACAAGCGCTGTCCCAAAGTATTGGATCTGATTACTCATCACGAAAATGCTTATCAGAGAACTTTAGATTTTATTGCACAACCTCCAAGCGATGTGGAAATTGTGCAAATTCATCCGCAGCAGGCCTTAACTAGCCGCTTGGTCGGCAGTCGCCCAGAGTGGTTAAATACCGATTACGCACTGGGCTTTCAAGCAGGTTTGAACTTTTTACAGCAAGACAATCAGCACTCAATTAAGCACGGCGCTTTCTAAACGCATAAATACCGGCATCCAATAAGGTGCCGAAAAATACCCGCCATTCACTTAAATTAGGTTTTGGCTTTTTGCCTTTAGCCATGCGTGCAAGCTGAGCTTCGTACCAAGTAATGTCTAACATGGCCATTCTATCGATTGCTCGCTTACCGGTTGTTAATACTTTTAACTGCTGCTGGTGATTAATATCAGCAACTAACTTATTAGGAAAGTCCGGGTCAACAACTGTCGTTCGTGCAATTCCAATAAAGTCGGTTGCTGCTGAATTTAAGGCTTCTTGCATAGCTTTAGCAGAACGGAAACCGCCAGTAACAACCAAGGGCGTATCCACTAACGAGCGTACTTTTTCGGCATAGCCAAGAAAATACGCCTCACGCTGAATAGTCGATTTTTTTGCATCACTGCCCATCATAGAAGGGTTTTCATAAGAGCCGCCAGAAATTTCAATGAGGTCGATGCCAGCATCAGCCAATGTTTTCACAACCTGCATTGAGTCTTCTTCTGTGAACCCGCCCTTCATAAAATCGGCGGAGTTTAATTTAATGCCAATAGGGAAATCAGCACCTACCTCATCACGAATCGCTTGATAAATAGACAACACAAAACGCATACGATTTTCTAGCGAACCGCCCCATTGATCGTCACGCTGATTATGGCGAGGCGATAAAAACTGACTCACCAAATAACCATGAGCACCGTGTATCTGTACCCCAGTAAAACCTGCTTCTTTAGCCAATTTGGCACTGGTAGCAAACTTTTTAATAATGACTAGAATCTCATCTTCAAGTAAAGCGCGTGGTTTATTAAAACCCTTTTCTAACCCGCGGGTTAACGCAATCGCCGAAGGTGCAACAGGCACATCAACAATAAAGTTAGGAATTTGCTTACCCGGATGATTTAACTGAGTCCAGATGTGCGAACCATTTTTTTTACCTGCTTCGGCCCACTTTTTAAATTCGGTAAGATCGCTTTTTTCATCAAGCACAACGTTCTTTGGTTCACCCAAAGCGCCGCGATCAATCATGATATTGCCTGTCATCGATAAACCAATACCGCCCTCTGCCCAACGTCCATAAAGCTTCGCCAAACCTGGCTTAGGGTTATGATCTTTTAGACCCAATTGTTCACTCATCGCAGACTTGAATAATCGGTTTTTAATTACTTGGCCATTCTTTAGTGTAAAGCTAGATCCTAAAGTAGCGGTATTTGGGTTCGTCATAAATTAACCTATTTCTGTTGAATGAATTTAATTTGGGCATGTGCTTAAAACACACCCCGCTTTAGACCGATCGTCTTTTAATTAGATTTAAAAAAAGTACATTAAAATGTACTGGCTTAAACAGCATCACTCGGCTTATTAACTGATGCTATTTTTTCAAAAGTGTTTCTATCATCAATTCCATGATTTTTTTCACCGGCTGGGTGTCTGCTGACATTTTCATTTTAATTAATGCCCCCTCCCAAGCAGCCCAATACACAGCAGCCATGTCGGCTGGGCTCATATCATCACGAACCTGCTGCTGCGCCTGCGCATTAGCAAAAATGTTAGTAAAAAATTTTAGCCATTGCTTCATGGCTCGCTCCAACTGCAGCCGACACATTTCACTTTCGGCGGCAATCTCTGTCGCAATAGTACCGACTAGGCATGATTTTTTAAAATCGTGGCTGGCATAGTGTTTTAAACTATAACGATAAATGGATCTTAACTGCTCAACCGGTGTTAAAGCTTGACCTTCTCCCAGCATAAACTCGCTTAGCTGCGTTAATAATCGTTGGCTGTAATGGCCAATTACTTCAGCGACAAAAGCTTCTTTACTGGCAAAGAAGTTGTAAAAAGATCCTTTTGGGACTTTTACAACATCTAATATTTGTTTAATGCCGGTACCGTGATAACCGTGCACAGATAATTGCTCTATGCCAGCGTCTATTAAGGCTTCTCGGGTATGATCACTGCGTCTTGGTCTACTCATGCCATTACTTTATGACCGATCGTCTTGGAATGGAAGTAAAAATTAGATTTTTTTGTAAATAGTGGCTAAAAACAGCTACCCCATTCACTAACGTTTGCTTATGTTTTTTCGGTATTTGTAAACAACCGCGCCTTGTTACGGCCGTTGTTTTTAACATCATAGAGTGCAGAATCTGCCTTATCAAATAAGGTTTCGAAGTCCGTTTCAAAATGAGGAGAGGCTCCTGCTAAGCGACAAACATTCATACTAATGCCTATACTCACGGTTATTTTTATACCATTAAAATCTCTCGCTTCAATATCAGAGCGTAAAGTATTAGCAACTTTTAATGCATTGTGTTCATCAATATCAAACAAGACCAGAATAAATTCCTCCCCACCAAAACGCGCAACTATGTCGTATTCGCGGCGTTTCTTAGACAATTCATCACTCAACCCACGTAAAACTTCATCACCAAGTGCATGTCCGTGGTCATCATTAATGGCCTTAAAAAAATCAACATCAACAACAAAAATAGCCACTGGTGATTGGGTTCTCTGTGCCTGAGACAACATTTGTTTAGCACGATGACTTAACTCACGACGATTTAATAAACCGGTCAGTGGATCTTGTGCCGCCAACTCCATCAATGCCTGACGTTGCAATTCTAATTTTTCTTTGGCACTGATCAGTTCTTGATATAACTTATCGCGATTAGCGCAATCATATAGAGACCAATATGTTAGATGGTTTGCATCCATCTTAATGTTGACCACCACAGGTGTTCTTTCTCCGCTTGAAGTCAACAGGGTTAGTTGTATCTCTTCAGCAAAGCCTTCGTGTATTAATAATGGATACACATAACTGTCTATAAAAATAATAGAGGCTTTCGTAAATAAACTATTTAACGCTGCTGGCAACGGATCTTGTGCAGACCCACCACATAAATCTGATAAATACCGATTACTCCAAACAACCTGTCTATTTTCATTAACCACCATATGACCAGAAAAAAACTGATCTAAAAAAGAGTGATCAGAATGAGTAACTGACGCAGTTAATTTATTCATAACGAATCAACAGACTGATGACGAATAAAATCAACAAGTATGGGGGTTAGCAAGCTGGGATGAGTCATGTGTAAGCAGTGGCCTTCGGCGTCGATCATTTCAAGCTGACTATGAGGTAGCTGCTGTACCATATAATGACCAATTTTAGGCGATGCCAGTGAATCGTTGGTGCTTTGAAAAAGTAACACAGGGATATCAATATCTTTTAAGAGGCTGCGGTAATCAGAAAAAAACGTTGCCTTAGCAAAGGTTTTGGCGACAACAGGGTCAGTACTGCAAAAGCTGCCGGTTAACTCATCAATTAATTCGGCAGAATGACCTGCACCCATTACAAGTGGAGCCAAGTAATTCGCCCAACCAATGTAATTTTTATCCATTAAGTTGATTAATTCTTCTAAATCTTCCCGTTCAAAACCGCCCTCATAATCTGGCGGATTATTAATGAAACATGGGGACGGACACACCATAGTAATATTAGCGATACGCTCACCGACATTACGCGAAGCCAGGCCCGCAATAATTGAACTCACCGAATGAGCAACAATAGCAACATCGGTTAAATCAAAAGCGGTAATAATTTCTTCTATATCTTTTGCATAACCAGCCAGCGTTGAGTAGCGCTCTGTTGAAAAATTGTTAATTTCAGACTGCCCTGAGCCTACATAATCAAACACAACAACCTGAAAATGTTTTTCAAGCTCTGGTAACATAAATCGCCACATATTTTGATCGCAACCAAAACCGTGGGCGAGCATAACTGTTTTTGTGCCTTGGCCAGACACCTTGATGTTATTCCTTTTACTAATCCTATCCTTGTTTGATATCGCGCCAGTTAGAGTATTCATAATCTTTTAACTCTTTTTAACTAAGCACTATTAACACGCACGATGAACAGGCATTATTAACCAGCACTATGAACAAACATTGTTTATAACTGTATAAACTTATCAATTACTTAACTGTAATCATGATAGTGCTCTTGTGCAAGGGCACAATGCGAAGAAGGGTTAGAAAATTGGCTTATAAAGACTAATAGCAATGTAATAGTAAAAAACTATCATCATTATTCAAATATACAATTATACCTATCAAATGATTCGCCCCATACTGTCTCTCATGGATTCACATGAAGCCAAGAGAAACACACTAAACTTCACCATTACATTAAGTAGGAATACAAAATGATTAATACTCAAATCAAACCATTTAACGCTACCGCATTTAAACAAGGCGAGTTCGTAGAAATTTCTGAAAAAGACGTACTAGGCAAGTGGGCTGTATTTTTCTTCTACCCAGCTGACTTTACTTTTGTATGCCCAACTGAGCTAGGCGACGTTGCTGATCATTACGAAGAATTGCAAAAGCGTGGCGTTGAAGTTTTCTCTGTTTCTACAGATACTCACTTCACTCACAAAGCATGGCACGATAGCTCTGACACCATCGGCAAGATCAACTACTTCATGGTAGGCGACCAAACTGGCAACATCACAAATAACTTCAACGTTATGCGTGAAGGTCAAGGCCTTGCAGATCGCGCTACTTTCTTGGTTGATCCAGAAGGTACTATCCAAGCAATGGAAATCACTGCAGAAGGCATTGGCCGTGACGCTGAAGACCTAATGCGTAAAGTTAAAGCAGCACAGTATGTAGCAGCTAACCCAGGTGAAGTTTGCCCAGCAGCTTGGAAAGAAGGCGAAGAAACATTAGCACCTTCTTTAGACCTAGTAGGTAAGATCTAAACAACAGTTTAACTGTTTTCACTAAATAATTTTTTTCATAAATGTTTAGTGCCTTGTTAGATCGAAGTGCTTAGTGCTGGTTAGTTTATATTAACCAGCACTAAGGTACTTAAAGCGTTACGACACCTCTGTGCAGTTTATTTATAACTTAACTCACAACCTAGCTACACCCTATTTATTATCTGGCCTCCCATTTAGGAGAGACAAATTTTACGCAATCAACAACTACTGCGTGGATATTTACATCTATTAAAAAGTTAAACATTAAATAATTTAGAAGGTATCACTATGTTAGATCAAACAATGAAAGCGCAATTAAAAGCGTACTTAGAAAATTTAAAAACCGATGTTCACTTGGTTCTTAGCCTTGATAACAGTGATACCTCGGAAAAACTAAAAAATCTTGCTAACGACATCGCTTCACTTAATGACAAAGTTAAAGTAAGTGAAGATCAAGATGCCAGTGCCCGTAAGCCAATCATGCAAGTTGTTAACCCAACTAAAAAAACTGCAATCGGCTTCGCCGGCTTGCCCATGGGTCACGAATTTACCTCCTTGGTATTGGCGTTGCTTCACAGTGGCGGCCACCCAATGAAGTTAGAAGCTGACGTGATTGAGCAAATTGCAGCTCTTAACAATGAAGAGCATGATGGCGAAATGAATTTTGAAGTGTTTATTTCATTAAGCTGTCAGAACTGTCCGGATGTTGTGCAAGCCTTAAACATGATGGCAGCGATTAATCCGAAGATAAAAACCACCATGATCGACGGTGGCGCGTTCCAAGACGAAGTCGCCGAGCGCAACATCATGGCGGTACCCAGCGTATTCTTGAACGATGAAATCTTCACTCAAGGTCGAATCTCACTGGCTGAGATTTTGAAGAAAGTTGACAGTGGCGCTGCAAAAAAAGAAGCTGCCGCACTGAGCAAAAAAGAGCCTTACGAAGTACTCGTGGTTGGCGCAGGCCCTGCTGGCGCATCGGCTGCCATATACGCCGCACGTAAAGGCATTCGCACCGGTGTGGTCGCAGAGCGTTTTGGTGGCCAAGTACTGGACACCATGTCGATTGAAAACTTTATTTCAGTTAAAGAAACAGAAGGTCCAAAATTGGCAGCAGCACTTGAAGAACACGTTAAAGAATACGACGTCGACATCATGAGCGAGCAAAAAGCCGATAGCATTGTTTCTGCAGAAAAAACTGAAGACGGCTATATTCACGTTCAGCTAGAAAGTGGCGCAACCTTAAAGAGCCGCAGTGTTATTTTATCCACCGGTGCACGCTGGAGAGAAATGAACGTACCCGGCGAGCAAGAGTACCGTAACAAAGGTGTTGCGTACTGCCCGCACTGTGACGGCCCGTTGTTTAAAGGCAAGCGTGTTGCGGTAATCGGTGGTGGTAACTCGGGTATTGAAGCAGCGATCGATCTAGCCGGTTTAGTAGAGCACGTAACCGTATTAGAATTTGCCGATACTTTGCGCGCAGACCAAGTGCTAGTGAACAAAGCCGAAAGCATGGGTAATATCGAGATCATTAAAGAAGCTCAAACCACAGAAGTAATTGGTGACGGCACTCGCGTAACGGCACTGAACTACAAAGATCGTGCAACGGGTGAAGATAAGCAAATTGAACTAGCAGGTATTTTCGTACAAATTGGCTTAGTGCCAAACAGCGAATTCCTAAAAGATTCAG
>CAJXUK010000026.1 GCA_913061435.1 uncultured Thalassolituus sp. | reverse complement strand
TTTTTTTGAAAGGTTTATATGAGTTATTCACATCGATTAATGGTACCGAGCCCACTGGGTGACATTGTGGTGCAAGGCACGCAAACCCACATTCAATATTTGAAGTTTAGTACTGTGGATAAACAGCCGCTTGAAACACAGCTTGAAACACAGCTTGAGCCGGTTGATGATCGTGCCGACTGGAGTAAAGAATGCTGCTTGCAACTTAAACGCTACTTTTTATCTCAGCAATTTGAGTTTGATTTACCCATTGACCCGCAGGGTACAGAATTTCAACAAAGAGTGTGGCAAGCGTTGCTTAGGGTTCAATACGGGAGTATCGCCAGTTATCAGCAATTGGCCACTGACATCGGTAATAAGAATGCAGTGAGAGCAGTGGCCAGTGCCAATGCTCGCAATCCTATTTGGTTGATTATTCCTTGTCATCGCATCATAGGCAGTGATAATGCATTACGCGGTTACGCTGGAGGCATATCGCGTAAAGCTCAACTATTACAAATAGAGCATCATCAGTTAGACCTAGAGCCAAAACAGTTAGAGCTAAAACAATTAGAGCTAGAACAGCCACAGGTGATTAATGCTAAAACTAAAATTCTGCGTTAATTATCCGCTAGCTCTAATTAATGTATTCGTAATTTATTAAATACCCCAATAACAAACCAACCGATGAATCATGCATACCAAATCTTTCCGTATTGATCGTTACATTAGCCAACAACTTGGGATAAACCGTCGAGATATTAAGTTGATGTTGGCACAAGGTCGTGTGGTCATTAACGGTGAAATAATCGTTGAAGTTACTACCATGGTAGCAGAGTTTGATCGGGTTGAATGTGATGGCAAGGTTCTACAAAATAAGACCCCACTGTATATTATGCTGAACAAACCAACAGGGGTGGTAAGTGCAACTAAAGATGATCAGCACACTACCGTAGTGGATTTACTCGAAGGCTATTCTAGAGCTGAACTTGAAAGCCTGCACATAGTGGGCCGATTAGATTTAAATACCTCTGGATTGTTATTGCTAACCAACGACAGTGCTTGGTCTCGTAAGCTGATGTCGCCGCAAGCTAAGGTCCATAAAGTGTATCAGGTCGAGCTAGCAAACGACTTAAACGAAGATTACTCATTAGCCTTTGCTAAAGGCATGTATTTTTCTTATGAAGATATAACGACTCAGCCTGCAGAACTTAAAATTTTGTCTAATAACGTGGCTGAGGTGGTATTAACAGAGGGTAAGTACCACCAAATCAAGCGCATGTTTGGGCGCTTTCGTAACCCTGTATTGGCTTTGCATCGCAGTGCTGTTGGGCATCTTTGCTTAGACCCCCTTTTAAAACCCGGGCAGAGCCGTCGGCTCACCCCAAAAGAAGTGAACGCGATATAACCAATAGGTTTGGCTACCCGGCTACCTAGATACCCAGCTACCTAGCCAACACTCACTTTAGAAATCCCCCCATTGAAACTGAAAGACACTCAGTGCGGCTAGAGCGGCTGTTTCTGTGCGCAAAATACGCGGCCCAAGAGTAAGACCGGTAAAGCCTTGTTGAATGCAAAACTCGACTTCTAAATCGGTAATCCCGCCTTCTGGGCCAACCAGTAAAGCAACCGATTTGGGCACTTCAATATTGCGCAGATTTTTTTGATCTCGGGTATGCAGTACCAATTTAGCATCGCTTTCAACCGACCGCGCCCATTCATCATAATTCAATGCCGGGTGAATCGTTGGGATACGATTGCGACCACTTTGCTCGCAGGCTGATATAGCAACTTTATTCCAATGCGCCATTTTCTTTTCTAAGCGTTCACCTTTTAAGCGCACATCACAGCGTTCACTCCATAAAGGTGTAATATCGGTAATGCCCAGTTCGGTAGCTTTTTGTATGGTGAAATCCATACGGTCGCCCTTAGACACCACCTGTCCTAAATGCAGTGGAAGGTTTACTTTTGCATCGCTAGAAAATATTTGTTCAATAGTGACTTGCGCATTTTTTTTGCCTGCCACACTGATACGCGCTAGGTATTCGTTACCGTCACCATTAAACAATCGCAGCTCGTCGCCTTGTGTGAGCCTGAGTACTTTAATTAAATGGATACTGGCCTGAGTATCAAGCTCGATGGTGCAGGATACCGCCAGTGTTTCAGGTGTGTAGATGCGAGGTCGAGTAGCCATAATAGGGTATTACTGTTGCTCGGCAGTTTGTTGGATTTTTTTCACCATGGCGGTTAAACCATTACCACGAGTGGGGCTTAGGTGTTTAACCAAATCGATTTGAGCAAAAAAACCATCAATATCAAAAGCCAATACTTCGGCTGGGGTTTTGTTGTTGTAGGCGCTCATTACGACCGCTAATAAACCACGTACGATGTGAGCGTCAGAATCCACTTCAAAAAATAATTTACCATCAATATAGTGGGCGTCGATCCACACTTGGCTTTGGCAGCCACGTAATAAATACTCTTCTGTTTTTTTGCTGTCATCAATGGCGGGTAATTGCTTACCTAAATCAATGATGTACTTATAACGTTCTTCCCAATCGTCAAAAAAACCTAAGGTATCTAAGATTTCTGCGGGGGTAATTTCGCTACCAAAAGGGCTGGCTGTAATATCTGTCATAGTCTTTCCAAAGAGCCTAGATTAACAGTCAAAGGCTTTGTTTAAATTAAGGCTCACACACTTTGTATAAAGCGTTTAATGCGTTCAGCCGCTTCAATGCACTCTTCGACACTGGCTACCAACGCCATGCGCACTCTATTTTTGCCCGGATTAATGCCCTCTATTGTACGAGATAAATAAGAGCCGGGTAACACGGTAACGTGTTGTTGAGCAAATAACTGTTGGGCGAATTGTTCTTCATCCATACTGGTTTTAGCCCATAAATAAAAGCTAGCATCGGTTTGCGTCACTGCAAAGCGATCGCTTATGCTCGGGTCGTTTAAAATTTCTAACACAGCTTTAAACTTTAGGCTGTATTGATGACGATTTTCTTTAACGTGTTCTTCATCATTCCAAGCTGCAATACTGGCCAATTGTGTATGTACCGACATAGCACATCCATGATACGTACGATAAAGTAAAAACGGTTGTAATAAAGTGGCATCACCAGCAACAAAACCAGAACGTAAACCGGGTAAGTTAGAGCGTTTTGAGAGCGAATGAAAAGCAACGCAGCGGCTATAATCATTACGCCCCAAAGCTTGGCAGGCTTGTAATAAACCAATGGGGGCGGGTTTATCATCGACGTAAATTTCTGAATAACATTCATCAGAAGCAATAATAAAATCGTGCTTATCGGCTAAAGCAATCAGTTTTTTGAGTGTCTCTAAATCAATAACAGAGCCGGTTGGGTTGCCTGGTGAGCATAAAAATAACAGTTGGCATTTGTCCCAAACATCCGCTGATACGGCATCAAAATCTGGGTTAAAGCCATTTTCTTCCAGACAGGGCAAAAAGTGTGGCTCAGCTCCCGCAAGGTAGGCCGCTCCTTCGTAAATTTGATAAAACGGATTAGGGCTTACTACTAAGCCCTCTTTACTACGATCAATAACGGCTTGAGTAAAAGCGAATAATGCTTCACGGGTGCCATTCACCGGTATGATTTGATTTTCACTGCAAACGTCGGTTAGAGCGAAACGTTGCTTTAACCAACGGGCAATAGCTTCACGCAGTTCTGGAATGCCTTTTGTGGTTGGGTAGTTTTCGACTCGGCCTATGTTGTCGATTAAGCATTGAGTTACAAAGCTGGGTGCTGGGTGCTTAGGTTCACCAATAGAAAGGGCGATTGGGCGTAAATCAGGATTGGGTGTCACTTGTGATTTAAGCGCGGTCAGTTTTTCAAAAGGGTAAGGCTGTAGCTTTTGTAAATCTGGATTCATGGGAATGACCCTAATTTTTAGATGATAATAAAATTAAGGTCATTATACCTATTATTGTTTAGCTTTCAGCTTTTCGCGTAGAGTTTGCAATGCAACAAACAGTGCAGGAATAAAGAAAATGCCGACAATGGTTGCCAGTAGCATGCCACCTAATACAACAAAACCGATAGAAACGCGGCTCGATGCGCCTGCACCGGTAGAGAATACTAGAGGTAAAACACCCAAAACAAAGGAAAGAGCTGTCATTAATACTGCACGAAAGCGCAAACGCGCCGCGTCTGCTGCGGCTTCAATAATACTGTAGCCTTGCTCACGACGTTCTTTGGCAAATTCAACAATTAAAATGGCGGTTTTACTGGCCAAGCCAATCAGCATTACCACACCGATTTGGGCATAAATATTATTACTGAGTCCTGGAATTAGCCACAGCGGTAAAATAGCTCCAAACAGAGCAACAATTACCGATAGCATAACGGCAACGGGAATACTCCAGCTTTCATACTGCGCCACTAAAAACAGGTAAGCGAATAAAAAAGCCAATAAAAAAATGCCCAATACCATATTGCCGGCTTCTTGTTCTTGCGCGGTACTGCCCGACCATTCTAACAAATAGCCATCGGGAAGAGCGTTTTTGGCAATGCGTTCGAGTGCAGCAATACCTTCTCCCGAGCTGAAACCGTCGGCCAGAGTCGCTTGTACCGCGGCGCTGCGATATAAGTTATAGCGATTAAGACTCTGCGGCCCCAGTACGGGTTTTATATCAATTAAGGCGCTCATAGGAATCATATGGCCTTTATTGCTGCGCACATAGAGCGCGTTAATGTCTTCAACCGTATCGCGAAAGTTAGCATCGGCCTGCAGCATCACACG
The DNA here is from genome assembly GCA_913061435.1 of uncultured Thalassolituus sp. Lineage (GTDB taxonomy): Bacteria > Pseudomonadota > Gammaproteobacteria > Pseudomonadales > Oceanobacteraceae > Oleispira. The sequence continues at coordinate 38,047 of CAJXUK010000026.1, read as the reverse complement.
GTAATTTTTACCAAACAGATTGAAGTCGTTAATGTAACGTCCCCCTAGTTGGGTGGAAAGCGTAGAAAATATAGCAGCCACCGGGACATCTAAGCTTTGAGTTTTTACTCGATCAATCAGTATTTCTTGTTGGGGTACATTGGCAGAATAGGTTGAGTAAACACGAGCAAATTCGGGGGCTTGGTTGGCGCTAAAGATAAAGTTATTTACAATCATTGCTAATTCTTGTGGCGAGCCATTATTTAAATCCAATACCCGTGACTCTAAGCCGCCTGCTGTGCCAAGCCCGGGTATCGCGGGAATAGGAAAGGCAAAAATATTGGCGGCAGCAATGGCTTGTAGTTTTACATTAATCTCCTGCAAAATTTGATGCCAAGCTAATTGTGGATCACTGCGTTCGTCCCAATGATCCAAGGTTGGAATGGCCATGCCGCCGTTTGACGAAACGCCCCCTAAAATACTGAAACCATTAATAGCAATGACGTCGCTTACCCCTTTGGTAGCCAATACGATATCTTGTACTTGGCTCATAACCTCTTCTGTTCTGTTTAGTGAAGCCCCGTCGGGCAGTTGAGCGTTAATAAAAAACGCGCCCATATCTTCGTAAGGCACAAACTCTGTCGGAGTAGTCGCAAACATATAGCCGGCGCTTCCTGCTAAAGTTGTTAGCAACGCTAGCGTTAAAGCAATATTACGGTTAAGAAAGCCCACTTTTTTCACATAACCATCTCGAATGCGATCCAGTGATTTATTGAACCATAAAAACCCTTTGGCTTGACTGTCGCCATCTTTTTTCAAAATCAAAGCGCACAATGCAGGTGAAAGCGTCAGTGCGTTTAATGACGATAACGCAACGGCCACAGAAATAGTGATAGCAAATTGTTGGTAGAGTGCGCCACTGATGCCCGGCATAAAGGATACTGGTACAAAAACCGCCAGCAATACCAAGGTAGTGGCAATAATAGGCCCAGTGACTTCTTTCATGGAAATACGGGTTGCTTCGCTGGCCGATAAATCGTCTTCTTTCATGTGTCGCTTTACGTTTTCGACCACCACAATCGCGTCGTCCACGACAATGCCAATGGCCAATATTAGGGCAAAAATAGAGATGGTATTGACGCTAAAACCAAAGGCTTGCAACGCAATAAAACTACCAATAAGCGATACCGGAATGGTCGCCGCTGGTATTAGAGTGGCACGCCAATCGGCTAAAAATATATAGGTAACTAATACCACTAAAAAGAAGGTAATCAACAAGGTCGTGGCCACTTCATTGAGTGACGCTTTTACAAAGCGAGTGGTATCAAACAATATGGCGTGCTTCATGCCCTCTGGAAAGCGCAGACTTAATTCATCTAATTGCTTATACACTTCGTCAGCCACTGCTATCGCATTGGCCCCAGGGCTTTGATAGATAGCAATGGTCGCCGCAGGCTTATTGTTAAGTTCACTGCTAGCACCATAAAACTGCGAGCCCAGTTCAACCTTGGCTACAGATTTAAGGGTGACATGGGCGGTTCCTTCTGAACGAATAATAATATTTTCAAATTCTTCAACCGACTTTAACCGCCCCTGTGCTCGAAGCGTGTATTGAAATTGTTGCTGCTCGTTTAAAACAGGTGGTGCGCCTACAGTACCTACCGACGCTTGAATGTTTTGGCTTTGAATGGCATTAATAACATCATCGGTAGATAGCCCTAATGCCATTAAACGGCTGGGGTCTAGCCAGACGCGCATGCCGTAATCTTTAGCCGCCATTTGCGCAACATTGCCGACACCGTTTATGCGTGATAGTGGGTCTTGAATATTAAGTGATGAATAGTTACTTAAGTACAATTCATCAAAGCGCGCATCTTCGGCATATAAATTGACCACCATCAGCATATTGGAGGCTTGCTTGCGCGTTGTTACACCTTGGCGCACAACTGCTTGTGGCAATAAATTGGTGGCAAGAGCAACGCGATTTTGGACGTTAATGGCGGCTTGATCTGGATCGGTACCAACAGCGAACGATATGGTTAAGTGATAGCTGCCATTGTTGCTGCTGGTAGAACTCATATACAGCATGTTATCCACGCCATTAACCTGAGCTTCAATAGGCGTAGCAACCGACTCTTCTAATACCTCAGCGTTGGCGCCAGGGTAAAACGCCTGAACTTGCACTTGTGGCGGTGATATTTCTGGAAACTGAGCCACGGGTAAGCTGTTTAATGAAATTAAACCAGCAATAACGATCAGCAGTGAAATCACAATCGCAAATTTGGGGCGAGTAATAAAAAAAGCAGAAAACATAATAAGTAACGCCTAAAATTGGGTTAATGAGCTGACGAGGTAGGCTATTAATCTACCGGGTTCACGGTGATTCCCGGGCGCACTTTTTGTAAACCTTCAACAATAATTCGCTCACCCAGCATTAAGCCTGTGGCTACTTCCCACTGGCCATTTTGTTGTTCACCTAACTGCACGCGGCGAACGCTGACGGTATTGTTTTTGTCTACCAAGAGTACGTAGTAGCCGTCTTGATCTTTTTGTACGGCAGATTGTGGAATCGCGATCAAAGAATCATCATGCTTAGCCTGTATTTGAACTTGCACAAATTCACCGGGCAATAGCAAGTCGTCGGGATTGGCAAACGCGACTCGAATCATCACAGTGTTGGTGGTGCGGCTTACTTCTGGGCTGATAAAGGTGAAGGTGCCGTTTTCTGAGTAGCGACGACCGTCGGATAAAATCAGTGTAGGTGGGTTGGTTTGATTCACATCTAAGCCATTTCGACGTGCTTCCAACATCAGCTTTTCACTGATATTAAGTTCAACATAAACAGGATCGGTTGTCACAATGGTAGCCAAAGGCTGATTACCTGGGTTGATAAGGTTGCCGACACTGAAATTAGCTACACCAATGCGACCTGCAATAGGGCTTTTGATTTGGGTATAAGAGAGGTTGAGGTTAGCATGATCTAAACCAGCTTGGGCCAGCATAACTTGAGATTTATTTTGATCGCGGCGTGCTTCGGCTAGATCCAAGTCGGCTTTTGATGCAGCTGATTTTTTTCTCAGCTGTTGCACCCGTGCTAATTCTGCTTCTGCATTTTTTAACCCCGCTTGGGCACCCGCTAAATTGGCGAGAGCTTGCTGCACCGCAATTTTGTAAGGTGCTTGTTCGATACGGAATAACAATTGATCTTTATCGACACGGCCGCCTTCCACAAACAAACGCTCTTCAATATAACCCGATACGCGAGGTAATAACTGCACGCGTTCTTTTGCTTCGATTCTGCCCATTACCTGAAAAACAGGTGCCAAGGTTGAATGTTCTACCGCTTTTACCACAACCCCGGGTAACGGGGCCGTGTCGCTGTGAGCTGAATGAGTATAAGGTACTAGCAAACAAAACGCATAAATGGCAGATGTTAAGCTGAAATGACGAAACATTGAAACTTCCTTGCTTGGTATGTGAGTGTAGCTGAACGGTTAATTAGTTAGTTGATAATTAACTTTATTGTAGCGTTTTTGAAACAATATTCGTAGTGCGCTCAGTGTTTAATGCCCTAGTCTTTATTACGACTTCGCTCGGCAGGAACATAAAGCTGGGTCATTAAATAGTCACGAAAATCTTGCGGGTATGGTTGCTTATTAACCGCGACTTGCATGCAGGCTAACCAAGCATCACGCTCTGCTGGGCCAATACTTAGGTGGCGATGAGCAACCGGAATTCTAATGGGGCCGTATTTTTCACTGAACAGTTTGGGGCCACCTAGCCAGCCGGTTAAGAAGCGGGTAAGTTTGTCGCGCGATTCTTCAAGGTTTGGGCTGTGCATGTCGCGTATGTGTTTTGCTTGCGGCAGGGTATCCATCGCGGTGTAAAAATCATCAACCAGCTGCCTGATGCCTTCAAAGCCCCCAGCGGTTTTAAATGAGTGATCTTGTTGGCCGTAAACGACGCTTTCCATAAAATTAGTGGTCCTTTTAGTAGTGGTCCCTTTAGTAGTGGTCCTTTGCGGTGAGTGTTTGGTTCAGCTGGTGTTGACTATAACTGGCTAGGCATTGACCAGAGAAAATAGACACTAGGCAATAACCGGTAAACCAATAAAAACCGCTGTGTAGATTAGACTGCAATTCGGCGGTGGCTTGGGCAGTGAAAAACGCCACTAATATGGCTACAACAAACACATCGGCCATTGACCATTTACTCACCATAGCAATTAATTGCCAGCGCCAGCGAGCTGGGCTTAACCATGCCCAAACAATAAGTAAGCCTTTGCTTACAGGAATGATAACGCTGAAAGTAATCACCATAAAACCCACACTCGCGTATCCGGCGTCTTGCAGGCTGTAAACTGTTTCTAAAATACTGCGAGTTTCGGCAAAAATAGTACTTTTTAGCCCAAACATGTTGATCGTTGCTTTGATCGTCATGATGGGCTCAGTAACACCCGGGTAGAGTAAAAAGAAGCTGGCAAAGGTCAGAATTAACCCTAACCGCGGAGGCCAGCCGGCCTGTTTCCAAGTGTGGGTAGCGCGGGCTAAAAGGTTCATTCTTCGGGTAACATTACATTGAGCTCAAGTACCGAGGTATTACCTTGTTGCTCTAGGTTTAGCTGTACCTGATCGTCGCCAATATTTATGTATTTGCGAATCACTGCCAACAGCTCTTGCTGCATTTTAGGTAAATAATCTGGGCCACGACTGTTAACACGATCGTGAGCCACTAAAATTTGCAGGCGCTCTTTGGCAATACTGGCGGTGGTGTTGTTGCGTTCCTTACGGAAGTAATCCATTAAACTCATCATTAACCTCCGAATACACGTTGCAGAAATCCTTTTTTCGCCGCTTCTAAAAAACGGTGAGGGCGGTCTTCACCCAAGTAACGAGCAACTGCATCTTCATAGGCTTGGCCTGCGTCACTTTCAAAGTCGTGAATAACTGGCACACCTTGGTTAGAGGCTTTTAATACAGCTTGAGATTCTGGGATAACACCTAGCAGTGGTACCGCTAAAATTTCTTCGACGTCGGCAACGGATAGCATTTCGCCATTGGCAACACGCTCTGGGTTGTAACGGGTCAATAATAAGTGTTCTTTAACACGCTTACCTTGTTCGGCCATGCGTGATTTGCTTTGTAAAATACCCAAAATGCGATCACTGTCGCGCACTGAAGAGACTTCTGGGTTGGTGACAATAATGGCTTCTTCAGCAAAATAAAGTGCCATTTGAGCGCCCGCTTCGATGCCCGCGGGTGAGTCACAAATAATAAAGTCAAAGTCTTGCGCAAGTTCGTTTAAAACTTCTTCTACCGCTTCTTTTTTCAGCGCGTCTTTATCACGGGTTTGTGAAGCAGGAAGAATATAAAGATTGTCTAATTTTTTATCTTTAATTAAAGCTTGTTTAAGATTCGCTTCTTTGTGAATGACATTTACAAGGTCATACACAACACGGCGTTCACAGCCCATAATTAAATCGAGATTACGTAAGCCTACATCAAAATCGATGACGACTGTTTTTTGTCCTTTCAGAGCTAAACCAGCTGCGATAGCAGCACTGGTGGTGGTTTTACCCACGCCTCCTTTACCAGAGGTTACAACAATGATCTTGGCCAAAATTTCAATTCCTTACAAAAAGTTGCAAAACGCAGTATTCATTAAAGCGACTCTATGTTCAAGCGCCCGTTATCTAGTTGAATCAGGCTTGGCTGATTACAATGCTGTTGACTGTCTTCAAAAAGTTTATATTCACCAGCAATAGCTACTAACTCTGCTTCTAAAGCGAGGCAGCTAATGGTTGCCGCAGTGTCACCATTAATACCTGCTAATGCTCGGCCTCGTAATGGGCCAAAAATATGGATGCTACCCCCTGCCAGTACTTCTGCACCAGTACTGACCAAACCAAAAATGATCAGATCACCCTCGGCTCTAAGTTGTTGACCAGAGCGAACCGGAAATTTGTGCACAGTGGCAACTGCGCGTGGTTCTGGTGCTGTTAACTCACTGTGCGTAGAGAATGCAGGCTCTGTTTGCTCAGACTCTATTTGTTCACACTGAACTTGATTTTGCTGAGCAGGTGACTCGATTAGAGCGTTTTTTTGTGCAATAACTTCGGCTTGTGTTGGCTTGCTGTTGCCTTTACCAAAGTCGGCTAATTCAAGCTGTTCCAGAAGTTCAAAATGTTCTAGCTGTGCGTTTTTAACACCTATCGGGAGCATGCCAAATTCGTGGCAGGTTAAACATAAAGAGGGCAGGTCGATGGTATCCGTAAGATCAACAAAATCAAAGATACAAGGAAGCCGTACAAACATATTGGGTGCTTGTTCTACCTTGGCTTTTAATTCTTGCTGAATTAAACCCAAATCGTTGCTTTGAATCAGCAAGGTAGTAATGGGGTTTAAGCCCGCTTTTAATTTAAAGGCAGTCATTAGCTTTCTTCTTTTAGCTCAAGCGGAAAGTGATCAAAATGAATGCTACCCAAACCTTCTTTTAATACACGACGTAAATTGTGGTGGTTATCAACGTTCGGTGTGGCTAATATATCGCGATAATGTTGCCCAAAACACTGCAAAGCTTGTTGCTGGTTTAATTCTAACAGTTGCGCCAATGCAAATACTTTACAAGAGCCTTGATTTTGTTCGGCGCTGTTTTGAACGCCACCATTATTAAATGCGGTGGCTGTAAAGTTGAAATATTGTTCAATAAACGTAAGAGACGTTTCGAATTGGAAATTATCATTAGATAGTTGGGTTAAAAATGCCTGTTTGGCTTGTTCGAATGCTGACATTGTAAAAATTCCTTTCAAATTAATGTAAGGCTAACACCAGATGCCTTGGGTGTAACTCTCATTTTTAGAAAATTATTCAACAAAATGCCAAGTCTAAGCAAGTCCTAGCTTGATGCTGTTTGTATATCCAGTATTATTGGTGGATGAGAAAAATACTGCACATTGATTGCGATTGTTTTTTTGCGGCTGTCGAAATGAGGCAAAATCCGCTTCTTCATTCTATACCAATAGCAATTGGTGGCAGTGCAGACCGGCGTGGGGTTATTTCTACTTGTAATTACCCGGCCCGAGAATTCGGGGTACGATCTGCCATGTCGACCGCATTGGCATTGCAAAAGTGTCCTGATTTAACATTGCTACCCGGAAATATGGCACTTTATCGCGAAGTTTCACAACAGGTAATGGCGGTTATTCAGCGTTATGGCATTGCTTTTGAACAAGTATCGGTTGACGAAGCTTATGTCGAGTTAGATCCACAAGATTCCGCAATTGAAATTGGTCACACTATTCGTGCAGCCGTTGAGGCCGAAGTGGGCATCACGGTTTCTGTCGGCGCCGCGCCTAATAAATTTTTAGCTAAGGTTGCCAGTGATTGGCATAAGCCTAATGGTTTGTTTGCCGTTAAGCCTCATCAAGTTGATACATTTGTTAGCCAGTTACCGGTGCGTAAAATCCCAGGCATTGGGCCAAAAACAGCAGAACGCCTAGCAGCTAAAGGCATAGAAACCTGTGCCGATGCTCGCCATTACAGTGTGATTGAACTAGTGAACTTGTTTGGTCGTACCGGAGTATATTTGTACAATCGCAGCCGTGGCGAGGACGATCGCCCTTTAGCCACCGATAGGGTCCGTAAATCGATTAGTGTAGAACGCACTTTTGCACATGATTTATTCGATTCTAATGAGCTTGATGAAGCGCTTGAAAGATTGTGGGTTAAGTTTATTGAGCGCACAGAAAAAGCCAACATTGACCATTTACAGTTAGCCCCGTTTGTTAAAGTAAAATTTAATGATTTTAGTCAAACGACTTTAGCAGATCAATTTCAAGAGATTAGTCTGAGGTCTTTTCGCCAACTATTACAGCAGGCACGTTTGCGCCACGACCCTTCAAAAAGCAGAGGTATTCGTTTAATTGGGTTAGGAGGCCGTTGTCCGCAAATAAGCGAACAACAGCTAGCGCTGTTTTGACCGATTAAACAGCAGAATTGGATTTCGACTTGGATGAGCGTGAGCGAGCAGCGCGGGATTTTTTATAATCAAGCTTTGATGATCGGTAGTGGCTGGGTGGTTGTCCAGTCCAGCGTTTAAAGGCTTTGCGAAAGTTAGACGGGTCGTTATAGCCGATCAGCGCAGCGACTTCTTCGATAGGTAAACTTGATGTTTTAAGATATTCAATGGCCATCTCTTTGCGTACTTCGTCCAAAATTTTCTGATACGAGGTACTTACTTCTTGTAAGCTGCGACTTAACGTTCGAGTGCTGGTGGCGAGCTGGCTAGCAACGGTTTCAATAGCTGGAAAGTGCCCAGGGTTACTGAGTAATATTCTTCTTACCTTTACCACTATGCCTTCTTTTGGCCCCATGCGCGATAAGATATCGGCGCATTGAGATTCAGCCATTTTAGACGTTGATTCATCTGCTAAGGTGGTGGGAATGTCGAGCAGCTCAGAATTGATAATGATTTCTGTTCGTGGCTGATCCCAATGAATAGGGCAACCAGGGAAATAATTTTGGTAAATCTCTGAATATTCAGGTTTAGGCCGATTAATGTTAATAGCGTTAGGCATAATATCTAACCCGGTTAAAAAACGCCCTAAATTAACAAAGTTGGCTAAAAATATGTCGCTTAATAAATAGTAAATATTTTCTATCGGAATGTGAGAGGTTAAGCGAATCGAGGTCAGGTCGTCTTCTTCGTAGACTTCGAAGTTAAACGCAGGGTCGACTAATACATGATATTTTAAACCCAGATTTAGCGCCTGGCGTAAATTTGCACAACTCAAAATAGCATAACCTAGCATGCCAAATTGGTTAATTTTAATGCTATCACCAATTGCTAAGCCAAGGGTTGGGTCATTACATAGGCGTAATAAATTGTTGGTTAGAACAATAACTTGTTGATAGGTTAAGCGTGCTTTAGGGTCGGTGAACGCAGCGGGCTCTATCCCTGTGTGTTCAAGCAGAGATTCTTGGGAGACACCTTTTTCTTGCCCCATTTTTACCATAATGGCAGAAATATTCGCAGGCACTAAAGGCTCATGTAAACTCCAGGTTCCTCTAATCACTTAGGATTATCCTTTGTTGTATTTTTTATAATAGTGACGTTTATTGTAGCCATATTTGATAATTCGATATCTTAAATAGCGGCGATAAATAGCGGCGCTGATACACATGTTGAATAACGACAGAATGACCGATTTTGTGATTTTACACAAGATAGGGTGACATTTGGACCTTAAAACAGTCAAATCCTAATGAGTTTAAAACAATCATAGAGCAGAAATTTATTGAAAAGCCCTGATACTAGGATATTAACTAATAAAATTGGGTGGCTCTACAGCGCAGTATTTTCGTTATTGGGTATGTAAGGTGTGCTTTGAAAAGGAAAATGAGCTCTATTTAGAAATAAGCCCCAATCAATAATTTGTTTAGAAGAGTGATTAGCCAGCAAATTAACTATTATTTCATTCGCAATAGGATCGGTTTTGCGGGTAATAAAAAACACCAGATCAGACCGTCGCCATTCAAACTCGGCAATCTCACAAGACAGCTTGCCCTGATTCATTAGTTGGTAAAGCTGGTAGGCAAATTCTCGTTTCATTAACAGCATCCAAAAACCAGAACGCAAGCGCTCTAGCATTCGTCCTTGAACAGATTCAACATTGACCGTGCAGGTTAATTTATAGTCACGTTGTTGTTTCTTTCCCTGTACAAGTAATGCCGCTAAATGACGAGGCTCATCTTGGTTAATAAAAAAATAACGTCCGTCCCATTCGCGATAACACACATAGAACGGCTGTTGCTTTTCAGGAAAAGCTAACGTGATATTGCGGTTGTATTCGTTATCAGTAAATTGCGGTATTTGGTTTGCTTGCTCTAAGCCGTAGGTGATCAAATCCCGATAATCATAATCGCACTGGCTAATTTTTACGCCATTGATTGCAGCAATCGACAACGACTGTGGGTATTCATTTTCGACGATGAGTTTTTTTAATAGATCGGCCAGTGAATGCCATTGTTGATGACTACTGTTCAAACTTTCAGCTGCCGCTTCATGAGCGCTCGTTAGACTTAACCAGCGGTGGCAAAGGTAGCTTTTAGGGTTGATGTCACTGATTTCAGGGAAGGACATCTCTTTAACCGCTTGTCGTGCATACCAGCGCGGAAATAAGCGCTGTACGATTAAATTAATTAATTGCTCTAGGTCGAAACCAGAAGCAGATGCCTTTTCGTTATTCACTGTGTGTGCCTCATTGGGGTCGCCTAGATGAACGCTCTTTAGTGAGAGCGTTGCAAATAAGATAACGGCTGATGTCAAAAAAGCTTTAACAACAGCGCTTGGTTTAACGAGGTTTTAACGAGGCTTTAACACGGTTTTAACAAAATAACTCAGTTTATCTATAAGTTAGATGAGTTAAAAAATAAGCACGCTTAAAAAATATACTTTAGTTCCATGACTGTTTCGTGCACTCGCTTAGCTTTATCAGAAGGTGGGCGACTGTCCCAATTACTTTGCCACTTCCATTGGAAGTGCAGTTTTTTATTAATAGGTAGTGAAACTTGCCCTTGTAATAACGCTTTTATGTCGTCGGTGTCGGCTAAATTAGGTTGCACATACAAGGTAATACTTGTGCTTAACGGACGTTCGCCAGAGTTTTGATACAACCAGTGGCTGTAGATGTTAGCTCGGTATAGTTGATCTGTTTCGGTACGCCCAAAATCCACTTCGCGAACGTGTTCGTTAAACACGCCAAACCCTTGAAAGCTATCGCCAGAAGATTGTTTGTTATCGATATTAGGCTTGTGCCAGCTGTGCCAGCGCAGCCCTGCACCTTGTAAAAAGCGACGTTTTAAACCCGAAAATGGGTCTTGTTCATACTGTAAAAAATATTCACTGGCGATTACTTTGCGGTGATTATGAATCAAGCGGCTATGAATAAAGGTTTCGTCGTCTGTGGTATTACCATCATTGCGATCGTATTCGTGATTTGCCCAGTTTAGCCAGCTGATAGTATCGTTGCTCCAGCGTAAGTGCGCCCCTAGGCCAAGTTCAGTTTCTTCATTGTTGCCATCTTTACCTGAAAATTTAAAACGCAGGTTGCCGTTCCAACCTTCATCTTTTTTAGAGGTGCGCTCTTTTTCGATATTAGAAATAGCTTGAGACGGTTGAGAAAAAATGCCCAAGCATAGAACAAGTAAAAAAGGGGTAGCAGCCGTTGGCCTCATGGGTAAACCTAATGATTAGAAATTAAGAGACGCTATTCTAATCACAAACGATAAAAAACCCACTGTATTTTTCTATTTATTAACTTGTTAGTGCTAAAAGAAGAAACGTTATTAAGAAAGCTGGCGGGCAGAGGCCATGTTTTGGATAACGATGCTCATTTTGTCAACCTGTTGGCGCATACTGTAAGGTATTTCTAGCTCATCAAATTTTGCCTTAAAATTATTGAGAAGATCTACGGCGTTAATTTTTTCTGCTGGCTCGGTGAATTGGCGCGCTAATGATAACGAACGCATACCGTTAATATCCGCAGATGAAATAAAACCGTAGTCGTTCAGTTTTGTCTGTAGTTGATTTAGCTGCTCGCCGTTTAAAGCTGTAACGTCAAATTCTTGTGATAAGTATTCTAGATAGCTGGCGCGGTTTGATAAGTGAAGCTCCCCCGGAATATCCTCTTTGTTGTTTTTAGGCAGCACAGAGTTGGGTGTATTTAATTGCGCTTTGTTGGCTTCTTGTGCCTTGTTTTGGGCATTGTTTTGATTACTAAAGGGTTGGTTTTGAATGTAACTGCTCAAGCGGTCAAGAATCATGGTACGGCTCCTATACATGTACCGGACATGTATTTTTGACACATATTATTAACAAGTATCAGTAAACAAGCAGAAGCCGTGCCAATTGTGAGGCTAGGTTAAATAGATTGCTAATAAACCCTGTTTAACTCAGCGCATTTGGTTGTTAGAGGCTTTAAAATTTATACTCGACGAATAAATTAGGACCCGCAGCGGCAATATTCCAGCGACGAGGTGTCACTTTTGCCGTTTGCGCTGAATAATTGCCATTCATGTAAGCTTGTTGTGCGGCCATCATGGTTTGCGGGGCGGTATAGATTTTAAATTCTGTGACCGCAACGCCTGTGGCAAAAGTAAGCCAGCCATCGATCGGGCGTTTGTCATCATAAGCGACGGCCAAACCCGCCAAACCATTGACTAACCCAGATAATAAATGATTGGTCCAGCTTTGTTCGTAAGCTTCGCGGGCGGCGGCTTTGGCTAGCCAAGATTCTGCCTGCTGCAGCTTGTCAGTTTTTGCCATGTCGCTATTGCTGTTTACTTGTTGCAATTGGTCACTGAAGTTATGGCTTTGCATCGGATTGAGCAACATGTCGGCAGCTCCTAAAAAACTGGTGACAGCGCCAACGCTCATGTCGTATTGCAATTTGTCGTCATCAACCGTATTGGCAGCAATGCCTTGTACGGTGGCTGCACTGCCTAAAAATCCAAACCAGCCCCATTGCCACATTTCACTGTGATCACGAGTTTGTTCAAATTGTTGCTGAATAAAATCAATGCGTTGTTGGTCGTCGCCATGGCTGCTATTGGCACCTAGTAATAAGGCAACTGACAGTGTTACCGATGACAGCAATGACGCTGTCGGTGAAGGTTTGAATGGTTGCACAATATTTTCCTTTTTTATTTTTATTTTTTCTTGTTTTTTTCTTCTTTTATAAGAAGCGCTAAAATTTTTAAAAGTCAGATAAAAAAATAACAAGGCAGCTCTGCAGCCTTGTTATTTTAGGTGTGTTTTAATTTAAGCTAAGTATCTACGCTTAAAATTTCATTTTAACGCCAGCAGCAAGAGACAACACGTCTGTGGTGACATCGCCATCCAGCTTACTTAGGTTTTGGCTAGGATCGGTAATATCCCCCTGAGCAATAGAACGTTTTTGTTTAAGGGTTTTTTGAATACCAAAATCAAAGGCTAGGTCTTGATTCATGTCGTACGTTAAACCAAATGAGATTGCCTGATAATCATCAAAAGCAAAATCAAGTTTTGTTTGGCTATCTTTAATCGGTGATCTATCCAGTGCAAAACCGGTACGTAGGGTTAGAGATGGATTTACTTGATAAGAACCACCAATGGCGTAGCGATAAGAATCTACCCAGTCATACGTTTGTGGGCCAGCGACACTTTGAATAACCGGGTCGTCAGACTTGATCGATAGGGTTTCGAAGCTTGACCATTGTGTCCATTGTAAGTCGGCTTGTACCGAGAACTTGCCTAAGCCTTGGTAAAAACTCAAGTTAGCTTGGCTTGGGGTTTCTAAGGTAGCTGTCCCTTTTGCATTGGTATCAACTAATCCAGCAAGGCTGCCAAAAGGTTCCGCAGAAGCAGGAACTTCGAGTTTTGCTTTACCTTGAATGTCGTGACTGATGCGATTGCGGTAATGCAAACCTAAACGGCTTTCTGGGCTGAATTCATACAGCAAGCCGGCGGTGAAGCCAATGTTAAGGTCATCGCCTTCCATTTCAAATGGGCTGTCGTAGGTCGTGTCACCAACGCTGGTGATGCCTAAAGTGATACACGAAGAAGGAGGAAGTTGGCCTGCGTTTTCAGCACCAAAACACGCAGCGCTGGTGTTCAGATTTTGGGCAACGGTGGCACTTAGGTATTGCATCACCATGCTGATACCAAAAGATAGGTTATCGCTCACTTTAAAGCCTAATGCTGTACCAAAGTCGATACCGGTAATGCTGCTTTCGGTGGAAAAATAACGGCCAACAGAGTTGCTGCCAAAATCGGTGCCGGTGGCATAAGGTGCGTTTAAATAAGCACCAAATACCATGTTTTCACTCATTGGCGCTGAGAAGTAAATAGAAGGTAGAACATCAAGTGCATCGGCACTGACTTTTTTACCATTAACCGGAGCACCACCAAGAGTTGTTGAATCACCCTTAAACTCAGATTGAACCGAGACCGCAGATAGGTTGATTGTAAGTTGTGTGTCTTTTAAACGGGTTAAGCCTGCAGGGTTATAAAATGCGGTAGAGGCATCGTCTGCTTGAGCTGCACCACCAGAAAATGCATCCCCTAAACGTAAAGCTGATTGCTCATCAACGTAAAAGCCTTGTGCGAAAGAAAGTTGTGCACTGGCAAGACCAATGGCAAGCGCTAGTGTTTTTTTAATCATTACGATGTTCCTTTAAGGACAGATGTTATCTTATTTTTATTAGCGGTTATCTATAAGGTACTATAGTACTGTTTTAATCAATGCTTCAAGCAGATATTAAAAATTAATGGATAAATACATCAAGTGCGTTTGCCGCGGGTCATACTTTAGGGTGAAAATAGAGTAAAAACTCTATTATGGTACGGGTGTTCCTGCGAAAGTTGTTCAATTAGTGTGCCTCTTTGCACCATAATGCACTCGTGTGCACAGTTTTTCTTGTTTGAGGGTAATAATGTCAAAGTCATCAGATTCATCTAGCGCAACCAAATCAAGCAATGCGGTTAAGTATCAGGGGCGCAAAGCCAGCCGTACGGGCAGTGAACAGCGCCGTCGACTTATTTTAGAAGCGGCTTTGCGCATTGTGGTTCGTGAAGGTGTGCGCGGTATCCGACATCGCGCAGTTGCTAAAGAAGCGGATGTTCCGTTAGCGGCGACGACTTATTATTTTAAAGACATTGAAGAATTGATTAATGACACCTTCACCTTGTACGCGGAGCAGGCGCTTGGGGTGGTGAATCATTTCTCAACGCGGTTGTTTGAACCGGCTGCTAATGATCAGGGCCATAACTTCACCGATTTATTTACTAACTCAGAAGCCATGGCAGAAGTTATTGCCGATAAAATGACTCAGTATGTTGTTGAGCAAGTCACTGATCACCGTGACTCCTTGATCGCAGAGCAAGCTTTTCGTTATGAAGCTATATTAAGCCCGCGTTTGCGGACTTTAGGTCGTGTTCATAAAGAATCGTTGATGAAAAAGCTGATCGAAATATTAGGGTTCGTCAAATCGCCTAATCCTCTAGCGGACGCCAATATCATTATTGCAATCTTGCATCGTCTTGAGTACGAGTGTTTGTTAATTGAGCCAGAAGAAATTGATGCGGGTGATCTTCGTAATACTCTGTTGCGAGAGTTGTCGCTAATTCTCAACAGTCGTGATTGATCAACAACCGTTAAATGCGTTCAATTACATAGTCTGCTATTGCTAGGCTTGCTGTTAGGCCTGGGCTTTCTATGCCGAATAAATTGATCAAACCTTTTACTTGGTGTTGATTGCAGTCTTGAATTACAAAGTCTTTAGCAGCTTGATTTTCGCTGGATAATTTAGGACGAATGCCACTGTAACTGTAATGCAGCTTTTCTGCTTGTAGGCTAGGGAAATAACGTTTAATTGATTGGCTAAAGCGCTGTTTTAATATGCCTTCTGAAGAGTTTGCTGCTAACCCAATCGTGTAGTCAATATCGTCTATATATTGAGTGTCGGGGCCAAACCGCAGTTGTCCTGCGAGATCAAGAGTCGCATGGATGCCCAACCCCGAGGTGTTCTTGTTGGGTAGTGGATAAATAAGATGAGAAAACGGCGATTGCCCTTGATAGCCAAAATAATGGCCTTTGCAGTAATAATGTTGCGGAATGTGCACTGCAGCTAAAGAGTCAATATTGCTTGCGACTGTGGTCGCATGCAACCCTGCGCAGTTGATGATGTTATTACAAGCCAACTTATAAATACCATCACCGGTACCCAAACTCACTACAAACCTGTTGGCAGTTTCTGTTGCCTGTAAAAACTGCGTATTAGGGCTATAGAGCACATCATTTTGCTGAGCCAAGGTGAGCAATGTTTGCATATAACTGTGCGAGTCAATAATGCCAGTGGTTGCCGACAACAAAGCTGCGTGAGCGTTAACCGAGGGTTCTTTCTGGTAACAAGCTTTTTGATCTAAAAATTCTAACAGGACCCCATTACTGGCCGCTTTTTGTTGTAATTGCTCAAGTGCGGGTAGTTCTTGTGGAGAATGAGCAACGATTAACTTGCCGAGCGCACGGTGAGGAACCGCGTATTGCTGACAAAAATCATACAGCTGATTTTTACCTTGAGTACACAGAGCCGCTTTTAAACTATTTGCAGGGTAGTAAATCCCTGCGTGAATTACTTCGCTATTGCGGCTACTGGTCTCGCTACCAAAATGGGGGTGTTTTTCGATTAACAGAATGCTGGCATTTTTAGCAGTCTGGCTTAGCTTATAAGCAACTGCTAAGCCGACTACGCCAGCACCTATTATGCAATAATCAAAGTGTTCCAAAATTAGCCTTCTAGTTTTTCAACACACTCGTAATGGCCAGGGTCCGTTCTGCAACGTAGCTTAAACAAGATTTTAAGCATACGTTCATCGTAAACACCTTCATCTCTTAACTCTAAACGCACTTGGCGCAACATTTCTTTATATTCTGTTTTTTTGTTATCGGGTAAATCAATCCAATATTTTTCTGGAATGTTGTCTTCTGCAGCAACAATATGTTCTAGTGCTTTGGTGAAGTTTTTATAAGCGTATTCACGACTTTTTTGACCAAATTGTTGAGGGAATTTATCTTTGCGTAAAATCAATTGGCCGTTCATTTGAGCCAAATTGAAGCGTAAAATGCCTCCGCTATCTCCCATACCTTTGTACATTTCAAAGGGTTCGTAGGCAATGGCTGGCGCGTAAGCAATATCAACATAGCCATTGTTAAATCGCGGGGCGAAGGTAGCAATAGTAACAGGGACCATGGTTGCACCAATACGCTGCACTACTTTTACCGAAGCGGTATCGTAATCGATGGTTGCCAGGCGTTTACCAGCGGCTGCTTCAACAGAATCAATGGTTTTATCGCGAGTAAACACAAATACAGCACCCGCTGGCATAATTCCAGCGATTTCATAATCGCCTTCGATCATATACTTACTCGCGCGTGGTTTTGCCAACATGCCTACCAATTTACGCATTTGCTCATAATCATCAATTGCGCCGACAGCTTCAATAGAGGCTGTAAATTTATTAAAAGGACGAACACGAGTACCAGTTAACCCCACTGCATCGCAATGACCCGCTTTAAAGTCGGCTAAAGCGACAGCTTCGTTGGTATGTACTTTTAAGTTTAAAATAGCGCCCCATTCTAACGCAGCTGCTTTATAGTCCATCATGCCTTGGTAGGCTGGACCTTTAACCCCAATAGGATCAAAAACACAGAAATTAAGCTTAGGTAGGTCAGGGGTATTTGCTACGGTTAAGCTGGACGAAAGCGCCAAAGTTAAGCCGGTGATTAAGCCTGTGAGAACAGAATGTATTTTGTTAGTCATGATTGTGATTAGCCATTAACGTTATTATTATAGCCCCCATGGTAACGAATTAAATCGGAAGATTCTCGTCTAATTTTGTAGGTTTTATTTTTTAAAGGTGGTGTATGACAACAGAACAATTTGAAATGTGGTCGATGAATATCGGTGTTGGTGTACTGATTATCTTTATGTTTTTTATTATTTACGATTTAGGTAAAAAATCGGAAGCAGGCAACTTTGGTAATTTTATTCTATTCCTAGCCTTAGGCCTTGGTATGGTGGGCTTTTTGATTAAGGTCGTATTGCAGTATTTTATGGAGTAGCGCGTTCAAAAAGCTTATGAATTTATTAGAGATTAACTAAGGAATTATTCTGCGGGAGGTTGATTTAAATTAATGTCTTTTTAAATTAACGTCATACACTGTATTGATACAACCACTTTAAATAAAAAGGAATGCCACATGCCTCAACAAACAGATTCTTCTCAAGCTGTATCTGAGCAAAAAGTACAAAATTTATTAATGGAACTCCACCAAGAGCTGCAGCAAAAGCACAGTCTGGATGAAAATACTCAAGCGCTTTTGCAGCAAGTGTTAGTCGATGTTAAAGACAATTTAGGTCAGCAATCGGTTGAGTTAGAGCAAGATTTATCCGATCGAATTGAACAGCAAGCAGTAGAGTTTGAACAGGAGCACCCTACGTTATCGGGGATCTTACGCCAGATCATCGATACACTTGGCCGTATGGGTGTGTGAAAAACGCACTATTTCGGTGCAGTTTTGGTGATTGTGATTTAAAAAGAGGCACTTTTAAGTGCCTTTTTTGTGCATGATTTTTAGTAATCCTTTAAAAATCAGCTGTTTTAGGGCATTTTTTCTTTTTCAAAAAAATTGGTATAGATATTGCGATAAATGCTGTATTGCTAACAAGAGATGAGCCTTATGAACCATATAGCCAAAATTCAAAATTATCACGCAGTCGATAATAACCTTGAGCTGTCTATTGATTGGATGTCTCAGCTAAATCGCATTATTGAAACTCGTCACAATGATGAATTGACCATTGAGCAGTTATTACAACTAATGGTTAACATGACAGGCAGTGATAACATCAGTATTGCCGTCCCAGACAGTGATTGTTTATTTCAAGCCAAATACTGTTCGCGCCAAGTCGAGGGAGGTGTGTACAGTTTTACTGTACAAAATTACCTTTCGCAGGTATTTGATTCTGGCTCGGTTGTTTTGGTGCGTAAGGACACTTCGCGTGCAGAAGCTTTTTCGAGAGAAGCTCTGACAGCATTTGATTTTAAGCAAGGAGACCATTGCTTACTCATCCCTTTGCGACTTCGTCAAACGACCTTAGCTGTCATTGTGCTGGATTTACGTAAAACCCGCGCTGGTAGCTTATCTTTGAAAGAACTTTGGTTTATGAGTACTCAAATTGCACAAACCATCGCAACTCAGGTAGTGCCTAACTTTCAAACTTTATATGCTCGGCCTTATCAACGAGTTAATGAAAGCGAGCTGAGTGATATTCAGTGCACAGTAACCAAGTGTGGTGGTAATAAAACCATGGCGGCTAAAATGCTGGGGCTTACACCACGACAATTGCGTTATAGGTTATCTAAGCTGTCTTAATTCTTTTGCGCTGCCATTTTATAAATGCCTATTTTATAAATGCTTATGTTGTAAAAAGCTTATGTTATAAATAATAAAAAATTGGCAGCGCCTAAAGGATTTTATGAATCTTGTTAAAATAACGCAGCAGCGAGTATCTGTTTATTTAGGCATTTTATTATCCTCTTATTTTATTTATATGAGCTTAGGCGTTCATAACCACGATAGTCATTGGATAAACCGTTTAGATCATCTATTTTATGATGCTCGTTTTAATCTTTCTTTGGCACTGTCTGAATACTCTCCAACCGATACTTTATCCGCTTCTTTATCCAATCCTTCAAACCCTCCTATTGTTATTTTAGATATTGATGAGCAGTCATTAGCCAGCGAGGGTCGTTGGCCTTGGAGCCGACATAAGTTAGCGCAGTTGATTGCATCAGTAGCTGAGGCTGGTGCTGTTGTTGTCGCTTTTGATGTGGTTTTTTCTGAACCTGAGCGTAATCCAGTAAATGAAGTTAATCAGCATTTGGTCGATCACGACATTGATTGGGCGATGCCTGAGCATTGGCAAGAGATTGCTAATGCTGATCGCGTCTTTGCTAATCAAATGCGTCATCAAGACGTGGTGTTAGGCTATTTTTTCCAATCACCAGCAGATGTCAAAGTTGGCCAGTTAACTAACCCGGTTTATCAATTATCTCCGCAACAACTCAAGCAATTGGTAACTATTGAGCGTTTAGGTTTTACTGCAAATTTGCTCGGCCTTCAGCAAGCGGCAACAGCAGCTGGTTTTGTCTCTACCTTTACCGATGTAGATGGTGTCATTCGAAAATCTCCTTTAGTTATTCGCCATCAAAACCAACTTTACCCGTCATTGGCATTGGCCGTGATGATGCGATATTTATTGGTTGATGGTGTTGCGCTTGAAACAGAGTCTTTGGGTAGCGTTGATGTTATTACCGCTATTAAAGTAGCGGGTAAGCGCATTCAAACGGATGCTAGCGGTCGTGTGATCATTCCTTATCAGGGCCATGCACACAGGTTTCCTTACCTGTCGATTAGCGACGTTCTTCAGCAGCGTACAGATTTGTCGATACTGGACGGGGCTATCGTGCTAATCGGTGCTTCTGCGATAGGCTTAGCCGATTTGAAAACCACCCCAGTAGGTACTCAGTATCCTGGGGTTGAAGTACATGCCACCTTGTTACAAGCCTTATTGGATGAAGATTTTCCTTATCGTCCCGAATGGGAAGCGGGCTTAACCTTGGTCTTTTTATTAGTTCTTGGTGTTGTGCTGTCACTTCTGTTACCTCGGTTGGGGCCCGTTATGGTCATCATTGTCAGTGTTTTAAGTTTGTTTATCGCGGTTATTGGTAATGTGTATTTGTGGCATGAGATGGGGCTGGATTTACCCCTTGCGAGCATTGTTTTAATAATATCAGCGTTAACTTTGCTGAATTTGGCTTATGGCTATGTGCAAGAAAACCATAGCAGGCGTTTGTTGACTAATATGTTTCATCAATATGTTCCTAAGGCTCATATTGATCGAATGGTGGCTAATCCTAGTGCTTATCAATTTAATGGTGAGAGCAAAGAGTTAACCGTACTGTTTGCTGATATTCGTAATTTCACCACTATTTCAGAAGGGCTTACCGCAGAGGCATTAAAAGCTTTACTCAATCAGTATTTTACCCCCATCACCAAAATTATTTTTGATCATGAAGGCACCATTGATAAATATGTGGGCGATATGGTGATGGCATTTTGGGGCGCTCCTTTAGACGATCAATGTCATGCTCAACATGCAGTTTTAGCTGCGCTGGCAATGCAAAAAGAAACACAACGATTAAGCGATCAGTTTGTTGCTATGGGCTTGCCTGCAATTCATGTGGGTGTGGGGTTAAACACGGGTTTAATGAATGTAGGTGATATGGGATCTACTTACCGACGTGCCTATACAGTCATTGGTGACGCAGTAAATCTTGGTTCTCGTTTAGAGAGTATCACCAAATATTATGGTGCTGATATTTTGGTGGGTGAGAATACGGCTTCACAGTGCGAGGCTATAACGTTTGCGTTTGTAGATAGAATTCAAGTTAAAGGAAAAGATGAGTCCGTTGCGATTTATCAGCCGCTGGGCTTAAAAGCTAATATGAGTCAGCAGCAGCTCGATGAATTAGCTGAATTTGCTCATGCCTACCACTTATATTGCCAGCAGAATTGGGATGAAGCTTTACATTGCCTAACTCGGCTAAAAAGCACTTCTTTGAACCCTGTTTATGATATTTACATTGATCGTATAAACACTCTAAGACATCAACAGTTACCCGACGATTGGAATGGCGTTTTTAAACACAATAATAAGTAAATAGATGGCCTTGTTAGATTCGTAACCTTTTAGTTGGAAGTTATGTTAATTAAGGCTGCGCAGTATTAGCCCCATCATAATAGATGTCATCTTGAAAGCCTGTGTCCGATGGATACTCTGTTTGATCGTAATAAAAATTTGAAATATCTTCGGGGGTAATACCATACAAATCCATTAAAACCTCATAATTGCGATCGTTCGTCATATTGAAAATATCAGTCGCTTTTAATTGCTTATCCTGAGAAAGAATTTTGTCTAAAATATTACGGGCAGCGAATGCATTTGTATCTCTTTCAAATGGGCCTAAAATGTCGGTTATCGGGAGCGTATTGGTTTTGAACAATGTCCATAATGTGGGATCAATCGGCTGTTTAGGGTTGTTAAGTTGATCGACTAAGGTTAATTCGTTAGGAGGATTGAGCAAGCCTTTAAAAATACCTGTGGATGATATTTCTGCAAAATAAAAATCGGCATTTATGCCTAAGTCAAATTGCCCTTGCAAAGTTTGTAAAACAATACCGCCTTGCCAAACTGCAACAAGTAAACGCTCACTTACGGTTTGCAGTTGATATGACGTGCCACGAATACCAATACTGGCAGAAGGTGCTGTAACTTGATAAGCCTGTTGATTATTTTTGCCAATTTTACCAGATAGGGTTCTAAATCCACCTTTTACCAATTCCATTAGTACTTGATTGTCTTGGCTGTCGGTTCCATTAAAAATATACGTTTTAATGGTTAATTCCGAGTTTTCATTGAGTGCTACTAAAGCGTTATCAATAAAACGAATTTGTACTCTACTGTTTTCACCCGTTTTAATTGTGTCGTCGCGGTAAACAGTATTGCCACGTTTAAGGGTTCTTAAACCGTTTTTGTTATTAACGGCTTCAACGCTTCCGCTTGCCATAATTATTCTACCCGCAGATTCAGCAGCATAAGCAAGGTTAACTATTGTATTTGTTGATATCAGGGTAATTAGAAAAATTGAATACTGCAGGAGTAATTTCAGTGTATAGCGATCGCTTTGTATAAACATAATTAATCTCCGTGATTAAAAAGCAACCGTTAGTGCGGTTTCTAATAAAGTGCGTTGGTAGTCAAACAAAGCTAGGTTGCTGTGGTTGTTAATATGGCTAGCGCTCAAGTTAACCGATGTGCGGTAATTTATGCGGTAGTTATAACCGGCTATAAATTGATGTTCGTTATCTTGTCGGGTTTTGTTAGCAAAGAATACGTGATCATTGGCATAGGCATCGGCGTAAGTGCTTAGGCGATAATTAATTCCCATATAAAGATCTTGTCTCTGGCCGATAGGGCTCTGTAGTTGGTAGCTTAAAGAGTAATAATGCCGCCCCTGAAAGGCATACTTAGCCTTGTTTGCTCGATCTTGGCCACTTGTTATCTGTAACGTTTGCGATAAAACTTTTTGCCTGTGACGGATCGCAATTTTACCTTGCCAAGTGTTAAAATTAAGGCTGCTATTGTTAGGGTTGCTCTGTTGTCCAATTTCAAATGCAGTGAGTGATTGCCAGCTTTTAGAAAACCCCCATTGCCAGGTTATTTGGCTTAATAATTGATTAAGTAAGTGATCACCCGCTAACCCGTATTGGCGAGTAATAGCGCCTATGCGCATAGTTTGTTGGTTGTGCTTTATGGTGTAACCGGCTTTTATGCTTAGGTGGGTTAGGTCTTCTTGAGTGTTGTCTTTATGAGTAACAGCAGCCGAAGCATCGATTAGGTTGCGTTTGTTAATAGGTTTCTGGTAATAGCTGCTAGCTTGGAGTTTAGTGTAGCCGCTTGCTAGTGGCTGTTGTTTGCTATTTAGCTCTAAGTTACCGGTTAAAGCCGGTTCATCGTTATAAAAGAATGTTGCATCAATGCTGTCTATATTAGCCGCTGAATTTAAATTGGAATCATAACCCAACCCCACTTTTAGCTTATTTTCCCAAGCAGACTGATTGCGTGATTGTTGATAAGCAATGCGTTCTAAATAGACCTGAATTATCTGTTGTTGTGCTGTGATTTCTGACTCATTTTGTTGTGCTTTGGCCGAGCTATTATTTAGTTGATGTAAAGTGGTTATGAATGCTGCTTTTGCAAGAGGTAGCTGGTTAATAGTGTAGTAGCAGCGGGCTAATTCAATGCGCAGTAAGGAGTTATTAGGCTGTTTATTTAGCAATCTTAATAGTGTGAAAATAGCTTCATTGGTATTGGAAGTTCTTGCTGCTGCGATGGCAAATTGCACATCATAGTTATCATCCCCCTCCCACTCGGCCCTTAGTGAAAGAGCTAGCTCATAAGCCTGTTTAAACTTTTCTTGTTGGTTAAGTTCGGTTAGCTTTGTTATGGAGTCATTAATTAAAGTACGAGTACTAGGGGTAGTGCTTGAAGGTGATGACGGCGAATTTAATGACTTAGTGGTTACTTCAGCACTTAAAGTTGCACTATAGGTTAAAACGGATGCTGTTAAAAAAGCCATCAATGGTAAAACCAACTTCATTACTTTTTCCTCTGACAGTCAAAACCGCTAACGTTTTCTTGAGTCTTAAGTAAGCACTTTTTTTAAGCATAGTTCACTCTTTTTATGTTGCTTTTGTTTAATTGCGACATATTTAATAAAAGATATCTGTTTCATTGTTTGTCGCATCTTTATTGCACCTTTATCGCATCTTTATCGAGTTATTGATATTGATCAATCTTTGCTGCAAGTAAGTAAGTTCTAAGGATGTAAAATTGACCTACATCAAGCTGGATTAAGCGCTCCTTGATATTCTAATTACATCAAATTATTAAGTAGAAAGTAATTCACAGTTAATTCACAAAACTAACTCGCAAAGCGATATAAGTGAGTTGCTTAAATGGCGAATTACGTAAATAGCGAGTTACTGAAATAGTAAGTAACTCAAGAGTAGATAGAGGTATTAGTTATGTTTATGGATGAAGTGGTTTTTGCTGGTTTATTAATCATTGTATTAACGTGTGCGTTTTTTGGATTATTTTACGCAATGATTAAAAACGACATTGCTAAAAAAGGCACTGGCGCTCCTGATTCTAAGCCAACAAAGCAGTAGATGTTTTTTGTGTTGAGTACCTAGCTCGGGCCTCAAGTCTTTTGATGGCCCTTTTTTTGTTTCTGTATTTTTCAATCATTCCCCCTCATAATATCCGCATTATTAATCACTGCCCGTGTCCGAGATTTTAGATTTATCACGGTGGGTTTAGGCAATGTAATTGGACGATATAATGCGCCTTTTCTTATTTTTAATGTCTTATTCGCTAATGGCGCAAAGTGCAGCGGGCGCTAATCAAACTGTTAATTCTTCTGTAAGTAATCTCAATGAAAACACTTGGTATCAGCAAGGCGAGCAGTGGTTGCAGAACAAGCTCAGCAATTTACAAGCACTGTCAAACAGGACTGGCAATCTAGCTGCAAAAAATATTATTTTAGTTGTAGGCGACGGTATGAGTATTACCACGCTAACCGCTGCGCGAATTTGGCAAGGTCAGCAGCAAGGGAAGTTGGGTGAAGAACACTTTTTACATTTTGAACATTTTCCTCATACTGCGTTGATCAAAACCTATAACAGTAATCAACAATCGCCGGATTCTGCAGGCACCATGACTGCCATGATGACGGGCATTAAAACCCGTGCCGGATTAATTAATGTAGGCCCCGAGCAAGATCGATCTGATTGCCAAGGAAGCACGCTTCATCAGCAAAAAAGTTTATTGCAGTGGGCGCAAGAGGCCAACTTTGCTACGGGGATTGTAACCACGGCGCGTTTAACTCATGCAACCCCTGCGGCGACTTATGCGCATAGCCCAGAGCGTTATTGGGAGAGCGATTTAATGCGTTATCCTAGTGCGTACTTTTATGGTTGTGATTCTATTGCCAAGCAATTAATCGATAAGGGGTTTGCTGCGGGGTTAGATGTTGCGCTAGGGGGTGGAGAAATGATGCTTGATTCACACTACTCTCGATTTAAGCAAAAACTGCCAACAGGGCGGCTTGTTCATACCGAAAAACAATTGCTCGAGCTAGAGCAATCCTCGGCACCAATATTGGGTGTTTTTGCTAGTAGTCATATGGATTATGAAATTGATCGCAAGCGAGATTCAAAGACTCAGCAGCCATCATTATCATTAATGGCAGAGCAAGCGCTATTGCATTTGCAAAAGCAAAATAAACGTTTTTTGCTGGTGGTCGAAGGCGCACGCATTGATCAAGCGCATCATAAAGGAAATGCTGCTCGTGCTTTAACCGAAACCGCCATGTTAGCCGATACGGTTGCACGTTTAGACAAATTAACAGCGGACGATGACACCTTAATCATAGTGACCGCCGACCACAGTCATAATTTTGTGATGGCAGGTTACCCCGCACGAGGAAATCCAATTTTAGCAATATCTAAAAATCAAGCAGGAGAAGAAGTATTAGCTAACGATGGTTTACCTTATACCACTTTAGGCTATGCCAATGGCGATACGTTTGGCCGCCAGATTGGTTCTCAATCTTCTGCGCATAATCATTCATATACTCAGGATGAAGGCTATCACCAAGGTGTTGCCGTTTCTTTGGATTCTGCCACTCACGGGAGTGATGATGTTGCTTTACATGCAAAAGGGCCTGGAGCGCATTTGTTTTCTGGCTTGATGGAGCAACATGAAATTTTTCATACCATGATGCAAGCATTGGGAGTAAAAGAAGGGGCTGAATTATGAAACTTGTGAATTGTATTTGCTCGTTGCTAATGGGGCTTGGGTTAATACTCTCGTTAACCGCTTGTAGTCCAGAGCTACCGGTAAAAGATAGTAAAACTTCTTTACAGTGGTTTCAGCAAGGGGCACAGAGCGTTGCTGATAGAAAAATCCAATTAGATTCGGCTTATGCAAATACCCAAAAAGCAAAGAATATTATTTTTGTATTAGGTGATGGCATGGGGGTTAGTACGCTAACCGCCGCACGAATTTTTAGCGGTCAGCAGCATGGCATGTTAGGAGAAGAATATGCGTTAAGTTTTGAACAGTTTCCGTACAGTGCGCTAGTAAAAACCTATAATGTTGATTTACAAACTCCAGATTCAGCAGGCACAATGACAGCTTTGATGACAGGGGTTAAAACCAATGAAGGCATTATCAGCTTACCTCACACGGTCGATCGTGGAAGTTGTTTAGCAGCCCAAAATCAAAAGAGATTACCCACCTTAATCGACCTGGCTAAAGCTAAGGGAAAAAGCACTGCTATGGTCACCACTGCGCGGGTCACGCACGCCACTCCAGCGACCACTTATGCTCACAGTAGTGATCGTAATTGGGAAAGTGACGATGCGCTATCTGAGCCTGCAAAAAATAATGGTTGCCCAGATATTGCTAGCCAGTGGGTTGATGGGCCGCGGTCATCTTTGGATATATTGCTTGGAGGAGGGCGTCGGCATTTTTTACCTAAGCAACAAGGTGGTAAGCGTTTGGATCAGCGCAATTTAATCGCCGACTGGAAACGCAAAGGGCATTACGTAGCAACATTAACCGAATTAAATGAATTGGCTGGGCAACATGTCTCTGAGCACAGTGATTCTGACAAAGGCGTTAATGAAGTGCCTTGGTTAGGTTTGTTTGCTAGTTCTCACATGGCTTATTCTCATGAGCGCCCTGCAGAACAGCCAGGGCTTCAACAGATGACAGCAGCAGCACTTAAGCGTTTGCAAACAAATAAAAACGGTTATGCCTTGGTCATTGAGTCAGGGAGAATTGATCATGCCCATCATGAAGGTATTGCTTTTAAAGCATTAAGTGAAACTCAAGAATTACATGAAACCGTTGCTTGGTTGTTAACCCAAGTCGATTTAAATGAAACCTTAATAGTAGTTACTGCAGATCATAGTCACACCTTAACATTGGGTGGATACACCACACGGGGTAATCCTATTTTGGGAAATGTGGTGGCTAATGACCGTTATGGTAGACCTAAAGATAAAACGAGTGTGGATAATCACGGTAAACCTTATACATCGTTATCGTATCGAGATGGGCCAGGTGCAATTAGCATGAGAGCTGATGGTCTTGACGAAGATGGTCATCACGAAGATGTTCATGCTATCGATTATCAACAGATTGCTTTAGTGCCAATGGACTACGAAACTCATGGGGGTGAAGACGTTGCCTTATATGCGATTGGGCCACAGTCGCAGCTGTTAAGTGGAACACTAGAACAGCATTGGGTGTTTCATGCGTTAAAGTTTGCGCTGAAATAACGCGGTAAACTAGTGCTTTAAAATAGGGTGCTAACTTATGTCAACCTTCCGTTTACAACAGTTTTCTATAGAGCAAAATTTGTCAGGAATGAAGGTGTGTTCAGACAGCTTATTGTTTGGTGCAATGATACCGCTAACCGGAGCGCAGCGCGTTCTGGATATTGGTACTGGCACTGGGTTATTGGCATTGATGCAAGCGCAAAAAGCGGATGCATTAAAGACAAAAATAGCCTTAACAGCGATTGAATTAACCCCAGAGGCGGCAACTGAAGCAACCAAAAATTTTAGCGCAAGTAAGTGGTCTCATGCATTGCAGCTTATACAGCAAGATGTTCAAAGTTTTGCTCGCCAGCAAGCAGCATTGCGTTGCTCAACCGATATAAAAGAAGCAGCTAAAGCTCAAACGTATGACCTTATTATTTGTAACCCTCCTTTTTTTGTCGATCATAGCCGGACTCATAAAAAAGAAGCATTAAGAAGTATTGCCCGTCATACTGATACGTTATCTTATAGGCAGTTGTGTGAGTCTATGTCTAATCTCTTGGCTATGGATGGCAGAGCGTTTGTATTAATTCCTGCGGCTGCGATTGACACGTTTGTCAAAACTGCACGCATATCGGGGTTGCTGGTTGCTGAAATAACGTATATTGCAGAATCGTTAAAACACGCGGCTAAAGTCGCTATTTTATCGCTAAACCACAGTCAAAACAGCGTTGCGGATGATATGCAGAAAAGCATGAAAACTCACACGGTGTATAAATTTGACGACAATAAAAGTCATACCCGTGAGGTAAAAACCTATCTCCAACCTTTTTTATTGCGCTATGGCGAAGATGCTAGCCTTTAATGCAGTTAAGAAATAATTTAAGCACTTAAAACCTAAACTTTTATGGTCTGCTAGCAGTCTATAAAGTGTCACCATTTAAATACATTGGCATTCTTATGCAGCTCAATAACCAAAAAAGTATAAACGGCAATAAAAAACAGGGGGTTAATTCTATTTGGCTGATTGCCCAACAAGAGTTATTAAAGTCTTTTGCTAGCCCCCGAGGTCTTTTTGTTAGCGGAGTCTTCATTATCATTTGGGGGTTGCTGCTTGTGTATCCTATTCGAATTTCTGCAGCGGCGATGACAAGCCCAGACAGCGCTTCTTTATTTATGGTCGTGTTGCATTTTTTAGGATTAGAGGCACTTCAAGATTGGTTATTATCTGAATTTGCTATTTATTGGGTGGTTGCTCTGTATCTATTTCCCACTTTTTGCTTAGTCAGTGCGGCTGATCAAATGATCTCTGATCGCCAGCGTGGTGGTTTGCGATTTTTAACCTTACGCTGTACTCGTGGGCAGTTATTTTTTGGCCGCTTTGTGGGGCAGATGATAATCCAGTCGATACTTATTTGTGTCACCTTAGCCATTACTTATAGCTTATTAGTATTTAATAATCCGCAGCATATATTAAAAGGGCTCGGTCTTGTGCCCCTGATTTTTTGTCATATTTTATTAGTAACTGCGCCTTTTGTTGCACTCATGAGTTTGCTGTCGATTACCGTGGATTCAGTTCGAATGGCTTCTTTAATCGCTTTTATTATTCTGGCATTAGGTGGGTTGTTAATTAATTACTTTGCCAGTTATTTACAGATTCTTGCTGTTTTTAAATACGGGATACCGGGAGGCCAGATTTATTCAATGGCACAATCACATCCAACGATTGCATGGGGGGCGTTAACTCAACCAACATTACAGACGATGACTTTTCTACTCATTGGCTATGCAATTTTTAAGAGGCAAGACATATGAGTGCCTTAATCGAGTGTCGTGATTTATCAAAAAATTATGGTAACCAGTTCGCTTTAAACAAGGTTTCTTTTGAAATACAAGCGGGTTCCCCTATCGCTTTAGTAGGGGCAAATGGCGCAGGCAAAAGCACCTTGTTATCGATTTTGTCGGGTTATATCAAGCCCAGCTCTGGACAGGTAAGAGTGCTAGGGCACACAGTTGGTAGTGAAAAGCTCATTGGCTGTATTGGCGCTTTACCCCAAGATGCTTTATTTGATCCAAGTGTAACGATTGTAAAGCAGTTGACTTTTTTGGCTCAGCTGCAAGGTTTTAAACGTTTAAAAGCAATAAAAGAAGCCGAGCGCTGCTTGGACTTAATGCAATTGTTACATATTAAAAATGACAAGGTGGGTGCATTAAGTCATGGCATGAAAAAGCGGGTTGCTATTGCACAAGCGCTAATGGGAACACCTAAATTGATTTTGCTTGATGAGCCCACAGCTGGCTTAGACCCCGAAAATGCGCGTAATGTTCGTCAGCAAATCAGTGCTTTAAGCAATGAAACTACGTTTATTGTTAGTTCGCATAACTTAGCCGAGCTAGAAAAAATGTGCTCTTTGGTAATGTACCTTGAGCGTGGAGAGTTGAAATCATTGCAAAGTATCGGTGAATCCCAAGATATGGGGAGTGTTCAGGCTTATGTTAGCGAACCTCAGGTGGATTATTTAACTCTTATTTTAAAGCAAGAACCGATTGCTTCAGGCTTATCGAGTGGGTTTTCTAGTGAGTTTTCTAGTGAGTTTTCGAGTAATGCAGCTTTAGCTACTAAGATAAAAAACCTCTCTAGTGTGTCTCAAATTAAGGTGAATACAAACCATGAGTTCGTAATTCAATACAGCCGCTTGATAAACCCAACTTTAGATCAACAAGTGCTCAAATTACTGGCAGCAGAAAATTTAGAATACCGACAAATAACTCAAGGGCAGTCTCTGGAAGACCAGCTATTTAAGGGTTAATCCTATTGCCAATTTTGCTTCATGGTATAGGGCAAGTTTTACAGTAAGTTTTATTGTGGTTTAGATGATAAGTAGGTGCAGGGTAGGGTACAATCTTGAGCTATTTCACTGCCAAGCTGATTTTGATTTATGTCTACGCCTATCGATACTGAAGAAACGGTTGAAAAATTGCCTGCTCCTGCGAGTTTTGTCCATTTAAGGGTGCATTCAGAGTTTTCGTTGATCGATGGCATTGTGCGCATAAAAGATCTGGTTAAAACAGCCTCTAAAGATAGTATGCCAGCGATTGCTCTTACTGATCAGAGTAATATGTATGGTTTAATTAAATTCTATAAGGCGGCCTTAGGGGCGGGTATTAAGCCCATAATGGGTGCAGATATTTGGTTAGAAAACCAAGATGAGCGGGATAAGCCATTTCGCTTAACCTTATTAGCGCAAAATAAAGTGGGCTATCGTCATATTTCTGAGTTGATTTCCCAAGCTTATAGTGCAAATCAATATCACGATAAAGCGATAGTACGTAAAGAATGGTTATTTGAAAAATCCACAGGAATTATAGCCTTATCAGGCTTTCGTGATGGTGATGTTGGTCAGCAGATCATTAAAGGCAATTTAGACATTGCCGAGAATTTACTGACGCATTATGTTGATCACTTTGGCGATCGCTTTTATTTAGAATTACAGCGTACTGGCCGTGAAAACGAAGAAATTGTGATTAAAGCCACTATGGGGTTGGCCAGTCGTTTAACGATTCCTGTAGTCGCCACCAATGATGTTCGATTTATTGCCCAAGATGATTTTGAAGCTCACGAAACTCGTGTATGTATCGGTGAAAGTTATGCCTTGGCCGATAAGCGCCGCTTAAAACGCTACAGCGATCAGCAATACTTCCGCAGTGCCGATGAAATGATCGAATTATTTCAAGACATTCCTTCGGCCATTGAAAACACCTTAGAAATTGCCAAACGATGCAGTGTCGAAGTAGAACTGGGTACTTACTATCTTCCCGATTTTCCGATTCCAGATGGCTTAACCGAAGCTGAATACTTTCGTAAAATTTCTTACGAAGGTATAGATGAGCGCCTTGAAACCATACTTAAGCCCGACCAACCCGATTACGAAGAGCGCAAAAAAGAATATTACGATCGCTTAAAGTTTGAGCTTGATATTATTATCGATATGGGATTTCCCGGTTATTTCTTGATCGTGATGGACTTTATTCAATGGTCAAAAGACAACGGTATTCCAGTAGGCCCTGGGCGTGGGTCCGGTGCAGGCTCGCTGGTGGCTTATGCACAAAAAATCACCGACATTGATCCACTGCTATACGATCTATTATTCGAACGTTTTTTGAACCCAGAACGTGTTTCCATGCCGGATTTCGATATCGATTTCTGTATGGATCGTCGTGGTGAAGTGATTAATTATGTAGCCGATCACTACGGCCGTGAGGCAGTATCGCAAATTGTTACCTTCGGCACTATGGCGGCAAGGGCTGTCGTGCGTGATGTTGCTCGTGCGCAAAGCAAATCATTTGGTTTAGCCGATAAGATTTCTAAGCTAATTCCTGGCGACCCTGGAATGAGTTTGGCAAAAGCCCTAGAAGTCGAGCCTGCACTAAAAGAATTCATCGACGAAGACGAAGAAGCACAAGAAATTTGGGAAATGGCAACGCGCCTAGAAGGTATTGCTCGCCAAACCGGTAAGCACGCCGGTGGTGTGGTAATCGCACCTACCAAACTCACCGATTTTTCACCTACAGCCTGTGATGAAGATTACACAGGTTTGGTCACCCAGTTTGATAAAAACGATGTCGAAGAAGCGGGCTTGGTTAAGTTCGACTTCTTGGGGTTGCGTACCTTAACCATTATTGATTGGGCGTTAAAAACGATCAACCGCTTTAAAGATAAAGCCGGTGAGCCGCACATTCGCATTGAAGAAATTGACCTAGACGATAAAGCGTCTATTGAATACTTAAAAACCGCACAAACCACCGCGGTTTTCCAGCTAGAATCGCGCGGCATGAAAGACTTAGTGCGCCGTCTGCAGCCTGATAATTTAGAAGACATGATTGCGCTGGTGGCCTTGTTCCGCCCTGGGCCACTAGAGTCTGGCATGGTTGATGACTTTATTAACCGTAAGCATGGCCGTGCGCAGGTAGCTTACCCGCATCCAGATTTTCAGCACGACAGTTTAAAAGGCATTCTTGAGCCGACCTACGGGGTAATTGTTTATCAAGAGCAGGTCATGCAGATCGCTCAGGTTTTGGCTGGTTATACCCTGGGTGGCGCTGATATGTTGCGTCGGGCCATGGGTAAGAAAAAACCCGAAGAAATGGAAAAACAGCGGGGTACCTTCCGCGAAGGTGCGATTTCGGTTGGGGTTGATCCCGATTTGGCGATGAAAATTTTCGATCTGGTAGAGAAATTTGCCGGTTACGGCTTCAACAAATCTCACTCGGCGGCTTACGCGGTTGTTTCTTATCAAACGCTTTGGTTGAAGTGCCATTACCCTGCGCCCTTTATGGCCGCGGTGTTAACCTCGGATATGCAAAATACAGACAAGGTCGTCGGCTTTGTCGAAGAATGCCGCGAGATGAAACTCGATTTAGTATTACCGAACGTAAATGAATCGGAGTTTGGTTTCATTGTTAATGACGATGGTGCCATTGTGTATGGCTTAGGCGCAGTAAAAGGAGCTGGTGAAGGTCCGGTGGCAGCGATTGTTGAAGCACGCAGCCAAGGTGGGCCATTTAAAGATTTATTTGATTTTTGTAAGCGTTGCGATCCCAAAAAAACCAATAAGCGCGTATTAGAAGCATTGGTGCGTAGTGGTGGCTTTGATTGCTTTGGTGAAGATCGTGCAGTGATTATGGCCAGTATTGAAGATGCAGTTAAAGCGGCACAACAAAGTGCTGCCAATGAAGCCTCTGGTGTATTCGACTTGTTTGGTGATGTTGAAGCCGAAGCCGCTGAAGATTTGCAATTTGATGTCTATGAAAAACATCGTCACTTGCGTGGCTGGACACTAAAAGAACGCTTACAAGGCGAAAAAGATACCCTAGGTCTGTTTGTGACAGGCCACCCGTTTGACGAATACGAAGATGAAGTTCGTTTATTAGCACCAACCAAATTGTCGAATCTACGGGATGATAAAAAAGTACAAAAACTGGCCGGTTTAATTGTTAACCTTCGCATAATGAAAAATAAGCGCGGCGAAAATATGTGCTTTATTACCCTGGATGATCGCACCGGGCGAGTGGAAGTTTCATTATTTTCTGAAGCATTTGAAAAAGTGCGTGAAGTGATTGATAAAGATAAAGTAATTATTATTGAAGCCAATGTGCGCCACGACGATTATTCTGGTGGGCTTAAAGCCAACGCCATCAATGCCATGGAAATAAGCCAAGCACGTTTAAATTATGCCCAGTCATTACGGGTTAATATAAAGCGAGATCAGCTCGATAATAAATTCATAAATAATTTAAAAAATATGTTGCAGCCGGTCAATACGCAACAAGGTGAGCACGGTTGCCCGATTATTTTGCATTATGAAAATGAAACTGCTCAAGCGGATATTCAGTTAGGAGATAACTGGCGTATACGACCAACCGATGAACAAATATTGGTTTTAAAATACGCATTTGGAGAAAATGCTGTTGCCATGGACTATGCTTAAATGTCTGTGGAGCAGTGTGTTTTTTTATCTTGCTTTGACCGATGTTTTGCTTTTTTGCAATCAAATAGTGATGCGACAACATATGAGAACCCACCAAAAACACTTTGGGTAGGGTTGAGCGCTGGGGTGGATTCAACAGTATTGCTGCACAGTTTAGCAAGTTGGCTATCTGCAACAGCAGTTATGGATAAGTTCGCGGTTAAAGCGCTGCATGTTCATCATGGTTTATCGACTAATGCCGATGCATGGGCAGAGCAAGCGAAACAACTGTGCGAGCAGGTATCGTTGCAATTTGCTATAGATATTGAGTGCGTTGTAGAGCGTGTAGATTTAACTTCTAAAAGTAATGGTATAGAGCAGGCTGCACGTATTGCGCGCTATCAAATGTTTGAGCAGCATTGCACAAAAAATGATTTTTTATTACAAGGCCACCACCTTGATGATCAGCTTGAAACTTTTTTCATGCGAGCCTTGCGGGGCAGTGGTTTAACTGGCTTGGCGGGCATTCCTTTTAGACGGCCATTGTCGCGCAATAATGATTGCCAAATACTTCGGCCATTATTGAATATAGAAAAAAATCAAATAATCGAATACGCAAAACAGCATAACTTGATTTGGGTTGATGACGAATCAAATCTAGATGACAGTTACGATCGAAACTGGTGGCGTAATGAATTATTACCAAAAATCTGGCAGCGCTACCCTAATAAAAAACAAACACTAGCGCGCAGTATTAATACACTTCGTGATGAACAAAAATTATTGCAAGATTTAATTATTGAAAAAATTGATTACGATTCTAAGCTGCAAGAAAAAAAATTAATACACCCGGCATTACAACAGATCCCTCATTTTAATATTTCATTAATAGAGTCTTTAGATCAAGCAAGATGCTTTAGTTATATACGGGCATGGCTTGCGCAGTATATTGATATCTTGCCATCAGCTACGCATATGCCAATAATTTATAATGAACTGGTTTTATCAGGCTTGTCATCTACACCGATTTTTACTTGGGATAATTGGGCATTGTGTCGATATAAAAATTTTTTATATCTTATAAAAAATAATAAATTCCAAAAAAATAAAAAAAATATTATTAATTGGCAAGGAGAAACACTAGCTTGGCAAATGGGGCAGATAGTGTCCAATAAAACACAGCATGACTTTTCATTAAAGCCTGGAGCTTACACCATAAGAAACTGGCAGGCAGGAGATATTGCTAAACCCGTAGGTCGATCAACAAGAAAAATGAAAAAGTGGTGGCAAGATTATCACGTACCTGCTTGGGCAAGAGAAAAATGGCCGATTATCGTCAATAAAGAAGACACCATTGTAGCGGTTCCTGGTTTATTCGTATGCGACAACCATGTGGTAAAGTCGGGGCAATTAGGCTGGCATATTGAATACAAATTAATAGATATTTTATAAGTAATTTTATATCTATTAATAATAATACTTTTAATTAAAATTATTAATAGCGGTAAGTGTCATCAATGGCATATAAAACAACAATCTTCTTATGATAAATAACGTTATAATCACTCCAAATTATTGTGCGTACATTCTGTAAAATAAACACGGCAAATGTAAAAGAATCATCCTTATTTCAAATAACACTGATATCTTGGTGCAATCAATAAACTAGTGCAAAAATCAGCTAAAAACCAAAGCTGCTTTCGCTGAAAAACTATCCTATCATTATTAAAGCTACATATGATAAGTCACCACTTGGACTGTAAATTATGAAAACAAACACACTTTGTTACGATATATCGCTTAAATTGCTAGCTTGCGTCTGCATGGCTTCGATTTCAGTTTCGTCATTTTCAGCATCTCCTGGTGGTGTAACAGACTCTTTAGAGTTATGGGTGCGGGCAGATAGCGGTGTTACTGTCAGTAATGGAGGAGTCGATGAATGGTCTGACCAATCAACACTTAGCAATGATGCCTCTCAAGTTACGTCAAATAAACGCCCCGTATTAAGTGATGATTTAAGTGTTGACGGTGAAACCCTTAACTTTAACCCTTCTGTTGTTTTTGATGGCAGCAATGATTTGCTTGATGTGCCAAATTTACAATTAGATGATGGTGCATCTATTTTTGCTGTAGCATTCAACGGCCAGCAGGGAAGTGGTGGATCTCAATTCAAACCCTTTATTATTTCTAAAGATGATCATGATGCCACCGATGAAGATAAAGGTT
The DNA here is from genome assembly GCA_913061435.1 of uncultured Thalassolituus sp. GTDB lineage: Bacteria > Pseudomonadota > Gammaproteobacteria > Pseudomonadales > Oceanobacteraceae > Oleispira. The sequence continues at coordinate 1,819 of CAJXUK010000026.1, read as the reverse complement.
TTTTGCTGATTGCTGGTCGTTCTAATTCAAATGACGGTGATGTGTTTTTTATTCCACCGCATTCTAATTCTACTGCTGATGAGTTTGTATTTGATGATGTTACCGAGCGTAGTAATCGTTCTGCAATGTGGCTTGGGCTAGACGATACTAATGATCAGAGTTTTATTTATAGAAACGGTGAGTTAAAAGATTCAAATCTCAATGTTCCAACTGACCCAGGAGCCCCTTACACAACGGGTTACGATATTGGTGGTACTGAATTTAGCACAGAAAGATTCTACAAGGGCGGCATTGCTGAAATAATTGCTTTTGATGAAAAGCTCAGTCCGGCCAATATTGCAAAAGTTAATAGTTATTTAGGTATCAAATACGGCATTACATTATACCAGCAAGACCTAGTATTATCCGATGATACGATGCTTTGGGATTATTCTGAGAATACAGCTTATCACAATGACGTCGCCGCTATCGCAACTGATACTGGATCAGAATTACAGCAAAAAATATCCCGTAGCTATACCAATACGTTAGCAGATCAAGCTTTTAGTATCAGTATGTCGATGGAGAATACGTTTAATACGCTAAACAACGATGCCGGTAGAACGCTGGCGATGGCGGATAAATCAGGATTGGTTTGGGGGCGAAATAGTGGCGATACCGGTTTTGGTATTTCGTTATTATCATCTGGCGACAATAAACGCATCAATCGTATTTGGAAAACACAACAAACAGGTACGGCTAGTTCAGTATTTATTGCTATTCCCGGTGCTGTATATTTTGATCAATCACTTGATGGCGGTAATGGAGCAGTTAAGCCAGGTGAGAAGCTATTGTAAGTTTCTTCAAATGAGTTTAGCAGCAACGCCAGTGATTTAGATACAACAAATTATGAAATCATTGAGCTTACCTACAATGCCAGTGAAGATTATTATTTTACTGAAATAACGTTTACCGACACTCAGTATTTCACATTAGCTATTGCACCAGATCCTTTTCTTGTATCTGTTGAACGCAACACAGCTGGATCAGAAGTGATTGATGGAAACATCAATCAATTAGAGTATTTATTTACCTTTAGTAAAGATACCACGGATGTTGATCTTGCTGATTTTATTAAGAGTGGAGATAGTAACGGTTTATTCGATCTGGATTCAGTTAGCCCAGTTTCAGGCAGTACAAGCCAGTATGTTGTGACTTTAACAAGAAACGCCACGGCATTTAATGGTTTACTTGATAATTACGAGGTAGGAATATTATTAAAACCAGCATTCACTATTAACAGTACTGCCGTAGACGGTTCAACGGTGAGTGTTATTGGGCGCGAAATCACAAATGGCTCTGTCACAGGGATCGGTGGTACTTTAAATCAGCCCTACCTTCTTGATGATGATTTTGATAATGACGGCACAAAAAATAGTGACGAAGCACCCGGTGCAGAAAACAATCAATGCTTGCCAACTCCTAATGAAGACTCTTGTGATGCAGACGGCGATGGCGTAACTAATGAAAATGAAGTAGTGGGTGAAGAAAATGACCCTTGTGCTCCAAATTCTGGTTCAGCAGCTTGTACATCAATAACAACGATAAAGAACTATGCTGATAATAATGGTGGTACTACAGCCCCTGCCTTAAGTGATTTTAGTCAGTTAAATATTGTTGGCGTTAATGGCGTAAATATCAATGAAATTAACTCAGTGATTGCTGGCCTTGCGGGAAGTGATGTTGATGATACTGCTGAGATCCAAGCGATTGTTGATGGCATTGTTGCTAAGAACGCCGCGTTAGCTAAGATCGAAGCGTATGCTGATGACAATGCTAA
>CAJXUK010000025.1 GCA_913061435.1 uncultured Thalassolituus sp. | reverse complement strand
ACTAATTGCCCGTGAGGCTTGACCATATAACACCAAAACTGCGCGTCGAAAGACAAACGGTTGGTGTTGTAGATCAAACTGATTTGCAAGACTTAATAAGAGAATTAGAACTAAGATAAAACCAATCATGTGTCCGACCCTATTTGCTGAGTGCTGCAGTCTCCCACCTCAAAAGAGCTGGTCGTAGACATTAAGACAAACACAACGCATCAAGGTTTGCTTGACGACAATAGCACTGTGGAACCACCTGAACCCATCCCGAACTCAGAAGTGAAACGCAGTCGCGCCGATGGTAGTGTGGGGTCTCCCCATGTGAGAGTAGGTCATCGTCAAGCTCTTATTCTAAAAACCCCAGTAAGGAAACTTACTGGGGTTTTTTTTCGTCTGCAGAAAAAGAATCATTAAATCTTTTGTCATTAACATGACGATACAAGCCACATTGGCTTACAATAGTGCCACATTATTCACTTACCTAGCCTGCGTATTACTATGTCGTTAAGAAAGATCACTTTGGGCTGTTTAGGCCTGTATTCCCTGTTGGCGTTGTATCATGCTTGGTCGTTACCTTTTTCGGCGGATGAGGCTCACTATGCTCTGTACGCAAGCTTTTTAGACTTATCGTACTTTGACCATCCCCCCATGGTTGGTTGGTTACAATCTATTCCTTTGCTGTTTTCGGCTTCTGAATTTTCACTTCGTATTTTACCGATCATTTTTAGTGCTCTTTCTCTTATTCTACTGTTCAAATTGGCAAGAGAAGATTTTGGTGACAAAGCCGCGTATCTAACACTTTTATTATTCATATCAGCGCCTATTTTGCAGATATTGCCCTTTGGTATGATTCCCGAGACGCCTTTAGTTTTGGCTGGCTTGCTTAATGTGTGGGTTTTAAAAAGAATTGATCATAATAAAGGCAAAGTATTAACGGACTGGGTTTTACTTGGCTTGATCTTAGGGGCTGCGGGTCTTAGTAAATACACCGGGGTTACGCTTGCTTTTTCTACTTTTGTTGTTTTGTATTTACAATTTAAAGCAAGGTTGTTTTCGCAACTAGGTTTGTATATTGCTGGCACAGTGGCTGCTGTATCTATCTTTCCTGTGCTTTATTGGAATATGCAAAATGATTGGATTTCATTTTTATATCAGTTAAATCACAGTGCTGGTAAGTCTGAACTCAGTATTCTTGATGCTTTAAGAATGCAAGTAACGCAATTGGCTGCTTTTGGCCCCTTAATTTATTTTGCAGGTCTTATCGCGATATTTAAGTTGCGTAACAATAAACAGGCTAGAATTTGGTTGATCTTTGCTCTGCCTATTTTACTATTATTTTCTATCTTGTCGGCTAAAGGACGTTCTTTACCTCACTGGACTGAGCTTGGTGTTATTTTCATGATGCCTCTTATTGCTATGGTTATAATCTCGTCATTAAAGCAAGCGTTTTTAAAGCGTGTATTTATAGTATTAGCCTCTATTAGTATTTTGCTGTCATTGGTTATTCAGGTGCTTGTCTCTTATCCAAAAATAGCCTTTGATGATTATCGACATCCACTGGCCGATTTAATGGGCTGGAAGGAGGCTGCGACGCTTATTACTAACAATGCGGTTAGTGGTGACTTAGTTTTTATCCCTAATTGGTCTCATGCTTCTAGGGTTGCATGGTATGCACGCCCAATGCCTGTTAAAGTACTCGACTCGCGGTTTGATCAGTTTGATTTATGGTTTGGCCCTGCAGAAGTGGGTGATTCTGGTTTGTTATTGCTGCATGCTGATCGTAAAGGATTTAAAAATAAGTTACTCAAACAATTCAAACAATGTGAATTAATCGATGAGTTAGCAGTTAAAATAGATGTTTCTTATGTTAATTATTTCAAGCTGTATCGTTGCCATTATTATCTTGTTGCGACCAGTAACACTGATGAAATAAAGAAGTAGTTAATAGTCAATATGCACTGCTTGCTAATTAAGTTTAATAGTAAGGTGTTAAAGCAGATTTTTAAAAAGTGGTTTACAAAAATATGTCGGATATAAATATTTCAGTTGTTATTCCTACTTACCAAGAAGTAGAGAATATTCCACTGATTGCTGCAGAAATTAATGCAGCTTTAGTTGGTGAATCCTTTGAAATCATCTACGTTGATGATGATTCCCAAGATGGCTCATTTGACGCGGTAGCGAAGCTTTCACATGAGATCCCTGCGCGTATTATTGTTCGTACAGAAGAACGTGGCTTATCAACGGCGGTAATTCGTGGTATTGATGAAGCTGTTGGCAAGTACATCGTTGTTATGGATTGTGACCTATCACACCCAGCGACTGCAATTCCCCATATGATTGAACGTTTAAAAACACAGCAAGCTGATTTCGTTGTTGGCTCACGCTATGTTGAAGGTGGGTCATTTGATGAAGACTGGGGATTTTTTAGATTATTAAATTCTAAGATTGCCACATGGTTAGCATTGCCCTTGTGTCACGTTAAAGACCCTATGTCGGGTTTCTTTTCTTTTGAAAGAGAACGCCTAGGCAGCACAAAAGACTTGGCCCCTACTGGCTATAAGATCGGTTTAGAGATCATGGTTAAGGGTGAATTCGAAAATCCTACTGAGCAACCTATTCATTTTAAAGATCGAGAATTTGGTGAAAGTAAACTCGATTTCAAAGAACAGTTGTTGTATTTAAAACATCTGCGTCGTTTGTATAAATTTAAGTTCCCAACCGCCTCAGAATTTTTACAATTTGGTTTGGTGGGAGGGACGGGTTTTATCGTCGATAGCCTTATTTATTTTGGGCTGCAGCTGTTCTTTGGATTGAACCATACTTTAGCGCGTGCAATTTCTTTTTGGCCAGCGGTAACATGGAACTGGTTCTGGAATAGAACGGTTACTTTCACGGACCGTAAGAAAACGAAGAAACTGACGCAGTGGATTTCCTTCGTGCTCACTTCGCTGGGTGGTTTTGCCATTAACTTTGGTAGTTACATGTTATTAACAGATTATGTGCCGTACTTTATTGATAATCCGTTTATGGCATTGATTATTGGGGTGCTAATGGGGATGGGCTTTAACTTTATGGTGGCGCGAGTATTTGTGTTTCGCGAGTTAAATGAAGAACTAGCCGATGAAGTAAAGTCTAAATGACGTTAAAAATAGAAATTTCGATAAAGCAATGCTTCCTGCATTGCTTTATCGGTTGCCAAGCTCTTTAAATCTGAGCTATCTAGGGTGCAACTAAATATTGATATATATCAACTTTATGATCAAATATTAACACATTAGTCAGATTTAATGATTGTAAAATTTCTCTGTGCAACAAAATTTTACAAATTACAACGGGTTTGATGGGGTTAACCCACACCCCGTTAAAATCATGTGACACAAAAAACGACTAATTCGTTCAACGTCTTCTGCCTCGTATTCAAGCTTGTTGGTAATGGTTAATATCTGGGATTCAAAGTCAGCATAATGCTGAGTCGTTGACCAAATCATAAAGAATAAATGCTCTGGTTCTACCCTCGACATTTTTCCTTGCTCGATCCAAGTTTCAATAATTTTAGTTTTTGCTTTCAGCCAAGTACGTAATTCTGTTCTTAAATAGTCTTTAACATTGGGTGCGCCTTGAATAACTTCAGTAGCAAAAATTTTAGATGCATTGGGGTAGCGTATAGCCAGATCAACCTTGGTACGAATATAAAATTCAAGTGTCTCTGCTGGATCATCGTTTACACTAATATCCGCTAAAACTTCATTCCAGCGTTGAACGATATCTGCTAACACAGCGTTATATAGTTTAGATTTATTGGTAAAATAATAGTGTAGGTTTGCTTTAGGTAAGCCAGCAGCATCTGAGATAGACTGCATACTCGTACCCTTATATCCGTGTTTTACAAATTCAACTTCCGCAGCATGCAATATCTTTTGACTATTTTGCTCACGGATTTTACCCGGTTTGTACTTTTTAGTTACGCTCACCAGAAGCCTCGTTGATAACCATGTAAGGAGATATTAATCCATAATTTATTATAGCAGAGTGGATAACCTTACTGAAAATTAAATGTTTAACGAGTCAATAACAAAAGAAGTGATAAAAAAATAGCCCTATTCAGTAAGGTTAACACTGAATAGGGCTATTAAAAACCACGTAAAATTCTAGTTATTTACTACTAAGATTTAGGTAATTTTCCTTCAACACCTTTAACATACCAGTTAAAAGATTTTAAAGCGGCATCATCCATTGTTTCACCTGCGCTTAATACTTCTTTACCAGCTTGGTCAAAAACAGGACCATCAAACACACGTAAGGCGCCCTCTTTGATTGCTTGTTTCTTTTTCGCAATTAAAGCTTTAACGTCCGCAGGAATGGCGTCATTTAGAGGTGCTAAATCTGTAACGCCTTCAGCAATGCCTGGCCATAAGTCTTCTGATTTCCAAGTACCATCCATAACGGCTTGTACTTTTTGAGCATACAGTGGGCCCCAAGTATGAACCGTTGAGGTTAAGTGTGCTTTAGCACCGTATGCGCTCATGTCGGTATGATAACCAATGGCGTAGTTGCCTTTAGATTCAGCCGCTTGAATAACGGCTGCCGAATCGGTGTGCTGAGTTAATATGTCGGCACCTTGTAGCATTAAGGTTTCAGCCGCTTCACGCTCTTTTGCTGGGTCGTACCAAGTAGATGCCCAAACAACTTTTACTGTTACGTCGGGATTAACTTCCTGTGCGCCTTTGGTAAAGGCATTAATACCGCGGATAACTTCTGGAATTGGGAAAGAAGCAACGTAACCAATGACGTTAGACTTGGTCATTTTACCGGCAATTAAACCGGTTAAGTAACGACCTTGATACGCACGAGCAAAATAAGTACCGGTATTTTTACCGCGCTTGTAGCCTGTGGCGTGTTCAAATTTAACCTTTTTAAAACGTTTTGCTACTTTCAAAGTAGGGTTCATGTAACCAAACGAAGTTGTAAAAATAAGGTCGTGCCCTTTTGCTGCTAACTGACGAATAACGCGCTCAGAGTCTGCACCTTCAGCAACACTTTCCACATAATTGGTTTCAATCTTATCGCCGAATTTTTCTACAATATACTTACGGCCTTGGTCGTGACCATAAGACCAGCCAGCATCGCCTGTAGGGCCCACATAAACAAAACCAACCTTTAGAGGGTCATCGGCACTTGCAGTATTAATACCCACTGCTAAGGCCGCGGTAAGGGCTAGATTAGCCAGTTTATTTGAACGCATTATATTAGCCTTCATACTTGTGTTTCCTTCTTATCTACTTTGGTTAAAAACTACACTTGAGGGCGATAAGGCTGACCCAGTGCAAGGGGAGTGTTCAGTTTTGCTTTAGCGGCATCGCTGGCGATTACCACTAAAACGATAATAGTTGCTCCGTAAGGAAGCATAGCAAGAAGGTTAGGTGATGCTTCAAACCCTAAACCTTGTAACACTAAATGCATAATACTGGCAGCACCAAATAAATAAGCGCCCAGTAAAATACGTTCGGCCTTCCAGCTTGCAAAAACTACCAGAGCTAGGGCGATCCAGCCACGGCCTGCGGCCATACCTTCACTCCACATAGGGGTATATACCAGTGATAAATAAGCACCCGCTAAACCGGCCATTGCGCCACCAAATAAAATAGCACCATAGCGAACTTTCATTACCGGAATACCAATAGCGTTAGCCGCTTCTGGGTTCTCACCTACGGCGCGAATGGTTAACCCTAAGCGAGTGCTGCGGAAACACCAAAAAATTAATCCAAACATGAGCCAAGAGAAATATACCAATGGATCATGTGAAAATAACACCTTACCAATAACAGGGATGTCGCTTAAAAATGGTATAGGAAAAGGCGCGATACCTTCAATAGCCATGCCGACGTAGCCCGCACCTAAAAAGCCGCTTAACCCAGTACCAAAAATCGTTAATGCCAAGCCAGTTGCCACTTGATTCGACACTAAGGTAACGGCTAAAAAAGCAAATAAAACAGACATCATCATACCAGCCAAAATCGCTGCGATAATACCTAAGCCAGCATGACCCGTAACAACCGCAGCGATAAAGCCTAAAGCGGCACCCATGAGCACCATGCCTTCTTGGCCAAGATTTAACACACCTGACTTTTCACACACCATTTCACCCAAGGCGATTAAAATTAGCGGTGTTCCAGTGCGTAGAGTGGCAAATAAAATATTCGTTAATAATTCAAAATCCATTGTTTTAGCCCTAAGCCTGTGCAGAGTTGGAAGAAGAACTGCTTGTTAGTCGAGCAGAAGGTTTACGCACAATGCGATAGCTAATTAATAAATCACACGCTAATAAATAAAATAACAGCATACCCTGAAATAAACCGGTGAGTGATTTAGGTAATGCTAGATCCATTTGTGCCATCTCGCCGCCCAAATAAGTTAATGCCAACAGCATACTGGCAAATAAAATACCAACAGGGTGCATGCGTCCTAAAAAGACAACAATGATGGCAGCGTAACCATAGCCGGGTGAAATATACGGATTTAGTTGGCCGATCGAACCCGTGACTTCACTAACCCCAGCAAGCCCAGCCAATGCACCGCAGGTTAATAATGCAAACCAAGTTAAACGTTCGGCTTTAAAGCCTGCAAAGCGAGCAGCAGCTTTATCTTCGCCCAGTACTGAAATTTGAAAACCCAATAAAGTTTTAGACATTAATGCCCAGATAGCAGCAACGGCAAATAATGCAAAAAAGATGCTGATATTTAAACGATAATCATCGGATAAAACTGGCAGTGTGGCGAACTCGGAAAACAGCGCAGATTCAGGAAAATTAAATCCATCAGGGTCTTTTAGTGGCCCATGCACGCTGTAAAGTAACCAATTAAGTGCAATGTAGTTCAACATAATAGTGGTTAAAATTTCATTGGCACCAAAACGAGTTTTTAATAAAGCGGTTAAAGCAGCCCACAATAATCCAGATAACGCACCAAACAATAATACTAGGGGCAATACCCAAAAACCTTCGGCATTCATTAATTCTAAAGCAATATAGCCGCCGCCTAAGCCACCAAGTATAAACTGGCCTTCAGCGCCAATGTTCCAAATTTTTGCTTTAAAACACAGCATTAAACCCATCGCACACAGGGTCAACGGTGCAACTTTTACAGCCAGCTCGGTCCAGCCATATATGTCGGTTAATGGCAAAATAAAAAAAGTGTAAAGCGCATGGAAAGGATCTTTACCTAACAGCGTGAATAACAAGCCACCACTAACCAGAGTTAAGACAATCGCAAATATAGGCGATAAATACGACATGGTTTTTGAATCGGAAGGTCTTTTCTCGAGAGTAAAATTCAACATGATTATTCCGCTTCTTTACTGTCTTGAATAAATGTGAAATCACCCGCCATCCACATACCAAGTTGATTAATAGATACATCGTGAGTAGGTGCTATGGGCGAAATCTCACCATCGCAGATAGCGCAAATCCGATCACTTATTGAATACAGTTCATCAATATCTTCAGAGACTACTAACACAGAGCAGCCCTCATCGCGCAGTTTAATTAATTCATGACGAATCAAAATCGCCGCCCCAATATCAACTCCCCAAGTAGGATGAGAGCATACTAAGAGCTTTGGATTTTGTAGGATTTCACGACCAATAATATACTTTTGTAAATTACCACCGGATAGTGATTTAGCTTGTGCATCGATACCAGATGACTTGACATTAAAACGATCAATAATCCGATGAGCAAAATCTTTTACTTTATTGGTTTTAATTAAACCATTTGCGGTTAATTCGCCCTGATAACCTGTCAGTAAGCCATTTTCTTGCAAAGACATATTAGGAACAGCCCCACGACCTAAACGCTCCTCTGGAACAAAACCTAAGCCTAATATTCTGCGTTTTTCGGGAGTTAAGTGCCCAACTGCTTTACCGTCAAAAAGCACTGTTTTTTTATTGCTCGTATCTTCGCCACTTATAAGGTTTAGCAGCTCTTCTTGACCATTACCGGCTACCCCCGCAATACCCAAAATCTCTCCGGCCTTTACTTCTAATGAAATATTTTTCAGAGTACAAGCAAAGGGATCGTCAGATTCATAACTCAAATCAGAAATGGTTAAAAAAGTATGGTCGCCTTCAGCTTTTTTATAGTCTTCAGTAAGGGGAGTATCGTCACCCACCATAAGCCGAGCCAGCTCTTCCGTCGTAGTGTCTTTGGGGATACAGTGACCGCTGACTTTACCTGCTTTAAGAATGGTTGCCTGATCGCACAAAGCTCTAACTTCATCCAGCTTGTGGGAAATGAATAAAATACTGCAGCCTTCTGTGGACAATATTCGTAAGGTTTTAAAAAGAGTTTCAACTTCTTGAGGAGTTAAAACAGAAGTCGGCTCATCTAAAATCAGTAGTTTCACGTCTTGAAGTAGACAACGCACAATTTCAACGCGCTGTTGCTCACCAATTGACAGGCTGTGAACATGGCGATTAGGGTCCAGCTTCATCCCGTAATGCTCAGACACTTCAATAATACGCTGTTTTAAAATATCCATTGAAGCTGATTCAGCTTTAGGTAAGCTGAGGGCAATATTTTCTGCAACAGTCAGTGTTTCGAATAAAGAAAAGTGCTGAAATACCATGCCAATACCAAGATCGCGCGCATGAGAAGGGCCTTTAACCGAAATGATTTCATCTTCCCAGCGCACAACACCTTCATCAGGTTTAACCACACCGTAGATAATTTTCATTAAGGTGCTTTTGCCTGCACCATTTTCGCCAAGCAAGGCATGTATTTCACCAGTCCCGACTTTTAATTCCACAGCTTGGTTGGCAATACACCCCGGGTAGCGTTTGGTGATATTGTACAGTTCGATTTGATTCATAAATTAATTCCTGACCAAGTGGCCAGTTTTGTTGAACATTTTCTGAGCAAAAAGTGGATTATAATGCGGCAAAAATAGATCAATCACAAAATATTGTTCATAAGGTCAGCTTATAACCGATCAAAAAGTGAAACTTTTTTTAATAACTAGCAAAATCACTCTTTAAAAGCAGTTTTATATGCTTTAAAGATCAATCTAGGTCTTAAAATGGGTTATCCTTGGATTTTTAAAAATGACGTAAAAATAAAAAGCTAACCAATTGGTCAAGTAAATATACAAACAATATTAACCTGGAATCTATTATGAATACTCAGAGCACGACTGTTTATCGAGCCGCCATTCTTAACTTTCTTTCTGATCCCGATATAGACGGTGAAAGTGCTTATCAATTTTTCCAAGATGGCGCTTTGGTGATAGAGCATGGCAAGGTAAAAGAATTGGGTGAGGCTTCATTGGTGTTAGCTTCTTTAGCAACGGATGTGAGCATTGTTAACTACCAAGATCATCTTATTATCCCAGGATTGATCGATACTCATATTCATTATCCACAAGTGGAAGTGATTGCTTCATACGGTGAACAGTTAATGGATTGGCTGAATAACTATACCTTTCCTGCAGAGGGCCAATTTGAAGATAAAGCCTATGCCAGTAACATAGCCAACTTCTTTTTAGACGAGTTATTGAAGTGTGGCACCACTACCGCCATGGTGTTTGGCACAGTGCACAAACAATCGGTTGAAGCGTTTTTCGAAGCTTCAGAAAAGCGCAATACGCGTATGATTTGCGGCAAGGTGATGATGGATCGCAATGCGCCAGAATTTTTGTGTGACACGCCAGAATCTAGTTATGATGATAGTAAGCAATTGATCGAAACTTGGCATAATAATGGCCGTCAGCTTTACGCAGTAACCCCACGCTTTGCCATTACTTCAACTCATCAGCAGTTACAAAAAGCAGAGCAGTTACTGTCGGAATATCCAGATGTGTATATGCAAACGCACATCTCAGAAAATAAAGATGAAATGGCGTTTGTATCAGAATTATTTCCACAGGCGAAAGACTATTTAGATGTTTATGACCAATATAATTTATTAGGTAAACGTAGTGTATTTGCTCATGGCATTCATTTAAATAACAGAGAGCATCAACGCCTGCGTGAAACGGAATCGAGTGTTTCTTTTTGTCCCACGTCTAACTTATTTTTAGGCAGTGGCTTACTGGATATTAAAAAATTAGAACAGCAGCAGGTATCATACAGCGTGGCGACCGATGTAGGCGGTGGTACCAGTTTTTCGATGCTGCAAACATTAAGTGAAGCGTATAAAGTTACGCAATTAAATAATAATAAATTATCGCCACTGAAAAGCTTGTATCTAGCGACTTTGGGCAATGCAAAAACATTACAATTAGATGACAAAATTGGCTCATTTAAAAAAGGTAACGAAGCAGATTTTGTCGTGCTCGATTTTAATAGCACGTCAATTATGTCACTGAAGCAGAAAAAGTGTAAAACACTGGCAGAAAAATTATTCGCAATGATTATATTGGGCGATGATCGCGCTGTTAAAGCAACTTACGTAGAGGGCCATTGTGCTCATCAACGTGATGCTATTAGGTAGTTAACACAGTATTTGATGATAACCAGATTAATGCTAAACAGATTAATGATGAATAGCTAAATGACCACATCGCAGAGCATTATTTTAGTAACAAACTAATGCTCATGCCAATACATACAATAACCGTCATGTAACGTATAAAGTCCGCCCCTTGCTTAATAGCGGTGGCTGCTCCTAATCTAGCCCCTATTATTTGGCCCACTGCCATAGCAAGACCCAGTTGCCAAATAATTTGATCCGATAGAATAAATATAAGCAATGAAACAATATTGGTGGTGAAATTCATTAACTTGGCGTGTGCTGTTGCCTTGATGAGATTCATCGCCTGCATTTTACAGTAGCTTAACGTAAAAAACGTTCCTGTTCCTGGGCCAAAAAAACCATCATAAAAACCGACACTGGTAATAAATGTAGCATTAAAAGTATTTTTTTTAAGCTTGCTGATATGGGTGATCTGATTAAAGCTTTTGGTGAGTAGTAAATAAACAGCAATAACCATTAATGCAAAAGGTAATATTGCAATTAAAAGTTCAGAGTTAAAAGATTGAATCGCCATCGCACCAATAATTGCACCGATCGACGCAGCTATAATTCCGCCTATTTGATGTTTAGGGTTTACTAACTTTTGTTTAATATAAAAACGAGTCGCGGTAAAACTGCCAAAGCACGCTTGTAACTTATTGGTAGCAATGGCTTGTACCGGGGATATGCCAGTAAATAGCAGTGCTGGAATTGTGAGTAAGCCACCACCACCAGCAATAGCATCAATAAATCCTGCGGCGGTAGCAACCAAAAACAGTAAAACAAAAATTTCAGAACTTAATTCCATGTTTAAGCATCTTAATAAAAAGGCCAGCTTAAACGAATGGAATTATAAGGGGAAGTAAGATTGTGCCCACAAAATTAACAAATACAACGAGTTTTCCTTAACTGATCAATTTCTGCATCGCTGTACCCCAATTGCTGTAAAACCTCTATAGAATTTGCCCCGAGTTTGCCCGCTGCTTTATGTGGTGTTTGAGTTTTCGATAGAGTTTTAAAGGGCAGTGAAGTATTAATCTGCTTAATGATGGTACCTGCTTCATCAACCGCTTCGGTAACCATGTTGCGCTCAATAAAGTGAGGATGCTCAAACGCTTCATTCATGGTTAATACCGGTTCAACACAGGCATCGACTTTGGCAAACTCTACCTGCCAATACGCTAACGGCTGCGTCTTAACTTTTTCGCTGATGGCGGTCTTTAATGCTTGTTGGTTTTCATAGTTTTGATCGGCTACTTTATTTTTCCAATCGCCAAGATCTAATACGGCCAGCAGTGCCATAGCAAAATTAGGTTCTAGACTACCTATTGAAATATGACGATCATCCGATGTTTGATAATAGTCGTAGAATAGTCCGCCATTGAGCATTTCTTTGCCACAGCTGGGGTTTTCACCGCTAGCAATGGCATTGGAGCCAAACATGGTGGTAAGTGCCATGGCGGCATCACTCATGCTAATGTCTAAATGTTGGCCTGCTCCTGTGGTGGAGCGTTGAATTACCGCTGCTAAGATAGCCATTACCGCATTGTGCGAGCCGCCAGCAACATCGGCGATTTGTGTTGCAGAAAGTACGGGGCCGGTATTGGCTCGGCCAGAAAAACTCGCTAGCCCAGATAATGCTAAATAGTTAATGTCGTGGCCTGCACGATCTTTTAATGGGCCAGTTTGACCATAACCAGTAATTGAGCAATAAATTAACTTAGGTTGAATTTTTTGCAAACTCGCAAAATCTAGCCCTAAGCGCTGCATCACCCCCGGCCTAAATTGCTCAAGCACAATGTCGTATTCTGCAACCAGCTTATGAATAATTTCAGCCGCACCTTCTTTTTTTAAATCCAAGGCAATGCTTTTCTTGTTACGGTTTAAAGTTGCGTGCGCCGCAGAAACTTTATCTTTGCCAGTGCCGACAAAAGGCGGCATAAACTTAACTAAATCTGGGCGAGTCGGCGATTCAACTCGCAGCACCTCAGCACCCATGTCGGCCAAAATCTGAGTCGCGTAAGGTCCCGGTAGAAGGGTAGTGAAATCTAGAATTTTTAAACCGGCTAAAGGTAATGTCATTGTGGCAGTGTCCTGTATTTATTATTGTTGAAAAATAAAAATAAAAATAAAAATAAAAATAAAAATAAAAATAAAAATAAAAATAAAAAGGAACACTATGGGTGTGATGTCCATAGCGTTCAAGGGGGTTGTTTGATAGGGCAATTATGCTTTAAACCATAGAGCGACCAATGATCAGCTTCATGATCTCGTTGGTGCCTGCATAAATCTTCTGCACACGGCAATCCGCATACGCACGAGCAACCGGATATTCCCACATGTAGCCATAACCACCGTGCAGCTGTAAACATTCATCGACAACATCACACTGAATATCAGTGGCGAGCAACTTCAATTTAGCTGCGGTTACTGAATCCAATTTTTTCTTCAAGTGCAGTTCTAAGCATTTATCAACAAATACGCGAGCCATAGTCAGTGTTGCAGACATTTCAGCTAATTTAAACTGAGTATTTTGGAACGAAGAAATTGAGCGACCAAAGGCTTTGCGGTCTTTAACGTAAGTAACCGTTTGCTCAAGAATCGATTCAGAACCTGCGATGGCAGATAACGCAACGGATAAACGCTCTTGGCCTAGTTCATTCATCAAGTAGATAAAACCCATGCCCTCCATGCCTAATAGATTTTCTTTTGGCACTTTTACATCAGAGAAAAATAACTCAGACGTATCTTGAGCTTTCATACCAATTTTATTTAAATTCTGCCCCTTAACAAACCCTTCACTATTAGTTTCTACTAATAATAAACTGGTGCCTTTAGCGCCGCCTTCCGGGTCTGTTTTAGCAACCACAATCACTAAGTCCGCCATTTGGCCATTCGTGATAAAAGTTTTTGAACCATTCAATACATAATGGCTGCCATCTTCACTAAGAATTGCATTGGTTTTTACCCCTTGCAAATCAGAGCCCGTGCCAGGTTCGGTCATGGCAATGGCGGTGATGATTTCGCCGCTCACACAGCCCGGTAGATAGCGTTGTTTTTGTTCTTCCGTGCCGTAAGCCATGATATAAGGCACAGAGATATCCGAGTGCAAAGGAAAGCCAATACCGCTTAAGCCAAAATTGCCGACTTCTTCGTCAATTACCGCGTTGTAGCGAAAATCGGCACCCACACCACCGTAGGTTTCTGGAACTGTTGGGCATAAAAAACCATGCTCACCGGCCTTTAGCCAAAGCTCGCGAGACACTTGGCCGTCTTTTTCCCACTGCTCGTGAAAAGGCACCGCTTCTTCTTGTAAGAATTTACGGAAGCTCTCACGAAACATGTCTTGTTCGGATTCGAATACAGTACGTTTAATCATTATCATTTTCCTTATACGTTTCACTTAAACATAAACTATTGATAAAAAACTAATAGTTATCGTTATGGTTTTGGAATAAAAAAAATTATTCCTTAAATTATTTAGCAGGCATATTTATTTACTAAGTTTAGGCCCATACAACTTTGCTATTTTGTTTTTGCCACTTTTCAAACTCGTCCGCATAAGCATCCTCGACTTTTTGTCTCTGGATTTTCATGGTGGGTGTGAGTAGTCCATTTTGCATGGTCCACGGCTCTTTCATAATAGCGATAAACCCTAGTTTCTCATGAGATTCAAGTGTGCTATTTACGTTATTTAATAACGCTTCAAATTCAACTTGAAGTGCTGTGCGATCGCCGTTTTTATTTAGTGATTTTTGAACCTCTTCATCCAAAATAACCATAGCGATCGGTTGTGGCAAAATACCACCGCCAACACATACCATTTCTATTGCAAGGCTTTCTCCGAGTTTTAATTCAATCGGTACCGGAGCAATGTATTTTCCCTTTGAAGTTTTAAAAATATCTTTAATGCGCCCTGTTAGTTTTAAATACCCGTCATTATCAATTTCCCCTAAATCACCGGTTTTAAGATAACCATCAGCGGTTATGATTTCTGCGGTTTTCTCGGGTTCTTTGTAATACCCTTGCATGGTGCCAGGACCTTTTAATAGCACTTCACCTTCGTCAGAAAGACGACACTTAACTTCTTTTAGTGGAATACCTACCGTTCCTAATCGATTGTCAGCAGCTGGATTAAGGTGGGAATAGGCAGCATTTTCTGTCATCCCATAACCTTCTAGCAAATCCAAACCAAGGGTTTGATACCAGGCAATAACTGCCTGTGGAAGCGGTGCAGACCCCGTTACCGCCAGTCGAACTTGATCAAGGCCCAGTTGCTGTAAAATGCGCTTGCGTAATAACTTACCTACTATAGGTAAGGGGAATAAAACCTTTTGCATCGTAGGCGATACTTTTTCATTAATGCCCGACTGGAATTTCATCCAAAGGCGAGGCACAGAAATAAATAAGGAGGGGCGCGCTCTGCCTAAATCTTTGACAAATGTATCTAGGTTTTCAGCAAAAAATACATGGCAGCCTAAATACAGCGACGTTGTTTCGATTAATACGCGTTCTAAACAGTGAGCTAAAGGTAAGTAAGACAGTAAGCGTTCATTCGGCCCTAAGCCAAATTGCTCCTCCATATTGTTGGCAACGTGCATTAAGGTTTCAAAATCGTGCATAACGCCTTTAGGTTTACCGGTGCTGCCCGAAGTATAAATTAACGTAGCTAGGCTATTTTGATCGGGTAGGTCATTATCACTAATGGGGTTTGTTTGGGCGATAATATCTTCCCAGGTCTTATTATTATCTTGCGCTTTAAAGTCCGGTGACATGGGCATCATGATGCAAGGTAAGCTAGACGGAATCGCTTCTTTAATATCAAACCAAGTATCTGCTTTACCATCTAACTTGCCTATGAATAGCAAGGCTACTTCGCTGTGTTCTAAGATGTATTCGGCAGTATCGGTGTTAATTGTTGGATATAGCGGCACACTCACATGCCCAGCCATCCAAATAGCTAAATCACTCATTATCCAGTGAGCACTGTTCTTACCCAAAATAGCAATATGGCTATTAGCAGGTAATGCCAACAGTTTAAGATATGCCGCCATGCGCTGAACTTCATCAAGCGTCTGTTGCCATGTGTAATCCACAACTGTGCCATCGTTAAGCGGTTGTGTTAAATACACACTATTGGGTGTTTTTTTGGCCCAATGATACAAGCAATGGACTGGGCTTAAATTGCGGCTGTTTGAGTCATATGTGGCTAAATTCATTGTTATTATTCCACTGATATGTTGATGAAATAGAGCCGCAAGATGAGCGGCTCGTATTTTTTACAAGGCCCGTTTACACAAAGGTTTCGTTCGCGTCCGCCATTTTTATCAGCAAGGCGGGTGGCGTGAAACGTTTGCCATATTGTGTGGCTAACTCTTCAGCGCGAGCGACAAAGCTTTTCATGCCGTAAGCATTAATAAACTGCAAAACACCACCGTGCTGAGGAGCAAAGCCCAGAGCAAAAATACTACCAATATTAGTGTCGGCAACATTGGTGACAATGCCTTCTTCAAACGCTTTTACTGACTCAATGACTTGGCTAAACAGTAAGCGATCTTCTAGATCCTGCTCACTAATTTGCTCTGCCAGTGGGAAGTGCTCAGCCAAACCAGGCCAAAGTTTCTTTCCGCCTTGGGCATCGTAATCGTAAAAGCCTTTTTGATCTTTTTTACCAGCGCGATCCAATTCACGAACCATTTTTACCAGCATGTCTTCAACACCTATCGCCTCATAAGCATCACCCAAATCTTTTTGGTTTTGCTCAATAATCGTTAGTGGTGTACTTAAACTGACTTCATCTAATACGGTTAATGGGCCGACAGGCATGCCCGCTTTGATAGCCGCCATGTCAATGCGGCGAGGGTGCTGACCTTCTTGCAGAAGTAGACCACCTTCGGCGATGTAGCTGGTGAAAACGCGGGAAGTAAAGAAGCCGCGACCATCGTTAACCACAATCGGTGTTTTCTTGATTTGCAAAACAAAATCAAAAGCTTTGGCAATGGCAGCGGGCGAGCTTTTTTCGCCACGAATAATTTCGACCAATGGCATCTTGTCGACAGGGGAGAAAAAGTGCAGACCCACAAAGTTGTCTGGGCGAGCAGACGCTTTAGACAATCCGGTAATCGGCAGTGTTGAAGTATTAGAGGCAAATACACCCGCTTGATCCATCACTGCTTCGGCTTCTTGGGTTACTTTGGCTTTTAAACTACGATCTTCAAATACTGCTTCGATCACCAGATCACAACCGGCTAAATCAGCAGCGTCTGCGGTTGGCGTAATCAAGGCGGGCAGTTCCTCTTTTTTAGCGGCAGTGGCATGGCCGCGAGAAACTTTTTTGTCCATGATTTTGGCAGAATAATCTTTGCCTTTGTCGGCGGATTCTTGAGAGACGTCTTTAAGCACAACCGGAATGCCGACTTTAGCAGCTACATAAGCAATGCCTGCGCCCATCATGCCTGCGCCCAATACACCTAGTTTCTTAACTGTTGTTTGTGGAATACCTTCAGGGCGTGAAGCCCCTTTGTTTAAGGCATTCAACTGATACCAGAACGTGCTGATCATATTTTTAGCGGTTTGCGAGGTTACTGCATGGGCAAAATAACGACTCTCAGCACTTAATGCGGTATCGAAATCGACTAATCCGCCTTCAAATACACAAGACATAATGTCAACAACAACGGGGAAATTATCTTGTGTTTTGGCATTGGTCATAGAAGGTGCGATGGCCCAAAGCTGGGCAACAGCAGGGTGCTTAGAGTCGCCACCGGGGAAGCGGAAACCTTTTACATCCCAAGGCTGCTTGGCAGAAGGATTGGCCAAACACCAGGCTTTTGCCTTGCTTAATAGCTCATCTTTATTGTCGGCCAATTCATCAACCAACTTGCTTGATAAGGCTTTGTCTGGGCGTAAACTTTTGCCTTCCAGTAATAACGGTAATGCTTTTTGAATACCGATCATGCGCGGCAAACGCTGGGTTCCGCCACCTCCCGGCAATAGACCCAGCTTCGCTTCTGGTAAGCCTACTTGAACGCGTGGCTCGCTCAGCGCAATGCGGTAATGACACGCCAGGGCTAATTCATAACCGCCGCCTAATGCAGAACCATTCAGTGCTGCAACAACTGGCTTACCGCTTAATTCAATGCGACGCAGCATGGCTTTAAAGCCGTCAGCCAGTGCCATCGCTTCTTCAGGTTTTTCAATGGCAAAAACTTTATCGAGATCTGCGCCGACTAAAAAGTCTTTCTTAGCCGATGTAAGGATGGCGCCTTTCACCTCGTTATTACTTTCAATCTCGGCAATCGCCGCAGTAAAGCCATCGCTTAGATCATCGTTTAATACGTTTGCACTGCGGCCAGGCATATCGAAAGTAATGGTTAAGATGCCGTCTTGATCAAGGCTGGTATGTACGGCCTGTTCGTTATTTGTTGTCATTTTTATACTCTCTCGATAATCGTTGCGATGCCCATGCCTGCACCCACGCAAAGGGTAATCATGGCCGTTGATAGGTTGCGGCGTTCTAGCTCGTCTAAAGCTGTGCCTAAAATCATGGCACCGGTTGCACCTAATGGATGGCCCATAGCAATAGCGCCACCATTTACGTTGACTAAATCCATATCAAATTTAAGTTCTTCACAGGTACGCATGGGTACCGAGGCAAACGCTTCGTTAATTTCCATTAAATCGATATCGTTAATGGTCATGCCGGCTTTTTGTAGTGCTTTTTCACACGCGGCGGTCGTACCGGTTAGCATGATGCTGGGGTCAGAACCGACAACAGCACAGGCGCGAATGCGAGCGCGAGGTTTCATACCTTGAGCAGCACCCGCCGCGGCACTGCCAATTAAGACAAGTGCAGCACCGTCTACTAAACCAGAAGAGTTACCCGCGTGGTGAACGTGATCAATGGCTTCTAAATCGGTGTACTTACGCAATGCGGTGGCGTCAAAGCCCATCTTGCCGCTCATCTCAAAAGACGCTTTTAACGCACTTAGTTTTTCTACTGTGGTGCCCGCACGAATGGTTTCGTCATGATCCAAAACGATCACGCCGTTGATATCGCGCACCGGTACGATAGAACGTGAAAAGTGACCCGCGCTTTGAGCCGCTGCGGCTAGCTGATGAGAGCGTACTGCAAACGCATCGACATCTTGGCGGCTATAGCCCATTTGCGTCGCTGAAATATCAGCGCCAATACCTTGAGGAATAAATTGCACAGTATTGTTAACTCTTGGGTCCATATACCAAGCGCCGCCATCGCTTCCCATCGGGCAGCGCGACATACTTTCTAAACCACCGGCAACCACAAGGTCTTCTTGGCCAGACATGATTTTCATGGCAGCTAAGTTAACGGATTCTAAGCCGGAGGCGCAAAAACGGTTTTGGGTAACACCAGCAACGCGCTCATTCCAGCCTGCATAAAGTGCTGATACACGGGCAATGCATGAACCTTGTTCAGCAACCGGTGTAACGACACCCAATACCACGTCGTCAACTTTTGACGTATCTAGATTGTTGCGCTCTTCAAGGGCGTCATACATGTTTTTAAGCAAATGAATCGGCGTGATCTCGTGTAGGCTGCCGTCTTTCTTGCCTTTGCCACGCGGGGTGCGTACAGCATCAAATATAAATGCATCTGACATTATTCTTTCCTCTAAAGTGTAAAATAATTACACTTAAATATTTGTTATTTTTATGATTTGTTTGAGTAAATATGCTGAATAATTGAGTTAGTGTCAACGGATAAGCTTGAACAAAGTAGTTTTCAATATTAAAATGTAAAATAATTACACTTATTGGTGGCGTATAAAATACATGATGAATAAAGGTAAACCAGTGCCTAAATCAGTGCCTAAATCAAAGCCCAAGCCCAAGCCTAATCCTAAGGCAAGTACTCAATCTGGCATCAAGCCCAATACTAAAATAAGGCCCTTGGTAAAGCAGAGAATTGAAGAGGCGGCAATGAAACTCATTACTGAACGGGATTCCAGTACACTAACATTTCACGACATCACCAAAGGCGCGCACTGCTCTTTGCAAACCTTGTATAACTATTACGGTTCCATCGAAAATCTTTGGATTGCTTGTGGCGATCGAGTGCTGTCGGCGCTGAGCGATCGTTTAATTGATCACTTACAAGGACTTGATAATCCAAAAGAAAAATTCCGCAAAGCCTTTTGGTTAATGCTGGATTTTTTTGAGCGGCAAGAACGCAGCATTGAATTGTTTATGAGTATGGTGCACTTTCAAACTTGGATGCAGGATGAATCGTTTCATCAGCGCAAAATCAGTCATGTCATACTAAAGCTGGTGGAGGAGGGGCAAGCATCGGGAGAGCTGACCGACGAAGTCGATAAGGTCGCGATTTTAGACATCGTTTATGGCGTTGTGTTTCGCTTTGCCCAAGTGCAGCAAATTCGTGGTAAAAAAGTATCTAACGCGGCGCGCGCCAACGTGCTCTTTGAGATGATTTGGCGCGCGATTGCGAATCCTAAATAATGATTATTTAATTAGCTCTCGGCCAATAATCAGTTTCATGATTTCGTTGGTGCCTGCGTAAATTTTTTGTACGCGAGCATCGGCGTAAGCACGAGCGACTGGGTATTCCCACATGTAACCGTAACCACCGTGTAGCTGTAAGCATTCATCAACCACGTCGCATTGAATGTCGGTGGTTAATAATTTTAATTTGGCGGCGGTGACAGAATCTAATTCTTTGTCTAAATGCAGTTCTAAACATTTATCAATAAAGACTCGTGCCATGGTCACGGTAGACGACATTTCTGCGAGTTTAAATTGGGTATTTTGAAACGATGCAATGCTTTTACCAAAGGCTTTGCGATCTTTCACATACTCAATGGTTTGTGCCAAAATCGATTCAGCACAAGACACTGCGGCTAGCGACACGGATAAACGTTCTTGTGGCAATTCTTGCATTAGGTAAATAAAGCCCATGCCTTCTTCGCCTAATAAATTCGCTTTAGGCACTTTCACATCTTGGAAAAATAACTCTGATGTATCTTGCGCCTTCATGCCAATTTTATTTAGGTTTTGACCTTTTACAAACCCTTCCATGCCGGTTTCAACTAATAACAAACTGCTGCTTTTTGAGCCGCCGTCTGGGTTGGTTTTAGCCACCACAATCACTAGATCGGCAAGTTGGCCGTTGGTGATAAAGGTTTTTGAACCGTTCAAAATGTAATGCTCGCCATCGTCGCTTAATACGGCGTTGGTTTTAACATTTTGTAAATCCGAGCCTGTGCCCGGTTCTGTCATAGCAATGGCAGTAACAATGTCGCCGCTGACGCAACCTGGTAGGTATTTATGTTTTTGTTCTTCGGTGCCATAAGCCATTAAATACGGCACGGCGATATCGGAGTGCAGGTTGAAGCCAATGCCAGTTAGTCCAAAGTTGGCCACTTCTTCTGTGACTACCGCGTTATAACGAAAATCAGCTTCTGAACCGCCATAGGCTTCTGGCACGGTAGGAGATAAATACCCTTGTGCGCCTGCCTTTTTCCAAAACTCATGAGAAACTTGACCGTCTTTTTCCCATTGCTCATGAAACGGAACCGCTTCTTCTTGTAAAAATTTACGGAAGCTGTCACGAAACATGTCATGTTCAAAATCAAATGCTGTACGTTTAATCATTTTTAATTTCCTACTATTAGTTATTGTTAGTTATTGTTAGTTATTGCTAGTTATTGCTAGTTATTTAAAATAATTTCATGATGGTCTTGATATAACCAGATGATTCCTGATTGAGTATTTCTTCCGCAAAACGGCGTAACAGTTACTCGATACATCCCTGTATCTCACTCTTCGGGCAGCAAGCTGTTCAAAACCCGCTCCTGCGGTTTTGTCCCTGTAGCCTTAGCTAGAACATCCATGTTTTAGATATTTGCTACAAAAATACTCAATTAGTAATCTTGTAAAATTTGAGTTAGCTGTCTTTAAATACCAAATTATCTTTAGCCATCTCTTTTAACAAGTTAGGTACCTTAAAACGCTCACCAAAATTCTCATGTAAGTATTCAGCGCGTTCAATAAAAGTTTCTAAGCCAGTCTGATTAATAAACTGCAAAATGCCGCCTGTCCAAACCGGATAACCAATGCCCATGATGGAACCTATGTTGGCATCGCGTACGCTGGTTAAAACATTTTCTTCTAGGCAGCGCACGGTTTCGATGGCTTGAATGTAGAGTAAGCGATCTTTCAGTTCGTCCAAATTGATTGCTTTATCGGCTTGTTCGAACGTGTCTTTTAATCCAACCCAAAGCTGCTTCTTTGAACCGTTAGCCAGTTCGTTATCGGCATAAGAATAAAACCCAGAACCCGCTAACTTGCCAGCGCGATCTAACGCTAACATTTTATCAACCACGGCTTCAGAAGGGTGATGCGGATATTCTTTGCCTTCGGCCTCTAGGTCTAAACGAGTTTGCTTACGAATTTTATCGACCAGCGTTAAACTCACTTCGTCGGTAACCGCGAGTGGGCCAACCGGAAAGCCAGATAAATACGCCGCATTTTCGATAGCGGAGGCTGAAAATCCTTCGCCTAACATAGCGATGCCTTCGTTCGCGAAGGTGCCAAATACCCGCGAGGTATAAAAGCCTCGACTATCGTTGACCACGATCGGTGTTTTGCCAATTTGCTGAACGTAGTCATAGGCAAGCGCTAAGGTTTCATCAGAGGTTTTTTCACCGCAGATAATTTCAACCAATGGCATTTTATCCACAGGAGAAAAGAAGTGCAGACCAATAAAATTCTCGGGGCGCTGTGATGCTTGTGCTAAGCCCGTAATGGGTAAAGTTGAAGTATTGGAGGCAAATACCGCACTGGCCGATAGTTGAGCTTCGGCCTCTTGGGTGACTTTGGCTTTTAAACCACGATCTTCAAATACCGCTTCAATCACCAAATCACAATCGGCTAAATCTAAGGCATTTTCGGTTGGTGAAATAGCATTTAATAACGCATCGGCTTTATCGCTGCTTAAACGTTTTTGTTTTACTTTTTTATTAACAATATTTTCAGAGTAGGCTTTTCCTTTTTCAGCGGCTGCAATATTCACGTCTTTTAAAACAACGTTAATGCCTTTTGCCGCCGATGAATAAGCAATGCCTGCGCCCATCATACCTGCACCTAAGATGCCGACTTTTTTAACTTTTTTTCGTTCAATATTTTTTGGGCGGGCCGCACCGGCTTTTATTTCGTTTAACTGAAACCAAAACGTATTAATCATATTCTTGGCGACTTGGCTGCACACTAGTTCAACAAAATATCGGGATTCAATGCGCATTGCTGTATCGATATCAACTTGTAATCCTTCTACCATCACTGCCAAAATCGATTCGGGTGCTGGCAAGGTGCCTTTGGTTTTTGCGCGAACCATAGCTGGGGCAATCGGTAGCATTCTGGCTAATGCGGGTTGCGTAGGAAGTCCACCCGGTACCTTGCTGCCCTTTATGTCGTAAGGTTGAGTTGCAGTCGGGTTTGCTTTAATCCAAGCGATAGCAGCATCAAGCATGGCTTCCGGTGACTCAACAATCTCGTTGATTAACCCAAGCTCTAATCCTTTTTCTGGTTTGAATTGTTTGCCTTCTAATAAATATGGCATCGCCGCTTGAACGCCCAATAAGCGGGTCATGCGAATTACACCGCCACCACCGGGCAATAAACCTAAAGTGACTTCTGGCAAACCCAAAACGACGTTTTTACTCATGGCAATTCGGTAGTGCGCAGATAATGCTAATTCCCAACCACCGCCTAATGCTGCGCCATTGATACACGCGACTACCGGCTTGCCTTGAGTTTCTATTTCGCGCATGGCCAGTTTTAAACGGTTTACCATGTCGTACAAAGCATCGGCGTTTTCTTTTTGCGTAGCAAATAAATCGTCGAGATTACCACCGGCAAAAAAGGTTGATTTATTGGAGCGAAAAATCACACCTGCGTAATCATCTTCACGCAGTTTTTCCACCGCTGTAATTAATGACGCAGTGAATTCTTGATCCATTAAATTGGCATTAGCATTGGGCTTATCAAGAATCAGGTGAACAATGTTGTCTTGATCTTTTTCATAAATTACAGAACTCATTTTTATACCCTCTCAATTAGACTCTTTCGATGATAGTAGCGATGCCCATACCGCCACCAACGCATAGCGTCACTAGGCCGGTCTTTAAATCTCGTACTTCGAGTTCATCTAATAGGGTGCCTAAAATCATCGCGCCGGTTGCACCTAAAGGATGCCCCATAGCAATCGAGCCGCCATTAACGTTAACAATGTCTTCATCGATTCCCATCTCATCAATAAAGCGCATCACCACAGAGGCAAAGGCTTCGTTCACTTCAAATAGATCGATATCAGAAACCTCCATGCCGGCAATTTTTAATGCTTTGCGTGCGGCAGGCCCTGGGCCGGTGAGCATGATGGTGGGCTCAGAGCCGACAACTGCGGTTGCCACAATGCGAGCACGCGGTTTCATGTTGAATTGTTTGCCTGCGCTTTCGCTACCAATCAAAACAGCCGCGGCACCATCAACAATGCCAGAGGAATTGCCGGGGCTATGAATGTGGTTAATAAATTCAACCTGTGGGTAAGCTTGCTTGGCAACGTTATCAAAACCCATGTCGCCCATGGCTTTGAATGAGGGTTTTAATTGCCCCAAAGTTTCGACTGTGCTGTCTGGACGGATTAATTCATCATGATCCAAAATGGTTAATCCGTTGCGATCTTTTACCGGAATAATCGATTTTTTAAACGCCGATTTTTGCCAAGCCGCAGCGGCTTTTTGATGAGAGCGCATGGCAAATGCATCAACGTCTTCACGAGAAAACCCGCCCAGCGTGGCGATTAAATCTGCGCCAATACCTTGGGGCATAAAGCCGGTGGCAATATTGGTTTCTGGGTCCATCGCCCAAGCGCCACCATCGCTGCCCATGGGCACGCGTGACATAGATTCAACACCGCCAGCAACAATTAAGTGCTCCCAGCCAGAGCGCACTTTCATTGCGGCGGTATTCACTGCTTCTAAGCCCGATGCACAAAAACGATTGAGCACAACACCCGCTACATCATTATCCCAGCCCGCGGTCAGTGCAGCGGTTTTTGCAATCACAGCGCCTTGGTCGCCAATGGCCGTGACACAACCCATTACAATGTCATCCACGGCTGCGGTGTCAAATTGATTGCGTTCTTGCAGGCTGAGTAATAAATCAGCAAGCAGCGTGATGGGTTTTACTTCGTGCAATGCGCCGTTGGTCTTGCCGCGCCCACGCGGGGTACGAATGGCATCGAAAATATACGCTTCGGTTGTCATGGGTTATCTCACACTTGTTTAAGTTGATGATAAATCTGGTTGCTAAAACGATTTATTATTGGAACTTGTTCCGCAAAGCGGCGTAAATACGGCCCTGTAGCCTTAGCTAAAACATCCCTGTTTTAGATATTTGCTCCACAATTACCCAATAATGGATCTTCTTCTGTCTAAAATTTAATTATCGAACCATTATTTAAATCTATTGCTACTACTTATGGGCAATTACTTCGGTGCCATACGCAAAGCCGAATCGATGCGAATCACTTCACCGTTAAGAATGGGGTTTTCCACAATGTCTCTGACCAAGCGACCGAATTCTGCCGGTGCGCCTAAGCGAGATGGGAAAGGGAGCGTTGCTGCTAAGCTGTCTTGAATTTCTTGCGAGAATGATTCCATCATCGGGGTCATAAACAAACCTGGGGCGATGGCTAACACACGCACGCCAAACTTGGCCAGTTCACGAGCGGCGGGTAAGGTCATGGCAACAATGCCACCTTTCGATGCGGAGTACGCAGCTTGACCAATTTGGCCTTCGAATGCGGCAACCGATGCGGTTGAAATAATTACACCACGTTCGCCATCGACGTTGGCTTCACGATCTTTCATCTGGTCGGCGGCTAAGCGCAGAATGTTAAAAGAACCCACTAGGTTCACTTGAATTACTTTATTAAAAAAGTCTAAGGTCATTGGGCCTTCACGACCAATGATACGGCCTGGGTTGCCAATGCCTGCACAGTTCACTGCAATACCGCATAAACCATGTGCTTCTTTCGCGGTTTGCATGGCTTGTTCCGCGCTTTCTGCACTGGTGACGTCACAAAAAACCGCGATACCGCCAATATCTTTGGCAACGGCTTCGGCTTTATCCATTTGTACATCAAATACGGCAACTTTAGCGCCTTGGCTGGCTAAGAATCGTGCGGTTGCTTCACCTAAACCAGAAGCTCCACCGGTAACAACTGCGGGTACACCTTGAATATCCATTTGAAATCCTCGTTCTTATATTTATAGCTATGTGTAGATATTAGCTTTTCTTAGATAGTGGTTATTGTTAGATAGTAGTTATTGTTAAATAGTGGCTAAATAATTGACGTCGCGCAATATCATAAAAGGCTAATTAATTACCTAAAACGGACACAAGCTTTTAATTAAAGCCTTGCTAATCTAATATAAATACCTTAATCGGACATTGTGACCTTTCGGTAAACATGAATAATAAAACTCATACTATTACCGCTTATTACGCCCGCGCTATTACCGCAGGGGCGAAGCGGCTAAATTACGACATTGATTCTTTATTAAAGTCGGTGGGTGTAACAGAAATCGATAGCGAGCAGCGTGTAGCGCCGCAAGTGATTACGCAGTTGATTCAATCGCTCTGGCAGATACTAGACGATGAGTTCATGGGATTTACTGAGCAACCTTGTAAGCAAGGGGTGTTTGCAATTATGGCTCGGCAATTAATCCAATGCCGAACATTAAGAGATGTTTTAACCCAAGGCGCTGAGTTTTATCATTTAATTCGCAATGATTTATCGGTTACTTTTACGGAAACTAGTGACAATAATAAAAATGAAGCAACTTTGAGTATTCAGCTAAAAAATGAATCATTAGATCCAGATCATTTATTAATTGAATTCTTTTTGTTGGTTTGGCATCGTTTTTCGATTTGGCTGGTGGGCAACAAAGTGCCGTTAAAATATGCGGAATTTAAATACTCACCGCCAGCGCATGTTAAAGAATACAGTTTGTTTTTTCCATGTCATTGCCGCTTTAATCAAAAGCAAAATAGCATAGTGTTCGATCGCAGTGCGTTGTCATTGCCAGTGAAGCGTAACGAGAAAGAGCTGCACGAATTTCTGAAAAAATCCCCTGCAGATTTATTAAGTAAACCCTTATTTTCAAATACGTTTACTAGCCAAGTTATGACTTACATGGGAGAAACGGTTAATAAAGGCAGTCTAAATGAAATGCCATTGATCGAAGACGTGGCCAGCTATTTCAATATGAGCTCGCGCAATTTACGCCGCAGGTTAAGTGAAGAAAATAACAGCTATCAAAGCATTAAAGATACCTTGCGAAAAAATCACGCGATAAAACTGTTAACCGATAATGAATTAGCGATTAATCAAATTTCTCGTGAAGTTGGGTTTAACGAACCGGCTGCCTTTACTCGTGCATTTAAACAGTGGACGGGGCAGACTCCCCGTAATTTTCGACAGGGTGGTTAAAATTAAAAATTAAAAATTAAAAATTGAAGATTGGGTAATGATGTAGCAAATATCTAAAGCAGAGATGTTTTAGTTAAGGGTATAATTTAGAAATTTAGGGCCCGTATTTACGCTGTTTTGCGAAATGATTACCCACTATATGATCGTAAAAAAACTAATAATTATAAGAGACACTTTTTATGGATATGACGTTAAATAACGACCAGTTAATGATTCAACAACTGGCACAAAAATTTGCTCAAACTGAACTGCAAGCAGTTGCTGATAAAATAGAGCAAGAAGATGGCCGCGAAATCTATTTAGCCAACTTAAAAAAACTCGCCGAGTTGGGTTTTATGGGTCTCAATATCCACAGCCAATATGGTGGAACCGAAGCGGGTACAGTAGGTTTTAGTCTCGCCATTACCGAAATAGCCAAAGCTTGTGCATCCACTGCAGTGACGATGTCGGTCAACAACATGGTGGCCGAAGTGATTCAAACGGTTGCTTCAGAAGAGCAAAAAGAAAAGTACTTACCTAAACTGTGCAATGGTGAATATGCCGCAGGTTGTTTTTGTTTAACCGAGACTGAGGCAGGCTCTGACCCATCTAATATGAAAACCACCGCTACCTTAGACGGTGACGAATGGGTGCTTAACGGCAGTAAACATTACATTACCAGTGCTGAGTATGCTGGAGTCTTTATTGTATGGGCGCGAACGGGTAGCAAGGATGACGAAAGCCTAGCTGGCGGTAAAGGCATCTCTTGCTTCCTAGTTGAGCAGGGAACAGCTGGACTATCTGTATCAACAGCTGAAAGCAAAATGGGGCAAATTGCATCGGCAACCAATGAGGTTGTATTTAATAACTGCCGTATTCCAAAAAATGCTCTGATGGGGAAGTTAAATCAAGGATTTAAAGTTGCGGTCAGTGAGCTTGCGGGTGGCCGCATCGGTATTGGATCACTAGCTTTGGGGGTTGGTTTGGCGGCTATGGATTTTGCACGAAGCTATATTACAGAGCGCAAACAATTTGGCCAGCCAATTGCCAACTTTCAAGGCATACAATGGATGATGGCCGATGCCTATACCGATTTAGAAGCTGCGCGCTTGTTAATAATGAACGCCGCTTGCATCAAAGAAAAAGGTCAACCGTTTTCTAAGCAGGCGTCTATGGCAAAATTATTCGCCACTGAGAAAGCTAACAGTGCTTGCTATACCGCGCTGCAATTAATGGGTGGTAATGGCTACATAAAAGATTACCCATTGGAGCGCTATAGTCGTGATGTTCGTATTACGACTATTTACGAAGGCACCAGTGAAATTCAGCGAGTGATTATAGCCCGCGAGATATTAAAAGAAGTTTGTTAAAAAAAATGGCGAAAAAAAGCCCAGTGAAACTGGGCTAAAAGTGCAATGCAATAAAAAGTTATCTTTAAAAAGCACGAATTGGCATTGTGCTTTCCATTAATGAAAACGAATTCAGTTGGTTTTGTAATTTACTCCAAAGAGGTCCAGAAGAAACAACAGGAATACGGCTCTGATCGGTTTCGTAATTTGTTTGCTGCCAGTGTAAGGTAAAGTTCTTAGCATCTTCCGACTTGTGAAGTTGTCTAACTTCTGTTGAAAGTTGTGCAATAGCAGCAACATCATTGTCCCAGCTAAAGCGATTGAAACCACGGTAGAAAAATGTTTCATCAATATAGCGGTCGCTAATATTAATTAACTCTTGCATTAATTGGTGTAGAAAATAATTTATAGTTAATTTATTAACAAAAAAACTAATGAAATTAACGTTAGCTAAATCAGGTAATTGTTCGCTGCCAGATCGGTCTGTATTAAATTGATCGGCAGGTGCCACTGCCACCTTTAAGTCCACTAAGTATTCACCTGTTGGCCGAGGTATCAAGTTTATTAATTCAAATTGAGTATTGCCATAAGAAACTTTCTTTAATGCCTGCTTTATTTCCGGTATGAATAAAGCCTCATCTGTAAAGGCATCGTCTGCTTCCGCTGAGCTACGCACACGATCACGGCTGTTGCTCAGAAGGGGTAAATCATGATGATTATTAAATGGCGTGGTTGATTTGCTTTGATAAGCAAAACGAAATAATTCTCTAATCTCATGCTCACGCGCTTTTTTAACCGCCAAAAAAGCCGTCTGGATGATTTCGGAAGTGGGCAGTTGTGGTTCAACCCGCCATTTACGCCCGTAAACAATTTTCTCTTGTTCATTGCTGTCAGATTTATAATTATCTATGCCAATAATACCTACTTGAATGTAAATTCCAGCACCAATATCAGTAGCAGAGGCCGCGGGATCTTGGCTAGCAAAAATTGGGTAGCGCGGATCACAATCTATATCCAGCAAGATTTGCTCTACAGACTTTAAAGTATGTTGATAACTAAGATAATGTTGAGGTATGCAGAAACGACCGTCTGCTAACTGTGCTTTCGGAGCGTCTTCTAGCGCTTTCTCGCCGTCAAGTAAGGTTTCAATATTTAGCGTCATAACAATTTTCTACTAATTAGTGAGTCGCCGTAGCATGTTCATTTGTTGTATACGGGGAGAAATGTCTTTTGGTTTTATGCCATTAACGATATTGCTGCTAAGGTTATAATTAGTCTTTATAAAGGAATGTGGGACCCCTAATATGAATACAGCGAAGCTCTCCATAGTGTATCGCATTGAGCCAGGCTGCCTTGGACCAAGAGGAATAGATTTAATCGCGAGTTTCTGTGAATATTTGCAAGCGCAAGATCATTTATACAACTCGGATTATTATACTTGGACGTTAATCCCAAGATTGGATAAGTCGATAGCTGAACTACAATATTACTTGGCAGACAAGAGAATTACACAAGCGCAAGCTGAGCAATATTTAAAGCTTTTCCATGTTGACTTAAAGGCCATTGAAAGCAATTTCGATAATCTACTGGAACTAACAATAAGAGAATATCAAAAGCCTTAATACTCATATCTTAGCTGAGCCTTGTTGTGGTATTGTGCAATCTTTATAGACACCGTAAGGTGCTAGGTTATAGGTACACAGATTGGTTGCACTACAGCAATTACCATCCAGCGGTGGTGACAAAACAAACGACGAAACCTTGTTTGGTTTAATCGCACAAGACCTTGAAAATCAAGGTTATAGTATCCGTCACGGAGCACTGCCAGAAGGCTTGGCCATGTCTTTATTCGAGCATCAGCAAGACCTAGCCAGCGAAGCATTTAAAAAAGCTGGCATTGGTCGTGGTGAAAACTATCTCGAAAACGAATTCGTAAGAACAGATGAAATTTGCTGGATTAACGGTGATGCTGAAGCGGGGAAAAACTGGCTAGATTGGACTGCTAATTTACAAAGTTTTCTTAATCGACGACTGTTCTTAGGTTTGTTTTCATTCGAAAGCCATTTTGCCCATTATCGTCCAGGTGATTATTACAAGCGTCATTACGATGCCTTTCGCGGAGAAGCTAATCGAGTACTATCGGTCGTTGCTTATTTTAATAGCGATTGGACTGTGGCTGATGGTGGTGAGCTGGTTTTGTACAAAGATGATCACGATAAACAAGGTGTTAAAGTTATGCCTTTATTTGGTACTTTAGTGACTTTTTTGAGTGAGGAGTTTCCTCATGAGGTGTTGGCGGCCAAAAGAGACCGCCATTCTATTGCCGGATGGTTCCGGGTGAATACATCGGTTTTTGACCGAGTTGATCCACCGCTTTAACTCATTCTTTATTCTGCTGCTAAATGATCACGGCCATGAGGAAGATTAAAATCTTGCTCTGGGCCAGCAGGAACAATACCGGTTGGGTTAATGGTCATGTGGCTGGCGTAATAGTGAGTTTTAATGTGATCTAGGCTCACGGTACTGGCAATGCCTGGTACTTGATACAGTTCACGCATATATCCACTTAATGCTGGGTAATCGGCGATCATTTTCTTGTTGGTTTTAAAATGACCAAAATATACCGTATCGAAACGAATCAAGGTAGTAAACAAACGCCAATCGGCTTCAGTTAACTTAGAACCCACTAGATAACGCTGCTTAGTTAGAATGCTTTCCACATGATCGAGTGCATCAAAAAGATTGGTATAAGCCGTTTCGTAGGCTGATTGTGTGGTCGCAAAACCCGACAGATAAACACCGTTATTAATCTTGTGATAGACCAATTTATTAATGGTATTAATCGAATCATGTAACTCTGCTGGATAATAATCATCACTGTTACCGGTTAACTCATTAAATGCCGAGTTGAACATACGAATGATTTCAGCAGATTCGTTACTAACGATTGTTTCTGTTTGCTTATCCCATAACACAGGCACGGTAACGCGGCCTTCGTAGGAGCTGTCTGCTTTTAGGTAAAGCTGATACATAAAATCAAAATTGTATAGCGGATCAGTAACTTCCCATCCATTTTCCAGCATTATGGGGTCAACAACGGTTACATCAATATAATCTTGTAAGCCTTTTAGCTCACGGAAAATTAAGGTGCGATGTGCCCAAGGGCAAGCCAAAGAAACGTATAAATGATAACGTCCTTTTTCTGCTTTAAAGCTTGGCACTTGCTTACCTGTTTCGGTATCGGTTACCGGCTGGCCATCAGCGGTTAACCAGCTTCTAAAGCGGCTATCTTGGCGACGAAATTCACCACCGCTTGATTTAGTATCGTACCACTGATCAACCCACTTACCGTTTTGTATTAAACCCATGATGTTATCCTCTGGTTCTCAATAATTACTGTATTCACTTAATATGATATTCAGTATAGAGGTTCTCTAGAATTCTATAAGGATTACTATTCGTATAGAATGATCTAAAAATTAGAACTATTGGTGCTGGTTTATGAGTGCAAGAAATCCAATTACGATAGAAGTGTTAGAAACCCTTGACGCAATTGATCGCCGCGGCAGCTTTGCAAAAGCATCAGAAGAATTAAACAAGGCTACTTCGGCGGTTTCTTATGCTGTACAAAAGCTTGAAGAGCAATTAGGAATAACCTTGTTTCAGCGCCAAGGTCGGCGTTCAGTGTTAACTCCGGCAGGGCAGTTGATTTTACAAGATGGCCGCAAAATTTTAACAGCAACCTCACGTTTGGCCAGTAGTGCTAAAGAAGTTGCCACGGGTTGGGAGCCAAAAATACGAATTGCAATGGAATCCACTTTGAATGCTCCCATTTTTTTTAACGAGCTGGCGACTTTTTTACACGTTCATCAAAATGTTGAAATAGATATAATCGAGAGCGTATTGAGTGGCGGTTGGGAAGCGCTTGATCAAGATAGAGTTGAGCTGTTAGTCGGAGTGCCAGGGCCAGTTCCCTTGCAAAAAGGGTTTAGAACTGTCGCGATTGGGCAGAGTGATTTAGTACCGGTTATTGCTGCAAAAAATGAATATGGGGTAATTGCCGATAATGCAGAAGCCATAGCGGCCAGCTTATTGAAGTTAAGGCGAGTGATTACCCACGATACCGCGCGTTCTGAAGTGCCCAGAAATGCAGGGCTTATGGAAGAGGGATTAAGTTCTTCGGGATTGAATTTTTATGTGCAAAACCTTGATCAAAAAATTGCTGCTATTGTTGCAGGTATTGGTATTGGCCATGTACCACGATCTCGAATCACCGAGCATTTAGATAAGGGTGTATTGAAAATACTGAATATCCCTTCAGAAGTTGGCCATAACGACAGCTTTATCGCTTGGAAAATAGCGAATAAAGGCAAAGGTTTGCAAGCACTCACTAAGTAGTTGATGAAAGCCGAGTGGACTTAGACCATAGTTAATTGTGTGTTTAACCGCTATCATGTTTGTTTATTATATCTGTATCGCTAAGTAGTTATGAATAAGAGGGTAATGAATATGGCAACGCTATTACAAGTCGATTTTGATTTTCCGGGCCCATTCGGTGAAGAGTTATCTACCATGCTGGAAAAACTGGCCGAATCGATTAACGAAGAAGCTGGGTTGATTTGGAAAATCTGGACAGAAAACGAAAAAGAAAAAATCGCAGGGGGTATTTATTTGTTTGAAAATAAATCCACAGCTCAAAACTATTTAGACATGCACAGTGCTCGTTTAAAAGAAATGGGTGTGGAAGACGTCCGTGGGCATATATTTGATGTTAATGGCCCGTTATCAAGTATCAACAAAGGGCCAGTTTTTTAAGCGTTATGCGTTCAGGTGACTAACTGCTTCTTTAAGCTGTTCGTTCAGCTCTTGGTTGCTGATGCATTGATTATCAACATCAAAATTGTCGTTAAAACTTGGAATAGATAAGCTTGCTTTAACAATGCCTCCAAAGTGAGGCATTGATTGTACCGCAGTTGCTAGTACCCCTGCTCCCCCGCGTCCACCGGGAGATGTGGCTAATAAAACAGTTGGTGTGTTGCTGTAGACTTTTGCCTGAATGCGCGAACACCAATCAAAAATATTTTTATAGGCAGCAGAATACGAACCGTTATGTTCTGCAAACGAAATTACGACAGCGTCGGCCGCGCTGATTTTAGTAAGAAATTCTTGCGCTAATGCAGGATGACCGTGTTCTTCTTCTCTTTCTTGGCTATAAAGCGGCAATTCATAATCATTCAAATCCAATAGCTCAACATCAGCATTGTCTATCAGGCTCGTTGCGTATTTAACCAGTTGTTTATTGATAGAGGTTTTATGGTTGCTAGCAGCAAAGGCAAGTATCTTCATTATATTTCCTATTAATGGTAAGTCATCGTATTTTAATGCACGGCATTTGATACACTGTATTCAGTAAGAACTTTATGATCACATACTATTTATGAATAACAATCCACAAATTATTGCACGATTAAGAGAGCAAATTCCAACGTTTGAGTGTGTAGAAGGTTGTCACGATTGCTGCGGGCCTGTTACCACGTCATCCGATGAAATGGCACGATTGCCTGTTAAATCGGATTCTGAACATGATGCTGCACTAAAAGAGTTTAATTGCGTTCATTTGGGGCAAAGTGGCTGTGAAGTATACAATGAAAGGCCATTAATCTGTCGGCTTTTTGGGACAACGCCTAATATGCCTTGTCCTAATGATCGCCGCCCAGAAAAAATGGTAGAACCGAAAGTGGAGCGCCAAGTTCATCACTTTATAGCGAATACTCGACAAGTGTTGGTTTAAGTAGTCTGTTTTAAATACTCATGTTGCAACAGTGGTGAAACAAATGGTTTATTTTGAGCAATTTCTGCGGGTGTCAGCCCGGTAAGTTCGTAAGGGAAAACCAACCAGTCTGAAGTTTCATGTAAGCAAAAATCTGGTTTAAGGTCGGATTGATTCATATTGGGTTTTTGATAAAGTGTTGCGATACGAATGTCTTTGGGTAAATTGCGTTTTAGGTGTTTTTGCAAACGACGTAAAACAGCAGAGATGTTTTGCCCGGTACTGAAAACATCATCAACAATTAATAAGCCGTCGTCAGCATTTAAATTTTCTACTAGATACTGAGTACCGTGTACCCGAATTTCTTCGGGATTATTAATCATGCTGTGATAAGCAGGTTGGCCTTTATAAGAGGTACGCAACGAAATATGG
This sequence comes from uncultured Thalassolituus sp., assembly GCA_913061435.1. Lineage (GTDB taxonomy): Bacteria > Pseudomonadota > Gammaproteobacteria > Pseudomonadales > Oceanobacteraceae > Oleispira. Next base: position 8,292 of record CAJXUK010000025.1, on the reverse strand, counting down.
TCTGTTTTAACCCCCAATGTTTGCAGGCACTCTTGTACATAAATACCTACCGAACTGCCTCCGCGCCATAAGCCGACAATAAAAGTTGGGCGAAAATCACTTTCTAGTATCTTTACCCCTAAACGAAAAGCATCCTGAATTAAAGTTTCTTCATCTAAAAAACGCTTTTCCATCTTATCTCCGAGCGGGTAGGTGATTGAATTCACTAAATACTATAAAATGACCAAGTGGTCAGGTATGTGATTAGGCCATAGGCAAAAATGAATCACAATAGGCATACTTGTTAGACATGACACAACAGGACTCACAATGAGTGAAAAGCAGTATTTAAGCGCCCAAGGTTTGTTAGAAGACTCTTTTGCGTTAGCGGCTCAAATTTTAGCTTCTGAATTTCGCCCCACTTTCATGATCGCGGTTTGGCGTGGTGGTGCACCGGTGGGTATAGCGGTACAGGAGTTTTTGGCTTATCACGGGGTAGAAACCGATAATATTGCAATCAGGACTTCATCTTATGCTGCAGGCATCGACATGCAGTCCCGCGAAGTAAAAGTTCATGGCTTAAATTACCTAGTTAAAAATATAACGCACCAAGACAGTCTTTTAATTGTTGATGACGTATTTGATACTGGGCGTTCGATTGAGGCGATTATTGATGAACTCCAAGGGCTTACTCGTTTAAATACACCTCAAGATATTCGAGTTGCCGTGCCTTATTACAAGCCTTCACGCAATAAAACAGGGCGTGTACCAGACTACTACATTCATGAAACTGAAGAATGGTTAAAGTATCCTCATTCATTAGAAGGCTTGTCTAATGCAGAGATTAAACAAGGCCGCCCTGACCTCTACGAGATTATTAAAGATCATCTGCCGAGCACTAATTGATACATTCATGGATTAGGGTTGTTGATTACTCCCAGTGCTGTTTCGTGCAGGCTGCTCACGTACAATTTATTACCAATAGCTAAAGCCCCGGTTGTTTGACCATAAATGCCCTGTGGATCTTGTAAGTCGAAAACTACTTCGCCATTGTCGTTAATGGCAATAATATGGCCATAGTTTTCTGCTTGAGGACGTATCGCTTGAGGCAAACGTTCAATCATTCTTCGCAGCCAGGGAGAGTTTGATAATGCATCCAATATTGCATTACGGGGGCTAACCAAGCCTAACCAATACAAGCCATTGTTTGTTTTTGCAATATTATCCGGAAAGCTCGGAAGGTTGTCGATAATGACCTCCACTTTACCGCGATTATCACCGTATAAACCTACCCGTAATACTCGATAGCTACCAGTCTCGTTAAACAACACATACTGCTCGTCGTGACTGACCGCCACGCCATTAGCAAAATTAATGCCTTTGGCTAATACCGTTGTGGTTTTGGTCGTTGGATTGTATTCGATAATACGCCCATGGCCGCCGTGTTCATTGATGTCGAGTAAACTGGCTCCGTATGTACCGTATTGTCTGGCTGGAAACTTAGCAGAAGCATCAGAAAAGTAGATATTTCCATTTTTGGCTACATCGACATCATCGGCATAGTTAATCATTTCACTATTGATTGTATCAATTAATGTTGTCACTTCTCCTGATGCCGAAATGCTTAATAGTCCCTTAAATGCATCGGCCACTAATAAGTTACCCTGTTGATCAAATTCAATACCCAAAGGTCTGCCACCAGTATTGACCCAAGGCTGGATGATTCCGTTAGGGTTAATGAATTTTATATCGCCATTTAATAAGGAAAAGTAGACTCGACCTTCCGCATCTTTAGCCAAATCCTCTGGACCTATATCGCCTTTTAGTTCAATTCTCTGAATTTGGCTGAGTCGGTCGTTTTTAGCAAATGCATCGGTATAACCTAAGTTTTTAGGTGCTTGCCATGCCACTGGCTCAACATTTACTGGCCACACTGAAAGATAAATCACTAAAATCACAAAGAAACTCATGAGTATTTTAAGCATGTGCAGTACCTAAAGGTCATAAAAAGAGAAGAAGTAGTTATTGTTAGTGGTGCAAAATAACACTTTTTGTTTGCTGAGAAAAACAGCCGATAACTTAACCTAAGCTAGGTCTTTTTATTTATTAAGTTAGTGTTTCTAATCTGCAAGATAGTGTGCAATGATGGTGATGTCTTTAGTCGTTAAATCGACTCGTTTTGCCAAGGCTTTATACTCGAAGTGGTGGATTCGTTTATAAATTCATATTTCACCAATAATAAAGAGTAAAGAGTATGAGTAAAGGTATCGTTAAGTGGTTTAATGCCGATAAAGGTTTCGGTTTTATTACACCAGAAGATGGCGGCAAAGACTTATTTGTTCACCATTCAGAGATTCAAGCTGGTGGCGGTTACGCAACTTTAAATGACGGCCAAGCCGTTGAATTTGAAGTAGGTGAAGGCCAAAAAGGTCCTTGTGCAAACAAGGTTGTTGCTGTTTAAGTAACAAAATGCCTACCGGTGAGTTGCTATTCTAGTAACCGCCGTTTTAGCTGTTAACCTGAATAAATCATCAAGATTTTTTCAGGTTAATTTCGACTACCGCTTAACCCTTTAATCTCTTTGGTGCATCTATTTCAGCTTTCCAATATTGTACTTTTTGTTCTGTAAAACTCCCTACCTAAAAAACTGCAATAATAAGTCATCATATTGTTATTGATAGTAACTACTCTTCGTTGTTTCTTACAACCACATCTTTTAAAGTGATAAGGATAAGAGTTCAGATTAACAGCTCTCTAATAAAGATTAATCACCAAACTGACAGCCATTGATAGCAAGGGTTTCAATACAGCTTGCTTTAATACGGCATAATTAGATCAGTAAAAATACAATTAGAACACGTCAATAACTGTGACAATACCGAGTGAGTAGTAATAATGACTAATCCCCATTTTCCAAAATTATTAGAACCATTAGATCTAGGTTTCACCCAGTTAAGAAACCGCGTACTGATGGGCTCAATGCACACCGGCCTTGAAGAAATGGAAGGCGGCTTAGAGCGCATGGCGGCCTTCTTCTCTGAGCGCGCTAAAGGCGGTGTGGGTCTTATCGTTACGGGTGGCTTTGGCCCAAGTGCAGAAGCGGCAACACATCCGCACACTAAATTAATTAACAGCAACGAAGATGCACTAAAGCACAAAGTCATCACCGATGCCGTTCATGCGAACGACAGCAAAATCTGTATGCAAATTTTGCATACTGGTCGTTATGCATTTAACCCGAACTTGGTTGCGCCTTCTGCCGTACAAGCCCCGATTAATCCGTTTAAACCAAAAGCGTTAGACGAAGGCGGTATCGAAAAACAAATTAACGACATTGTTCAGCTCGCAAAATACGCTCAAGTGGGCGGCTACGATGGTGTTGAGATAATGGGCTCAGAAGGTTATTTCCTTAACCAATTCTTAGCTAAACGCACCAACCACCGTGACGACAGATGGGGTGGTGAATATGAAAACCGTATGCGTTTAGCGGTTGAAGTTGTGCGTCGTACACGCGAAGCCGTGGGTGAAGAGTTTATTATTATTTACCGTTTATCCATGCTTGATCTAGTGGAAGGCGGCAGCAGCTACGAAGAAGTTCTGCAGCTGGGTAAAGCGATTGAAGAAGCGGGCGCAACTATTATCAATACCGGTATCGGTTGGCACGAAGCGCGTATTCCTACTATTGCAACTAAGGTACCGCGTGCCGCATTTACTTGGGTAACGGCGAAGTTCCGCAAAGAACTGTCGATCCCATGCATTACCTCTAACCGCATCAATACCCCAGAAGTTGCCGAAGAAGTATTGCAGCGTGGCGATGCCGATATGGTATCTATGGCGCGTCCATTCTTGGCCGATCCGTTATTTGTGGAAAAAGCCGCTGCCGGTAAAAGTAATGAGATTAATACTTGTATTGGTTGTAACCAAGCCTGTTTAGATCACGTATTCAGCGGCAAGTTAACCAGCTGTTTGGTAAACCCTCGTGCTTGTCATGAAACAGAAGTGATCATTACCGATCTTGATACCCAAGCAGCTAAAAAGAAATTAGCGGTTATTGGCGCAGGTCCAGCGGGCTTAGCGTTTGCAACCACCGCCGCTGGTCGTGGTCACGATGTGACTCTATTTGATGCGGCCAGCGAAATTGGTGGCCAGTTTAATATTGCGAAGCAAGTACCCGGAAAAGAAGAATTTTATGAAACCATTCGTTATTTCGGTAAGCAAATTGAACTGACGGGCGTTAATCTAAAATTAAATACCCCTGTTACTGCTGCAGATTTAAATGCCGGTGATTTTGATGAAGTGGTTTTGGCAACGGGTATTGCACCTCGCTTACCAGAAATCGAAGGCATCGAGCATAGCAAGGTATTAAATTATTTAGACGTGTTAAAGCATAAAAAACCAGTGGGCAAAAAAGTGGCAGTGATCGGCGCGGGTGGTATTGGTTTTGATGTTTCGGAATACCTGTGTCATCAAGGTGAATCGACCAGTCAAAATATTCCTGCTTTCATGAAAGAGTGGGGCGTTGATATGACCCTACAAGCACGCTCGGGTATTGAAGGTGTTGAGCCAGAAATTACACCGTCTGCTCGTGAAGTGTATTTATTACAGCGTAAGAAAACTAAAGTGGGTGCTAAGTTAGGTAAAACCACTGGCTGGATTCATCGTACAGGTCTAAAAAATAAAGGCGTGACCATGATTCCTGGTTGCAGCTATGACAAGATTGATGACCAAGGTCTGCACATTACCGTTGGCGATACTCAAAAAATACTGGATGTGGATAACGTGATTATTTGCGCAGGCCAAGACCCATTACGTGATTTGGCAGAAGGTTTGAATAAACCGCATCACTTAATTGGTGGGGCTGATGTTGCCGCTGAATTGGATGCTAAGCGCGCCATTGATCAAGGCACGCGTTTAGCGGCTACCATTTAATCAAGGTAACAGCGGTTGGCAATCTTAAAATTGTCGGTTATTATGAATTTATGAAAAAATTAAATACTGTATCTCAAACCTTGCTTCAAACATACTCTGCTTTCCGCAGCGTTATGTCTGTGCGTGTGTCTGCTGATCAGTATGAGTGCTTTGCTGAGTATTTCTGGAGCTTTTATTTTAGCTTTAAGCTGGGCCGCACTTGAATTTTATCAACGAATAATTCATAGGCAGCCTGGCAATTCAGCCAGCTGCTTAAAGAACCCCGATTAGCAGCTAGCTGGTCGGGGTTTTTTTATGCCTTAAACAATCACTAACGTATCCGGGGATTAATTTAAGCGAGCTGGAGAGCACTATGAATACACACACAAACAATGCACCACAGAAACCGAAATCATTAGCGGCGATTAGACCCTTACCAAGCCCTAGAGAATTGAAGCAGAGGTTGCCATTATCAGATAAGTTGCAGTTGCAAGTTGATCAGCACAGACAGCAAGTACGTGACCTATTAGCAGGTAAAGATAATCGCCTATTAATCATTACCGGGCCATGCTCATTACACGACCCCAAAGCCGCATTAGATTACGGCAAACGTTTAGTCGCACTGAATGAAAAATTGTCTGATCGCTTGTTAATTGTCATGCGCGCCTACGTTGAAAAACCTAGAACCACCACTGGCTGGAAGGGTTTAGCTTATGACCCCGATCGCGACTCTACTCATGATGGTGCAGGCGATATTAATAAAGGCTTAGAAGTTTCTCGTCGTTTATTGTTAGACCTAGTCGAGTTAGGATTGCCGCTGGCAACAGAAGCCCTCAACCCAATGACCATGATGTACTTAGAAGATGTGATCAGCTGGACTGCCATTGGTGCTCGCACTGCCGAGTCGCAAATACACCGAGAAATGATCAGTCATCTTTCGATGCCTGTGGGCATTAAAAACGGTACAGACGGTTCTGCTGATACCGCGGTTAATGCAATGGTTTCGGCCAGTCGTAGCCACCACTGTTTAGGCATGGATGTCGATGGCAATATTGCCATGCTAGACACCCCAGGAAACGCCGATACTCACATGGTGCTTCGTGGTGGCCGCAATCTAACCAACTACGATGCCGATAGTATCGAGCAAGTGGTTGCCCAGTTAGATGCAGTGAAAGAAAAAAATACCCTGCATGCCAAAGTTATTGTGGATTGCAGCCATGATAATGCGCAAAAGCAGCACGAGCGCCAGTTGGACATTGCGATAAACGTTGCGCAGCAGCGCAAACAAGGCAACAAGGCAATTTCTGGCTTAATGCTTGAAAGCTTCATTCATGCAGGTAAGCAAGGTATGAAAGGACCGAATAATCAAGGTTTGGAGTACGGCGTATCAATTACCGACCCGTGCATTAGTTGGGCGCAAACAGAGAGCTTGTTAACCACAATTTATGAGTTAATGTCATGATAGTTTTGCGTGCCATTGATCGAGGATTAACTATCGAGATCATGGCTACAAAATGCTATTCTTGCGCCCTGAATAATAATTACATTTAGGAACGCTTTTGAAGAATCTTGTCGTTTATTTAGGAATAGGGTTAATTCGATTAGTCTCTTTGTTGCCATTGCCAATGGCGCAAGGGCTGGGTGCATTGATCGGTAAAATGATGTGGTTTACTGATGCTTCGCGTATTGCCAAAATTAATTTACGCATCTGTTACCCAGATCATAGCGAAGCAGAGATAGAACGGTTGGCACGACAAAGCTTAATTGCCTTGGGTAAAACCTTTGGCGAAATGGGCATGTCGTGGATGTGGCCAATCTCTAAAGTACAAAAGCTGATTACTCATGTTGAAGGTTTAGAGCATTTACAAAAAGCACTAGACGACAAACAAGGGGTTATTTTAATTGCTCCACATTTGGGTAACTGGGAAGTATTGAACCACTTTTTCCGTCAGTATTTATATATGACGGTTATGTATAAACCGGCCAAAATTCCAGCATTAGATAAGTTTATTTACAGTACTCGTAAGCGAGTTGATGTCGGTTTGGTACCTGCTGATCGTAGCGGTGTAGAAGCCTTGTACCAATTGCTGGATGAAAAAGGTGTGATAGCCGTTTTGCCGGATCAAGAGCCTGGTTTAAAAAGCGGTGTGTTCGCCCCATTTTTTGGTCAAACCGCATTAACCGGTAAATTAATTGGCGAGCTAGCCAATAATACGCCAGCGGCGTTATTGTGTTGTTATGCTAAGCGATTAGACGATGGCAGTTATGGCGTGGTGGTAAAACCAGCGCATAGTGATATTCGAAATATCGATCCTGTGGCGGCTGCTACTGCGTTGAATACCAGTATTGAAGAGTGCATTAATGATTGCCCAGAACAGTACCAATGGAACTATAAGCGCTTTCGTCGCCAGCCAGAAGGACGTTCTTACTTTTATAAAAAGTAAATTAATTATAAAAAGTAGACTGCTATTTTTATCTAAGATGATTTTTCGATCTGCTTAGTTAGCTGCTTAGTCATATGCTTAGAGATATTATATTTTTTAAACCAGCGCTGCTCTTTTGAGATTTAGGCGCTGGTTTTGTTTCTAGAGTCTTTTTTTAAAGTGTTGTTAGCGACTTGATAGTCGCCAAGGTTATCGGTTATGTCTTTCTCTTCCTTAAAATTAGATCCACGCTTAATGTCCGGCTGGGCAGCGGCAGGTTATGAAACACCAACCCCTATTCAAGCGGCTTCTATTCCTGCGATTTTAGCCGGAAAAGATATTATGGCGGGGGCACAAACGGGAACAGGTAAAACAGCCGCGTTTGCTTTGCCTATTTTGCACCAGTTGCTAGCACTGCGTGAAGCAACGCCGTTAGCCTCCGATGAAGTTCAGCCGTTGCGTGCATTGGTACTGGTGCCAACACGTGAATTGGCGCAACAGGTATATGAAAGCTTTGTTAAATACGGCGACGATACCGGCCTGAGTTGTGCGATTGCTTACGGCGGCATCAGTATTAATGCGCAAATAGATGCGTTAGCAGAAGGTGTCGATTTGCTGGTGGCAACTCCTGGGCGTTTATTAGACCTGATGCACAAACAAGCGCTGAGTTTATCGCAATTACAGTTTTTAGTTTTTGATGAAGCCGATCGCATGCTAGATATGGGCTTTATTATCGACATTAAACGCATTTTAAAACACGTGCCCAATGATCGTCAGACGATGTTATTTTCGGCAACGTTTAATGAAGAAATTTTTACGTTAAGTAAAAATATTTTAAAAAATCCAGAATTAATTGAAGTCGATGCGCGCAATACCACCGCCAGCAAAGTTGAGCAGATGGTGTATGTGGTTGATGAAGACAAAAAGCGTGAATTAACGTCTTTCATGATTGGTTCTAAAAACTGGCAGCAAGTATTAATTT
>CAJXUK010000024.1 GCA_913061435.1 uncultured Thalassolituus sp. | reverse complement strand
TTTTGTCGGGCTGAACCCCGACCTACTTTTTTGCATATTTTGTCGGGCTAAACCCCAACCTACTCCTATCGGTGTTGTTAAAAATGTAGGTTACCCTTCAGGGTAACAATTACGATGGTAATAACACTTGCACCAACATGCGTAAACCTGTGATTAACAAGACTACCGCAAATACCTTCTTCAATTTACCCGCATCCAACTTCGCTGCTAACGACGCTCCAACTGGTGCAAACAAAACTGTTAACGGCACAATGCAGATAAAACCAAAAAGATTTACAAAACCAAAAGTGCCTGCTGGCGCATCCTCTGGTGTTGTGCCCAATAGCAACAGTGTCAGCGCGCCAGGTAATGAAATAAGTAACCCTATGGCCGCAGCTGTGCCCACCGCTTTATGTGCAGGATAGTTATATAAGGTTAGTAATGGCACCGAAATCGTACCGCCTCCAATCCCCACCATAGAGCTAAAAAAGCCAACCAGTGTGCCCATTATACCTTGGCCTGTCTTACCGGGCAGTGTTTGAAATAAGGCGGATTTACCTGTTCTAAACAGCATATTTAGCGCTGCTAATATCGCAATAACCCCAAACAATACAGTTAATAGCATGCCATCAACCCTGGTGACTAACCAGCTTCCTAACAACACACCCAGTAGAATAAAAACGGCCCAACGTTTAAGCAAATTAAGATCCACATTACCTTTTTGGTTGTGAGAACGAATCGAGCTGATAGAGGTTGGCACAATGGTGGCTAGAGATGTTGCCGTAGCAATCACCATTGCAGAGTCTGGAGACACCCCAAAACCCTGAAACAAAAAAAACAGTACAGGGACAATTACAATTCCTCCACCTACACCGAGTAAACCGGCTAAAATACCGGCAAAGATGCCTGTTGCAATGAGAGCCAATAATGTTGACATGTTATTGGCAATAAATTCAAAAATATCCATTGAAATTTCTTCTATATTTGATCAAAAAGCTGATTTTAAAATAAGAGGTAAGAATGACCTCTGTGTGTTTTTTAGAGTACACGCTAAAAGTAGGTTGGGGTTTAGCTCGACAAAATATTATGAACATCGCAATTGTTACCCTAAAGGGCAACCTACTTTTTAAACGTGTTATTTTATTTCGTTGCGCACAATTTCTGCGCCTGCACTTAATGCGGCTAATTTTCCATTTGCTATTTCACTTGCTAGGGGGGTCATTCCGCAGTTGGTACAGGGGTAGAGTTTATCGGCGTCGACATATTTTAATGCTTCTCGCAGGGTAGCGGCGACTTCTTCGGGTGTTTCAACGTTGTTGTTGGCAACATCAATCGCCCCAACCATGACTTTTTTACCACGAATTAATTCCAGTAATTCCATGGGCACATGGGAGTTGTGGCATTCTAGGGAGATAATGTCGATGTTGGATTTTTGCAATTTTGGAAAGACTTTCTCGTATTGACGCCAGTCGGTTCCTAAGGTTTTTTTCCAGTCGGTGTTGGCTTGTATGCCATAGCCATAGCAAATGTGGACGGCGGTTTCGCACTTCAACCCTTCTATCGCATGCTCTAAACAGGCTATGCCCCAGTCGTTGACCTCATCAAAAAATACATTAAAAGCGGGTTCGTCAAATTGAATAATATCGACTCCAGCCGCTTCTAGTTCTTTGGCCTCTTGGTTTAAAATTTTGGCAAATTCCCATGCTAGTTTTTCACGACTTTTGTAATGATCGTCGTATAAGGTGTCGATCATGGTCATGGGCCCAGGCAATGCCCATTTAATTGGTTTGTCGGTTTGCTGGCGTAGGAATTTAGCGTCTTCGACAAAAACCGGCTTTTGGCGGCTTACTGGGCCTACAACAGTAGGGACACTGGCTTCGTAACGGTCACGAATTTTTACTGTTTCGCGGCGTTTAAAATCTACGCCGTTTAGATGCTCTATAAAAGTGGTTACAAAGTGTTGGCGAGTTTGTTCGCCATCGCTAACGATATCGATCCCCGCTTGTTGTTGATCTAATAGCGACAAGCGGAGGGCATCTTGTTTTCCCACGGCTAATGCTTTGTCTTGAAGTTTCCATGGAGACCAAAGGGTTTTGGGTTGGGCGATCCACAAAGGTTTGGGTAAGCTGCCCGCGGTTGATGTGGGCAGTAAGGTATTGTGTGTTGATTTTTTCATGGTGTCACGTCGTTTAATTAATCAATAGTGTTTCAGGATTGTTGGTTATGCGTTGCTTAGGTTGCAGGGCAATTGTTAAGCGTGGCTGGCGCTAAATTGCTGAAGCACTTTTTGAAACGGTTTAATCAAATGTTCTTCTGTAAATTTACCTTGTTCGCTAGCAAGTTGGCTGCGTTCTTCTCGGTCGTAAACTATCTGTGTTAACGAGTGATCTTGGTTTTGTAAATCGGGGCGATACGATTTACCCGCAATGGCATTGGCGTTATAAATTTCTGGTCGATAAATTTTTTGAAACGTTTCCATGGTGCAAATCGTGCTTATGAGTTCTAAGTTGGTGTAGTCGTTAAGCAGATCACCAAAAAAGTAAAATGCCAGCGGTGCAACGCTGTTTGGCGGCATGAAATAGCGCACATCTAAGCCCATTTTTTTAAAGTACTGTTCCGTTAATGATGACTCATTTGGGGTGTATTCAATCCCCAATATTGGGTGTTGATTTTGTGTTTGCTGGTAGGTTTTATTATCCGAAACGCTTAGGCAGATAACAGGTAATTTTTTAAAGTTTTGCTTGTAGGTATTTGAATTAACAAAATGTTGAAACAATTTACCGTGCAGTTCGCCAAAGTCATTTGGAATGCTAAATGATGGTTGGTTTTTATTATGTTGTTGTAAGCGCACACTAAAATCATAATCGCGTACATAAGATGAAAAGTTATTACCGACTATGCCTTCGGTGCGCTTGTTGGTTTTATGGTCAACGATGACTGTTTTTAAAATTTCAATCGATGGAAAAGACGTCGCCTTATTTTCGATGTTCATTTCTACCGATATAATTTCAAGTTCTACACAGTAGCGATTGCCTTGGGCATTATCCCAATTAGCGAGCGCGTTAAAGCGGTTGTTGATCATGGTTAATGCGTTGCGCAAATTGGCTTGGCGAAAGTTGCCTCTGGCCAAGTTAGCAAAGTTGGTAGTCAGGCGGGTATCGTTTGCAGGTTGGTAGTGCTCATCAAAAGCGGTGCTTTTAACGTTAAATGTCAGTTGGTTATGCATAATTAGCTCGTATTTAAGTGTTTAATAAATGTTGAGTCTATTTATACGCGGTTCTCTGTATGAAGAAAATTGACTTTATTTCAATTTTTGGTGAGGTTTTTTCATGATGCTGTTTTTAAAACATAACCACCGCGCTGCAAACGGCTTGCAAGCTCTGGTTATGTGAACGATCAAATAATAAGTAAATTGGCAGTATTAGGCTCTTAAGAAAGCAGTGATTTCATCTCGCGAATGTATAAATCACGTTGTTGCTTGATTTGATCCATTATTTCTAGTGCCTGCACTTTTTTATCTTTGGCGTGTAAAGCCGCGGCTTTCATTCCCAAAGTATGTAAGTCGCGATGAACGTCTTCTATGAATGAAAATCTTGGGTGTTTTTTAAGTCGGTGCTGATTTGGATTTGCAATCCACTTACCCACTTTGCATTGCGTGTGATCAAGAATAGGGATGGTGCTTCCTTTGTCGAGCAACCAATCTTCTAGCTGTTTTACCCAGCAGCGATGCTCTACCTCTGCGTACAGTAAGGATAAGTTGCCATATTCGATCGCTTGCTGACCAATCCAAGATTCGGGTGCTTGCCATTGTGTTATCCAATTCGATAAGTCTTCTGCCGGCATAGGCCTAGCAATACCGTAACCTTGGCCTTGTTCACATCCTAGCTTGAGTAATAAATCACCTTGGTCCACAGTTTCTACACCTTCGGCAATCACATCCATACTAAATGCGTTGGCCATACCAATAACCCCCGAAATAATCGATAAGTCGTTGGTATTTTCCATCATTTCACGGACAAAACTTTGGTCTACTTTTAAGACACTGGCTGGTAAGTGTTTTAAATAAGCTAGCGATGAATAACCCGTACCAAAATCATCTAAGGCAAAAGAAACTCCTAATTCACGCGAGCGCTGCATAATGTTAGAGACCATCTCAAGGTCGTTAAGCATGCTGCTTTCTAAAACTTCTAATTGCAACATTGAAGGCGATATTTCAGGGAAGTCTTGCAAGTCTTTATCCAGTTTTTCGACAAACGACTCATCAAATAACTGCAAACTACTTACATTAACACTCACCTGAATGTTAAACCCTTGATCGTTCCATTGTCGCATTTGCTGCAATGCGGTACGGATGACCCAGTCGCCTAATTCAACCTCTAATGGGTGGTTGTTTAAGGCGGGTAAAAAGTCACCAGGGGGGACTAAATCACCATTGGGTTTTTGCCAACGAATCAGCGCTTCTGCTCCAAACACAATCCCTGTTTTCATGGATACTTTGGGTTGATAGTAAAGTACAAATTCGTTGGCACGCAGCGCTTCTTTTATTTGCTCAAGCTTAATCGAATTAGCTCGATTGTCTTGTTCTAAACTAACGTCATATTTTTGGTAAATGCCTTTGCCCATCATTTTAGCTTGAAATAGAGCTTGCTGCGCTTGGCGTTGCAATTGATCACCCGATAATTGTATCGGTTGCGGGTACTCGGTAACGCCAATGCTGGCAGAGAGGGCGACTGTGATGTTATTGATAGTAAAAGGTTCGTTAATCATCGACAGTAAACGATTGAGCTTTTGAAAATAACCATCGTCTAGCGGTAGGCGGCTAAATAAAACGATGAATTCGTCACCTCCAATTCTAGATACGGTGGCCGTATCATTAAGGAGTGTTTTCATTCTTTGGGCTAATGCTTTTAGAAACGCATCACCGAAAGTGGCACCCTGTAGTTCATTTATTTCTCGAAAGTTATCCAAATCCAATAATGCTAATACCAAGCGATTACTTTGGCTATCGCAGTATTTCATTTCTGTTTCAATAACTTCTTCAATGGCACGTTGATTGGGTAAATTGGTTAATGGATCTTCGTAGGCAAGTTTGCGCAATAACTCTCGTTGTTCAACTTTTTCAGTAACGTCTTGAACTGTTCCTTCTGAGCTAGTGAGTTGGCCGTCTGGAGAGGTGATTAATCGCCCCCTAATTTCTAAGTGTTTAACAACTTTGTTTTTAAGTAAAGTACGGTGCTCTAGATGTATGTCGTTATGATTGATTTTTGCGTCTTCATACGCGCGGAAAAGTGGGGCTCTGTCGTCGGGGTGAACCAGTTCAAGATACGATTCTAAATTTGGAACAAAAGTATTTGAGTCGCACTCAAAAATCTCATACATTTCTTTTGACCACAAAGAAGTCATATTGGTGTAGTCGACTTGCCAATGACCTAAGTGTGCTTGTTTTTCGGCTCGCTCTAATTGGCTAAGCGCTTCGGCTCGTTTATGGTGTAGGTTTCGGTGGCCTAGTGATATTCCAAGTAGATTGCTTAATAAGCTTAAAAACTCTATAACTTCTGGGCCCCAATGGCGTTCTTCAAATACCGCATCATTCCCCAAGAAACCGATCAACTTTTGCCCAATATACAATGGAAACACACAGACCGATTGAATGCCCTGGGCGTCTAAAATTTCGTGTTCGTTACGTGCCTCAAGGGGCATTTCACTCACTCGGGGCACCAGTACATAGCCTACATCTTTAAACTGGCTCCACCACCAAGGTAACGTATCAGCAGGAATGCCTTGTAGGTTGTCTATTTCAGGACTTACCCCTGCTGCACACCATTCATGGGTATTGTTAAGTCGCTCACCGTTGCTGGTCAATAAAAATACATAGGTCCTGTCTGCTTTCATGTATTCGCCACTACGTTTTAAGGCATGATTAATGGCAGAATCAAAGTCAGCTGTGGCGGCTCCCATAAACTCGGCGGCAAATTCACTGGCTATGGTGCGCATATCGCGCTCACGTTTGAGCGTTATTTCGTTGGTTTTGCGTTCGGTAATGTCTGTTTGAGTGCCCACCATGCGCAAGGGTTGGTTATTGTCATTAAATTCTATGACTTTGCCGCGTGTCTGTATCCAGCGCTCATTGCCATGGCCGTCGTTGCTTAATAAGCGATATTGATGCTCAAAAACTTGTATATGTCCTTCGATATGATGAATTACATGGTGCTTTAAGCTGGGCCAGTCTTCAGGGTGTATACTGAAACCGGGTTGTGAAAAATGATCTTCTATTATCAGTAAATTGTTAAACGATCTATCTATATTGCTTATATCCCAATCCCATAAGCAATCTGTACTTGCGCCGAGCACAGATGTCCAGCGATGTTCTTGGTCTTGTAAGGCTTGTTCTGCGATAGAGCGCGAATGAGATTCTCTTTCTAGTGCCAATGTTCGTGACGATAGATCTTTGTACATCGACAGTACGCTGCGAATAAGATGTGATGTTCGCCCAGACATGTCTTTTTCGGCGTTTTGTCTGGCTGTTTCAAAATCGATGCCTTTTTCAAGTTGCAAAAATACTAAAGAAAAAAGCTTGTCTTCATACAATATATGGTGAGCAAGCCAGCTAGTAAGAAAAGAGAGTAATTCGTCGATTAGGGCTCTGCTATTATCGGCTTTTAGGCGTGTACGAATTTCATTTACTTTATTGGCAAAACCACGATGTGTCTTTAAATGATCGTCTAAAAAATCTCCGTGATCTAATGCCTTTTCCCATAAATTTTCTTCGGTTTCAAAGTGATAGGCGGCGTAATCAATCAAGGCGTCTAAAATTCTTTCTGCTTCACCGGCTTGGCCGCCATAAACGTATTCATGGGCAAGATCATTAATCAGTGACACCAGTTGCTGGTGCTGATCGTCGATAATAGCAATATTAGTATTGAAACTTGAGTTCCAAGGGACAATGTCAAATGTAGTGCGTTGCGTTGAGTTCGGCATATTCTCGCTGATCTTGAAGATTGTTAATCATCTTTTTTTACCACTTGCTACTAGCATATAACGAATGGGATTAAATGACACTGATATTTAGCATATTAATGTTAAGGCAATTTAATGATAGCTGATAAATCAGCTTATAGTGGTCGATTTTGAAAAAACACGCTATTTTTTTAAGGGTATTTCGTAATCTGTGAAAACCGATGAATCAGTCAATCAGTCAATCAGTCTGAGGTGTTCAATGAGTTGATAAATGAGTTGATAAATGAGGTGTTAAATGAGGTGTTAAATGAGGTGTTAAAGGGTTTGCGTGAATCGGCTGCAGCGTTAACGCAGTCGACTCAGCGCTTTAACAGAGCGAATGCTAGCGAGCTGTAATACGACCACGGATCATTTTTAACTGACAGTGAAATTCGTACTCCCCAGCTGGCATAGCGGGGAGGCGAATGGTTTTTATTTTATTCAATGGTAACGATTCGCTGATGTTTAAACCTTCAAAGTAAACCGTTTCTGCACTGGGAGATGGGTCTTTTCGGATAAACTCAACCATTACGGCTTTATTGGCGTGTACTTTAATTTGTGCGGGTGTATAAACACCATTTTCAACCGTTATTAATCGTTTATCCGAACTCATTGCGCTGTCTTTGGGTTGATACAGCCAAAACCACCAGATGATAAGGGCAATCAATAGCAGCCCAACTAGGTTAATGATTAACATGTATTACTTCCTTTGCTATGTTTGCATTTTTCACGTTCGGGTTAATGCTTTTCGGCTTTAAAAAAACGTAAACGGTTGGCGTTGGTGACCACGGTTACCGACGAGAATGCCATGGCGGCACCGGCAATCACTGGGTTGAGTAATACACCGAATATAGGAAATAATACTCCCGCCGCAATGGGAACTCCTGCCACGTTATAAATAAAAGCACCTAACAAGTTTTGTTTAATATTGCGTAAAGTCGCTTTACTAATAGCAATTGCATCGGCCAAGCCATGAAGGGAACCTCGCATTAAGGTAATGTCGGCGCTTTCGATGGCTACGTCGGTCCCGGTGCCTATGGCAAAACCGACATTAGCAACTGCCAAAGCGGGGGCGTCGTTAATACCATCACCGGTCATACCAACAATCTCACCTTGTGCTTGAAGTGCTTGTACCTTGGCAGACTTGTCTTCTGGCATCACTTCGGCAAAGAATTCTGTAATTCCCACTTTTTCAGCCACGGCTTTGGCGGTTTCGCGGTTATCACCGGTGAGCATAATGACGCGCATGCCGTTGTTCTGCAGGCGCTTAATGGCAGCAATAGAATCGTCTTTGATTGGGTCGGCAACTGCAATAATGGCGGCAAGTTGGCCATCAATCGATAAGTACATGGGGGTTTTTGCGGCAGCGGCCAGTTGCTGCGCTTTGTCTTTAAAATCACCCAGTTCGATGTTTTGCGTATACATGAGCTTTTCGTTGCCCAACAAGATGATTTTACCGTCCATTTCAGCTTGTACGCCTTGACCCACAATTGCTTTAAAGTGAGAGGCTTTACCATCTTGAGGTGAAATGCCTTTTTCTTTGGCGTGTTCCATTATGGCCATGGCAAGAGGATGTTCGGAGCCGTTTTCTAGGGTAGCGGCTAATTGTAATATCGTGCTTTCGTTTAAGCCGTTGCCAAGCACCGTTTCTGTTACCAGTATGTCGGTTACTTTGGGGGTGCCTAGTGTGATTGTGCCGGTTTTATCCAGTACCATGGCGGTGATTTTAGAGGCTGTTTGTAGCGCTTCGCCGTTACGAATTAATACTCCAGCTTCTGCGGCTTTGCCCATTCCGACCATGACCGACATAGGGGTTGCTAACCCCAGCGCGCAAGGACAGGCAATGATCAATACTGTGGTAGCAGTCACTAAGGCATAGGCAATCGCTGGATGAGGGCCAAAGTTTAACCATACTAGAGCACTGATCACGGCGATGATCATAATAACCGGAACAAAATAAGCTGAGATAATATCGGCTAAACGGCCAATGGGTGGCTTAGAGTTTTGCGCTTGCTTTACCATTTTAATGATGTGGGCTAACGAGGTATTTTTACCTACGCGTGTGGCCTTAAATAAGATTGAACCGGTTTTATTAATAGTACCGGCAGCAACCGTATCGCCTGTTGTTTTTTCTACCGGCATGGGTTCTCCGGTTAGCATAGATTCATCGATAGCCGTATGACCTTCTGTGACTTTACCGTCGACCGAGATTTTCTCCCCGGGGCGCACGCGAACAATATCGTTAAAACGAACAAGGTCTATAGCAATGTTTATTTCTTGACCGTCGCGAATAACACTAGCGGTTTTTGGCTGTAGGCCGATTAGGCGCTTTATGGCGTCGGATGTTCTGCCGCGGGCTTTTAACTCCATTGCAAGACCAAGATTAATTAAACCTATGATCATAGCCGTGGCTTCAAAATACACATGGCGTGCCATGGTTGGTACGGCTTCTGGGGCAAATACCACGACCATGGAATATAGCCAAGCGGTGCCTGTGCCCAGTGCGATTAAGGTATCCATATTGGCTGAATGGTTTTTGAACGATTGCCATGCGCCGATATAAAAATGTTTTCCTGAAAACACCATCACCAAAAAGGTTAAAACGCCCACCACAAACCAAGCAATTTGTTGTTGGCTGCTATTGACGCTCATTTCCCCTGTGATTAAACCATATAGCATCAGCGGCATACCCAAGCTCAAAGCTAAGATCATGTCGCGCATTAATTTTTTATAGTAAGCCCAATCGGCGGCTTCTTTTTCGCTAAGAGCTTGTTCTTCGTTTTCAGCAAGGCTCAATGTGGCATTGTAACCGGCTTTTTCTACCGCCAAAATCAACGCGTCGCTGCTTGATGTGCCGCTTACAGAAACTGTGCGTTGGGCAAAATTCATTTCTGCTTTTTCAACTCCATTAACTTGCTGAATGGCGTTTTCAATTTTTTTGACGCAACTGCCACAAGAGGCACCATCAATTAATAGTTCAACCGATGATCCTAGATCATCCGTTGAAGACTCTGTTGAGTTCATACCATGCTCCTTTATTGCAGCACTATTCGATTTTTGTCTAACCATACTCTCGCATCCATTTTATGCAAGGGGTACAATCCGCGCTCAAAAAAATCTCTCCTTTTTTCTTAACGAGTATCTCTTTATGACCTTAAAATCCCCATGGGTTCTACTGCCTATGTTGCTTTTTATGTTTTTGTTTATTGGAAGCGGTTTGTACTATCAAGCTTCTGGGGTTGATTATGCGTTTTATCAAATATCAGCACCGGTGGCGATACTGCCTGCTATTATTTTGGCTTTATTGTTAGCTAAAGGCACGATCAATCAGCGGGTTGAGCAGTTTATTCAAGGTTGCTCAAATCCAACGATTGTCACCATGTTGCTGATATTTTTGTTGGCGGGTGGTTTTGCCAGTGTCGCAAAAGCCATTGGTGGTGTTGAGGCCGTAGTAAATTTAAGCTTGGATGCCATTCCTCCTTCGTTTGTGTTGCCTGGCTTATTTATCATGACTGCCTTTATGGCAACCGCTATGGGTACGTCTATGGGTTCAATCGCCGCAGTTGCTCCGATTGCTGTTGGCGTGGCTGAGGCTTCCGATTTATCGATGGTATTAACCATTGGCGCGGTAATGGGCGGGGCAATGTTTGGTGATAATTTATCGTTTATTTCTGATACCACCATTGCTGCCACACGCACACAGGGTTGTAATATGCGCGATAAGTTTAGATTGAACTTTAAAATCGCAGTGCCTGCAGCCTTGCTCACTATTATATGGTTGTTTGTTCAGGGCGATGCCGCTGAAGTAATGGTAAACCCACATTCGTCTTCAACGAAAATGTTGCCTTATATCTTGGTGCTTGGATTGGCTGTTTCTGGCATGAATGTGCTGGTGGTGTTGTTAACCGGTATTGTGGTGGCGGGTTTAATTGGCTTGTGGCAAGTGCCTGAATATTCTATTGCCACTTGGTCGGGGGATATTTATAACGGTTATACCAACATGCAAGAGATTTTGATTCTGTCTCTATTTATTGGTGGTTTAGGCGCCATGATGAAAGCCGGTGGTGGCTTGGATTGGTTGGCGGCTCAGTTAGATCGTTTAACACGCCAACAAAGTGAACCCAAAGCCCATCGTCGTATGGGGGAGTTTAGTATTGCGATTGGGGTTGCCTTGGTGAATGTGTGCACCGCAAACAATACTGTGGCCATTTTAATTTCGGGCAGCTTGGCGAAAGACATAGCAATCCGTTATGGTGTCGACCCTAAACGTAGCGCCAGTATTATGGATATTTGTGCATGTGTGATTCAGGGTATTTTACCTTACGGTGCGCAAATGTTATTGGCTGCGTCACTGTCGGGGCTATCGCCTTTGGAATTGGTTACAGCTGTGGCTTATTGCTGGTTTTTGGGCTTGGTGATGATTGTTTCTATTGTGTTGGGCATGCCCTCTGGGCAAGGTAGCAAAGCTGCAAAATCGACTATGCCTTAGTGTAAAAAAACGCCTCAATAGAGGCGTTTTTTTAGCGGGATTGATTATTCAGCTTTGTCAGTCAAAAACGCTTCTAGTGAATCATCCATCGCTTCCATCCAAGGGGTGTGATGCGGTGGGGCTACTGTTCCGGTAAGAGTCGATTGATAGCTTTTATTTCGGTATCCCAATATATCCGCTTCTTTGTCGTGTTCCCATTGCTTGAATGTTTTTGCCACGCCCTCTACATCAAAAGGTGGGTAGTCGGTAGGTGCGATCAAATCGAGAATATAAGCCGCCTGAAAATCAATTTCCTGTTCTGGGTTTTGAGTGCTTTCTTCTCGTGCTACCCATGCTTTGGTGTCGGCTAGCATGTCATCGGCAGATGGCAATTTGATATCGCCTAACATAATGTCTCTGGCATACCAGGCTTGGGCATCAAACATGTTGAAGGTGTAGTACTGATCTTGCATGCCTAAAAAAAGTAACTTTGGGTTTGCCAAAGAGACGATGCCTTTATACAAACCTTCTGGGTATAAGCGGTTGTGCGTGGTAAGAGTTAATGCATCGGGTAAAAATGGGAAGTGATGTTTATAGCCGGTGCACAAAATGATGGCGTCTACGTCTTTACTGGTGCCGTCTTTAAAATGCGCGGTTTTACCGTCAACTTTCATTAGCAGTGGCACTTCGGCAAACGAATCTGGCCAATCGAATCCTAGTGGTTTTGTGCGGTAGCTAAAGGTGACTGAGTTGGCTCCGTATTTATGGCACTGGGTTCCGATGTCTTCGGCAGAATAGCTGCTGCCAATCAATAAAATGTTTTTGCCTTCAAATTCGCAAGCATCACGGAAATCGTGAGCGTGTAATACACGGCCAGGAAATTGCTCTAAACCTTCGAAGTAGGGGGTGTTTGGCGTAGAAAAGTGACCAGTCGCAACAATGACGTGGTCAAATTCTTCTGTGCTTAACGAATCTTGCTTAAGATCGCGAACAGTGACCGCAAATTTACCCGTATCTTCGTTGTAATCTACCCAGTGAACGGCCGTATTAAATTTAATAAATTGACGCATATTGCTTTTTTCTACGCGCCCCATAATGTAGTCACGTAAAACTGCGCGCGGAGGGTAGGATGCGATTGGGCGGCCAAAGTGTTCTTCAAAACTGTAATCTGCAAATTCTAAACATTCTTTTGGGCCGTTTGACCATAAGTAGCGATACATGCTGCCATGTACGGGTTCGCCATAGGCATCAAGGCCGGTTCGCCATGTGTAGTTCCACATGCCGCCAAGGTCACTTTGTTTTTCGTAACAAACGATTTCTGGAATGTCTGCACCTTTGTTTTGGGCAGCTTCAAAAGCTCTTAGTTGGGCTAAGCCGCTTGGGCCTGCTCCTAAAATGGCAACTCTAAAGGTCATAAATGACTCCTGTTTTTTAGGCGTGCATCAACCAATGAAGGTCGTTACCTTAATGGCGATTAAGCACGAAGAAAGAGCGAGGCGCATATCAAGGCTGATGAGGCCGTCGAGCTCTGTTAAAAAATGGCGCTTGAAGGGTTCAAGCAAAATGCAGTAAAAGCGTAAAACGAGTAACTCTTATTACATGGCTATATGCCAGGGTGAGCATATTAACACAATTTGTAGGTTGTTGTTTTGTCTGTTTATTTTTGTCTGGGGTTAGCAAACAAATTAAAGCCCGAAAGTGACTTTTAAGGGATTATGGTCAGAGGCATTTGTGACAGGAGTTTGGGCATTAAGCACGGTTAGTTGGCGATAAAATACGTAATCGAGGGCCATGCCATTAATAAACTCTTTGCGATTGTCAGGTTCAAACTTGACTTCGATTAACCCTATTTCGTTTAACTGTTTTTCTATGGTGCTAATACGCTCAAGACTCCATGCATTAAGGTCTCCTGCAAAGATAATAGGGCCTTGGTGTTTTTTGAGTGCACCGGCGAGTGCTAAGAGTTGCAGTTCGTATTCTTTAACACCATATGTAAAGTTCACTGAGTGCAAATTAACCACAACCAGCTTGCGCCCATCGGACAATTTGAATTCGGCGTAAATCCCAGACTTGGGCAATTGAATCCATGGCTCATATTCAATGTGGGCGCAGGCCCGTGTCGGTGAGACAGTCGACAAAGTTAATACGCCAGTGCTGGTACCAAAAACACGAAATGCATCTACATGGCTGCTGAACCAAGCAGACTGTTGGGTGTAGGTTTTAAACGCTTCGGTCATGCTGACTTCTTGCAGTAGGGCAAGTTGCGAGTGCTTTGAGTATTGTTGAAGTTGTTGTTGCCAGTTGTTTTTTGATTGTTTGAAAATATTCCAAACTAAGACATCGATTTTGCTATCGACATCAATGACAGCTGCTGTTGGATTTTCGTAGCACTGCAGTGAGTTTTTATGAAAATCGTTTTTTTTTGTATTAACTATCAAGGTAGCCGAGTCTGGTATACGAAAAATCGTGAAGTAGGATGTAATTATGCCAATACTAACAACAGCAAGTATAATCATTGTCCATTGTATTTTTTTCATTAAAAATTAACCAAAGTAGTCAAAAGAAATTAGCGCCAACATAACGCGTAATTGATTTATTTTCTATCGGAAGGTGTATGCTGATTGTTGTTTTTATTCATCGTTTAAAATGACTAAGTTTGCTATGTGTTATCAAACTGTTAAATATTTATTGCTGCTTGCTACCCTAATTCATGTTGGTGGTTGCAGTGTAGCGGCATTGCAAGTGCGTTCGCAATCATCTGCACTCACGCCCGCACAAGCTCAGCATACAAAGCTCGGTGAAGCCATTGCTCCGTTTGCTCAACGGTATCCTAATAAAAGTGGTATTCGTTTATTAGGTGAACCCAAAAATGCTTTTGCGGCGCGCATGTTATTAGCTAAGGCCGCTCAGCAAACCCTAGATATTCAATATTATATTTGGCAAAAAGATATTACGGGTACTCTGCTGTTTGAAGCCATAGTCGATGCTGCTAAGCGCGGTGTGCGAGTTCGTATACTATTGGACGACAATGGCATTAGTGGTTTGGATGAACCGTTAGCGGCACTGAATAGACTGGAGAATGTGGAAGTAAGAATTTTTAATCCTTTTGCTCAGCGCCGTTTTAAATGGTTGGGTTTTATGATGGATTTCTCCAGAGTAAACCGTCGTATGCACAATAAATCCTTTACAGTGGATAGCAGTGTTACGGTTATTGGCGGGCGTAATATTGGTGATGATTATTTTGGTGCAAGCAGTGGTATTTTAAAGCAAGACCTAGACCTTATTGCAATTGGTGATGTTGTCGCAGATGTTTCTAATAATTTTGATCAGTACTGGGAAAGTGACTCTGCGTACCCGATTACAAATGTTGTTAACTCTAATAAAAGCACTGTGTATTCCACGGTTGAGTATCTACCCGAACAAAACTCTAACCCCAAGCGCGAAGTTTATTTAAAAGTTTTAAAACACACTTCTTTGGTCAAACAGTTGCTGGCAAAAGAGCTATCGTTTGAATGGACGGCGACTAAGATGATCAGTGATGATCCTGTGAAGGGTTTGGATAAGCATCATCAAGAAACTCTTTTGATTAATAAACTGGCTGAAATAATCGGCCAGCCTGAGTCGACCGTTTTGTTAGTGACCCCTTATTTTGTTCCGACAAAAACAGGGGTGAAAGCATTTGCTAAGTTGGTTAACTCTGGTGTTTCAATCAGCGTATTAACTAACTCTATGCAAGCAACGGATGTTTTGCCGGTTCATTCTGGTTACGCTAAGCACCGTAAAGCGTTACTAAAGTCTGGAGTTAAACTGTATGAATTTCGCCCAAGTATAGAAAACTCCGATGGTCGTTTAAAAAAAATGGGGCCTTTTGGTAGTTCTGCGTCTAACTTGCATGCAAAAACATTTGTTATTGATTCTAAGCGTTTGTTTATCGGTTCGTTCAATTTTGATCCACGCTCAATACATTTGAATACAGAGTTAGGATTTATAATAGAAAGTGAGTTTATAGCCTCTCAAGTTGAAGACGAGTTTTATCAGCAAGTGGATCTTGTTGCTTATCAATTAAGTTTGGATGAAAGTGGTGATATTGTTTGGACGGAGAGGAATGGTGATGAGACAGTTTTGCATAATAATGAGCCAGGGATGACATTTTTTTCACGCAGTGTCTTGTCGATCTTAAGTGTGTTGCCTATTGATTGGTTGTTATAAAAAAACGCTGCTCAATGGCAGCGTTTTTTATCACATGACCTCTATATGGCCTCTACATGATATCGAAACGTCATGTTTAAAGCGTTATTTCAAAGTTGCTCGCAGCATCCACGCTGTTTTTTCGTGAACTCGCATGCGGTCACCGACTAAAGCGTTAGTTGATTCGTCGTCAGCAGCTTGTGATATTTTTAATACATCTCGGCAGGTCTTAACCACGCTCTCATGCCCTTGAAGCAATATTTTAACCATATCGCTAGACTCTGGAATATCTTCTACTTCTTTAATGCTGCTCAATTTAGCGAAGGCGCTGTAGGTTGCTGGTGCGATAACACCTAAAGTACGGATGCGCTCTGCAACATCATCAACGGCAACGGATAATTCTGTGTAGTGTTCTTCAAACATCAAGTGCAATTCACGGAACTGTGGGCCGGTAACGTTCCAGTGAAAGTTGTGTGATTGTAAATAAAGAGTGTAAGAGTCAGCTAATAATTTCTTTAGACCTTCAGCAATGGCTAAACGATCATTCTCATTAATACCAATATCTATATTTGACATACTAATCCCTCTTGTTGAAACAATATTTTTAAAACACAGTTTTACGGGTTTGCAGAATTATTATAACAAGTCTGTAAATTGTTAATAGTGTTCTTTAGCTCGGCTATTTGAACAGACTGTTTTAACTAATGTTTTGAAATTGGGTCTGCATTTAGGTGTGCAATTAGGTGTGCATGTGCTTTTCTAAAATTTCTCGTACATCTTTAGGAATAGGTTTAGATGCTTTTGCCGTATGATCAAAATGCACCATAACTGCAGAGCCTTTAGCCACCATAATGCCTTCTTGCCATGCTTCGTGTCCTACTACCATAGAAGAATTACCAATTTTGATCATGTAGGTGCGAATTTCAACTAATTTACCAAAATAGATTTCGGCTAGAAATTCGACATCGATTTTAGCAATAATAAGATGCCAGTCGTTGGTATCCATGCCGGGGCAAAATAATTCAAAGATCGGAGTTCGGCTGTCTTCAAACCAAACAGGCAGTACCGTGTTATTAATGTGGCCAAGGGCATCGGTTTCTGCAAATCTTGGGCTTAGGGTATTAGTCCACATAGTAATCCTCTACTAAATTCTTTATTATTAATTTTGTTTAAAAACATGATACTGCATTGATGACAGAACAAGAACAGATCGACCAATCTTTTATGGCGCAAGCACTTGCTCAAGGCCAGTTAGCTTTTGCAGCGGGTGAAGTTCCCGTTGGGGCTGTGGTTGTAATTAATGGAGAGGTTGTTGGTCGAGGCTATAATCGGCCTATTACTCAGATCGATCCGAGTGCCCATGCAGAAATTGTGGCGCTACGCGATGCGGCAAAAAGCATTGGCAATTATCGATTATCAGGGGCTACCTTGTATGTCACGGTCGAGCCATGCGCTATGTGCGCCGGTTGTTTGGTGCATTCACGTATTGAGCGTTTGGTTTATGCAACTACAGAACCTAAGTCTGGTGTCGTTGAATCGGCTATGCAGTTTTTGGGCAGTGATTTTTTAAATCATAAAGTAGCTATTTGTGCCGGTGTGATGGCTGAGGAAGCGAGTGAGCTGATGTCTAGCTTTTTTAAAATGCGCCGCGAAAATAAGAAAAAGTTAAAGCAGCGGGGGAATAACGCGGACGTTGGCTGACAGCTGCATGGGTGCATCTTCTATGGCCAGCTCGGTTTCTGTTAAAGCATTGTTATTGTTAACATTATTAGCTTCATTCCAAACCAATACATCAAAGTAACGACGTATATTTTGTACGTAAGATACTGGTTCGTTACCACGAGCGTAGCCATGGCGAGTTTGTTTGTAATAGCGTTTTTGACTCAAGCGCGGTAAGTAATCTTTAACATCCATCCAGCGCGTGCTATCACCACCATCAAGTTTGGTGAGCTTTCTGGCGTCTGTTAGGTGTCCGTACCCTACGTTATAAGCTGCAAGTGCCATCCAAGTGCGGTCTGGTTCAGCAATATTATCTGGCATTCGCTTACGCAGTTTAGCTAAATATTTGGCCCCACCAAAAATGCTTTGTTTGGGATCTAAACGGTTTTTTACTCCCAGTTCTTTTGCCGTACGCAGAGTTAACATCATCATGCCGCGAACGCCGGTAAAACTACGAGCGCGTGGATTCCAATGCGATTCTTGATAGCTCATGGCCGCCAGTAAGCGCCAATCTAGATCATATTGCTGAGCTGCTTGCTGAAATATCTCATCGTATTTATTAAGTTTTTTATGGGTTTGACGTTTAAAGCGCTTAGCACCTGCATAATTAAGCTGTCCTAGGTGGCCGTAAAAACGTTCTTCAATTTCCAGTAGTAATCCATTGGTTTGAACATCACGAAAAAAACTTTGAGCTTCTTCGAACAGGCTGTTATCGGGGGATTGAGGAAATGCCCATGCCAGAGGTTGTACGCCTGTTAGGTCAAAACCAATACCGACATTAGGGTAGTAGGCTTGCAGCATTTCAAATTCGTTGGAGTCGACAATTGTGTAATCTATTTCACCATCTGCAACCATTTGTAATAGTTCTACAGTGGCATAATCCGGGCTTTCGCTCCAACTTAACTCTGGAACATCGTTTTGCATCTGTCTTAATTGATAAGAATGGCTGCTATCACTGGTTACAAGTAACTTGCCGTTAATCAGGTCTGTAACTTGTTTGGGCCTTAAAGTACCTCTGCGGTAGATTATTTGTTGGCTAACCTGCATGTAGGGTGTAGAAAAACGCACAGACTCATTTTTGTCGGGTCTAACGGTTAAACTAGCGGCGGCAAAGGCTACGTTTTTTTGATTTAAGTAAGCATAAAGTTCTTCTAAGGTATCCGCTTGTTTAATAACAAGGTTAACCCCTAGATAGTCAGCAAACGATTTAGCGAGTTCATATTCATAGCCGGTTTCACCGACATTATCTTCGAAATAGGTGGTTGGGCTGTTGCGGGTAACAACCACGATTTCACCCTGATTGAGAATTTTTTCAATCTTATTGGGTAAAACGCTGCCAGTTAAAGCCAGTAGACATAAAAGTGAAACAAGCAGGTGAGTAGTGAAATGTTTAAAGCTGAACTTCATAGACTTCTCTCCTAACTTGGTTGATTTGCAATAATTTGTTTACGATGATTTTAGCCGTTTGTGTTGTCAAAAAACAGATATTTTGCGAACTATGTCTCATTTTTGAGGGTATTTGTCGGTTGAATGTCCGATAACTTGTTGAAAATAGTACATATAATGGGCATCGTAAAAATTTGAAACACATTGCAACGCATTGTATTCCCCCTCAAAAATTGTCTTAGCTAATCTGTCTTATAAGCTGTCTTAAATACAGCGCACAAACAAAGTAAAAATGCCTTCATCAGCCTAAGCAGCTTTCTAATATTAACCATTAATTTAAGCGAGTGATGGGTGTATACCTTTGGTTAAAGTTTAATGCTGTTAATTAATGCTGTTAATTAATGGTGCTTAAACCGCTGCTAAAGTGGATTATTCCCTTATACCCGCGTATTATTGCGGCCAAATTTTGACCGTGTTCACATCCAACTTCTTTGGAGCTCGACCCCATGCTTGAACTTCGTGGCGCCCCTGCGTTTTCTGATTTCCGTTTGACTAAAATGCTGGCTAAGTTGCAGGCCGCTGTGCCTAATGTTGCTGCCATCTATGCTGAGTTTGTCCATTTTGCCGATACAACATCAGACTTATCCGACCAGCAGTTAGACGTTTTAGGCAAAATCCTAAAATACGGCCCAAAAGCAGATGTGAAAGATATTGAGGGTGCAGAGCTATCGGCTAGTCAGTTTTTCCTAGTGGTTCCTCGCATTGGCACAATCTCGCCTTGGTCTTCGAAGGCAACCGATATTGTTCATAACTGCGGCATTAAAGAAGTTGATCGCATTGAACGCGGTACCGCCTTCTATATAACTGCTAAAAACGGTGCCTTAACAGCTGGTGAAGCTGAAGCCGTGCGCGCTTTGATTCACGATCGTATGGTTGAAGTGGTTTTAGCTAACACGGCTGACGCCGAGCAATTGTTCCAGCATTCAGAGCCTGCGCCAATGACCTCGGTTGATGTTATGGCTGGTGGTCGCGCCGCTCTTGAGCAAGCAGACAAAGAATTGGGTATGGCGCTGGCTAGCGACGAAATTGATTATTTGCTAGCTGCCTACACCAAGCTGGGTCGTAACCCAACCGATATCGAATTAATGATGTTTGCCCAAGCAAACTCAGAGCACTGTCGTCATAAGATTTTCAACGCCAGCTGGGTGATTGACGGTGAAGAACAAGAAAATTCCTTGTTCCAAATGATTAAAAACACTTACAAAAACCACAGCACCGGTGTTTTGTCGGCGTATGCCGATAACGCCTCTGTAATCGAAGGCCATACTGCCGGTCGTTTCTTCCCGAACAGTGATACCCGTGGTTATTCGTATAACGAAGAACCGATGCACATCTTGATGAAGGTCGAGACTCATAACCACCCAACGGCGATTGCGCCACATGCCGGTGCGGCAACAGGTTCTGGTGGTGAAATTCGTGACGAAGGTGCGACAGGGCGTGGTTCTAAACCAAAAGCAGGTCTAGCTGGTTTTACCGTTTCCGATTTAAATATCCCTGGTTTTGGCCAAGAGTGGGAATCTCAATACGGTAAGCCAGGGCGCATTGTGTCTGCCCTAGATATTATGATTGAAGGGCCGTTAGGTGCGGCGGCGTTTAACAACGAATTTGGTCGTCCTAATATTTGTGGTTACTTCCGAACCTTTGAAGAAGAATACAATGGTGAAGTGCGTGGTTACCACAAGCCAATTATGATCGCGGGTGGTTACGGTAATATCCGTGACGAGCACGTTCAAAAAGGCGACATTCCAGTGGGCGCGCGTTTAATCGCTTTGGGTGGCCCAGCCATGCAAATCGGTTTAGGTGGAGGCGCGGCTTCTTCGATGGCGTCTGGCCAGTCGAACGAAGATCTAGATTTTGCTTCTGTGCAGCGTGAAAACCCTGAAATGGAACGCCGTTGTCAGGAAGTGATTGATCGCTGCTGGCAGATGGGTGATACCAACCCAATCGCCTTTATTCACGACGTGGGCGCAGGTGGTTTATCCAACGCTTTCCCTGAGCTGGTTAGCGATGGAGGCCGTGGCGGTGAGTTTGAATTACGTAACATTCATAATGACGAACCAGGTATGAGCCCGCTTGCCTTGTGGTGTAACGAATCCCAAGAACGCTATGTAATGGCGGTTGCGGAAGAAGATATGGCGGCATTTGATGCGATTTGTGCCCGCGAACGCTGCCCGTATGCGGTAGTAGGTATCGCCACCGAAGAAGAGCACTTAACGGTTACCGATAGCCATTTTGAAAATACCCCAATCGATTTGCCTTTGGATGTTTTATTGGGCAAAACCCCACGTATTCATAAAGATGTTGTGACTTTGCAAGGGGAGCAAGAAGAATTTACCGGTGCTGATTTAGATCTAGCCGACGCCGCTGAGCGTATTCTTAAGTTGCCAACCGTTGCTAGTAAGAGCTTCTTAATCACCATTGGTGATCGCTCGATTACGGGTACTGTGGCTCGCGATCAGTTTGTCGGCCCGTATCAAGTTCCGGTTGCTGATTGCGCGGTAACCACCTCGTCTTACGACTCTTTAGTTGGCGAAGCAATGGCAATGGGCGAACGTACGCCGATGGCCTTAATCAACGCACCAGCGTCTGGCCGTATGTCGGTCGGTGAAGCGGTGACTAACATTGCTGCAGCCAATATTGAAAAACTATCCGACATTAAAATGTCAGCCAACTGGATGTGCGCTGCTGGCCACCCAGGTGAAGATGAAAAGCTATACCAAACAGTGAAAGCGATTGGTATGGAATTGTGTCCTGAATTGGATATCACGATTCCAGTGGGCAAAGATTCTATGTCGATGAAAACGGCATGGGATGAAGTTGGCGCAGACGGCAAAACAGTTGCAAAGTCAGTAACGGCACCTTTATCGCTTGTAATCACGGCGTTCTCGCCAGTGATGGATGCGTCTAAAACCTTGACCCCAGAGCTGAAAACTCTCTCTAACAATGGTGAAACAGAAGCCACTGACCTGATCTTAATCGACCTAGGTAATGGCCAAAACCGCTTAGGCGCTTCGTGTATTGCTCAGGTGTATGGCCTGGTGGGTAAAACCTCTGCGGATTTAGACGATGCTGAAGATTTAGCCGCGTTTTTCGCCGTGATTCAGGGCTTAAACCAAGACGATAAATTGCTGGCTTATCACGACCGTTCAGACGGTGGTTTATTTGCAACACTAACCGAAATGGCCTTTGCCGGTCGCACTGGTGTATCGGTTAAGCTTGATACCTTGGCCGATAGCGAAGCAGAACTTGCAGGTGCATTATTTAACGAAGAATTGGGCGCTGTGATTCAAGTGCGTCGTAGTGATCTTGAGTTTGTATTGGCTCAGCTGCAGGGTGCTGGTTTGGGTGAGATGTCTCACGTAATCGGTACATTGAACGAAGACGACCAAATTGAATTCAACTTTAACGATGAAGAAGTATTGGCCAATAGCCGCATGACGTATCAGCGTTTTTGGGCACAAACCTCTTACGAGATTCAAGCGATTCGTGATAACTCTGATTGCGCCAAGCAAGAGTTTGATCGTTTGTTAGATGCGCAAGACCCAGGTTTGAATGCCGAATTAACCTTCGATATTAACCAAGACATTACCGCTAATTACTCGCGCGCTGCAGGTGAACGTCCTCGCATTGCGATCTTGCGTGAGCAGGGTGTTAACGGCCAAATCGAAATGGCTGCAGCGTTTGACCGCGCCGGTTTCGAAACCATTGATGTGCACATGAGCGACATGCTTTCTGGTGCGGTATCGCTTCAAGACTTCCGTGGCTTAGTGGCTTGTGGTGGTTTCTCTTACGGTGACGTATTGGGTGCGGGTGAAGGTTGGGCGAAATCGATCTTATTCAATACCACTGCGCGCGCTGAATTTGAAGCCTTCTTTAAGCGTGAAGATACTTTTGCTTTAGGTGTGTGTAACGGTTGTCAGATGTTGTCTAACTTGCATGAGTTAATTCCAGGTGCTGAGCATTGGCCACACTTTGTGCGCAACCAATCTGAGCAGTTCGAAGCCCGTGTTGCCTTGGTAGAAGTGCAGAAATCAGACTCTATCTTACTGCAAGGCATGGAAGGCTCGCGTATGCCAATCGCCATTGCTCATGGTGAAGGTCATGCTGAGTTTGCCAGTGATGCCGACAAGACTGCGGTAAACGATAATTCACAAGTGGCGCTGCGTTACGTTGATAACTACGGCCAAGTAACAGAAAGCTATCCTGCGAATCCAAATGGTTCTACCGAAGGAATCACGGGTTTAACCGCAGCAGGTGGTCGCGTGACGATTATGATGCCTCACCCAGAGCGTGTTTTCCGCGCAGTGCAAAACTCTTGGCAGCCAGAAGCGTGGAGCGAAGACGGCGCTTGGATGCGCATGTTCCGCAATGCCCGTGTTTGGTGTGACTAATTTGTTTAGTTAGCTGTTTAGTTAGTTGGCTTATCGAGTTATACCGCCGAACAAGAAAGGCTACTCTGATGAATAATCGAGTAGCCTTTTTTATATCTAAAATCTTCTCTTTGCTTGGACAGAACTTGACCTAGCACAATATATGATTGTTGTTTGCCTCTATAATTGCAATTTTTCTTTAGTATACAAATGCTTAGTGTCTTTTTAAATAAAGATTTATTTATAGTTTTGATTTGTATGCTCAAGTATTGATTAACTAATTACTAAGTAAAAAGTAGACACGTTATGCATCTTGGTTTGTGGGTAGTGGTACTTTCATTATTTTGGTTGTTGCTCTCTGGTTACATGCAACCCATGCTTTTAAGTTTTGGCGCTATTTCTGTTTTACTTGTGGTGCTGGTGATAAAACGCATGGCTAATGTGGATCAAGAATTAAAACAAGTGGATTTTAGGCTTTCTATATTTCGCTACCTTCCTTGGCTTTTGAAAGAAATTATGTCGTCTTCTTTTCATGTTACCAAGCTGATCTGGAGCTCTCCTAAAGACCTCAGCCCAACCCTCGCCAAAATCTCTCTTAAAAATATTCCCAAAGAAAAACGTGTGCTGTATGCCAACTCTATTACCTTAACACCGGGTACGCTAAGTTTGGATATTAACAAGCATGAGATAACTGTTCATGCGCTGGAAGCCGCTTCGGTTGATGAATTAAACGAAGGTGCAATGGAACGCAAAATTGCAGGGCTTTGGCCTAAGAAAGGGGAAGAAAAATGACCGCTGTTCTTGCTGCAGTTTGCATTGCTATATTGGTGATAATGGCTTTAGCCCTGACTCGAGCGATGAAAGCTCCAACGGTTTATGACCGAATTTTGGGTGTGAATATGTTTGGCACCAAAACCGTATTATTCATAGCCGTGGTTGGTTATTTAATGGGCAGACCCGAATTTTTAGATATTGCGATTGTTTATGCGCTGATTAATTTTATCGGTATGGTCGCGGTACTTAGATACTTTGAATACACCGCGCCGATTGATTAATTGGCCAATTAATAATCAAAAGAACAGTAATTAAAAAGAATAATTAAAAAAATAATTAATAAAATATTAACAAGTAAAATAATAACCATAAGGATAAAGGAACACATGTTAGTTCTAGACATTGTCAGTAGCATTTTGCTAATGACAGGGATCTTTTTTGGATTCAGTGGTGCCGTGGGTTTGTTTCGATTTCCCGACTTTTTTACTCGTGTACACGCGGCCAGTATCACTGATTCTATCGCGGTTATTTTGATTATTGCGGGTTTACTCCTGCAAACGTCGTTTGATTTAAATACTGCCAAGTTAATGTTCATTTTAATGTTCTTAATGATTACCAGTCCTACGGCTTCTCATGCCTTAGCAAAGTCGGCTCGCCACGGTGGCTTGTTGACCTTGGGCGAGAGTAAACAGCAGCAAAAACAACAAAAAGAGCAGATGCAACAGCAGGAGGCTGGACAATAATGGCTGTTTTGATCGATCTCGTTTTGCTATCCATGCTGGCGATTACCGCACTTAGGGTGATCTTCCTGAAAGATTTGTTTGCGGTGGTAATGCTATTTGGTATTTACAGCCTTTTATCTGCCCTGATTTTTGTCAATTTGGATGCGGTAGATGTGGCATTCACCGAGGCGGCTGTTGGCGCCGGTATCTCCACGGTATTAATGTTAAGCACGTTGGCGTTAACCGGTCGGACTGAAAAAGAAAATAAGCGCTCTTCCGTTTTGCCCTTATTAGTGGTTATTGCAACAGGGGCGGCCTTGATTTATGGCACCTTAGATATGCCTCCATTTGGCGCTGCTGATAACCCTATTCATCAGCATGTGGCACCACGCTACATAGAAGAATCACCCAAAGAAGTGGGGTTGCCGAACCTGGTGACTTCGGTGCTTGCCAGCTATCGTGGTTTTGATACTTTTGGCGAGACCGTAGTGGTATTTTCAGCCATGGTGGGGGTGTTGTCTTTGCTTGGTGCAGCGCGTCGTCGTGAAAATAGCGATGACGCTGCTGTAATAGTTGCTGGTTTTAAAGGGCATAAAGTGTTGCGCGTAGTCGCCAAGCTGATTATCCCGCTGATTATTCTGTTCGCCTTGTATGTGCAATTTCATGGAGACTTTGGCCCTGGTGGGGGGTTCCAGGCAGGGGTAATTGCTGCAGCGGCGTTTATTTTATATGCACTGGTGTTTAGTTTGTCTCATGCGATGCAAGTGGTAAGCCCTAAGTTCCTTCAGCTGCTGGCTTCTTTGGGGGTTCTATTGTATGCCAGTGTGGGTATCTACAGCATGTTAAAGGGTGGGCATTTTTTGGATTACAACAAGCTGGCAGCAGACCCTCTTGTTGGTCAGCACTTCGGCATTCTTATTATTGAACTGGGTGTTGGCATTGCGGTTTTTGCGGTAATGCTTAGCATCTTTTATGCCTTTGCACACCAGGTTGAGAGGTCTACTATCAAATGAGTTATGTTTTGGATTATTACAACTACTGGGTGGTTGTATTTTTGATGATGGCTGGTTTTTATACCGTTATCTCGGCCAACAATCTGGTTAAAAAGATAGTCGGTTTGAATATTTTCCAAACCTCGGTCTTTATGCTGTATATCACCATGGGCAAGGTCAGTGATGGCACTGCGCCTATTTTGGCCGAAGGCGTTACCCAATATTCTAATCCTTTGCCTCATGTACTCATTCTTACTGCAATTGTGGTGGGGGTAGCAACGACCGCCGTGGGTCTGTCACTGATTGTGCGCATTAAACGTGCCTATGGCACAGTTGAAGAAAACGAGTTTGAAAACAAGGACGATGCCATCTAATGCTTGAACAACACCTGGCCATACTTCCTATTATTTTGCCATTAATAGCCGCGCCTATTGTACTGATTTTAGGCCGATCACTTCTGTCTTGGGGCTTCGCTACTTTTATTAGTGCTTGGGCTTGTTTTATCGCTTGGCAGCTCTTGGTAGCGACTTTATCTGATGGTGTATTGAGCTATGCCGTTGGTGGTTGGCCGCCTCCTTGGGGCATTGAAATGCGAATAGATGCGGCCAACGCTTTTGTGTTGCTTGCCGTTTCATCCATTTCTACTCTGGTATTGTTATTTGCTAAAGACAGTATTCAAAAAGAAATCGATACGTCTCAACACTCGTTATTTTATACCGCGCATATGCTGTGTTTGGCTGGTTTATCGGGGATTTTAGTGACGGGAGATGCGTTTAACCTGTTTGTTTTTCTAGAAATATCTTCTCTTGCCACCTATACCTTGGTCAGTCTAGGGCGCGATCGTCGGTGTTTAACCGCCGCATTTCGCTATCTGGTGATGGGCACTATTGGTGCTACTTTTATTCTGATCGGTGTGGGCATGCTGTATATGAAAACCGGCACCTTAAATATGTTGGATTTGTCAGAGCGTATTCACGCCTTTGAAAGTAACCGCACTATTAATACCGGCTTAGCGTTTATCATGGTGGGGGTGAGCGTT
This sequence comes from uncultured Thalassolituus sp., assembly GCA_913061435.1. Classification (GTDB taxonomy): domain Bacteria; phylum Pseudomonadota; class Gammaproteobacteria; order Pseudomonadales; family Oceanobacteraceae; genus Oleispira. Next base: position 18,007 of record CAJXUK010000024.1, on the reverse strand, counting down.
AAGCTTGCGCTTTTCCCGCTACATGCTTGGTTACCTGCAGCCTATACCTACGCACCTTCTGCGGTTACAGCGTTTTTAGCCAGTACCGCCACCAAGGTTGCTGTGTATGTGATGATTCGTTTTATTTTCACCATCTTTGGTGCTGAATACGTGTTTGAAGACATGAGCATGGATTTAATCTTGATGGTGTTGGCTGTGGTGGCTATTTTCAATTGCTCATATATGGCTGCTGTGCAAAGTAACGTTAAAACAGTGTTGGCTTATTCCAGTGTGGCGCAAATCGGTTATATGATTTTAGGTGTGAGTCTTGTAAGCGTAACGGGCTTAATGGCCGGTATGATTCATATTGTTAACCATGCCTTAATGAAAGGCGCGCTGTTTATGGCCGTTGGCGCGGTTTTCTATCGCGTTGGCAGTGTCGAAGTGAGGGCGTTTAATGGTCTGGGTAAGCAAATGCCATTGACTATGGCGGCGTTCACGATTGCCGGTTTAAGTATTATTGGTGTGCCTTTAACCGTGGGGTTTATCAGTAAATGGTATTTGGTGACAGCAGCGCTTGAGCAAAATCACTGGTTGATTGCAGCCTTGGTTTTAGCGGGTTCGCTATTGGCCATTGTTTATATCGGGCGGATATTAGAAGCGGCTTATTTTCAAAAGCCACCAGTTGATCGAAAGCCAGTAAAAGAAGCGCCTTTGTCCATGCTTATCCCTATGTGGATTTTGGTGATCGCCAATATTTACTTTGGTGTGGATACTAGCTTGACTACCGAGGCAGCGAGAGCTGCAGCTGAAACTCTCTTTCAAAACAGCGCCGATATTAACGCCTTAATCGAGTCATTGCGTGGCACAAAAGTTGTTGATTCACTAGTTAGCAGTGATTCATCGGTTATCAGTGACTCGTCGGTTATTGATGAGACTCATCAATTAAGTGCGGAGGTGGCTCAATGAATCTTTGGCAAGGTCTAGAGCCTTCACAGCTGATTACGCTTTCGATTTTGGTACCTTTTATTGGCGCTTTATTAGTACTGGCGACGGGTAAAGCTCCTAATGTGCGCGAAGGGGTCACCCTAACCACAGCGGTTATTTTGTTCAGCCTTATATTGGCCATTTATGATTATACCTTAGACGGTGTCGCCATCAGTTTGCAGGTTATCGAGTTATTCCCTGGCTTGAGCATCGCCTTTGACGTGGAGCCTTTAGGCGTATTGTTTGCGCTGGTGGCGAGCGCTTTATGGATTGTGACCAGTGTTTATGCTATGGGGTACATGCGTGGCAATAATGAGGGCAATCAGACGCGATTCTTCTTCTGCTTTGCCTTGGCGATTAGTTCGGTGATGGCGATTTGTTTCTCGGCCAACTTATTAACGCTGTTTATCTTTTACGAAGTATTAACCCTTTCGACCTACCCATTAGTAACGCACGCGGGGAACGATGCGGCCAAGCAAGGCGGGCGTACGTATTTAGGCATTTTATTAACCACCTCTATCTGCTTCTTATTATTTGCGATTCTGGGGACTTACAGCTTAACCGGCACTTTGGATTTTCAAGCGGGTGGCATCTTCGATGAATCACACAATAAAGCCGTGCTGGGTTTACTGCTGGTGCTGTTTGCTTTTGGTATCGGTAAAGCCGCCCTTATGCCGTTTCATCGTTGGTTGCCGGCGGCTATGGTGGCTCCGACGCCAGTGAGTGCATTGTTGCACGCGGTAGCGGTAGTGAAAGCGGGTGTGTTCAGTATTCTAAAAGTAGTGGTCTATATCTTTGGCCTTGATGAGCTGGCTGACATTCCGGCTACGGATTTTGTTCTTTATATGGCGGCGGCGACTATGGTGATTGCTTCGATCATTGCTTTAGCTAAAGACAACCTTAAAGCGCGTTTAGCGTATTCCACTATTGCGCAGCTTAGCTACATCATACTTGGTGCAATGTTGGCGACCACCGCCGGTGCTATTGGCGGTGCCATGCATATTGCTACTCATGCGTTTGGCAAAATCACCCTGTTTTTTGTCGCCGGTGCCATTTACACAACGGCTCATAAAAAGCTGGTGAGTGAATTGGATGGTATTGGCAAGCGGATGCCGTTGACCATGGCAGCATTTACCATTGGTGCGCTTTCCATGATTGGTTTGCCACCGGCAGCGGGTTTTATTTCTAAGTGGTATTTGTTATTAGGTGCCTTGGATACTGCCCAGTGGGTAGCGGTGATTGCGCTTATTTTAAGTACCTTATTAAATGCGGCCTATTTTGTGCCCATTATTTATGCAGCCTATTTTAAGCCTGAAAAAGCAACCAGTCTTGATCACGCTCATGGCGAGCCTGAACCTCATGGAGAGGCAGCCTTACCGATTTTAATTCCCTTATTAGTGACGGCAGCAATGACGGTCTTTATATTTTTCAATCACGAGTTGCCGCTGGCATTAGCGAAACTCATGCTGGAGGTAGCTCCATGAGTGAACCCAATAAGCACTGGCTAATGAGAGCAGAATCTATCTCGCTGTTATGGAAGATATTTATTGCCATTTTAGCGCTGACGGTTTTATCCGAACTGCTGATTCATAAGCACGAGTACTTTGGTATTGATGGCAGTTTCGGTTTTTCGGCTTGGTACGGTTTTATCACCTGTATGGCCATGGTAGTTGCGGCAAAAATGTTAGGTTATGTGCTGAAGCGCGGAGAAGATTATTATGATGATTGAGATGCCTCCTGGCTGGATTATCATGGCGGGCGCTTTGTTAATTCCGCTAACAAGGGGCTTGCTGAGAAAGGGCACTATGGTTGCTTTGCCAATATTGGCGTTAGCTATGATTTGGACCTTGCCTCAGGGTGCGAGTTTGCAGGCAGGGTTTCTTGAGTACACCTTGTCACCTCTTGATTTCACCCCTGTGGGTAAATTATTCGCTACTATTTTTTCTTTGATGGTTTTAGTAGGGGGCATATTTGCCATGCGTACCGCCTCTACTTTGGAGCTTGCGGCAGCATTTTTGTATGCTGGCAGCGCCATTGGTGTGACGTCTTCGGGTGATTTAATCAGCCTCTTTATTTATTGGGAGTTGATGGCCATTGGCTCTACCGCCGTGGTGTGGGCGGGAGCAACGGAGGGCGCTTATAAAGCCAGTATGCGTTATCTGTTTATGCACCTTTTTGGGGGTGTGATTTTAATGGCCGGTATCATTTGGCACATACAAACCACGGGTTCAACAGAGTTTACGGTATTGGGTCTGCAAGGCCCAGCTCAGTGGTTAATCTTGATAGGCTTTTTGGTTAATGCCGGTGCACCACCTTTTTCGGCGTGGATTGCCGATGCCTACCCCGAAGCGAGCCCCAGTGGTGCGGTATTCTTATCCGCATTTACTACCAAGACTGCGGTGTTTACCTTGTTAATTGCTTTCCCGGGCACGGGTATTCTGATTCCTATTGGCTGCTTTATGATCTTCTACGGCATTCTCTACGCTTTGCTGGAAAACGATGCGCGCAGAATTCTGGCTTACAGTATCGTCAACCAAGTCGGTTTTATGGTGGTTGGGATTGGCATTGGTAGTGAAATGGCATTAAACGGCGCAGCGGCTCATGCCTTTGCTCATATTATTTATAAAGGTCTGCTGCTGATGACGGCAGGCGCTGTGTTGTATCAAACGGGTAAGCGACGTTGCAGTGATTTGGGCGGTTTGTTTCATAGTATGCCGTTTACAACGCTGTACGGTATTATTGGCGCTTTGGCTATTTCGTCATTTCCGTTTACCTCGGGCTTTGTTTCGAAATCCATGATTTCTTCCTCGGCGGCTCTTGAGCACATTACTTGGGTTTGGTTTATTCTGGCAGCGGCATCCGCTGGGGTATTCTTACATGCTGGGGTTAAATACCCTTGGTTTGTTTTCTTCCAGAAAGACTCGGGGTTACGTCCCGCTGAGCCGCCTAAAAACATGCAGGTTGCGATGTTTATATTTGCATTCTTGTGCATTGCCATTGGTGTGTATCCGCAGCCGCTGTATGACTTGTTACCGTATCCGGTCGCCTACGAGCCTTATACTGCCGATCATTTGGTGACTCAGTTCCAGCTGTTGTTATTTGCTGGTTTGGCCTTCTTCTTATTATTGCCAATGATGAAGCGCACCGAAACTATTAGCTTGGATTTTGACTGGTTTTACCGCAAACCTGGGGCAACCTTGGTGAAATTTTTACTGCGCAGCGCGGATGAATCTTGGCAAGGTATTGAGCGCTCATTAAAAAGTTCTATAAAACTAGCGATTAAACGTTCTTATGATACCGAAGCAGGGCAACCTAAAGGTTATTTTGGTAAATTGTGGCCAACCGAAACCATGGTGGTTTGGGTGGCGGTATTGCTGGTGGGATATTTACTGGTGTATTACATCTAAGCTCATATTTAAGCTCATATTTAAAAGAGTATCTTAAACTGCAAGTATTTATTAAATAAAAAGGGAGGCCCATAGGGTGCTCCTTTTTTTGTTTCTGCTTGTTTATTTCTGTTTGTTTATTTCTGTTTGTTTAAAATCAAATATTTAAAGGTCTCCAAAATGCGCACATTTTAATAAATGCTTGGCGTTTATTTTCCAAGCAAAAATAATTAACTGCTGTTATTTCAAGTTTTGCATAGTAATGGCAGGTTAGAGACGGTTTTCAAGGTTGAGAGTACAAGTGTTCGCTGTTACTGTTTTTATATGTACATTCGTACCATTTTGGGGCTAGCCCATTCAATCGGTAGGGTGCATCTTTAAATAATTATAAAAATAAGACAGAAGTGTTTTTAAAACACTCAGCAGGAGATCTCGTTATGTATAGCCAGACCAGCCAGAAAGGAACTCTCAAGCGGCGAGCTTTGTTAGCTGTGGCGATAAGCTTTGCCTCTGTTTACAGCGCTAATAGCCTAGCCTTGTCTAAGTTACCGGGAGAGTTCCCACACCAAGAAGAGTTATGCTCTACCGATTTAGCCCGCGAAGCCTTACGCACTCAGTCTGCGCAACAAGCACTTATTCAACCTGCTATCGATACCATTGAAGTGAATGGAGTGGTGAGCTGGACGCGTTTAGGTGCAGAAACCCCGCTTTTTCAGCCGGGTGATATGGTTACCTTAAAAGGTGCGCATTTTGGTGCGGGTGTGGATATTGATTTTAGTAAAATTATGATCGGTAATACCCGTATTCTTGAAACGGATTTGCGCATGTTTGATCAAAAGCTGGCGACCGCTGATCAGGTGAATTATGAAACCAGCGAGCAAGTTGATGAGTGGCCAAAAAATATTATTGCGTGGGCCGATAATGAAATTCAATTCCGTGTGCCAGATCATGTCAGTACGGGGCCGTTAATTGTTCAAGTTCAGAAACGCCTGGGTGCAAACGAATCCTTAATTAATCCCGGTGAAGCGCACAACGTGATTGATGCACAAACCTCGCGGATTATGGACGATGCCTTTATTCACAATTGTGATGTGGTATCGAAGCTAAGTGATGCTGTGGCCACTGCACCGATCGCAGTGGAAATTAATAACCCTGGCTTTGCGGAATTAGTGCGTAAAGGTCGCGAAATTTTTTGGGCGTACGATTACAACATTGGTGTTGCTCACTGGGTGCGTAATTTAGATTGGAACGCCATTTTTGATTATAAATCGAAAGATCCGATTGCGGGTGGCTATGCCGACCCAGCTAAATTATTTGGTGCGATTAAATCGGTACGTGGGCAAGTGCCTGATGAAGCCATGGATGATGTGTACTTTGATGCTTACCCTATGCCGACGCCTATTCCGGGTTTTTTGACCTTAGCTCCTGCTAAATTTGCAGGAAACACCAAAGATACCGGTTGGGTAGGTTACCGCTCTGCAGAAGGCAACGCTCCTTATACAGGGCCGGGTGAGTTTATTGGTTTTAATTGCGCCTCATGCCACGGTTATCAAATCAGTTATCAAGGGGCCGATGGCCAAGATATTACCAAGGTATTCCCGGGTTTGCCCAACCCAGGTTGGTCGATGAAGTGGACGGTGCTGCAAACACCGCTTAAGAAATTTAAGGGGATTTACGAAAAAGAAGAAGGGCCAATTTGGGATAGCGGTGCAAAAAATATCGCAAAAGATATGTTGATATACCATATGCCAGCGGGCACGGGTGAGCATAATATGGTGCGGATTAATGGTGAAGGCAGCCATACCGATAACGACTATCAATTCTCGCCAATCGCGATTCCTAACGTAACCAATTACATGGCGATTCGTCGTTCGCTGTCGCATACTGAATCGTATGTGGGCTTTGAGGGCTCTTATATTCATTCAGAAGAACCTGATGGTGCTCAGGGTGCTATGCGTAAAGCGCCACTTGAAGCCTTAACCGCGTATATGACTACACTGGATGAAAGTGATGATGATTTACGCCAAGTTGGTTTATACCGTTGGTTGCGTGATAACGATCGTTTGGCTGATCAAACACAAACGCCTTTGTTAACAGAAACGTATGTTGAAATGGTGCCTCAGCCACCTAAGCGCCAATGGTGGGGTGGTTATAAAAAACAACCGGATTTAGCGGTAACAAAAACTCGCCAGGTGCCGTCATTGCAAGAAGGTCAGTTTTTAGCTAGAGGTTGGCAGAACTATCCAAAAGTAGCTGCGGCAGTTGAGCGCGGTAAAGCCGTTTTTGATCGTGATTGCGCGTCTTGCCATAGTGACGGTTTAGGTGCCAATACCAATGAGAAAATGGTGCGTTTAGATGAGGTAGGGCGTTTCTTCGCGCCGACAATCTACCAAAAAGAAGTGGAATCAATTCGCGCGACCTTTTTACGTGATGTGTACTGGACACAAAGCCGCGGTTTATTATCCGATGGCCATGTTCGTAATATGACCGACTTAGTTGACCCTGCTCGTTGTGAAGAAGGTTCGCCGCTTTATAACCAATATTACACTCTGCATGAACCTGTTCGCCCAGAACCCGGCAGTGCTGATCAGCCGATTACTGCCCCTGACTTAAACCGCAAGGGTGATGTGTTCCGTGTGCCTAAGTCTGACTATATTACTAAGTTAGATAAAGGCTATAAGCGTAACTTGTTTATCGAACGCCATAAGTACTTCTCGGAAGTTGAGTGGGATAAAGATCATTACTATTGGGATTACCAGAAAATGCGCCAGCAGTATGGCCCTGACGAAATGGGCACAGCAGGCCCGATTGGAATGCCAGCCGCACCGCATCCATGGTGTGCGGGTTCAAAAGCAGAAACCGCAGACTTAGTGCAGTTTGTGATGACTTTATAATGAATGAAATAATGGCAAGGTCTTATTGAGTAATTGTTGAGTAATTGTGTAATAAATACTCAATCATGGATCGATTGATATAATTTAAAGCGGCCATTTAACGATGGCCGCTTTTTTTATGGGCGAGTAAAGCTAATTCAGACCAAGTAAAACCAAGTAAAACAATAGTAAATTGATTGGTAAATTGAAGGGTACACCCCTTAACTAATATGGTTTAAGATGTATTGATATAAAAATAATAAGCTCGAAGACACTTGAAGAGGTTTTAAGAGACGCTATGCATTTCAAATACAAGGTAATCACACCCCTGTTGCTGTCTATATTAACCGGCTGCTCAAGCAATTCTAATGACGCTGAAGTTCAAGAAGGTAGTTCTAATAAACGTTTTTCGGGTGTTGTTAATAATTCATCAGTCACTGGGATTGACGTGGATGCGATTCCCATTGGTAAACATGGTCAGTTTCGCTTAAACGACAATAGCCAAATTGATGTGATTGCTAATTCTAGTAATAGTGAAGGGAAGTATGGCTTTACTATTGAAGAAAGAAGCATTGGGCCGTATGTCGTTATTGCCACCGCCCCCGATTTTGATAGCGCAACAGAAGCCACCGATGCCGCTAAAATGAGTTGTCAGGTAGTGGATGGTTGTGATGTAAATGGCGATGCAATAGATGGAAAAGAAATTCAATTTGGCCAGTTTTATTCTGTAAAACCCAAGCGTCAATGGGGTGCGGCAGTAGAATCTATTTCTAACGGTCAATTTGTGGTGGTAAATCCGATTACCGAAATGGCGCGAGTGTATGGTTTTTCGTCTTATGTAAATGATAGAAGTTCAACAAAATCGTGTACTAATGTATCGCTTCCAGAAGGCTGTATTGAGTTGGCCGATGGTAGTCTTGTTGATATTAGCGATACCAGCGTTGCTCAAGCAAATTATTACAGCAACTTTTCGATTGTAAAAGCCAATACTCAAACAGCTAATTTATTGGGTTTGGCGGATATTTTATCTACCGAACCTGCCAACTTAACCTTGTTGCATACCTTGAATGTGAACGCCTCTAATGGTGTTAAAGACAGTATTCGTTATGGTGCGCTGTTAGCAGGCTGGCAAGCACTTGAGTTGGCGTTTGATAGCGCTATTGCAGAGGGAGATCCAGCTTTTCAACAAAAAGTTGTGGTTGATTTTCTTGATAACCAAGGGCAGCTATATAAGGCGGCGGCTCAAAATGGTCAAGAGCTGACGTTACGCAGCTGGTACCAAACCGCTCTCACTAATTTAATCGCTGCCCGTCAATTTCACAGTAATTTAGGCCGATCTTTACCAGAAGAGGTGGCCATTGTTATTAATGAACTGCAACAGCAAGTGAATGGCTTAGGTGCATTATCTGATAGCGAAAAAGACGATCTCACTACTGCTAAGCCTGTTACCAATGAGATATATCAAGACGATTACACCGATGCGGTCGCTAAAACGAAGGCGATGGTGAATTATATAATCGACCTAGAAAATACCTTTGGTACAGAAGAATTTCGAGCAGGCATTAAAACCTCATCTAAGTTAATCGACGATGAAGTGCGTCGCTTGTCTCCCAGTTTTGATAAGTTGTTTAAGATTTTACTGCTAACTCACGATTATTACGTAACCTGCATAAACGGCGGTTGTGTTAAACCCAGTTATTTATCGGAAACATTCACAGATCCTGATGCTATCGCTAAACAAACTGCAATTAAAGCTTGGTGGGATGCAACAACCAAAGTCTATGATGCCACCAACAAAACTGTGAGTTTTATAGATGCTGATAATGTAACAACTTTGGTATTAGGCCAGGAGTTGATATTTGATGCAGCGAATCCAGAAGGTTCAGAAACCAGTAATACTCATGATTTGTTAATCAGTGGTGCTTTGAAATACAAAGGTTTGCAGATAGAGTTAACTGATGCTACTTCAACTAATACAGAGAATAGTTTTAACAGCAGCCTACGATTTTCTTACAGAAAAAAGCTCGCTCAGCTCCCTGTGCCGCCCGAGCCAATAGATGGTGGGATGGGTTTGACTAACAATGAAGATTTGGTACCTGATTTTATAGAGTTAGTATTACCTAATTTTAAACTGCAAGATACAACCACAGTTGATTCGATTAACGAGCTAGCAGTAACTGGATCTCTTACTGCTTTGATGATTGCTAATACAGACGTGGGGGACTTGATTGAAAGCAAGCTAGATACTCAGAAGTTAGGTAAGCGATACAATTTATCCAGTGTTAAGGGATCTTTGGAATTTAGTGGCATAAAAAAAGGGGAGGCCTTAGATTCTGATGGTGAACCTTTTAATTTAAGAGACAATGTACTTGTTTTTATAGATGCTTCTGCCAGCGAATCATTTGTTTTTGAAGGAGATTTTGCTGCTTATTTCCCTGACAAAAAATACCCTACATTTGAATCTTTTTTTAAGCCAAGAGAAGGGTTTGAGAAGGGTTCGAAAAGTCCTTACCCGTTGGTAAATAGTCGTATAGGAAAGATGATGTTCCCAAAGCTAGATAGTGCCGGGAATGCAAGCGAGACAGAAGAAATTGAGGTTGAGTTTCTAGAATTAGACTATGAATTAGGTGGGTTGGAGCGTTATATTGCTTATCCTAAAATTACTGGTGACAACACATATTGGGGCCTAATTTGTACAGCGCAGCCAGAAGATGAGCAAGCTTTGAATGATGGGGGTTATATACAGGAAATTGTTGACGAATTTGGAAACCCTGTTTTGGACAGCGACGGTGAACCTTTAAGACGAGCACTTCTCTCTTGTCCTCTTAGGGATAAATATGAGGGCACTAGCAGTGCAAATAACTTTGCAAAACAGGTTTATTCGTTAAATAAAGATTTGTTTAATTTGCGGGAGTATAACGGCCAAGGTTCTTACAGAGTTGATTATCCTGTAACTACTAATGATGAACTCGTTGATTTTTCCGGTGCGGTCGGTCATTACGGTATTTTGGAGCGGCCAATTGTGTTAGGCGTTGATAACATGCGCTTGCAGTTTAAGCCTAATCTGGTCGACGCTTCTAATGCAGCTTTTATGCCTGAGTCTGTGTTGGATATTAGCTTAATATGGCGTACACGCGATGTGATTGATGTGAATGCGTTTTTGGCGTTCGATACAGAGCGAGTGATTAATAACCCCAATGGCAGTGGTTTGCCATATTTGGCGGTGGGCAGTGATTCTGAAAGTTATTCAATTGCGTATCGCACCGATGCAGATGGAAATGAATCGGGCGAGTACGTGATGGCTTGGCGCGGTGTGCAGTTTGTTGACGGAGCTAATAATTCGCTGGTGATGGAAAGAACCTTTAACGAAGATTTAAAAGAAGGCGTATTTGCCGGCATTGGTTCAAACGTAACTTATGGTGGCAGTGCCGGTGTGGTGAATAAACAATGTGGTTTCTTTGGTCGCGGAAACGAGCCAGTAGCGGATCAGAAGTGCGACGCGATTGCTTATTTTACGTTCAGGGGCTTAGTCACTGGCAGTTTACGAGAAGAGCGTGATGGCGTTTATGTGATTCGTTACATCGATGGCTCTTTTCAGATCCTTGGGGGCGGTTTTTGATGGTTTTGGTTAAATTAAGAACCTAAAAATCAACTAACTACCAGAAGAAAGCGGGCTGTTGTTCATGTGCTAGATTGCACTGGATTGACAGCCCGCTTTTGTTTAAAATACCCGCAAAACGCAACACTGATTCACTTCAAACAACAGGCCACACCTTGGAAATCAATCCGATCGTCGAAACCATCAAAGACCTAAGCGCACGTACCGACATGCTTAGGGGGTATCTTTGACTACGTCCATAAGAAAGAACGTTTAGAAGAAGTTGAACTGATTTTAGGGGAGTCTGCCATTTGGGACGATCCTGAAAAAGCCCAAGAGTTAGGGCGTGAACGTTCTAATTTGGAATTGGTAGTAAAAACCATTGATGATCTAGAAGCGGGTTGTGGTGATGCACAAGACTTGCTGGATATGGCGGTTGAAGAAGACGATGAAGGCGCGGTTGCTGATATCGTCGCTGAATTAGAGGCGCTAGAGACTCAATTAGGAATTTTAGAATTCCGTCGCATGTTCTCCAACGAGATGGATCCAAATAACGCCTATCTTGATATTCAATCTGGTTCGGGCGGTACCGAAGCGCAAGACTGGGCAGAAATGATTCTGCGTATGTATTTACGTTGGGGTGAAGCAAAAGGCTTTAAAGTTGAGCTGCTAGAAGTTACAGCGGGCGATGTAGCCGGTATTAAAGGGGCGACTATTCATTTTCAAGGCGAATATGCGTTTGGCTGGTTGCGCACAGAAACGGGGGTGCATCGCTTGGTGCGCAAATCGCCGTTTGATTCCAGTGGCCGCCGCCACACCTCGTTTGCTTCGGTTTTTGTTTCCCCAGAAATTGACGATAATGTCGAGATTGATATTGATCCTTCGGACTTGCGCATTGATGTGTATCGTTCATCGGGGGCCGGTGGTCAGCACGTTAATACCACCGAATCGGCGGTGCGTATTACTCACCTGCCCACCAATATTGTGACTCAGTGTCAAAATCAGCGTTCACAGCATAAGAACAAAGATCAGGCAATGAAGCAGTTAAAAGCGAAATTGTATGAGCATGAAATGATGATTCGCAATGCCGAGTCGCAAGCGCTGGAAGACTCAAAAGCCGATATTGGTTGGGGCAGTCAGATTCGTTCTTATGTGTTAGACGACTCTCGCATTAAAGATTTGCGTACTGGTGTAGAAAATCGAAACACGGGGGCTGTGTTAGACGGTGCCTTAGATCCATTCATTGAAGCCAGTTTGAAAAAAGGCCTCTAGTAATTTACAGCTTAAGTGATAACGGAAAAAATTATGAGTAATGAAATTAAGAACAATAATGCTGACGTGGCATTAGAAGAAAACAAGCTGATTGCAGAGCGCCGTAGTAAGTTAGATAAATTACGTGAAGATTCAGCGGCCAATGGCTTTCCGAACGATTTTAATCGTGAAAACATGGCGGGTGATCTGCAAAAAGAATTTGGTGGGTTAGATAAAGAAGCGTTAGTTGAGTTAGATAAACCAATCTCGGTTGCGGGCCGTGTTATGCGTCGTGGTGGCCCATTTGTGGGGATTAAAGACGGCAGCGATTTTATCCAAGTGTATGTGGGTAAAAAACTACAGAAAGAATCAAAAGCGTGGGAAAACCTAGACATCGGTGACATCGTTGCGGCCAAAGGTCAGTTGCGTAAGTCGGGTAAAGGCGAGTTGTATTGTGAAGTGATGGCGCTGGAAGATTTCCAGATTCTGACTAAGTCTTTGCGTCCGTTGCCGGATAAGTTCCACGGTTTGGCCGACCAAGAAGTTAAGTATCGTCAGCGTTATATCGATTTAATCGTCAGCGAAGAAACGCGCAATACGTTTAAAGTGCGTTCGGGCATTGTGAATTCTATTCGTCGTTATTTGGCCGACCGTGATTTCATGGAAGTTGAAACGCCTATGTTGCAAACCATTCCGGGTGGCGCAACGGCCAAGCCGTTTGAAACGCACCACAATGCATTAGACATTGATATGTACTTGCGTATCGCGCCAGAATTGTATTTAAAGCGTTTGGTTGTGGGTGGTTTTGAGCGTGTTTTCGAAATTAACCGTAACTTCCGTAATGAAGGTTTGTCGACCCGACATAACCCAGAGTTCACCATGATCGAGTTTTATCAAGCCTACGCTGATTATAACGATCTAATGAACATCACGGAAGATATGTTGCGTACAGTTGCGCTAGAAGTGCTTGGCACGACGGATATTAAGAGCACGACCAAAGACGCGGAAGGCAATGTGGTTTCTGAGGTTATTTATGACTTTAATAAGCCGTTTGAGCGTTTAACCATGGCCGAGGCAGTGCTTAAATATAACCCTGAGTTTGATGCCGCGGTTATTAACGACCCTGAAAATAACCTAGAGCAAATGATTGCTTACGGTCGCCAAGTGGGTATTCGTGAAGACGATAAGCAGTCTGCATGGGGTGCGGGTAAGTGGTTGTGCGAAATCTTTGAGGAGACCGCTGAAGAGAAGCTGGATCAGCCTACTTTTATTACGGCTTACCCTTGGGAAGTTTCGCCATTAGCACGCCGTAACGATGCGAATCCGTTTGTGACAGATCGTTTTGAGTTCTTTGTGGGCGGTCGTGAGTTGGCAAATGGTTTCTCTGAGCTTAACGATGCAGAAGATCAAAAGAATCGTTTCTTGAAGCAGGTTGCCGAGAAAGACGCGGGTGATGATGAAGCAATGCATTACGATGCAGACTACATACAAGCGCTAGAATACGGCATGCCGCCAACGGCAGGTGAAGGTATCGGTATCGACCGTTTGGTGATGTTGTTTACCGACAGCCCGACGATCAAAGACGTTATCCTATTCCCACACATGCGTCCTATTGCTAAATAACCAATCTTTACAGGTTAAAAGGCGAGAGTATTGGCATTTAAACCTCTTTCCACTTAATGTCGATACGCGAAAGCTAGAGTGATTCTTAATTCAATTTCTACTCTGTTTTACCGTTTTAGAAAGCTAGTGCGATGAATGCTGGAAGTTAATTTTGAAGGCCATCGATCACATGGAAGTGATCGCTGAGCATACAAGGATGTACTTGCTGCGTGCCGTACAAAATTCAACTTGCCGCATGAATGCTAGCACGGCAGCTGATTAATAAAGGTAAATATGAAGTACATTGGTAGGACGTGAATGAACGAACAATTTTCGATGTTTGCCGATAGTGAATCTACCGAGCAAGTGCCGCAGGCCACAATCAAATTATCCCCAGATGCACTACCACAAGACTGGCAAGAATTATTAGCGCCTGAGTTTGATCAGCCTTATATGCAGGCTTTACAGAACTTTTTATCGGTCGAGCAAGCGCAGGGCAAGACCATCTATCCGCCTGCGGATCAGATTTTCACAGCGTTTAATTTAACGCCACTAAAAGACGTAAAAGTGGTTATCTTGGGGCAAGACCCCTATCACGGACCTGACCAAGCTCATGGTCTAAGTTTTTCTGTGCCTGCAAGTATTAAAAAACTGCCACCGTCGTTAAAAAACATCTATAAAGAACTCAATGCTGATTTAGGGCTTCCTATAGCAATTACTGGTGATTTATCCCTCTGGGCTAAACAGGGAGTATTGTTGCTTAATGCAATGCTTACAGTAGAGCAAAAAAATGCCGGTTCTCATCAAAAGCAAGGTTGGGAGGTATTTACTAACCGTGTGATTGAATTGGTGTCTGAACACTGTGAAAACGTTGTTTTTGTGCTGTGGGGCGCTTATGCCCAAAAGAAGGAAATGCTTATCGACACAAACAAGCATTTGTTGCTTAAAGGCATTCATCCATCTCCGTTATCTGCTCATCGTGGCTTCTTTGGTTCAAAGCCATTTTCTTTGATCAATCAGCATTTAATTGGAAGTGGTAAAGCCGCAATCAATTGGAATGTTAATTAATAAAATTCCGCTGTAAATGTTAAATTTACAATAACTTTAAATCCAGATAAGTTGTTGAATTTATTAGGTTTTTATCTAATCCTTCCCGCACTTGACCCGTTTAGTAACTAAATGTAATGCAACGTCATGGCACAAACGGGCTAATTCTGGTATGTTTCAGTACAAGTGTGCCATTACCCCTTTTGTATGGTTACGCAGACTATAAAAAGAATAAGAAAATAATAATTAAAAGGAATTCTCATGGCAGCCCGAGCCCTGACTACATTACTTATGATGCCTTTAATGGCGAATGCGCTAGAAAGACTGGACGATACCAGTATGTCTGACGTAGTTGCACAAGAAGGCGTGGTATTGCGTTCCGAATACGAAATTCAAATCGATAGTCTTCAATATTTTGATGAAGATGACCTAGGTAACATCACCATGACCGATGTCAACGTGGCAACACGTGAACAGGTTGTTATTGATGTGGATGTTGTCTCTGGAACGATTGGATCTGATCGTGAAGGTCGTAATGGCGTTCGTTTTAGTAACCGAGAACTGCCTATCGATGTGTCTGTTGAGTCTATCAATATCAATGGTAAATCACTCGGTGGTGGTGGTATGAGAAATCTAGTGACCGGTGGTATTGATCCGTTGGTTGTAGATGTTTGGGCTGGTGGTTTCGATCTTAATGCCAATAACCTAGCGGATGAATCCGGTTTTACCGTTGATGTCACCATACCTAAAGAGACTTCTTACGATCTTTATTACACTGATGATGGGTCTGAGTTATCGATGACCATTGATCATTGTTCTAGTTTTAGTGGAAATACTTGTACGGCGGGCGGTATCAAGTTTTCTGGTATTACTTTCGATGTAACAAGCGAAGGTCTGCGAATCGGGGTTCCTGAAGTCGCTGGCGGTCAAATCAATATTCGTAACTTTAAAATTAACGAATCAGTCATAAACGACATAACTCTTAAAAACTTCACTATTCCTAGTGGTGGTTATGTCACCTTAGGTGCGCCAGATACATTAGGTGAGTCGGCGATCAATTTTGATGCGTATTTTGCAGCGGGCACCGGCTTCGACTTTATTTATTTCGATACTGATGATCAGCAGTTAAATGCAAATGTGTCCTTCAATGCACTGGCTTCGGATGCGGGTAGTGCTGCCACTAATTATTTCTCAGTAACCGACAGTTCAATTAACGTTCTTTCACCAAAAGATTCCAGTGGAAACGATCAAGGTCTACAAATTGCATTGGGCGATACCTCTACCAATACGGGTGGTATACGCGGAAGCATGAGTTTGAACGATATTATGTTAAAGCCTAATAATGCAGCCTCTGCACCTGTATTGGGCAGTGTCAAAGTAAATCTAGAAGTATTACCAGGCAGTTACTTAGAAGTGATGGGGCGTTAATCATGAAATTATCTACTAAATTACTCAGTCTAAGTTGTGTGCTTCTTTTACCTGTTCATCAAGCATATTCAATGCAAAGTATTGAAGAAGAAAACCTACGTTATGTGTCAGGGCAAAGTGGTATTGATGTTGACCTTAACTTTCAAGGAACCGTTGGTCGAGCTTACTTTGAGACCCAAGGCAATACTTTAAGTATGCGTAATATCAGTATTGATACTGATGGAACCGGTGATGGCTCTGGCATAGACAGACCTCTTAATATGGTTTTGGATTTGGTAACCCGTGGTAGAAAATCGGGTTTAGCGATTTCTATTACCGGTATGAATGATGTTGATTTGAAGTTTGAGCAGTTTAACGTCAACGGTGACCAAACTTCGGGTGCGATTGTTGATCAAATGCACTCTTATGGTGGATTAGCTCTCAATAACATTAATGATAATGGTGGCTATACCGATATTAATATTTTTGCTCGCGGTGCAAGTGGCGAAGAAGGTTTGCAGATTGAGATGAATCTGCCAGAGCTGCTGACTATGAATTTACAGTACACCGATTACGGTGCAGACAATAACAGCAGTGCCGATGATTTTAGCTTTGGTGGTGATATTGCTTTAAATAATTTCAGTGTTGAAAGCTCAGTTGATTTAATTTCAGGCCAAAATGCGGCGGGTGAAGAAATTGGTGGTTTGCATATAGGCGTTATTACTCAAACAGGTGATATCACTATGAGTAATATTCGTGCAGGTAATCAGCAAGGAACTATGGGGCGAGTAGTGTTAAATGGCTACAGAATGACTCCCGACAGCTACCTAACAATACAGGGTAAATAATAATGAAAAAAATAATCTGTATTCCTCTTTTTTGCAGTATGAACAGCTTTGCAATGCTGCCCATGCAAGATAATGATTTATCCGTTGTATCAGGGCAAAGTGGCATAACTATTGACATTACCACTAGTTCGGATGTGACTGTGGGTGAAGTTCGGTACGAAGATGCAACCAATGGTGACCTAGAAAAAGACGGTGGTGGTTCATTTTCATTACGCGATATCGCAATTAAAGAAACTGCATTTTCTTTTGATATTGACGTATCTGCTGCCGGCGAGCTGGTTATGAAATTAAATAACTTTGCAGTTACCGATATGGATATTGGCGCTTTACAGTTCAATTATGACAGCACGTTATTGGCAGTTGACCCAACGGTTGAGTCAACAGAAGCACAACTTCGTAATCAATACAGCCGCTTAGGTTCTTTAGCGGTCAATGATTTTACTCTGGCCTCTAATGCAGACATTACCTTTCGTTTCACCAATCAGGGTGAGCTAGCGTTTACCGCGGGTATGCCAACAGGGTCTTTTTTCCAGTTTACTTACATAGATGACGGTGAATTCATTTATGACGTTAATAGCGATGGAGACACCACCTTAAATGATACAGACGGTAAAAATTACTTATCGACGCGTGTCGAATTTGATGATTTTCGTTTAAACGACATTAAAATTAAAGGTGAGGGTGTAGGCAGTGATTCTTATATTGATATTTCGTTAGGTGGAACACAAGGTGGCATTTCCTTCAGAGATATCAATGTTAATGGGAAAATCATTGGCAGTGCTGGGTTTGAAAATATCAGCGTTAATCCAGTTAGTTATTTACATATAAAGGGTCATTAAGTAATGCGTATATTATTGGCTAAAAAACACATGTTTATTTCTTTTTCATTAGGCTTGGCGACTTTATTGTTCTCTGGCCTTTCATTGTCTTTTACTGGCGGTGCACAAAGCCCAGTATTAAATTACCTTCCTTCCCGTGATGATTCGAACACTGGAAGTATTGATGAATCCCAGCAAGGTTGTGTTTACC
>CAJXUK010000023.1 GCA_913061435.1 uncultured Thalassolituus sp. | reverse complement strand
ATTAGCTTGTCGCGAGGAATCTCAATATCGATATTTTTGAGATTATGAGTGCGAGCACCCTGAACTATAATTTTATCCATTGAACAATTCTGACTTCTATCAACCGTAGAATCAGAATTGTAAAGCAACTGAGCAACTGAGCAAGGGATAAAGCGGTAAAGCTGTTAGGCTATTTTTTCTTGCAGCCCTTCCAAGTTGTCTTTAGCCCAATTAACCGCTTGAATACGATTGCTGGCATCGATTTTTTTGAACAAGTTATAGATATGTGTTTTTACCGTGTGCATGCTTACATTCAGATTATCAGCAATTTGAGTATTAGTCGCACCCGTGGCAGTTAGGGTTAGGATCTGCTTTTCTCGGCGGGTTAACAAATTAGCACAGGAGCTTCGCTTGCGAGGTTTACTGCGTGTGCGTTCTAAATGCTCTGCAATTAACCGTCGAGATAACCAAAACTCTCCTTTAAATATGCAGCTAATGCCTTTTACTAACTGCTCTTGCGATGTATCTTTGTAAAATATGCCGTTGACCATAGGCCAGGCCATTAATCGCTCGATTGCACTAGAGCAGTGAGTGTTAAAGAAGGCAACTTTAGTTTGGTTTGCTTTATCGAACACCTGTTCGAGCAAATCTTGAACTTTTTCTTGAGGTTCATTCTCAGCATCGATAAGGACTAGCGTTTGCCCTTCAAAGGAATTCCAGTTATCGCGCCAATTAAATATTGAGGTGAGCTCGCAGCTGATTCCGGTGTTTTGTTGGATAAAACCAATAAGGATAGAATTTTGTAGGTTCTGCTGACCAAAGATGATAATGCGATGAAGATTATTTGTTGTTGTTTTTTCCATGATAAACATCCTTGAATAAAATGATGGCTTCCGGCCTTTGTTACTTAATTTTACTCTAAGAAAATATAATTGCTAGGCGTTAGATGTCACACAGTCGATATTTTTGGGCTTATTTTGTCCAATTTGGTGATAAAAATGCTTTAGAGTTCAAGGCATTGTTGGAGTGTCTTACAAAATTAAGGGTCTGTTACAAAGCCTATGACTTAGGTGAACTAATCTATTTTTTAAGAAAGCGAGCTTGGCATGTGAAATTAATCGAATTTGTTAGTCTTAGTCTTAGCTTGAGTCTGATAGAATATTCGATACATTTTTCATAAACTATTCAGTAATGTCCACAGTATCTACATCAAACGTTTCACGTTCAGAAAAGAGAGCCATTGGTTCCTTGGCGTCATTGTATGCCTTGCGAATGCTTGGTTTATTTATGGTGCTGCCTGTTATGTCGGTTGCCGGTGCTGATTTTGCTGGTGCAACACCGGAGTTGCTGGGTTTGGCCATTGGTGCCTATGGTTTAAGCCAAGCATTGCTGCAAATTCCAGCGGGCGCTTTGTCCGATTATTTTGGGCGCAAGCCGATTATTGTGATCGGCCTACTGATCTTTGCTCTGGGCAGTTTTATCGCCGCCAACGCCGATACTATATACGGAATTATTTTTGGCCGCTTTTTACAAGGGTGTGGCGCTATAGCCAGTGCCGTTATGGCGTTAGTAACAGATTTAACTCGTGAAGAACATAGAATGAAAGCCATGGCATCGATCGGTGCATCAATAGGTTTATCCTTCTCTGTCGCATTAGTTTTAGGCCCGGTTTTAGTTAACCTTGGTGGGTTGCAGCTGATATTTGTTATTACGGGTATTTTAGCACTTTTGGGTATCGTACTTATGCTGTACCTAGTGCCAACGCCCCCTCAAAAAAAGCATCGAGATGGTGGTGCGGTATTAGGCGAAGTGTTTAAACAGTTAGCCAACGGTCAACTGTGGCCACTCAATATTGGCATCTTTATTTTACATGCATTAATGGTGGCGATATTTGTAGCGATACCTCAGCAACTTATTCTGTCTGGGTTGAGCTTGAATCAGCATGCTTGGTTGTACTTACCAGTGTTGTTTGTTGCGTTTGGGTTGATGGTTCCTTTTGTGATTATCGCTGAAAAAAAACGCCAAATGAAAAGTATCGTTATTGTAGCCCTAGTGATTATGGTTGCAGCGTTAACCTTAATGTCACAAGCTATGAGTGTTTGGTCGTGGGCTGTGGCATTGGGTGTTTTCTTCTGGGCTTTCAATATTATGGAAGCAACGTTGCCATCTTGGTTAAGTAAAGTTGCTCCTGCTGGCGCAAAAGGCAGTGCTATGGGGGTGTATTCTACCTTGCAATTTTTAGGTGCATTCGCCGGTGGAATTTTAGGCGGGTGGCTAACCAAAGCGTTTGGTATAGAGGGTCTTTTTTTAGTCTTGGCTGCTATCGTTTTAGCATGGGCTTTATTAGTTGTATTAACGCCTAAACCAGCGCATCTTAATAGTGTGCGTGTAGATATTTTAGATCAAAGCAGTAACAATAAATCCAGTGCGCAGTATTTAGATGCCTTAATCAATCTTAAAGGTGTTGCAGATGCTATTTTAATAGCAGAAGAACACGCTATATATTTAAAAGTAGATGCCAGCGTTTTTGACTATCAACAAGCGGTGGCAACCGTTCATTCATTGGGAGAAAAAAATGAGCCGTAGTGTAAACAAAGTAATTATAATAGGCACGCTAGGCCGTGATCCTGAATTAAAGTACCTTCCCAGTGGTAGTTCGGTGGTTAACCTTAGCGTTGCTACGGATGAAGGTTACAACGACAAAAGTACTGGGCAAAAAGTTGATAAAACTGAATGGCATCGTATTAAGGCGTTTGGAAAGTTAGCTGAGATAATGAATCAGTACCTTAAAAAAGGTTCGAAAGTTTATTTTGAAGGTAAGCTAAGTACCAGCGAGTATGAAAAAGATGGTATTAAGCGCTATTCAACGGAAATTATCGCAAATGAAATGACCATGCTAGATAGTCGCCAAGATTCAGGAATGAATAATGGTTATGGTAATAACCAGTCGATGAATCAACCGATGAATCAACCGATGAATCAGTCTATGCAACAGCCGATGCAACAGCCGATGCAGCAGCCGAATAGCTATCAGCCACAAGGTCAGAATACGTCCAATTATTCGCAACCACCTCAACAGCAGTCGCCGCAGCAGTCGCCACAGCAAGCTCCCATGCAGCAGCCTGGTTATCAATCACAGCCGGCGCAATCACCCGCTCAGTCTCAAGGCTACTCAAATCAGCCTGCAGCTCCGGCTCAGCAACCCGTGCCGCAACCAAACTATTCCCAGCCACCTCAAGCGACACCTCCTGCGCAACAGCCAGCACAGCCTAATAATGGTGGTAATTTTGATACATTCGATGATGATATTCCATTTTAGGAATCACCTAAGAGTGTTTGAGTAAAATTATTTTATTAGCCCCTATTGTAAACAATAACAACAGGGGCTTAATTTTTTATGAGCTATAATAATTCTAAGTTTTCATATCTGTCACTCACTTAGCAGAGTCAAATATATGCCAGTAAAAGGGTTCAAAGAGGGTGGGTTAGTTTGGTGGCACTGGTTGGTAATATCTTTATCTGTAATCCTAACCCTTGCTGCTTGGTATATCTCTAAAACACAGATAGAGTCAAAAATTGAGCAAAGATTTGAATTTCAAACCAGTCAATTATTGGCATTAGTATCTGAGCGAATGGCGCATTATGAAGATGCTTTGCAAAGTGGCGTAGCTGTTATTAGCAGTCATAATTACAATCTTAATAACACTATCTGGAAGCGTTTTACCGATGCTTTAAAACTTGATGAAAGATATCTTGGGATAAATGGCACTGGTGTCATTTATAAAGTTGATGAAAATGACGTTGAAACATTCATACAGCAACAGCAGCAAACTCGGCCAGCATTTAACATACACCCTAAGGACAGTGAAAAAGAGTTTTGGCCCGTCACGTATTTACAGCCGGTTGAGGGAAATAAAGCAGCGTTAGGATTGAATATGGCTTTTGAAAGCAATCGCTATACAGCTGCAAAGCGTGCCCGGGATACTGGCAGTGCACAGATTACGGGCCCAATTTTCTTAGTTCAAGATCAACAAAAAACACCGGGTTTTTTACAATTTCTACCTTTTTACAGCAGCACAGACATTAATACAGTCGCTAAAAGGCAGGCGCATTTCATTGGCCTTGTTTATGCACCTTTTATTATGGATAAACTGATTGAAGGAACCCTT
This sequence comes from uncultured Thalassolituus sp., assembly GCA_913061435.1. Lineage (GTDB taxonomy): Bacteria > Pseudomonadota > Gammaproteobacteria > Pseudomonadales > Oceanobacteraceae > Oleispira. The sequence goes on along the minus strand of CAJXUK010000023.1, from coordinate 43,861 downwards.
AAACAAGAAAATCGTCATTTGATTTTTAGTATTTATGATGGTGTAAGCCCCTTGTATGACGAATTGACTGAAGCGAATGAAAACTTTAGCCAATCCCCCTTATTCAGTAAAAAAGTAACATTGTCGGTTTATGGTCGCTGGTGGGACGTTAACATTCAAACAGCGAACTCTTTTTCTAACGAAGTGAATCTTAATCAATCTACTTATATTTTAGTGGGGGGATTGATGATTGATGCCATGCTGTTTTTGCTTTTTTTATCACTGTCTAGGACCAATCGTAAATCGCTGTCTTTAGCTAAACGAATAACCAAAGAGTTGCGTGTCAGTGAAAAGTATTTTAGGCATATAATCGAAGTGTCACCTTTTGGAATAATTATTACTGACAGCAAGGGTGTAATAGAAAAACTGAACCCACAAGCAGAGCAATTGTTTGGCTATTCAGCACAAGAACTTATTGGCCAGTCAGTCGATGTATTAGTACCTATGACTGCTCAGAGCAATCATCATCATCAGCGTCAAAGTTATTTAAAAGAAGATAAACAACGTCGCATGGGTGAAGACCGAAAGGTATCCGGCCTTAGAAAAGATGGAAGTGAGTTTCCTGCAGAAATTGGTTTAGCAAATTTTAATGGTACTGAAGGCCGTAAAATATTATCGACGATTATAGATATGACTCATTACGTTCAGATGACCCGCGAACTGAAGCGTATTAATAAAGACTTAAATGAATTTGTATATGTTGCTTCCCATGATTTAAAAGCACCTTTAAGAGGAATTATGCAGCTTTCGAGTTGGATATCTGAAGACATAGAAGGTATTGCTAAAGAAGAAACAAAAGAATATCTAACTCTGCTACAAAGTAGAACAGTGCGCTTAGAAAAATTACTTGATGACTTATTGGTTTACTCTCGAATAGGTCGAAAACAAGGAGAGATACAAACAATAGATGTTAATCAGCTGGTGGAAGAGGTGTTTGATCTGCTAGATCCTCCGGTAGGCTTTACACTGCAAGTAGAAGGCAAACTGCCCACTCTTGATACATTGTACTCGCCTTTAGAAAACGTCTTTAGAAATTTAATAAGCAACGCGATAAAACACCACGATAAACCTGACGGCCATATTATTATTTCTGTGAGCGAAGGGGCGAGATTTTATGAATTTACGGTTCAAAACGACGGCCCTGTAATAAAAGAAGAGCATTTCGAACAAATATTTGAAGTATTTAAAACATTAAAGCCTCGTGATCAAGTTGAAGGAAGTGGTATGGGTCTATCCATTATTAAAAAAGTACTTGATAATCAAGAGGCAAGTATTAAGGTGATATCTGGCAGTGAAAGAGGTGTCTCTTTTATATTTACCTGGCCAAAAAATATTGTGAAGTAAGGATCGCCAATGACTTATACAAAAGCAGGTTATAAACCCGTATCGATATTACTGGTCGAAGACGACGATATTGACGCAATGAGTGTCACTCGAGCTTTTGCGCGGATGAAAATGGACAACTCAATTGTCAGAGCAAAAGATGGGATAGAAGCATTAGAGATTTTACATGCTGGTCAAATTGAACATCCCTATTTGATTTTATTAGATTTAAATATGCCCAGAATGGGTGGTTTAGATTTGCTGAGAATATTGCGTACCGACTCGACTTTAGAGGCTAGTGTTGTCTTTGTGCTTACAACCAGTAAAGACGAAGAAGATAAACTCACTGCATACAAACAACACGTTGCGGGATACATTATTAAAGAAAGTTTAGACAATGGTTTTGAGCAGCTCGTTAAGATGCTTGATCATTATTGGCGTTTAATTGAATTGCCAGAGAAGTAATTTCACTTTTATTTAAGTACTAGTTAAGTACTAATTAAGTACTAATTAAGTACTATAAATTAAAGACTATTTTAACTCAGTGTGACATTAACTCATGAATAAAACGGCAGAAGACAGCGATAAAAAATATCAAGAACGTATGGCTAAGAAAAAAGCCTTAATCGACGAGCGTATTGCCAACGCCCAAGAAGAGCGTGGTATTTTGATTTTGTTAAAAGGTAACGGTAAAGGCAAAAGTAGCTCTGCGTTGGGTACCATGGCACGTTCGCTAGGCTACGGAAAAAAGTGTGCGGTCATTCAGTTTATTAAAGGCGAAAATGAAACTGGCGAACAACGTTTTTTTCAAAATCACCCATTAGTCGATTGGCATGTGATGGGGCATGGTTTTACTTGGGAAACACAAGATAAAGCACAAGACATCGCTGCTGCTGAAAAAGCATGGGTATTGGCTGAGAAATTATTAGCCGACGATCAATACGATTTTCTCTTGTTCGATGAAATGAGCTACATGTTTAAGTATGGTTATCTAAATGTTGAACCTGTTATTGAGGCGTTAAAGAAACGTCCGAAAATGCAAAATGTTATGATTACTGGCCGGACAATGGCTATGCCTTTGCAAGATATTGCCGATACCATATCGACCGTTCAAGATGATCGCCATGCTTTTCGTTTGGGAGTAAAAGCACAACAAGGAATTGAGTATTAATTAATACTCATTTTTTAAATTTTCTGATACAAACAGAAAGGCCCCTGTCAAAAAAGTAAGTCAAAAAGTAAATTTTAAGACAGGGGCTTTTGATTTTATAAAACCGCATTTAAAACGGTTTTACACTAGCTGCATCAAACTCTCTTTTGAATAATCTTGAAGTTCATCTAAGCGGTTCTCACGTACTTTAATTACCCACTCTGGATCTTGAATTAAAGCTCGACCCACTGCGACCAAATCAAATTCTTCATTACCTAAACGATCAGCGAGCTGAGTAATTGAACTGGCTTCAATACCTGCCTGTGCCGACATTTCCATGCCATGCTCAGCTCCGACAAAGCTGGTATTTAATCCAACGCTGCCCACGGTAATAACCGGTTTTCCGGTCAGTTTTTTCGTCCAACCCGCTAAATTTAAATGGTTATCAGTGTCTGCATTTTCGAATTCTTTTTCCCAATAGCGGCGTGTACTGCAATGAAATATATCCACTCCAGCGTCTACTAATGGGGTTAAGAATGCTTTTAATTCTTCTGGAGTTTCTGCTAAGCGCGCATCATAATCTTGCTGCTTCCACTGCGAAAAACGGAAAATAATAGGAAAATCTTCACCCACGCGAGCACGGATAGCACTGACAATCTCAACTGCAAATTTGGTACGAGCCACTAAATCGCCACCATAACTGTCATCGCGTATGTTAGTGCCTTGCCAGAAAAACTGATCGATTAAATAACCATGCGCGCCGTGAACTTCAACCGCATCAAAACCAATTCTTTTTGCGTCAGCAGCTGCCTGTGCAAAAGCTTCAACCACATCGTCTATGTCTTGCTGGGTCATGGCAATGCCATTGGGTTTGCCAGGCTTGAATAAACCGGATGGGCTATGACCAGGAACGCTAGGATCAGGCTCTACGCCTTCTTTACGAACAGCACCTACATGCCAAAGCTGTGGAGCAATTTTACCGCCATTAGCATGAACAGCATCAACCACTTTTTTCCAACCTGCAAGAGACTCATCACCATGAATAGCAGGTACGCGTGGGTAACCATTTGCAGCCTTATGGCCAACCGTGGTGCCTTCGGTAATGATTAAACCCACTTCATTTTTTGCACGACGTGCGTAGTAGGCAACCACTAAGTCATTAGCCACGCCACCAGGTGAAAATGTGCGGGTCATTGGCGCCATAACAATGCGGTTTTTAAGTGACAAAGGGCCTAAATTAATAGGCTGAAATAATGCTGTTAAAGAGTTGCTCATAGAGATCCTGTTAATTTTCGTGATCATTAACGTTCGGTTATTAACGTCTTGCTATTATTGATGCCTCAATAGATGACTTCAATCATTGAATTGTAAGCGCAAGTAATCAACCACTAGACTGAGCCCGTTAATGAATGAAAAATTCTAACGGGCTATTAAGCAGGCTACTATAGGCAGTGCCCATGATAGCTGCAATCTGGCAAGAGCCATTAACAAGAGTTGAGCGCATTGCTTAGATTGTCTACAATAAACAACACTAAGTTCTGTATTCATACACACTTTAATTATTTTTTTAAACGCTTTTTTAACTGTTAAACTCAGGCAAAACATGAACGATACAACTTCACGTCCAGATTTACCCGATCGTCTTTCAGGCAATCCTCGCAGCCCTCATCATGTAGAAGAAATTTTTGAGCATACCATCCGCATAATGTTGAATGGCAAAGAGCGTTTTGATGTGGATGAATACTGTATCAGTGAAGGCTGGATTAAAGTGCCTTCACCTAAAGCGCTAGATCGCCGCGGCCAACCTTTGCTAGTTACTTTAAAGGGTAAAGTTGAAGCGATTTACGGCTAGTGTTAATACACCTTGCCGCTAGTTGGTATTGATTATTCAGACCAATACCAGCTGGTTATATTGTATCGATATAACTGCGAGTGTTTGCTGTTGAGTGGATTAACCCAATGCTCGGACCCCTTTGACGAAGGGTTAAAAATAACACATCGATTAAATAAGGGAGCAATTGCAACAGTGCGATTTTTCTCATTTTGTTGACAACTCTCATCTCCTAAAAATACCAGCTCACCACCATCAGTGTCATCCCATTGTGGATTTAAATACAACAATAAACAGACTTCTCTTCCTGGCGAATCATCTGCGTGCTGGCCCACAAAATCGTTTGTATTTAAACGAAAGTAATTGGTGTTAATGATAGGGTCTTCGACATTTAGATCAGTAATATCAACATTAAAAATAGAGGACAAAAAGCTCATAAATTCTAAGCTGCGTAAAAAATTAAGCAGAGAAATAGGCAGAGAAGTCTGCATTGGGGTTGGCAATGACTGTAAACCGCTAGTGCAAAAATTTTGCTGGATAAATACATCGCGCTGAACAAAGCGCTGCTCTGCTTTAGTAGCATGCCACCGAGCGTCGTTTACATATAGCTCATCATAGGTGTGACGTTGTTTTTGCCAGCTGTTTGGATATTGCAATATGCTGGTGATTTCGACTAATAAAGAATGATTGAACAAGTTATCAATGACTACATATTCTGGACACGATTGTGATAACTGTTCTTTATAATGAGCAATGGCAGATTCAGTTGTTTTTTCTTTGTTTAACCACATGTCTATTTATTAAAAATCTTTGTTATTGTTTGGTAAAGCGTTGTTTTTATGGATAACTTGATTACGTCCATTAGCTTTGGCCATATATAAGTAGGTATCGGCTTCTTTTAGTAGACCCTGTTCTGCATTGACCGCTGTGGGAATCGTCGTTGCTAAGCCGATACTAATGGTTAGAGAGAGTTGGTTACCTTCCCACTCTAGCTTCATTTTTTCTATGCTGTTACGTATGCATTCAGCGACCAATAATGCACCTTCTAAAGATGTGTCTGACAATAATACTGTAAATTCTTCGCCACCATAGCGAGCAACGGTATCTCCTGGCCGATGCGTAATTTCTTGTATTCTTGTAGCTACTTTTTTCAATACATCATCACCGGCTTGATGACCATACTGATCATTGAATTTTTTGAAAAAATCAATGTCTATTAACATTAAAGAAAGAGGGGTTTTATCTCGATGCGCGCGGCGGAATTCGTTAGATAGCTTATAGTCAAAGTAGCGGCGATTTTTAATTTGGGTTAATGAATCTGTAATCGATGCTGATTGCAGTTCACCGTTTAATTGTTCAAGTTCAGCCGTGCGCTCTTGTACTTTATTATCTAATTCCCGGTTGGCTATGATTTGCACGTCTAGCATTTTTTGCTGAGTTTCTAGGCGTTTTTTACGCTCACTGTTAATTCGATCGGCCAGTGCTAAAGCGAGTAAGATGACTTCTAATAGCGCACCAATTTCAATAGCATGTTCGGTGAATATATTTATTGGCAAAATGCCGAATTTTTGCCCGCTGTAAAGCATGAAACCAAATAACACGGTTGTCCACGCAATAATAAACAGCATTACCTCTCTGCTTCTATTACGAACCCACTCGTGATAGGTAAAAAACAGCGCTGCAGTCGTGACTAAAATGGCCAGAGTTGCACCAACTTTGATAATAATGACGTAAGGAACAATGAGGGTCGCTACAGAATAAGCTATCGCGACCCAAACAAGAGTTAGCAGAATGCGATAAAAGTCGGGCCGAACAACGGGTAGCTTTAAAAAAGTTGAACTAAATAAAGCACTAAAAATAATGACAGGGCCGATTAAAAACGCCACCGATAGCTCATGAAGTTGAGGGCTGTTTGGCCATAAAAATTGATAGGCCCAGCCTTGCATGCTGGCCATAAATAAGGTGAACGAAAAAAGATACATTAAATAAAATAAGTAGCTGCGAGCACGCACAATAAAAAAGATAATTAAGTTGTAAAACAGCATGCTCACTAAAATGGCATAAAAAGCCGCACTGGCTGCGTTTTCTAGCGCTGTACTTTGCCAAAAATGGCTCTCTGTTTGCAATGAAAGCGACAGTTGAAAAGAGCCTGCAGTGTGGGCGTGAATATACAAAGAATAGTCTTTGTTGGAATCAATGGTTAAGGGGAAAACAAACCCAGGTCTGTTAATTGGTCGCTGCTCGAACGGATAAGCATCCCCAGTGTGAAATTGCTGAACAATTACGTCATCGGCTAATAAATACACATCAATGTAATCAAGCAATGGATAATTAATGTGTAAAAACCAAGGTGTAGGAGCGCTATAAATATTTTTAAGTGGAACTCGGAACCAAAAGTGTCGGCTATCAAAACCTAAATTAGCATCATTAATATCGATACGAGTCCATTTTGATGGTTCAAGGTTTTGAGCCTCAACGAGAGAAATCTGATCAATTTGGCCAAAATACTCAGCATCACCAAAATACCCCTCAAAGCTCGGGTCAGAAAAGTGCGGGGGATGATTTACACCAGAGTGATTGGCGTTTCCACCCAAGGATATGCTGATCAACACTAAAATAAATGTAAGTTGTCTTAACATCAGAGCCTTATCGTTAAAATATTATTAACTATATTCTTATTAGTATAGGCAAGCTGTGAGAAAACGTTGCCCTAAACTCCAATTTAGCATTAATTATTAAGCGGGTACGTTATAATAAGTAACTTTATTTGTTGAACGTAAACAGGACGGGTGACATGAGATTTAATGGGACGAATCGACATTGGTTTATCATTGGTGCTGAATTCCCTGTTGGCCAGTATTTAAGTGAGCTTGCAAGTAAGCAAGCACTTCCTTACTCTAGTCGATTATTGGATAGCCAAGAGCCCATAACGCTACCCGTAGGTGCATCTGCTTCACCCTTGGCAATCATTGCAATAGCCGGAGAAACACCCGCATTAGCGGCTCGTATTAAGCAGTGGATTGATTTGTTGATCGATAACGATATTCCCATGGTTTTACTGTCTTCGGCTAAAGTATTTAAATACAACGAAGTGGGTAGTTTAGAAAGCGACGAAATGTCGGGACACTCAGCTCTCATTGACTTAGAAAACCAAGCGCGTAAACAACTGCGTCATTTTATCTTAAGAGTTAATCAACCATTTAGTCTATCAAAAGAAGACTTTGCCTTGCATTTGTTGGCCCAGGCGCGCAGTGAAGGTCGCCTGATATTGGATAACTTAATTCGTATCGCACCCACACCCGCAGATGATATTGCATTAATTATTCATGCCGTATTACAACAAATTGATTGTGATGAATCTTTGTGGGGTACTTATCATTATTGCAGCGTTGAAAGTACAACTGAGTATGCTTTTGCTGAAGTATTATTGGCAGAAGCTCGCCAATATGAAGATCTAGGTCATGTGGAAATAGAGCAGTTGGGCGACGAAGAATGTGAATCTAATGAAACCATTTTAGACAGTCGTCTGATCAAGCACACTTTTGGTATAAAGCCCAAGCCTTGGCGGCAAGCGCTAAGCCGTTTGATTCGCCGCTACTACGGTGCAACATCTAAATCTACAGATACACGAGAAATAAAAAAATGACATCCTGTGATACTTTTGATTTGACCAAGGGGTTGATTCCTTTAGATGATGCTCGTTCTGTGTTGTCTGCGCGAGCTCAGCAATACGGTACACTTCCTCAAAAAGAAACACTCCCTTTGCCAAGTGTATTAAATCGTATTTTGGCTCAAGATATTGTTGCCACAATCAACGTACCCAATTTCGATAATAGCGCTATGGATGGTTATGCATTGCGTCTTGAAGACTGCCAAGCAGCATTGCAAGACAATAGCGATTTGTTTGATATGCCAGTATCGCAGCGCATCACTGCGGGTGATGCCCCTAAGCCCTTATTGGCTAATACTTGTGCCCGCATTTTTACCGGTGCCGCTGTGCCAAGTAACTCAGACTTAGTCGTTATGCAAGAACAGTGCGAGGTACTAGAGAATGGTAATGTTCGTTTTCCGCAAAGTGTTGCCCATGCCCAGCCACAGCAAAATATTCGTCCTGCTGGGCAAGATATAAAAAATAACCAAGTCGTATTCACAGCGGGTCGAATATTACGCGCAGAAGACTTAGGCGTATTGGCCTCTATCGGTTGTCATGAAGTGACGGTCTATAAGCGTTTGAAGGTCGCCGTGGTCTCTTCTGGCGATGAGCTTGTAGAGCCAGGAAACCCCCTCACTGCAGGTAAAATATATAACACCAACAGCTTTACCTTAATCGGTTTACTACAGCGTATGGGAATGGAAGTGATTGGGCCATTTTTTGCAGCCGACACCTTGGCCGATACGCAAACAGTTTTACAAAAGGCCAGTGCATTAGCCGATGTTATTATTACCAGCGGCGGTGTTTCTGTGGGTGAAGAAGACCATATCAAAGCGGCAATCAGTCAAGGCGGCGATCAGGGTGGAAATATAGAAATGTGGCGCTTGGCAATTAAGCCAGGTAAACCATTTGCTCTTGGTCATTATAATGGTGCTCCTGTGCTCGGACTACCAGGAAACCCTGCTGCTGTAGTGGTGACATTTTATCAATTAGCGCGTGATTTTTTATGGTCAGTGCAAGGTGCTAATGCCCAACCTTTGTTACGGTTAATAGGCAAAGCGCGTTTTACCACAAAAAAATCCATTGCTCGTACCGAGTTTTTACGAGCGCGGTTTAATCAGGGTGAAATAGAGGTTTTTAATAATCAAAGTTCTGGTGTTTTATCCTCATCCAGCTGGAGTGATGGTTTTGCGTGTGTCCCTGCGGGCACTATTATTAGCGAAGGTGATGAAATTGAATTTTATGGTTTAACCACCGCGCAGGGTCATGGATAAATTTTAAAATTGAAGCAAGCATCATGAGCAAAAAAAATATACAGGCAAAAAACATAAGTGGTTTGATATTAGCCGGTGGCGAAGGCCGCCGCATGTCAGGTCAAGATAAGGGCTTAATTCGTATAGCTGATAAACCTTTAATTGAATACGCCATTAATTGTATGGCGCCTTTAGTGGATGATTTGGTGATTAGCTGCAATCGCAATCAAGATTTGTATGCCCGTTATCAACTAGCGTGTATTGCCGATCAAGAAGCTCATACCGACTCAGGTTATTCAGGCCCAATGGCTGGGCTGGTGGCTGGGCTTAAACAAGCAAAGCACGACTGGGTTTTAGTTATGCCTTGTGACACGCCCTTAATGACACAAAACGTTATGGCGCAGTTAGTTACTGGTATTAATCAATGTAACAAAATTGATAGCCAAGCTATGGTGTTTTTTCATAACGGTTTACAGCCATTGCATGGGATATACCATAAAAGTATGTTGCCAGTTTTTGAACGCAGCTTAGCCGAAAACAAAAATGCTCTTCATCGTTTACTACGATCACTTGAGAGTGTCACAACGTTAGCGGCTGATTGTTTAGAACACAGTTTTAATAATGCTAACGATATTGACGAACTAAAAACAATAGAGAAGTTTTTGTCACATTAATTTTTCAAAATAGACAGTCAAAAACAACTGGAAATAAAATGGATCTGACACATTTAGATGAAAAAGGCCAAGCTCGCATGGTGGATGTTAGCGAAAAAAACATCACCAAAAGAGAAGCTTTAGCTCAAGCTGTAGTAACCATGTTACCCAACACTCTAACCATGATCACCGAAGGCAAGCATAAAAAAGGTGATGTTTTAGCCACCGCACGAATTGCTGGAATTCAGGCAGCAAAAAAAACATGGGAATTAATACCTATGTGTCACCCGCTTATGATTGCAGGTGTAAAAGTCGATATTCAGGCAATCAATGATACCCAATTGCGCATAGAAGTTGTATGCAAAATTGCTGATCGCACAGGTATTGAAATGGAAGCCTTAACCGCAGCCTCGGTTGCTGCCTTAACCATTTATGACATGTGTAAAGCGGTTGATAAGGGAATGACAATTGGCGACATTAAACTACTGAAAAAAAGCGGTGGCAAAAGTGGTGATTGGTCAGCCGAGACTTGAGCTGATTGTTGATTATATAAATACAAACGTAAGGAAAAATTATGATTAATGTTTTATTTTTTGCTCGACTCAAAGATGATATCGGGCAAGCAGGAATCGAACTTGACGACTCCTATGCCGGAAAAACACTTGCTCAAATACAACAAGTATTAATAGAGCAGGGCTTATCTGCGTTAAAAGATGACAGTATTCGAGTGGCTCTTAATAAAAACTTTTGTACACCAGAGTTGGTTGTCAATGCGGGTGACGAAGTGGCATTTATGCCTCCTGTTACCGGCGGTTAATTAATAAATTCTTATAAAAATAAAAAAGATACACATGGTTAAAATATTATCAGCACTTAACCCGAAACAAATCCTTAGCGCTATACGTGCCATTGATGACGAAGCAAAGATTGAACGTAGCAAGCTTAATGACGATGCAGAAAGAAATCGGGTTTGGTGGATTATTGCGATCGCCTGTATTTGTTTGCTATTGGTACACTATTTAAAATACTCCAGCATTTTGGTCGATACGATACGTCTAGCAGAAAACTGGTTTAACATAAGCAATAGCCAATGGAGTCGTGATTTCTTCGCAAATCCTTATCGTGAATTATTAGGTTATGTGTGGTGGGGTTTTTGGAATATTTTTGGCTTTTTAATATTGCCCATGCTGACCATAAAATTTATTTTGAAGCAGCCTCTAAAAAATTATGGTTGGCAGATAGGTTCAATCAAACAGCATTGGTTGGGGTATGTGTTGCTTGCTAGTCCTATTATGTTTTTTGCCTTCTTAGTCAGTTTCCGAGAGGACTTTGCCAATCACTATCCTTTTTATAATTTAGCGCACAAAAGCTGGTTAGACTTATTGCTGTGGGAGTGTATTTATATACTGCAATTTGTTGCTGTGGAATTTTTCTTTCGTGGCTTTTTACTTAATGGCTTAAGAATTCCATTTGGTAGTTTATCCATTGCGGTCATGTGTCTTCCTTATTTAATGCTGCATTTCCCCAAGCTTTGGTTGGAGTCTTTTGGGGCTATTTCGTTTGGTTTTTTTTTAGGCGTGCTTGCCTTACGTTCCAAATCTATTTGGGGTGGTGTTGGAGTACATATCGCCATTGCAGTGATGATGGATTGTATGGCAATGATGCAAACAAAAGGCTTTCCCGAGCAATGGATGCGTTAACTTAATAGGTGACATTCTGTTAGTATTAAAGATGCTTCTGTTACATATGTAATTACTTGTTTATACTTATTTGATGAAATACTTAACTCTTATTTTTGCTTTTATCTTTTCATGCACTGCTTCACATGCGGCTCAATCTTCTCAAGAGCTTAATGCCTCTGAGCCTATAGAAGTGACTGTTGGTATGTATCCTTTTGCGCCGTTTGTTGAGCAAAAGGAGCAAGGTGTACTCTCTGGTATGACCCTAGACATGCTGACAGCGCTAAACAATCAGCAAAACAAATATATTTTTAAGCCTTTTGTCATTCCCCCTAAGCGTCGTTACCTGTCTTATCAAAATGGAGACTATGATCTGATCTTCTATGAAAACTCAACGTGGAGCTGGAATGAATACGATGTTGAAGTATCGGATGTTTATCAAGTAGGCGGAGAGGTCTATGTCGGATTAAATAAAGAAGGGCGGGGGCAAGAATACTTTTACGACCTTACCAGCAAGCGCATGATGGGAATATTGGGTTTTCATTACGGATTTGCCGACTTTAAAACAGATGAAGCGTATTTACGTGAAAAATTCAATATGACACTGGTTAACAGTAATGACAAAAATTTATCCAAGCTATTAACAGGCCGAGGGGATATCGCTTTGTTTAACCAAGCCTATTTGCAGCGTTATTTTTTTGAAAACCCAAAAGTTAAAGATAAGTTATTAGTGTCTGAAAAACTGGACCAAGAGTATCGTCACGCGGTTCTTGTTCGCCCAGGTATTCAACCGTCAGTTGAGGAAATTAATCGCATGCTAAAAAGCTTGCAGCGGTCGGGAATAATGGCAAGCTTATGGAAAAAATACGGTATCAAAGCAAACAAATAAATTGTTAGTTTTTTACAACAGCACCCCGCTAATGATGATGCATTGCTTGATGACTCATTGCACTGAGCGTATCGATATCAATATCAGAAAATTTAAGCAGCTCACCACCAAATTCAGCGGCAAACTTTTCTGCATCTTCTTGCTTAGAGAAAGACGCTAATGCTGGCCCCATCGCCCCTTTTAGGCTATGACCTGTTACAAATATCGCTGTTTTAGCATCAATGTATTGTGCTTTTTCTTGTTCATCCCAAGGTGCTGTCGCAACGTCGTGAACGTAAATGTGTTCCACCCGATGCTGATGCTCTGGCTGCAATGCGTAGGCAAACAAATCACGAGTTGAGCAGAAACGTTTCGCAGTTAATCCACCCCGCTCAAAGACCTGCCCCTTGGGGCCTGGGAAACGATTGATGTACATACCACATAAGTCACATTCTTCACCATTTTGAATGATCACTGGCTCGGGTGCAGCGGTTACTTCTTGCTGCTCTTGACTACAGCCAGAGATAATAGCGAGGGAAAAAAGCCCAATAAATGGGATGATTTTTGTGAGTGTATTGATCATTAATTTCATTATTCTGATAACTCCTTTTTGTTGAATATCCACCAAGAACAGGCCAAAGGCAGCGCTACCCAAAACAGCATAACTGCAAGTAGGTAAAAAGTTCCGTCGGCGCCGTGTTCGGCAATTTGTAATACCCCTGAATAGCTCTCTGCCCCAATGATGGTATACACCAAAATACGGAACACGTCGGTTGGGTTTACCCATAATAAAAAGGGCACAATTGTCTGGTTTATATTGCCTTCGCTGGCAACAAGAATAGCCATTAATACAAGATCAAAAACGAGTACGAATAAAAACCAAACAATCAGCGCAAGACCGGCTGCTTTTGATTTTTCGGCCACAGAAATACTAATAATGTAGGCTAAGGCAATGAATACCCAGCCAAGCAAACTGGCCAGTACAATAAACTGACCAAAAGCAATCAAGACGCTGGCAACATCAACATCACTGATCACCGAAATAATAATCGCGGGCAAACCAAAACCTAAAACGGATGCCAATGTAATGATGGCAGCTTGGCCAGTGAACTTACCCAGTAATAATTGGGCACTGCTTAATGGATAGGTCATTAGTAGCAATAATGTGCCTTGCTCTAGCTCACCCACAAAAGAGTTGTAAGCCAGCATTAATGCGATTAACGGAATCAGCATGACGCATAAACTGGCAAGGCTTACTAAGGTAGTGTAATCCCCCCGAAAATTAATAGCAGTTATAAGTAGAGAAATTTTGTACACTACAAGAAAAGAAATTACTTATGAAAACATCCAGATTTAGCGACAGTAAAATTATCTCAATTTTAAAAGAGAACGAAGACGGTGCCACCGTCCCTGACCTATGTCGAAAGCATGGCATGAGCTCCGCGAGCTTTTATAAATGGCGATCAAAGTTTGGTGGTATGGATGCCTCCCTGATGAAGCGCATGAAAGAGCTTGAAGATGAAAATCGTCGGTTAAAGAAGATGTATGCCGAAGAGAAGTTGAAGGCCGAGATTGCGAAGGAGATCATCGAAAAAAAGTGGTGAAGCCAGCTCAACGAAGAGAACTGGCACGCAAAATTCAGGCAACCTATTTCGTCAGTATTCGTATCGCATGTGACGTGCTCTCAATTAGCGCAACTTGCTATCACTACAAAGCTAAGCTATCTGACGAAAATGAAGTAATTGCTGACTGGCTATTGCGGCTCACTGAAACTCATAAACGCTGGGGATTCGGCCTATGCTTTCTCTTTTTACGCAACAATAAAGGCTTTAAATGGAATCACAAGCGCGTTTATCGTATCTACTGTGAGCTAGAGCTTAACCTTCGAATAAAGCCTAGAAAGCGTATTAAGCGCGATAAACCAGAGGCCTTAAGTGTACCTTCTGGAATCAATCAAGTTTGGTCGATGGATTTTATGAGTGATTCTTTAAAAGACGGGCGAGCAATACGAACTTTTAATGTCATTGATGATTATAATCGCGAGTGCTTAACCATTGATGTAGCGCTATCATTGCCAACACAGAGAGTGATTCGATCGCTGAATCAGGCCATTGAATGGCGCGGTAAGCCCCTTGCTCTTCGCTGTGATAATGGCCCTGAATATATCAGCCAAGAAAATTGGTTGATTGGGCAACAGACAATCAGATTACCTTGCTTTATATTCAGCCAGGCAAGCCCACTCAAAATGCTTATGTTGAGCGATTTAATGGCACGGCAAGACGAGAATGGTTGGAGTTAAATATTTTTGAAGATATCGAACATGCTCAATTATTGGCAACTCAATGGCAATGGACTTACAATAATGAGCGACCCCATTCAGCTATTGGCGGTATTCCTCCGAGGCAATTGCCTTAGCTGATTAACCCTCTACTTTTAACTGAGGTTATTAATGGGGGGATTACAGATCCTAATTGCGATGCATTAAAAAATGTTCACAAGTACTATCTACCTAGTGCGACAATTTGTCACACTCAGTTAATTGGTTTTGTTGACCTAAATCAAATTAATATAGATCTTTTTTTTGGGCTCTATTTTTTTGTTAATGAGAAAAATATTTTTATTGATTTACGTCAGTTTTTTTAAAAATTATTAGAGCGAAAATCATTATAAGCCTGCACTAATTGCTCGTGCGTATTCATCACAAATGGGCCACTGCGTGCGACGGGTTCGTTTAATGGGCGAGCAGCAATGAATAAAAACCGACTGTTACTAACTGCTTTCACTGCTAATTGTTCTGCACGGCTTAAAATCGCTAACGTGTTTACGCTTAGTTGTTTATCGCCTATTTGAATATCACCTTCGATAACATAAACAAAGGCATTATGTTCTTCGTTGGTGTCTTGAAAAAACTCATGCTTGGCATTCAGCTCAACGTCTAAATAGGTAGGATTAACATAATTGTTTATCACAGGGCCAAGTGTGCCCTTATTGGTTTTGCCAGAGATAACACGAATGCGGCAATCATCATTCGTGTCTTCTAAAGCCATTTCACTAGGCGTAAATTCTTGATAAGACGGTGCAGTCATCTTGTCGCTGGCCGGCAAATTCACCCACAACTGAAAGCCTTTTAACAAACCATTTTCTTGCTCTGGCATTTCGGAATGAATAATGCCTTTGCCCGCGGTCATCCACTGTACACCACCTGGTTCAATCACTCCGTTATTGCCCACACTGTCTTGATGGCGCATGCGCCCAGCTAGGAGATAGGTTACGGTTTCAAAACCGCGATGGGGGTGAGAGGGAAAGCCACCAATATAATCATCTGGATTGTCAGATTCAAAGCAATCTAGCATCAGAAAGGGGTCTAGCATATCAAGTTGGGGCGTACCGATAATGCGCGTGAGCCTTACACCGTCACCGTCCATCGCGGCTTGGCCTTGGCTAATGAAGCTAACGGTGCGTTGAGTTTTTTCTGCTGTAGTCATAATAGAAATCTCTATTGTCGGTATTAAACTGTTGTCGGTATTAAACTGTTGTCGTTATTAAACGCTGCTTTTAGTTAAATATGCGGTCGAATGTGGAAAAGCAAAGACTCATGTTAGTAGATAGTTTTTATCTGTTACAGATAGCATTAAATGAGCTGTTTAATACAGGTGTTCGCCTAAAGACGAACCTACAGTTTTTTTTGGGGGGTAAGCATTATATTGGTCTGGCTTGAGCCTAAAATGAGCAATATGAAGATATTGCAGGCACAAAAAAGCCCGTACTTTTCAGTACAGGCTTCTTGGAATAAATGGTGCCCGGAGACAGAATCGAACTGCCGACACGAGGATTTTCAATCCTCTGCTCTACCGACTGAGCTATCCGGGCGACTCGTTGAACTTGGTGCTTACCTGCTGGTAAGTGTTCGTTGAGTGGGCGCATTAAACCTTGATTTCAGGATTGGGTCAAGTGCTTTTATTAAAATAATTTAAATATTATTCTTTGTTTTCAGGAACATAGCCGTCTGCTTTGTCAAAATCTTCGCCGTTAAGAAATTTTGAGCGTTGTTCGGTTAAGTATTTTCGCGCTTGTAGATCCATCATGTTGAGGTGTTTTTCGTTGATAAGGCGAGTTTGGTGTTCTGTCCATTCATCCCAAGCTTGTTGAGAGATGGTATTTAAAATTTCTTCTCCTGCAGGCCCCGGAAAAGGAGCGGCGCTAAGGGCGGGAAGTTCTTTATTGTGTTTTTTACAGTGTATTGTGCGTGTCATGACTTTCTTCCTCACGTTATAGCTTGGCTAGCAGGGTTTTTACGGGGGCTGCTAGGCCTAATTCGGATGGTTCTGCTGGATTGTACCAGTGCTGAGTGTTTTCCCCTATGGTCGTCGGCTTTTTACTCAGTTGTATTAATACCGGCTGAATATGTAGGTGGTAATGACTAAAAGTATGGCGGAATGCTGGCCAGATTTTTTGTTCTGTCGCAATGTCGCCTACCAGTGCTTGGCTGTGTTTGAGTGCATCTTCTTCCATGGGCAGCTCTGGAAAGCTCCAGAGGCCTCCCCAAATGCCTTGCTGGGGTCTTTGCTCTAGCAAGATGAACCCGTTAGGAGCTTGCAGCATAATTAGCTGAACGAATTTCTCGGGCTTTTCTTTTTTTGGTTTAGAGTTGGGGTAGTCTTTGGGATTGCCTTGTTGGTTGGCAATGCAGGTTGGTGCTAGGGGACAGATTCCGCATTGAGGCTTGCTACGGGTGCACAAGGTTGCGCCCATATCCATCATGGCTTGAGTGTAGTGATTGCAGCGCTCACTGGGGGTTAGTCGTTCTGCGATTTCCCACAGTTGTTTTTGTACTGCGTTCGTTCCGGGCCAGCCTTCAACCGCATAATAGCGACATAATACGCGTTTAACATTACCATCTAAAATTGCGGCGTTAATGCCCATGCTAATAGAGGCAATTGCGCCAGCGGTTGAACGGCCAATGCCCGGTAGCTCAACTAAACCTTCTACCGACATTGGGAACTCTCCTGCGAAGTCAGTACTTACTTTTTTGGCGCATGCGTGCAGGTTTCGAGCGCGAGCGTAGTAACCAAGGCCTGTCCACAGGTGCAGCACTTTATCTTGTTCGGCGCTGGCTAGATCGTGCACGCTGGGGAATTCTTGCATGAAGCGTTCAAAGTAGGGAATTACGGTAGCAACTTGAGTTTGTTGCAACATGACTTCAGAAATCCAGACTTTGTAGGGGGTAATATCTTGCTGCCAAGGAAGGTGCTTGCGGCCGTGCTGATCATACCAATTGAGTACAGCTAGGCTGAATTCTTGTGGGGTTGAAATACTTATCTTCTGATCGGCAGTAGGCATGTGAATATCGGCAACTAAATAAAAGCCGCTAGTATAAAACGGCGCTCAATAACAACCAAGGTAAGCCTTACTGCAAGGTTGCTTTTTTATTATTGCTAACTAAAAAATGGTGTAATTGCGGCAGAGTGAGTGGGCGGCTGAGTAAGTAACCTTGGCCATCGTCACATTGGTTTTCGTTTAGAAAATCTAATTGTTCTTGGGTCTCAATGCCCTCGGCGACAACCTTCATACTGAGCTTATGAGCCATGGCGATTACCGCAGAAGTAATCGCCATATCGGTTTTATCTTCTGGAATGTCGCCTACAAACGAGCGATCAACTTTGAGCACATCGATTGGGAATCTTTTTAGGTAAGATAACGAAGAATAACCGGTGCCAAAATCATCGATAGATAAATCGATACCATGGCTCTTTATGTCTTCCATGATTTTAATAGCCGCTTCTACATCATCCATAATGATGCTTTCTGTAATTTCTAATTCTAAGTTAATGGGGTCTATTTTAGATTGGGCTAAGATATCCAGCACCGTTTTAAGTAAGTTAGGATCAGAAAATTGCTTTGCTGATAAGTTAACTGCAACTTTTGAATTTTTGGGCATGAGCCCTTCGCGAATAAGTGCCCCCATTTCATGGCAACTATGCTCTAGAACCCAGGCACCAATATCGATGATTTGTCCTGTTTCTTCGGCGATAGGAATAAACATATCGGGTGGGATAATGCCTTTTTCTGGGTGGCGCCAGCGGATTAGGGTTTCCACGCCGGTAATGGTGTTGTCTGCTAGGCATAATTTGGGCTGATAGACTAAGAAAAATTGATTGCGTTTAAGCGCAATGTGCAGCTCTTTTTCTACTTCTAGGTTGTGCAATATCGTGGTGTTCATGTCTTCTGAGAAGAACTGGAAATTGTTACGACCCATTTCTTTTGCACGGTACATGGCCAAATCGGCGTTTTTCATTAAGGTGTTAGGATCAATCGAGTCGTCGGGGGTTAGGGTGATACCGATACTCACAGTGCTTACAATTTCTTGGCCGTTAAGAGTGATAGGGCGCGACAGTGAATACAGGATTTTTTCTGCCACAATGCGAACGTCGTTTGAATTATGTATATCTGTTAATAATATGGTGAATTCATCGCCACCGATTCTAGAAACCGTATCGTTATCGCGAACATTGCTACCCAAGCGATTTGAAACCTCTTTTAAAAGCGCATCACCCATGTCATGACCTAGGGTGTCGTTGATGCGCTTAAACTGGTCAAGGTCAATAAATAACAGGGCAATCGATGTATTGCTACGCTGTACACTTTTCACGGCTTTGGCTAATCTGTTTTTAAATAAACGGCGGTTGGCTAGGCCAGTTAGAGGGTCGTAGAAAGCTAAGGTTTCCATTTGAATTTGCGCTTTTTTCAGTTCCGAAATATCAGAAACCGAGCCTAAAAAGCCTAACAAATCACCATCTTTTGAGTGCAAAGACGTCGCCTGAATATAAACCCATGAAATATTACTGTTCTGCCCAATAAGCCGCACTTCGGTCGACATGTCTTCGTGTTTGGTAATTAATCTATGCCATAGTTTGTTGAGCGGTAAGGTGTCTTCATCATGAAAACTAGAAAACCAAGCCTGTAAATTAGGTTTTTCATGTTTAACGTTGTTAATTTCGCGCCAGCGTTGGTTGACGTAAACAATTTCACCTTCTGGGTCTATCTGAAAAATCCCCACTGGTGACAGCGAAGTTAGTTTTCTAAATTTGTCTTCACTGCTTTTTAATGAAGTGTGCTCATCTTCAATTTTGCTGAGTAGTTCGTTAAAAATATCGGCTAAGTGACCTAGCTCATCATTACGTTGTGTGTTGGCTCGAATTGAAAAGTCATTTTTCTGAATGATATTGCTAATGGTGGTGGCAAGTAAGCGAAGAGGAGTTGTTACCAATCCTTGTAAACGGTTGGCAAGTAACAGAGAGATGACGATAGTGCCTATGAGTAAAAACAATGAAAAGACGCTAACTTGCTTAAAGCGTTCTTTTATACCGTCTATGTGAGTGGCAAGATAAAGAGTACCGATGGTTTTATTGCCAGAACCTTCGGCATTAATAGTAATTGGGAAAAATTTTTCTAAATAAGGCGAATCGTTAGTTTTTAAAATAGCCAGCATTTGAGGACAGTTGGGTGTTGAATCAACCATAAGTTGGCTAGTAACAAGCTTTTTTTTGTCATCGTAGATGCAGCTTTTAATAATGCTATTATCTAAGCTCAATAAAGATAAATGTTTTTTCATCAATGACTGATCATTATCAGCAAGAGCTGCAGCCGAGCGCTGGCTAATCACCATGCCTATGGTGTCTAAGCGGGCATTTAAAGTTTGGTGCCCAAAGTACATACCAAGAGAAATAAAGGCGATGGTCGATAACAACAATATAATCATACTTGTTGTGACTGCCATTATTACTAACTTGGTACGAACTGTTTGCGACTGCAAAATTTTCATTAATGAGAGTTGCCTAAAGTATTGTCTAAAATGTGGCTTTAAAATCAGTTAAAAATGGTTTTCTGAATCTAGCGAATAGTCAGTTTAGCTGCTTTATCGATGTTTTGTGAAAATATTGGCAGATAAAGATACAAAAAACCCGCTTGATAGCGGGTTTTAGGTGCAACGAGGCATGATGATATTAGAGTGATGCGGTTTGTATTTGTTCACGCATGTTAAGTATGATCTCATCTAAGCTTTTACGTTGCATTTGTTCACTAAATTGTTGGCGGTAAGTAGTCACCATGCTTAAACCAGCAATAACAGCATCATATATTTTCCACTCTTTTTGCTTGTTGATAAACATTTTAAAGTCGATGGGTATGCGCTGACCATTGGGTTGAATCATTTCGCCTTTAACAATAGCTCGTTTACCTGTGCGATTAAAACGTGCATCGCTAAATTCAAATTTTTGGCCGTCAAATGCTGCAAAGGCACCACTGTATGTGCGAATTTGTAAGTCTCTAAAAGTTTCAACGAAATCTTTGCGCTGTGTTTTGCTGGCTTTTCTCCAGTGCTTACCCAGTGCCATCTTGGCAAAGCGCTCTTGGTCAATCGCCGGCAGAATGTAACTTTGAACTAGGCGGTTAACCACGGCTGCATCACGCTCAGCTACCGGAATCGTTTGCAGTTCGTTAACGATAGCGCTGGTAGCATGTTTAATAGTGTCAGTTGGATTAGGGCTTGCACTATAAGCTGAACTAATAAAACCTAAGAATGTAATAAACAGTGTAATTAAATGCTTCATGAATTCTGCCCCTTTTGCTTGTCGTTTGATAACGTTGAGTTGATTGCGTGTTCATTTATTAAGTGAACCGATAACTATTATGACTAAGTTCTACTGGTTTAAATAGTGTAAGAAGTACAATACATTGTTCCGCCTGAAGAACAATGCACGCCATCTAAACAGGTTTACGCACAAAATCATCATTCAGTTTTATAAAACCACGGGTTTTTAAGCTTTTTTCTAAAGATTGAGGGAGATTCTTAGCCACTAACGTTAAGCCATGCTCATCGGCCCAGCGATTTAAGTGATGCATCATTTGATGAGCAACGCCGCGATTGATCGTGATGTTGCGCACGCAAAAGTGCTGTAGCGTAACAATTTCATCGCTTTTAAACGCTTGCATGGCACCGAGTAAGCGTGAGTTAAAGCGCCCAGCAATAAACCACACTTGTTGATCAAGCAAGGCTTGTAAAGAACCTTTTATATCTTGGCTGTTACTAAACCATTCTTGTGGTGCGTCGGCATAAATTTTACCTAAGTCAATCCAGTCTTGTTCGCTGGGTTGATTAATGTGTTCAAGATGTACAGGCATGGGCGTCTCTATTCTGTGCTATTTCTTTGCTTTGCTTTATAATAGCTTTTTCCTCATTTGGCGAGATCTTTTTGGAGTCTTCCATGGTAAATGCCGGCCGTATGGCAAGTGTTGAGCGTAATACCTCAGAAACAAAAGTTAAAGTAAGTATCAACTTAGATGGTACAGGTGAAGCTAAGTTCGAGACAGGGGTTCCCTTTCTTGATCATATGATGGATCAAATTGCTCGTCATGGCTTAATTGATTTAGATATTCATTGCGATGGTGATACTTATATCGACGACCACCATACGGTTGAAGACATTGGTATTACTTTGGGCCAAGCTTTTGCTAAAGCGGTTGGTGATAAGCGAGGAATTTTTCGTTATGGCCACTCTTATGTGCCATTAGATGAAGCACTATCGCGAGTAGTGATCGACTTTTCGGGACGCCCAGGCCTTTCGTTTAAATGTGATTTCACCCGTGGCAATATCGGTCGTTTTGACACGCAGTTGTTTTGGGAGTTTTTCCAAGGCTTTGTCAATCACGCCGGCGTAACCTTGCACATTGATAATATCAAAGGCTTCAACGCCCACCATCAGGCAGAAACCATTTTTAAAGCGTTTGGTCGTGCATTACGCATGGCGCTTACTGAAGATCCTCGTATGGCGGGTCAAATGCCATCTACTAAGGGCGTTTTGTAGCTGATGAGCAAGGTAATCAGTAAAACCTGTGCAGTGATTGATTATGGTATGGGTAATTTGCACAGCGCTCATGGCGCTTTGCAAAAAGCCGCTCCCAATTGCAATATCTTAGTAACTTCCGACCCTGCTGAGATTTTAGCCGCCGATCATGTGGTGTTACCCGGTGTGGGTGCCATTCGTGACTGCATGGCTGAGATTCGTGCGCAGGGCATTGATCAGGTGGTTGCAGAAGTCGCAAAAACTAAGCCGTTATTAGGTATTTGTGTGGGTCTACAAGCCATGATGACGCGCTCCGAAGAAAATGGCGGAGTTGATGGTCTGAATATGTTTTCTGGCCAAGTAGGTTACTTTGGTGACAATTTAACCGGTGACATGCAATTAGATGGCACATCGAGCCGTTTAAAAGTTCCGCACATGGGCTGGAATCAGGTTGAACAGGTTCCACATCCACTTTGGCA
Organism: uncultured Thalassolituus sp.; assembly: GCA_913061435.1. Taxonomy (GTDB): domain Bacteria; phylum Pseudomonadota; class Gammaproteobacteria; order Pseudomonadales; family Oceanobacteraceae; genus Oleispira. The sequence goes on along the minus strand of CAJXUK010000023.1, from coordinate 21,092 downwards.
AGATATTAACGATCAGAGCCGCTTTTATTTTGTACACTCATATTTTGTGACCGCCGATGACCAAAGCCAAGTTAAAGGTTTGGGTCATTACGGTAAGCCTTTTGCAGCGGCGATGGGGCAAGACAATGTCTTTGCGGTGCAGTTTCACCCAGAGAAGAGTCACACAAACGGCCTGCAATTATTGCAAAACTTTTTAAGCTGGAATGGTCAGGCTTAAACAAAGAATGCTAGCAAGCTAATGCATCATTATTGAGTGTGGTATGGAAAAAATACTTAATCATGTTGCTTTTTAAGCTTGCGAATCAATTAATTCGGTAAATCATTATGGCATTAGCAAAACGTATAATCCCTTGTCTCGATGTAGACCAAGGGAGAGTTGTAAAAGGCGTCAACTTTGTTGGTATTCGAGATGCCGGTGATCCTGTAGAGGTTGCTAAGCGTTACGATGAGCAAGGCGCCGACGAGATTACCTTTCTTGATATTACCGCAACCCACGAAGCCCGTGGCACGACAGTACAAATGGTAGAAGCCATTGCCGAGCATGTTTTTATTCCGTTGACGGTCGGTGGTGGTATTCGCGAAATTGCTGATATTCGCCGTATGCTGAATGCTGGAGCAGATAAAGTATCGATTAACTCGGCGGCGGTATTTAACCCAGAGTTTGTGCGTGAAGCGTCACAAAAATTTGGTGCCCAGTGTATTGTGGTGGCGATTGACGCAAAGCGAGTAGCAGGCACTGGTGAGTTAGGCGACGCAGATAATAAATGGGAAATTTTCACTCACGGTGGTCGTAAACCAACTGGCATTGATGCAGTGGAGTGGGCGATTAAGATGGCTAATTACGGCGCCGGTGAAATATTGCTAACCAGCATGGATCGTGACGGTGTGAAAACCGGTTTTGATCTAGGTGTTACTCGCGCAGTCAGCGATGCGGTGAATATTCCTGTGATCGCCTCGGGTGGCGTAGGCAATCTTGAACATTTGGCAGAAGGTGTTTTGCTGGGTCATGCCGACGCCGTATTGGCAGCGAGTATTTTTCACTTTGGTGAATATACTGTGCAAGAAGCGAAGCAGCATATGGCCGACCAAGGCATTGAGATGCGTTTAGACTAAGCGCATCTCTATGAGTGCCGCGTTAAGAAAGCAGGCGCAGAGTATCTTCTGCGCTGGCATTACCTTGGCTCTGCACCGCAAGTTGAGCTTGTTGTTTAACTTGTTCTACGACCATCTCGCTAACAAGCTTAGCAATATCGGCATCTTCAACTCGGCTAAGACTTGATTGCGTTTGTATTTCTTCTTCTGATAACTGTTCTATGCTGCTGTCGATTCGATTATTAGCGGCTCCCAATTCTGAGCGACGTTCGTTTACCACCTGTTGGATTGAATCTAGGCTCGATAGTGAGTTGCCCGCACTATTGGGGTTGTTAAACTCTAATTGTTGTAAGCCTGCTTGAATTGGATTGGCTGTTAGGTTTGCCGGAAGTGAAACCAAATCGCCGGCTTTATCGCCGAGTTGAAAGTTAACATTTTGTGCGCTGCTTTCTGATTGAAATAGATTTTTTCCATTGAAAGCGCTTTGTTCAATCACTTGGTTAATTTGCTCAGTAATTTGGCTGGCTTCACTTGCAAGAGCTGCACGATCGGTGTCATTAAGAATACCATTGCCTTGTTGTACCGACAGTTCTTGCAGTCGTTCAAGGCCTTGTGAAATTTGTGCAAGTGCGCTGTCTTCTGTTTCTATCAATGATTTGGCATCCAGGCCATTACGCTGAGCTTGCTGTGAAGCAGAAACTTGGGTGTTAAAGTTGGTGCTGACTACCAAGCCTGCCGGATTATCGGCGGCGCTATTGATGCGTTTACCGCTGCTAATTTGGCCATAAGTTTGGCTTAATTTATTGGTGGTATTGACGTAGGCATTGCTTGCAACCGTGCTAATGGATGTCATGGCTTACCCTCGCTTAAAGGTTTTACAGCTTATGTTTTGTAGCTTATATAGTGCCATGTTTTTTGATTTTATAGCAGTGTCTTTTTTAGCCAGTGATTAACGAACTAAATCATTACAGCAGCTTTGGCGATAGCTAAGGTCGTAACGATTGTTCGAAGGGGCGGAGGGAAATAATTGCCAAGCTTGCTGCAAAAACAACTTTGACGCGGGTATTAGCTCAATATCATGCTCTGCGAGCAAGGGGAGTTTAGCGGCTAAAAATGCATGCGTTTCGGCATAAGGGTGGCCTATTAAAATGGCGTGGCCACTTTTTTTAGCAATACGTATCGCCTTATTCCATTGTCGAGTAAGGGCTGTTGTGTCTTTGTTGTTGTCTAAAAAAACATGGCGGCGCAAAACTGGTAGCTGGTGGTTTATGGCTTGTTGATAAGCGACTGATTTTGCCGAGGTTAGGCTATCGACAAAATACAGCTGTTTGTCTTGTAGTGTTTCCATCACCCACTGCATGGCTTGGTTGTTTTGGGTTAATGTACTGCCCATGTGATTATTCACTCCCTGAATATGCGGGATAGAGTTAATTGCTTTTACCAATGTTGTTTTGAACGCAGCTTTTGATAGCTCTAGGGTTAGCCCGCCGGGGCCTAACGGAACAAGTTTTGCTGTTTGCATGGGCGCATGCAGCATGATTTCTTTGTTGTTTTGGTGAGCTTTGTTTGCCAGAGAGACCGCATACGGCGTATGTGGTAAAAACGCTAGCGTAAGTGGGCCATCTAATTCAACAATAGCGTTACCTTGACTATAGCTGTTGCCTAGATCATCAATGATTATCACCAGCTGCGCGCTATTGGCCATGGGCCAAAAGATAAGGCCTAGGCAGCATAGGCTTAGGCGTAAAAGTCGGTTGTTCATCCGTGAATGACTCGCTCCGGTATGCTTGATATTAATCTTGCTTTAGGTCTTGTTGGGTTTTATTTGCAGTTGTTTTAACCGCAGGATAGGCGTGATGCTGAAAAACGCTCCAGCCTTTTAATAAAGTGTACGCCTGATAAAGCTGAAAATCTTTGCTTAATAAGTTGTCTGAAACTTCATGGTCTGCATCTAAATCTTTTTGTGGATTTTCAGCGTTATCGTCGTCACCGTTCGATAAGTGGCCAGGTAGGTCACTCTCTTTGTAATAGCTTTGTTCATAAGTGGTCACCTCGCTTTGCTCTACATACACATCTGGCTGAATGCCTTGCGCTTGAATAGAGCGGCCTTTGGGGGTGAAGTAGCGTGCAGTCGTCAGTTTAATGGCTTTGTCTCCGCCAATAGGCAATACGCTCTGCACTGAACCTTTACCAAACGATTGTGTACCCACAATAACTGCACGTTTGTGATCTTGTAAGGCTCCAGCAACAATTTCTGAGGCCGAAGCTGAGCCGCCGTTAATTAAAACGATAAGAGGTGTATTTTCTGCAACGGTTTTTTCTGTAGCCGAAAAGCGAAAATCCGATTCACTGATGCGACCTTCGGTGTAAACAATTAGTCCTGAACTTAAAAAAGCATCTGAAACTTCTGCGGCAGCATCGAGCACGCCACCCGGGTTATTGCGTAAATCTAAAATTAAACCGTGCAGTTGAGTGTTATTTTGTTGCGCTTGGCTTTGTAATTCTTCAATCGCGCTGACTAATTCAGAGCCGCTTTTGTCTTGAAATTGAGTGATTCGTAAATAACCAATGCCTTCACCTAGGTCTTTGCTACGCACACTTGCAACGTTAATTTCAGCGCGGGTTAAAACAAATTCTAGTAAATCAGGTTCTCCCTTACGGCGAATGTTTAATTCAATATCAGTGCCAGGCTCACCACGCATTCTGTCGATAGCATCGTTGAGAGACATTTCTCTCACCGGCTCACCATCAAGAGAAACAATAAAGTCACCAGACTTAATTCCCGCTCTTTCTGCTGGAGTATCGTCTATAGGGGTCACGACTTTAATCAACCCATCTTCAATGCCAACTTCAATGCCGAGGCCGCCAAACTTGCCGGTTGTACTCTCTTGCAGATCAGAAAAATCTTCGGGTAGCAAATAATCAGAGTGAGGGTCTAAATTGCTAAGCATACCGTCGATGGCATACTGAAATAAGGTTTTATCATCAACAGGTTCAACATAGGAATTACGAATTCGGTCAAAGATTTCAGTAAAAGTGCGCAGTTCGTATAGGGGCAAATGCTCTTCAAGAATTGCTGACTTTTGTTCAGCTGAAACAGGGTCGGTCTCTGCAAGTACAGTTGAACTCATAAGCTGGCTACTAATAATGCCAGCGCTTATTACGAGCTGTTTCAACATGCCGTTTGTCATCACTTAATCCTTATTTGCGCCCTAGCCAAACGGCGGGGTCTTGTGGAATACCATTGTATCTGATTTCAAAATATAACCGAGGTTCCTTAAAACCACCAGAGGCCCCCAGTGTAGCGATGTTTTCGCCCTGATACACCCAGTCACCTACCGATTTTAAAAGACTTTGATTGCGTGCGTACAAGCTTAAATAACCGTCGCCATGATCAACAATTAATAGCAGGCCAAATCCTCTTAACCAATCGCTAAATACGACGCGACCATGATGAATGGCATTAATGGCCGCACCTTCGTAACCTTTTATTAGCCAGCCCTGCCAAGTAGTTCGTGCTTGAACATTTTTGTTACCAAAGGCTTTTAAAATACTTCCTTTAGCTGGCCGCGGTAGCTTACCTTTTAAGGATTTAATAGGACGTGCATCTTCTTTACGCGGGCTGTTATCCAATAAGGTTGCAACCTCTGCGATTAGCGCTTGTAAGCGCTTTCGGTCTTTTTGTTTTTGGCTAAGGTTGTTGCTTGTCTTCTGACGCTCACGCTCAAGGCTAATCAGCAGCTTTTTATGCCGTTGTTTTTCGCTGTTGAGTTGTTTGTTTTTTTTCAGCAGAGCACTTTCTGTTTTGATTAAACGATTTTGCTGAGTGAGAATTTCGCTCTCAATATTATTCAAACGTTTTAAGTTTTCGATCAGGGTTTGAATATTAGCCATTCGTGCTTGGTTAAAATATTCATAATATTTCAACATGCGACTTATTTGTTGAGGGTCATCTTGGTTTAATAAAACCTTTATGGAGCCTTGGTTGCCGAGCTTTTGAGCACCGCTGATTTGTTTGGCTAATTGCTGCTTTTGCTCAGATTTAAGAACGCGAAGTTGGCTTTGCTCCGTCTTTAACTTTTTTAGTCGTGATCTTTCACTGTTCAGCTGATTGCGAGTAGCGTCGATTTTCTTGGCGATACCACCGATTTTTTCATCCGATAATTTTAATTGCTGGTTGAGTTTATCGTGTTCACTTTCGGTTTTCTTTAACCAACTTTGCAGTTTATTGATTTCTTGTTGAAGTTTAGCAAGGTCGTCTTGGTCGTCGGCCCAGCTTACTTGCGTAAGCTGACCTATTAAAAGACAACACAGTACGATCATCCGAAACATAATAAGCATGGCTTAATATCGCTTATCAGCTTGTTTTGTGAATAAGATTGTTACCCGACATTTCACTGGGCTGCTCTAAATCCATCATCGCCAATAAAGTTGGCGAAACATCACATAAGCTACCCGTGTTTACTGTGCGGCCATCGTTATGGTTATGAACATACACAAGATCAACAGGGCCGGTGGTGTGAGACGTTAACGGCCCGCCAGTTTTGGGGTTAATCATTTGCTCAGCGTTACCGTGGTCGGCGGTGATTAAGCATTCGCCATTTACTTCTAAAATCGCATCAGTAATGCGCTTTAAGCATTCATCAATACACTCGGCTGCTTTAACGGCGGCTGAATAAACACCGGTGTGGCCTACCATGTCGCCGTTGGCATAGTTACAAACAATCAGATCGTGTTTACCACTTTTAATTGCGGCAACTAATTTATCGGTTAATTCAGGGGCGTTCATTTCTGGTTGTAAATCGTAAGTTGCAACATCAGGAGAAGGCACCAAAATACGTTCTTCACCTGGGTATAAATCTTCACGACCACCGGAGAAGAAGAAGGTTACGTGAGCGTATTTTTCAGTTTCGGCAATGCGTAGCTGAGTTAAGCCCAAGTTGGATACATATTCACCAATGCCATTAACTAATTTAGCCGGAGGGTAAGCACAACTTGCAGGAATATCAGCGGCGTACTCGGTTAACATAACGTAATCTGCCAGTTTAGGAACAAGATTACGTTCAAAGCCAGAGAACTCAGGATCAACAAAGGCGCGAGTTATTTCGCGGGCGCGGTCTGGGCGGAAGTTCATAAAGATGATGCTGTCGCCATCTTCAACTTTACCATCCCCATCTTTACCATAAGAGCCAATAACCGTTGTTGCAACAAACTCATCATCTTCGCCCCGAGCATAAGCGGCTTCTAAGGCAGCAATCGCAGATTCTGCTTGCTGCTCTGCTTTAGCCTCTGTCATTGCAACATAAGCCGGTTTGATACGTTCCCAGCGGTTATCACGATCCATTGCATAATAACGGCCAACAATCGTAGCAATAGCACCTGTACCCAGTTCATCGAGTTTGGCTTGCAGTGCTTTAAGAGAAGGCTCAGCGCTGCGTGGTGGCATGTCGCGACCATCTAAAATAGCGTGAACGTATAATTTGCTGATACCACGCTTAACCGCCATTTCGCAAGCAGCAAAAATTTGATTTTCGTGGCTGTGCACGCCACCTGGTGATAATAGACCAGATATATGAACAGCGCCGCCGCTTGCTTTGGCTTTGTCTATGGCACTGCATAACGCGTCATTATTAAAGAATTCGCCATCGGCAATGTCTTTATTAATGCGAGTAAAATTTTGATACACAATGCGGCCAGCACCTAAGTTCATGTGGCCCACTTCAGAATTGCCCATCTGGCCTTCTGGCAAACCCACTGCGTTGCCAGATGTTTGAATCAAGGCGTTTGGGTATGTTTTTAATAAATGATCCCAAGTAGGGGTATGGGCATTGGCAATTGCATTGGATTCTGTTTCTTCGCGATGGCCCCAGCCATCTAGAATAATAAGCGCGGTAGGTGTGCGGGTCTGGCTCATAATAGGATTAGCTCAAATAAATTAACGTGAGTAGACAAAAATAATGTGCCTATTCTAGCGAATCTGTGGCCTTGCGTCATTTTCTATTCTTTTTAGTGCTTGGGCTGGTTATACTGCCGCCTTAATTTTATTAACCGACCACCAAAATACAACCCACAGACAAAAAAATAGGCAGTAACTAGGTTATGGAACAAGTATTCGATTTTATTAATAATAACTGGGTGTTAGTCAGCATTTGGGGCGCATTTTTAGCGGCTTTTTTATGGGACAACAATCAGCGCAGCGGTGCCAGTGTCAGCACAGCGCAAGCCACTCAGATGATTAACAAACAAAATGCGGTTGTATTGGATATTCGTGACAAGAAAGAATATGACGCTGGTCACTTAGTTAATGCTATTAATATCCCTTATGCATCTTTAGCAGATCGTATGGTAGAGCTCGATACTTCAAAAGAACACCCCATTATATTAGTATGCAAGTCGGGCCAAAGTGTTGGTATGGCTGGCAAAGCGTTAAAGCAAAAAGGTTTTCAAACTTTCCGCTTAACTGGCGGTATGCTGGAATGGACAAACCAAAACCTTCCAGTGGTTACTAAGTAAAGATCATTAATATAAGTACCTGTATGCGGTAAATAAGCAGTGCTTTTATAATTGTAAACAAACTAATAAAAATTAAGGATATATCATGGCTGAGCAAGACCAGGGTCAATTTTCACTACAGCGTTTTTACGTTAAAGATTCATCTTTCGAATCACCTAATGCTCCAGAATCTTTCCAAAAGCAGTGGAAGCCAGAAGTTAAGCTGGATCTAAATAGCCGTTCTCGCAAATTGGCTGACGACACTTATGAAGTAGACGTAAAAGTAACCGCAACTGCCGAAAACGATGGCCAAACAGCTTTTTTAGTTGAAGTTGTACTAGGCGGTATCTTTCATATTAAAGGCATCGAAGGCGAACAGCTTAAGCACATGCTAGGTGCTTTTTGCCCGAACATCTTATTTCCATACGTGCGAGAAACCATCGACCAGTTGGTTGTTAAGGGCAGCTTCCCAGCATTAATGCTAGCACCGATTAACTTCGAAGCCTTGTATCAGCAGGCGCAAGCTCAGCAAACTGAAGCGCCAGCGGCGGAAGAAACTGTTCAGTAATACGGTAATTACTGCGCGGTATCTGATTGCTAAAAAGAACCCAATACTTGTTTGATTATTAATCAAATTAGCATTGGGTTTTTTTGTGGCTGCTACTTTTTGCAAACCTTGAAAACTAGCTCCCGCCCGCATAGCCATTTTGGCGCCATGCTTCAAAGATCATCACCGCTACGGTATTCGACAAATTCATGCTGCGGCTATCGGGCATCATGGGCAGGCGTAGCCACTGTTCAAATGGAATACTCATGCGCACATCTTCTGGCAGGCCGCGAGTCTCTGGGCCAAACATCAAAAAATCACCGTCTTTGAATTGAGTTTCCGAATGCGTAGCTTTGCCTTTAGTGGTTAGGGCGTAAAGTGTTTTGGGTTGTTCTTTCTCTAAGAAGTCGGCGTAGTTTTCGTGAATACGCACATTGGCCCATTCGTGGTAATCCAAGCCTGCACGGCGCAGTGCTTTTTCTTCCATATCAAACCCCAGTGGTTTGATAAGATGCAGTTGGCAGCCGGTATTGGCGCATAAGCGAATGATGTTACCGGTGTTGGGCGGTATTTCTGGTTCAAATAAAACGATGTTAAACATAGTAGCTTCTTAGTAGGTGTTGATTTTAGTATGCGCTGGCTATTGTAGGTGTTGATTATAGAAAGCTGGTGGCTAATTGAAAGTTAAATAAAGGCATTTAAAGGTTGGATAAAGCTTCAGCCAGAAACTAAATGCTTTTACCAAATTAAACATGGCGGTATAAATGTATTTTGTGACTAATAAATGAGTGTACTCAATGGGTTAACTATTTAAAATTAGACTTATCTATACGGTGCATTTTTATAGCTTTAGACTAAACTACAAGCTATGAGCTTTAAATTTAAACAAAAGGAGTTGGTGGGTGACTGTTCGCTGGCCATTTAATAGTAAGAAACCAAAGCATTGGGTTGGTATTAATTTATCAACACTCACCCCTAGCGCTGTTATCTATTCAGAACGTGGGGTTGTGGAATCTGTTAGTTTTCGCTCTGACGATGGCATAACTGCGCTTGAAAGATGGTTACAACAACATGTTACTCACCCGATGCCTGCGGTATTGGTATTAGATGATGCTGATTATGAATTACTGCTGGTGGAAGCCCCAGAAGTACCCGACGAAGAATTAACTGCAGCCATCGAATTTCGTATTGGCGATTTATTAAATCAACCGGTTGAAGAAACTGCTCTTCAGGCTGTTCGTTTACCTAGGGATGCTTACCGCGGTCGTATGTCGATGGCGCATGTTGTGGCTAGCCCCAATAATGTTATCAAAAAGTGGGTCGGTTGGGCCGAGCAAAACAATCTACGTGTTAATGTAATCACCGTGCCAGAGTTCAGCTTGCTTAATATTTTGTCGATTAACAATATTAATGATGGTATCGCGATTCTAGAATTAGGGCCGAGTTATGGAACAATTCGCTTGTATCAGCAAGGTGCTTTATATCTAACTCGGCAGGTAGAGGTTGGTCTTAATGCTTTGGCTATCCAAGCTGATAGTGCAACTAGCCAACAACCAGAAGAAAGCAATGAGCCACTTTTGCTTGATGAAGTTGAGTTTGATGATGCTGACAGCGACTTTGATACCGCATTAGATGAATTAGAAGCAGACCTAAGCACAGATGTTGTTGATACTTATGTGGGATTTGCACCAAAAGCAAATGTGGATACCCAGCAAGTGGATAACTTAATCTTGGAAGTTCAGCGATCGTTAGATTATTACGAAAGCCAGCTTGGTATGGGGCAAATTACTCAGCTTTGGGTGATGGCCAATAATATAGACCTAACACCGCTGGTAGAAACTATGCAGCCTGCATTGGCTGCTAATATTGAGCAACCTAACATCTGCAAAAAACTGCGACAAATAGATGGCATTGCTATGCCAGTAAACGATGGTGATATTAATGACCGAATAACTGCATTAGGGGGAGCACTCGCTTATGCAGCCAATTAAACACCAAATTAATTTATATTTACCTCGTTTTCGCCCGCCAAAGCTTTCACAAGACGTGTTGAAGTTTATTAAAGTATGCTCAATTAGTTGGTTGATTCTTATTGTATTGGCGTTGGTTTTATATGTTGTTCAGTCTTATTTAGAAACTGAAATCCTAGACTTAAACAAAGAGCAGGCTTATCAGGCCAATATTTTGTCAGAATTAAATGCCCAAGCGCCGAGTATGAGTGTTGATAAAAATCTTGAACAAAGTATCGAGCGCGAAAAACAGCTGCTGGCAAACAAAAAGCGAGCTATTAGCTTTTTAAGGCAAGATACTATCAGCAAAAAAAACAGTTTCACTCCGCTCGTGGCTCAATTATCGCAACAAGCTATTGAAGGGATATGGTTATCCAAAATAGAGATAATGAACCAAGGTAGCGATATTCAGCTTTATGGATTTGCACAAAACCCTAACCAAATATCTCGTTACATTGCTGCATTGGGTGAAAAAAATGCTTATCGTGGCCGAACATTTAAGCAGATAAATGTTCTACAAGGCGAGCTGCGTTGGAAGCAGTTCTTCTTGTCAACTAAACAGCAGGTGAATAATACTTCTGTGAATGTAATCAGCGCAGGAGGTGAAAACGAATGACTTGGTGGCAAAAAAAACCCTACATAGATGTCATTAAAGGGTACGAAAAACTCAGTATTAGAGAAAAGAATATTGTTCTGTTAACAAGCGTGCTTGTCGTGGCAGTTTTGATGTATCTTCTATTAATAGAACCGATGGCCCTTAATACAAAACGTCTTATCGATCAGCACAAGCAGATAACTGCTAGCAATCAAGCATTAGTGGTAACAATTGATGCCACTAAAAATACCCTGCAGCAAGACCCTAATGCTGATTTGCGCGAAGAGCTAAACAGCATTTTACAAGAAAGCAAAAAGATACAAGATGATATTGATCTATTAACTCAAGCACTCGTTGCCCCCCGGCAAATGGTTACCTTGTTAGAAAGCGTGTTAACAGAAGATAAAAAATTACGCTTGTTATCGTTAAGAAATCTTCCAGAAGAAGCCATTAGCATTGATAGTAGTAGTGAAGAAAGCGCGCTTATTTATCGTCATGCTTTTGAAATAGAATTGGAGGCAACTTACGACAGCGCTTTGGCTTATTTAAAGCGACTAGATGAATTACCTTGGCAGCTATTTTGGCAAGACCTTCAATATGAAAGTACTAACTACCCTAAAGGCACATTAAAAATTAAAATATATACCTTGAGTATGAGTCAGGAGGTATTAGGTGTTTAAGTTTTTCAAACCTGTGCTGTTGTCTTTGTTATTGTTTGCGAATGCTAGCTTCTCTTTAGATCCTATGAAGCCCCCCGCATGGTCGGCAGTTAGTGAAAAAGGTAGCCCAATCGAGCGTAATAAGTTTAAGTTGCAGCAGATTTTAAATTCAAAGAATAGAAGTGTCGCCATTATTAATGACACCCTGGTTGTACCCGGGCAGGTTATTGATGGCGCTACCGTTACCCAAATTACAGGTGAATTGGTTAAAGTTAGGTATAAAGGGCGAATTGTCACTTTGACTATGAAAACCGAGAATATGACATCTACGACTAAGGAATTTCATCGTGAAAAGTAGAATATTAACGCTTTTAATCTTGTCGTTAACATTAGCGTCTTGTGGTAATAACCCTAAAAAAGAAGAGCCACAAGAAAACGAACCGCTATTAGTATGGGAAGCAGAAGACGAGAATAGCAATGCTTCTGTTGCTGAAGACGACCGCGACTTTATTGAGCAGTTGTTGCCGCCAGAGCCGGAGTTAATTGTTGAAGAAGATCGTTTTGATATCGCAGCTAAAGATACCGATATTCGAGCTTTCTTAATGAGCCTAGTGCATGAAACCGATTTTAATATCATGTTGCACGAAGGCTTAACGGGTAAAGTAACTCTGAACCTAAAAAATGTCACCGTACTTGAAACCCTAGAGGCCATAACCGATATATATGCTTATGATTTTTCGATTTCAAGTTATGGCATACAGGTATTTCCACGCACCATTCAAACTCAAATATTTCCTATTAACTACTTAAACGTTAAGCGTTCTGGTTCTTCTGGCATGTGGGTGAGTAGTGGCCAAGTAACCTCTCAAGATAATTCTGAACAATCTGGTGACAGCAATAACACCTCATCAACCAGCTCTGCAATTAATTCAACTGAGGTGAATACAGAGTCTTCAAGTGATTTTTGGGGTCAGTTAAATATGACACTGAATATGATGATTGCAGGAAAAGAAAACACTAATATCGTTGTTGATCCTCAATCTGGCATGGTGATTGTAAAAGGTATGCCCGACACGCTTCGAGACATTGGTTCGTTTTTAGAGAAAGCCGAATTAAGTGTGGGTAAACAGGTTCTTATTGAAGCAAAAATATTAGAAGTTTCATTAAATGAAGGTTTTCAATCGGGTATTCAGTGGAGCAGTTTTGGCGCTGGGCAACTTAACGGTGGCGATTACAGCGCAGTTAGCTCAGTGGCGTCTGAAGCATTATCGAATCCCGACGGAATAGGCGGAGTATTTAATATCAATTTTAATACCAGTGACTTCACCGGTGTTATTGAATTACTTGAAACACAAGGTGATGTAAAAGTTCTGTCTAGCCCACGCATTTCTACTGTAAATAATCAAAAAGCAGTAATAAAAGTCGGTAACGATGAATATTTTGTTACCGAATTAAAATCCTCAACCACTACCAGTGGTAGCAGCACGACCAGTTTCCCAGAAGTTATTTTCACTCCTTTCTTCTCGGGTATTGCATTGGATGTAACACCACAAATAGGTGAAGGCGAAGACGTGATCTTACACGTGCATCCAACCATTACAGAAGTCAGCGAAAGACAAAAGAATGTACAGCTGAGTTCAGGTACGTTGACCGTCCCCTTGGCATACAGCAGCGTAAGAGAAACAGATTCTATTATTCGTGCTAAAAGTGGGCAAGTGGTCGTGATTGGTGGCTTGATGCAAAATCAAAAACAAGTTACATCTTCTGGTATTCCCTATTTGCGTGATATTCCATTAATTGGTGCTTTATTTGGGCAAAACAGAGAAGTGATTATTCAAAGTGAATTAGTTATTTTGATTCAGCCAAAAGTAGTCGACAGTCAGTTTCATTATGAAGAAATGGAGCGTATTAATGAACGCTTCTCGGGCTTCAACTCGGGTTTTAGACCTAGTTCAATTAAAAGTTCGCGTTTATGAGTACAGGAGTTAACCTTGTCGCTGGTTTTCAAAGCTATTACGGTTTTAGCCAACAGCCTTTTTCGTTGGCGCCTAATACCGAGCTTTATGTTGAAACCAAACCACAGTTAGAGTGTTTTAACGTTCTGAGTTATGCACTGCAAGCTGGCGAAGGTTTTATCAAAATCACCGGCGAGGTGGGGACAGGGAAAACCTTGCTGTGCCGGCGCTTGCTTAACAGCTTAAACGAAGAAGGTATTGTATCGGTTTATATCCCCAACCCGTCACTGACACCAGAAGGTTTGTGGCGAGCAATAGGCCACGAACTAAATCTAGATATTAACGATCTGGATATCTATCAGGTACAAGAAAAAATACAGCAGCAACTGTTAATAGCGGCACAAAATGGCCGAGCTGTGGTATTAGTTGTTGATGAAGCGCAGTGTATTCCAGAAGATAGTTTGGAAGCATTGCGGTTAATATCTAACTTAGAAGCCGAAAGCAGAAACCTGATCCAAATTGTTCTGTTTGGTCAGCCAGAGTTAAATACCTTATTAGCCGAAAATCGTTTTCGTCAACTTCAACAGCGTATTACCTACAGTGCCGAATTAGTACCCATGGATGAAGACAGCTTACAGCATTATATTCAGCAAAGAATGGTATTGGCTGGTTATCGTGGTATGCCGATTTTTGAAAAAAAAGCCCTCAAGCTAATGGTTAAGGCGACAGAGGGTGTGCCGCGCTTAATAAATATTATTGCACAAAAGTCGCTATTCAGTGCTTATGGCAGCAATCAACAAAATGTGTCTGTACGTGATGTGCAAGCAGCAATAAACGATACAGAAGGTGCTAAAAAAACCGGTCTTGGCAATCGCTTTTATTGGCGTGAAGTGTCTTTACTTGTGTTATTAACATCGTGGGTGGCTATTCATGAGTTTGGTTAATGATGTGTTACGCCAGTTAGACTCTGATACTTCTAAACCGTATCCTAATATGCCATTGCAATCGGCTGGGCAAAGCAAAACAGCAATTAACTGGTCCCGCTTTTTGTTTGTTGTTTTAGTTGTAGCCTTGTTAGTTATTTTGTCTTTACAGATGATTTTTAAAGAATCTATCATCGAAATATTTATGGATAATAAACCTGCTGAAGCTCCAACTTTGTTATTACCGCCAGAGATAAAACAGCCGTTAACAGAAGATAAGCCGTTAACAGAAGAGAAGCGACTAATAGCAGCTGCACCACAAATTACTGAGCAAAAAATAGCTCAGAAAGAAATAGCTCAACAAAAAATAGCTCAACAAAAAATAGCCCCTAAGCAACCCTTGCCAAAAGTTACCAGAGCAAAAACTCAAGAGTCCGGTGTCGCTAAGCAAGAAATTGTAACTGAGCCCAAGCTGCAGCCCGAACCTCAATCCAAAACTCAATCCCAACCTCAGCCCATTAATATCAAAGTGGTAGAAAATCCAGGGTTTAAGCAATACCAGTTGGCGCTGCAAGCATATAAAAAGAAGCAATATTCAGCTGCAGCTGCATGGATTGATGCAGCCATTGTTGCAGATGATAAAGATGAATATTTAAGATTAAAGGCTAGAATATTAATACAACAAGGTAAGGGTGAAGAGCTGCGAGATTTTGTAGTGAGTCAAAATAATAACAGCCTAGCGTGGTTTCAATTAGTCGCTCCGGGCTTACAAATGTTTGCTCATTACGAGCTATCGAATCAATATTATGCTGAATTAACCCAGCAACAGCCCAATCAAGTTAAGTGGCAGTTAGCGATGGCATTAAATTTTGCAAAGCTTGGTTATTCCGATAAAACACAATCGATTTATGAAAATCTTTTGAATTCATCGTTGCCCACAAGTAGTCAAAAACAATGGATCGCCACTCGGTTACAACGCATGGAACGAGCTGGGAGTAATCGCAATGACAGCTAAAGTAGACGTAAATAAAAAAGTTCGGGTCGGTGACTTGCTGGTAGAAAAAGGCTTTATTACCGAGTCTGAATTAATGCAAGCACTGGCAGAGCAAAAACGAACGGGTAAAAAAGTGGGGCGGGTATTAATCGACCTGCAATTTATTAGTGAAGAAAAACTGTTGTCGTGCTTATCCGACTATTTTCATTATCCCTATATCGATCTCAATCGTTATCGTATTGAGCCCAGTATTGTAAAAATATTACCAGAAACTTATGCCCGCCGTTATCGTTGTATCGTGTTAGCCGAACAGTCTAATGGTTTACTGATTGGCATGTCGGACCCAACCGATTTAATGGTAATAGACGATCTTCAGCGTCACTTAAAGCGACCGGTATTGCCGGCGTTTATTTCTGAAGACGATCTGTTATCAACACTGGATAGTATTTATCGACGCCAAGATGAAATTGCCTCTATTGCTGGTGAGTTAGAAGGTGAGCTTTCTGATAGCGATTTTGATATTTCAGAGTTGGCTTCAAACACTGACAGTAGCGAAGCGCCTGTTGTTCGATTATTACAAAGTATTTTTGAAGACGCCGTACAAGTTAAAGCGTCTGATATTCATATCGAGCCAGAAGAAGCCCAGCTTAGAATCCGTATGCGTATCGACGGCGACTTACAAGAACAAGTCATGAAAGAGCGTCGAATTGCTTCGGCATTAGTATCGCGCTTAAAAATCATGTCGGGGTTGGATATTTCAGAAAAGCGTATTCCACAAGACGGGCGTTTTAATATCCGAGTTAAAAACAAAAGCATTGATGTGCGTCTTTCAACCATGCCGGTTCAATTTGGTGAATCGGTGGTTATGCGTTTATTAGACCAAAGCGGTGGTTTACTTGATTTAGATTCTTTAGGGATGCCCCAAGATATTCAAGAGCGCTTTAAATATTTAATCCAGCGTCCTCATGGCATGGTTTTGGTAACAGGGCCAACCGGTAGTGGTAAAACCACGACCTTGTATGCAGCCTTGAATATTTTAAATACTAAAGAAAAAAAGATCATCACCGCCGAAGATCCTATCGAATACCGCTTACCTCGAATCAATCAAGTTCAGGTTAACCCAAAAGTGGGGTTAGAATTTTCGACGGTTTTACGTGCTGCGTTACGTCAAGACCCCGATGTGATTTTGGTGGGCGAAATGCGTGACCATGAAACCGCCGAAATTGGGTTGCGAGCCGCCATGACAGGTCACATGGTGCTATCAACATTACACACCAACGACGCAGTTTCTACTGCCATGCGTTTATTGGACATGGGTGTTGATAACTATTTAGTTGCCTCGTCATTACGTGCCGTTATGGCACAGCGATTAGTAAAACGTTTGTGCGATCACTGCCAAGAAGATTGTGAAATAGAAGAGCAAGAGCGCACTTGGTTAATGGCACTCGATAAAGATTCGTTGGTTGCCCGTTACAAAAAAGGCAGAGGTTGTCATCACTGCAATAATACCGGTTACAACGGGCGTATCGGTATTTATGAGTTGTTAGAAATGGACAGCACCATGATTGCGGCTATGCGTAATAATTCAATGGACGATTTTGCCGGTGCTGCCAATGCTCACCCAAGATTTAGACCGTTGGCCTTGTGTGCGCTAGATTATGCACGCCAAGGTGTGACCTCCCTCGAAGAAGTGTTCCGAGTGAGCGCTAGCTTAGGCGACGGAGTATAAAATGGCGAGCTTCAAATATACTGGGCGAGATGAAAGTGGTCAGCAAATTTCTGGGCTATTAGAGGCAGGTAGTCATGCTCTTGCTGCCAGAGAGCTGCAACAAAAAAATATTATTTTAACCAGTTTATTTGAAGAATCGGCCACTGCAGAAAAAACAACTGAGTCGATTTTTTCTAAATCATTACTGCCACCGAAAAAAATCACCCTTGATGATCAAGTACTATTAACTCGCCAGTTATACGCACTTACCAAGGCGGGCATTCCGATTATTCGTGCGTTAAATGGTTTAGCCGAATCCAGTGATAAACCTAGGTTGGTTGAAGTGCTGAATAAAATTTCTGATGCCTTGGTGTCTGGATCTGAATTGGCTTCGGCGTTTCGTCAGTTTCCCGAAATATTTTCGCCTATTTTTATCAGCATGGTGCACGTGGGTGAAAATACTGGGCGTTTAGATTTGGCTTTTCAAAAGCTTACCGCGCACTTGGAGTTAGAAAGAGAAACCAAAAAACGCATTAAATCGGCTACCCGCTACCCGATGTTTGTGCTTGCAGCGATGGCGATAGCGATGGGCGTAATCAATGTCGTGGTTATTCCCAGTTTTGCTAATGTATTTGCCAAACTTGGTGCTGATTTACCCTTGGCCACCCAGATATTAATGGCTACTTCGTCGTTCACTATCAATTATTGGTGGTTAATGCTGTTGATTTTTGGCGGCAGTGTGTTCGCTTGGATTAAGTTTGTGAAAACCCCGGAGGGTGAACTGTGGCGTGATACTCGTTTACTGTCTTTGCCGTTATTTGGCGGTTTGTTTAAACGCATTGCTTTGTCTCGCTTTGCCCGCTCTTTTGCCATGATGATGACTTCTGGTGTACCCATTTTACGAGCATTGTCGATCGTCTCTGAAAGTGTGGGCAATAAACACATCGGCTTGGCCATCGAAGATATGTATCGGGGTGTAGAGCGTGGTGAGCGCTTAACTAGTACTGCATCTGCAACTGGGTTGTTTACTCCGTTGGTATTGCAAATGATGGCAGTTGGTGAAGAAACCGGTTCGATCGATGAGTTACTGAGCGATGTAGCGGATTTTTACGAAGAAGAAATTGATTACGAATTGAAACAATTAGCTGATTCGATTGAACCTATTTTACTAGTATTCTTAGGTATCATGGTATTGGTATTAGCTTTGGGTGTGTTCTTACCTATTTGGGATCTTAGCGGTGCTATGGGTGGAGGCTAATGGCATATTTAAGATTGTTGTCTACACTTAATAATAATAAAGCTAACAGCAGCAGTGGCATCAGTGGTGCTAATGGCGGTGGGTATATATTCGGTAGATATAAAGCACGGGCTTTTACTCTATTAGAATTCACGGTTGTGTTGATCATAATTACAATTTTAATTGCCTTATTAGTGTCGAAGATTGATTTTTTACAAGACGATGCTTATAAGAAACCAAATTTACAGCTAACGGCAAAATCTTTGCAATCAGCTGTGAATATGTCTCGTCATCTCTGGCTCTCTAAAGGGCCAAGTGAGTGGGTAAGGTCAAGTGATGGATCTTCTTTATTGCAAGGGTTTGGCGAAGACAATGTATTAATGAGTAAAACAGGCTGGCCAGTTGATGCGATTAATAAAGATCAATTAGATTCTTTAATTTCAACAGGGTTTGCTTTAAATAACTCAACATGTACAAGGCTATGGAGTGGCTTATTAAAAGATACCACAGCAAAAGTGGAGACCCTAACTGATACGATTAATACTTCTGCTTCACCTGGAGTATTCACATATCATGCAGAGTTACATCAAGGTGTGTGTATTTATCGCTACTTGTTGAATGACAAAGGCTGGCGAATTGAATATGATCTGAGGTCAGGTCAAATAGAAACTTTTTTTGAATAACCCTGTTTAAAACAGCCTTTAAAATAAGGTCAAAACAAGGTTATTTAAAAAATTTTAATTAAGTTTATCTTTAGGAGAGATCTATGAAACAGATCAAACAACAAGCAGGTTTTACGTTAATCGAATTGATCATGGTGATCGTGATTCTTGGTGTCTTGTCGGCATTCGCACTACCGCGTTTTGCTGATTTGGGTGGCGAAGCAAGAACCGCAAGCCTTCAAGGTTTAGCCGGATCTCTTAAAGCTGCTTCTAATATTGCTCATGCCAAATGGTTAGTGGGCGGTAGCACAGGAACTAAGGTAGTTTTAGAGGGTGCAACAGATGTTACCTTGATCAATGGTTATCCGATTGCTGATGTTGCAGGAATTGATGCAGCAGCTCAGATCGACGCTGCTTTTGTCGCTTCTGGTGGTGGTGCTACTGAAACGTCAGCACGTGTTTATACGTTACAAACAGACTGCAAAGTTACTTACACGGCTGCTGCGGCTAACAAAGTACCAACTATCGCGGTTGTTAGCAGCGGTTGTTAATTTCTCGCTACTAGCATGAAACACCCCCAGCAAGGTTTTACTTTAATCGAACTCATTACAGTAATCATCTTGCTGGGAATCCTTTCCGCATTCGCGGTTAGTCGATTATCTTCTTCTCAAAGTTATTCTACTACCATTATTAAAAACCAAATCATTGCCTCAGCAAGACTGGCTCAGCAAACTGCCATGTCACGTTCATCTGTTAATAGTGCTAGCAGTGCTGGGCAAACTCAATTACAGATCACCGGTGATACTAATAACTGGTTTTTAAACATTACCTCTGGCCCAATAAACTATAATGCTCAAGTAGAGCGCGATAACGAACAAGTGCATTATGGCACCGATTTTTCAGCCAGTTGCTCAGCCTTAACGGCAGCAACGGCGACGCCATTGATCTTAAATTTTGATGGCGATGGTAACAAAGCTCCATCCAGTGCGTTACGTGTGTGCATCGACACTCCGTCGGCCTCTGTGGCCAGCAAAGAGCTGTGTATAAGCCCATCAGGATACGCCTACGAAGGCGCGTGTTTACCCTAAGGTTATGGTGTATGAACAATAAACATAAACAAAAGGGTTTTAGTTTAATAGAGTTAGTGATTACCATTGTGGTATTAGGTATTGCTTTGGCTGCATTGTCGAGCAGTGTATTCAATGCCGTGGGTAAAAACGCCGATCCGTTATGGCAAACTAAAGCGACGCAGCTTTCACAAGCGTATCTTGATGAAATTTTAGCGATGAAATATCAAGAAGATTCGCCAGTTGGTGGTGGTTCTGTGGGCGGTTGTTCGAGTGCCCTTGGCCCCGATAGCGGGGAGAGTAGCCGTGACCTTTACAACGATGTTGATGATTATAATGGCTTAACAGAAACCGCTCGGTTTCTTGATCAAACATCTGGTTTAGCATCCACTTACAGCGGCTATCAAGTTTCAGTTGCAGTGACTTGTGTCGACGCTCAAGGCAATACTTCCAATAACAGTAAGCTCATCCAATTAACCATTACCTCACCGACCAATGAAGCGCTTGTATTTTCAGCCTATAGGGCAGATTTATGAACAAACCATGTATTAAAGGTATAAAAAAACCTGCAGGTTTTACCTTGGTTGAACTGATTATGGTCATTGTTGTGCTTGGCATATTAGCCACGGGCAGCGTACGTTTTATTGCCTTGTCGGCAGAGGGTTTAGTGGATACCGGTGCGCGCCAAGCATTAGCCAGTAGCGCGACAATTGCGGTAGAAAAAGTTTTGCGCGATGCGCGCCGTGCCTTGCCAAACAGTGTGCGTGTGTTTGATGATGGTGGTAATCAATGTTTAGAGTTGGTGCCAATACTTTACAGTTCAGTTTATCTTTCGGTGCCTACCGCCAGTGCTGCTACTAGCTTTAAAAGTATTCAGTTTGTAAATGCAGTGGGTGGAGAAAGCGGTTATGTAGCGGTCTATCCTAGTAGCTCTGAGTCTGTTTATGACGCCAATAAAGCGACTGCAGTTGCCAGTACGGTTGGGGCAGTGGGCTCGGCCGATGAGAATCTGCAAACCATTACCTTTACCGATGGAGCGAGTTATCGCTTTCCAACAGACTCACCTAAAAAACGATTTTATTTGGTTAGCCAGCCAATCAGTTTTTGCAACGATAGCAATGGGCGTTTATGGCGTTATCAGAATTATGGCTT
>CAJXUK010000022.1 GCA_913061435.1 uncultured Thalassolituus sp. | reverse complement strand
TTTTTGGGCATATAATTGCGAAGCAATGCCCAAAAGCGGAACGGAAATTAAGTCCTGTGCACAAACTTGTTAAGTGTTCAGAGTTACGGACACATAATATTGACAATAAAAAAGGCGCTTTAAAAGCGCCTTTTCAACAATCTTTCTATAGATTAGAAGCGCATTTGTAAAGCAAGGTTAGCACTGCTGCCTGATTCATCAGTATCGTTGCCAAGAAGATTATCATTTGTCGCACTCAACGATCCAACTTCTGCACTAAGGCCAATCAGTTCATTAAAGTCATAGGTGGCGTTAACGTAGAAGCCTGATTCGGAACGGGTATCAGTATTACTATAGTTGTAATCTGTTACAGTAGAGTCGATACGTGCACCAAAACTAAATTGCTGTGTCGGATACCATTGAGCAAAAATCTGCGTGCTTACAAGGTCTTCTTCTTGAGAGTTTCCAGCAGCAAGTTCAACTCCTGTGGATCCTGACTTAATGCCGCCACCGACAGATAGCAGTGTATCAGCTAAAGGTATCACTTGCTTGTAAGCAACAATCAGATCTGTGCTTGTATAATCACTATCTAATTTGTCATCACCGGATACAGACTCAAGCTCTATAGTTAACAAGCCCATTTCAGTAGGGTACCAACCAAAAAATGCTGAAAAACTAGTAGCGCTTAGATCATCGTTGTCTTCACTATAAGTGCTTAATTCACCACCGACACGAAAATCTGTTTCACCAATATGAATATCAGCTCGAACGAACAAGTTATCCGTTGAATCATCTGCGGTGCCTTGTTCAATATCACTTTGGATAAACCCTGTTCGAATGTAACTATTTCGCCCCATAAAAGCAGCTTCTCTCACAGGCTTATTCTCGCTTGCAACAGCATCTAGATAATAACGGGCTTCAAGAACTGTTGTAGATGTTTCAAGGTATTCATCATTGGTATCATCAAACGCTAAAGTTTGACTCTGCACCCCAACATCAATTTGCCCTTGATAATCTGCGTAAGCTAATGTGGTTGTTGCAGCAAGAATACTAAATGCTGTTAATTGTTTAATTTTCATGTTTTTTCCTACTCTTAGTAACTTGATAATTTTTATTATTTAACGCCAATATTGTGGGGCGCGAAAGCGTCCCAGTGCCGAAGGCACGATCACGAATGCTTTGTTAAGGGCTGACTCTTTCATAAGAGATAAGCCCTTGAAGCTTTACGTTTTTCTTATTTGAAGCTGATGCAACAACTTTAAATGATTGGCCTGATTTGGCAGTAACCAAATAACTTACTGAAGCTAATCCGTTAACATCACTCTCATTAATTTTTTTAGTTTTAAAGCCAGCCTCTTCTTTAGGCAGCCAATCAGATAGCATAGCGATAAGATGATCCTTATCATTTAATCTTGACATGATAGAACACATGCCAGTGTCCATAGAACTAAGAATATAACTACCTGAATCTTTATGCTGCAACCAACCAATCGCAGCAGATGTCCCAATGAAATGTGCTGTTGCAGGCCCATTCATCTTTTGCATTTTAAGTGAATTAGCAGCAGTCATAAGATCAGCACGCTTTCCTTCTGACGCCACGCATGTTGAAAAGAATAACTTCACAGCATTATCAGCTTGTATCTTTCCAATATCAGATGCTGGCTCCACTGAATTTGCACTCACTGAAATCAGCATAGATGTTATTAATAGATTAAATTTATTCATATACTTCCCTTAACATTTTAATCGTGCGCATGCGCGTTTGCACGGAAGTGGCTCACCCACAAAGGTTGTCACTACTTGCACACAAATATTTGATTTTACTTGGGTATTTACGAAATCCATTTCCAAGCTCCATTTATCTTTCCAGAAATACGCGCATGCGCATTTGTCTAAATAACGAGGGTCCTGTTATTTAGAGCTCATTTTTATAATGTATTGATTCTGCTATATATTTATAAATAGAACCAGTGCAAGCGCGCATATTTAAATAAAAAGTCGTGCAAACGCGCATAATTATACCCAATAGTTGAAAATCAACTGTATGTATAGGCATGCTTTAAAAATGTGTCATTTACCGTTAAAGGCGCAATTTGATCCTCAATCAGCGGTGTGTTTCTTAATCAGCGATTCACGGCTGTCCTCGACAATTCGCTGTTAATTCTATATGATGCGCCATCTTCAGTGCGTACCTCTTGAGTATGCACCTTATTTTTTATGCACTTCTTGTCTGCACACCCCTAGGAAAATCTCTCTTGATCTCTACCGCAAATATTACAATGCAATTTGGCGCTGAGCCGTTGTTCGAAAACATCTCCGCTAAATTTGGCAATGGCCATCGTTATGGTTTGATCGGCGCCAATGGTTGCGGTAAATCGACGTTCATGAAGATTCTTAGTGGTGAACTTGCGCCTACTTCTGGCAATGTGTCGATTACTCCAGGTGAGAAGTTGGGTACCTTGAGTCAGGATCAGTTTGCTTTTGAAGAATACAGTGTTATTGATGCTGTGATTATGGGTGACAAAGCGTTATGGGAAGTGAAGCAAGAGCGCGATCGTATGTACGCGTTGCCGCATATGTCGGAAGACGACGGCATGACGGTGGCGAATCTTGAGGTAGAATTTGCCGAGATGGACGGTTACAGCGCGGAATCTCGCGCGGGTGATATTTTGCTCGAAGCGGGTATCGCCGAAGAGTATCACTTTGGTTTGATGTCGCAAGTGCCTCCGGGTTATAAGGTGCGCGTTTTGCTGGCGCAGGCGTTGTTTTCTAACCCAGATATTTTGCTGTTAGATGAGCCAACCAACAACTTGGATATTTACACTATTAACTGGTTGTCGGATGTGTTGAATCAACGCAAATGCACCATGGTGATTATTTCTCACGACCGTCACTTTTTGAACTCTGTGTGTACCCACATGGCCGACATCGATTATGGTGAGCTGCGTATTTACCCAGGTAACTACGAGTATTATTTAGAAGCGTCGGGTCTTATTCGTGAGCAGTTGCTGGCGGGTAACGAAAAGAAACAAGCTGAAATTGAAGAGTTGCAAGCGTTTGTGAACCGTTTCTCGGCGAACGCATCGAAAGCGAAGTTGGCCAGTTCTCGTGCTAAGAAGATGGATAAAATTTCTTTAGATGAAGTTAAATCTTCAAGCCGTGTAACACCGTCTATTAGCTTTAAACAAGATAAGCGTTTGCACCGTCAGGCGTTGGTTTTGGAAGATTTGACTCACGGCTATGAAGGCGAAGATATCTTATTTAAAGACGGCAACCTTATTTTAGAAGGTGGCGCTAAGCTTGCGGTTATCGGTGAAAACGGCGCGGGTAAAACAACGTTCTTGCGTTGTTTAGTTGATGATTTAAAAGCCAATGGCGGTACGATTAAGTGGTCTGAAAATGCCACCATCGGATATTGTCCGCAAGATAGCACCGAAGATTTCGATTGCGATCTTGATTTGTTCGAATGGATGTCGCAGTGGCGTACGGCCAAGCACGATGACCTAATGGTGCGTGGCTTATTAGGCCGTTTGTTATTCGGTGCGGATGATATTGTTAAGAAAGCTCGCGTGTGTTCGGGTGGCGAGAAGAACCGTTTGTTGTTTGGTAAGTTAATGATGATGGATCTTAACGTACTGGTGATGGATGAGCCAACCAACCACTTGGATATGGAAGCGATTGAAGCGTTGAACAATGCATTGGCGGATTTTGATGGTACCTTAATTTTCGTCAGCCACGATAGAGAGTTCGTTTCGTCTTTGGCTACGCGTATTGTTGAAATTAAAGATCAAGAAGTCATTGATTTCCACGGTACTTATGATGAGTATTTAGATAATCAGGCAGTCGCAGAAAAAGCGGCTGTCAATGCGGCCAAAAAAGCTGCGAAGTAGGTGAAAGAGAGTGTGTGACTAGGAAAATAAGCTAGCTATGTTAATTGAAAATACATCGGATATTGTTAAATCGTCAAAGCTGTTAACCCTTAAAAATGGCGAGCAGGTTGAAGCGCTTGAACTGATTAATAGCCAAATCTTGGTATTAGCTGAAAATGGTTTGAGTCTTTATAAAGACATAGCTGCTATTGAAGATCCGTTAGCCAATGGTTTGTTGCATTCTGCCAGTTTGGCAGATGCCAACCGGTTGAAGCTGGAAAGGGGGCGTTTTATGCACATGCATCGCTCTGGCTTGATTGGTTTGTTTGACGAGAAGGTGATTTTATTAACGCCAAACGATATTCAGTTATTTCCTAATCGCAACTGTGCGTTGCGTAACCAAGATGAAATTGTGTCGTTTCATCTTGGTTAGTGCTTGTCATCGCCAATGTTTGTTATTGTTCTTCTTCAATAGGGTTAACGCGTACTAAAATTCCAAGGAGTGGGTGGTCAATGTAGTGCAGTTCATTACTGCGCATTCTCCGGCTTTGCTCAATTTTAGCCGCGCGTAAAGGCACGGTATCAAATGTTATTGATGGCGAGCTGAATTTGTTAGGAACTATGGTTTCTGTATGAGTTGCATGGCTCGGGCGTATTCTTATTGCTTGGTCAGTTTCGCTGTTGTTATCCAGGCTCTGCCAATGTTGCACGGTTAGATCGGTAATTAAATGTAGGTATCGGCTGCGATACAGATGCATTTTGCCGGATACTTCTATTTCTACTAGAGGAGAATGACCTTGCATGGCATTGTTGAAATTTAATGCTGTTTTTAGATCAATCTCGATCAGATTTTCTTCTGCTAAGGCATCAGCTCTCTCGGGTATGGGTTGACGCCACTTTTTGCTCCAAACAATTTTGAAATCTTTGGCTTTTTCCAATTTCTCGGTTTTATCCGCAAAGGCTTGGCCTAAGGTAGCAAATGGAACTTGCAAGATAGGTTGTGTATCTGTCTTTTGTGCATCTATATTTTGTGCATCGAATGCTGTGTTTAAGCTAAACAAGCCTTGTGGCTCACTGTTGTTATTCCACCAATTTATCCACTGCCAAGGGTTTTTGTCTTTATCGCTTTTTTCACTGGCGCTGTCACTGGCACTGTCACTGGAATTGACATCGGTCTCAGAGCTGGATTCGGCAATTATTTGGCTGTCGGTGGAGGCCACGAGTATTTCGGGCCAGCTTTCCTTTTCCATCTTGTTGCTGTCTTGATAGCTAATTAGTGCCAATTCGACTTCGTACCAGCGGGGTGCTTCCGACGCGTACGCAGGGTAGGTTAGCCCCCCCAAAATGCTGGCTAATACTAATACGGGCAAGCTTAAGAAATGTGAGCGTTGCATTAGGCGTTTGGTTCCTTTTGAAGGTCGAGGAGTAGGCGTTCGATAACTGCAATTCTTTGATCGATCTTCGCCATACTTTCACTAAATTTAAGGGTTTGTCCACCTTCCAGTTTGTAAGTTGCTGGCCGTGTCTGAACAATTTGTATTAAACGGAATGGGTCTATGTTGGTTTCGCGGGCAAATTCGATACGTCCCGATTCTGGGCCTGCATCCAGTTTTTGAATGCCCAGTGGCGTTAACAGTAATTTAACCGAGGTCACTTTAAATAGATTTTTTACCGGCTCGGGCAGTAACCCAAAACGGTCGATCATCTCTACTTGCAGTTCTTTTAGCTCGTTATCATTTTTGGCATTAGATATGCGTTTGTATAACGTTAAGCGGCTGTTCACGTCGGGTAAGTAATCGTCTGGAATTAATGCTGGGACATGTAAGTTGACCTCGGCACCGTGTAATAAGGGGATTTCGGCATTGGGGTTTTTGCCTGATTGTATCGACTTAACCGCTTGCTCTAACATTTCCATATACAAACTAAAGCCAATGCCTTGTATATGACCACTTTGTTCTTCACCGAGTAATTCACCGGCTCCACGAATTTCTAAGTCATGGGAAGCTAGCATAAAGCCTGCGCCTAGATCTTGTGAGCTTTGAATGGCATCAAGGCGTTTTTCGGCGTCTTTGCTAAGTTTTTTGCCTTCGGGGGTCAGTAAATAAGCATATGCCTGATGGTGTGAACGACCAACTCGGCCACGTAATTGATGCAGTTGAGCCAAACCAAATTTATCGGCACGGTCAATGATCATGGTATTGGCAGAAGGTATATCAATACCGGTTTCAATAATGGTGGTACTGACCAGTACATTGAAACGTTTGTGGTAAAAATCTCGCATTACCGATTCTAATTCACGTTCTGTCATTTGGCCGTGAGCAATGCCAACACGAGCTTCGGGGACCAGCTCGCTGATTTCACGCGCAGTTTTTTCAATGCTTTTTACTTCGTTATGTAAGTAATACACCTGGCCACCACGAAGTAGCTCTCGCAATAGCGCTTCTTTGACGGTGGGTTTGTCGTATTGACGGACAAAGGTTTTTACCGATAAACGCTTTGATGGCGGGGTAGCGATAATCGATAAATCACGCACACTGGCCATCGCCATGTTCAGTGTTCTTGGGATTGGCGTAGCTGTGAGGGTGAGAATATCTACCTCTGAACGTAAGGCTTTTATGCGTTCTTTTTGTTGAACACCAAAACGGTGTTCTTCGTCGATCATTAACAAGCCAAGCTCGTGAAAAGTTATATCCTTTTGCAGCAGCTTGTGAGTACCAATCACAATATCAGCTTTACCATTGCGCATTTTATCCAGCGCTGCTTGAGTTTCTTTGGCAGATTTGAAGCGCGACAGCACTTCGACTTGCACTGGCCAATCAGCAAAGCGGTCTTTAAAGTTTTCATAGTGCTGTTGTGCTAACAGGGTGGTAGGAACAAGAATGGCTACTTGTTTGCCACTTTGTACGGCCATAAAAGCTGCGCGCATGGCGACTTCTGTTTTACCAAAGCCGACGTCGCCACATACCAAACGATCCATCGGTTTGCGGCTGGTCATATCGGCAATTACTGCTTCGATAGCGGATTGCTGATCGGGGGTTTCTTCAAATGGGAAGGCGGCAGAAAAACGTTCGTAATCGATATCGGGTTTATCAAATTTAAAGCCAATGCGCGCTTCACGACGGGCGTAAATATCTAATAATTCGGCGGCGGTATCACGAATTTTTTCTTGTGCCTTACGTTTAGCGGTTGCCCACTTTTCGGTGCCAAGTTTGTTAAGTGCTGGGCCACCTTCGCTATCACCGCCGTAACGAGAGATAAGATGCAGTGACGAAACGGGCACATACAGCTTTGATTCTCCGGCGTATTCCAGCATTAAAAATTCGTTAACTTGATTGTCTATTTCTAAGGTTTTTAATCCTAGGTAGCGGCCAATGCCGTGATCAAGGTGAACAACAGGGCTGCCTTCTTTTAATTCGGTGAGATCACGAATGACGTTTTCGGCTTGGTTTTTGCTCTTGCTGCGACGACGTCGTTGCATGATACGTTGGCCGAATAGCTGATTTTCACTGATGATGATCAGCTCGTCGTTGGCGCTATCGCCGCTGATTACTAATCCCTTGTCCAGCGGTGCGATCGTAATGGCGGTTGGTTGGGTATCGGTTAAGAATTCTGACCATCCGCTAAGCTCTTTCGGTCTTATATTGATGCGGTTTAGCAATTCTCTTACGGCTTCTCTACGACCCGCCGATTCAGTACAAAATAGTACCCGTGTACGCTCAGATTTTTTAACTAAAAATGCTTTTAATAGCGATAGCGGCTCTTCTGCTTGAGCGCTGATGCTGATGTCGCCAATGTCAGGAGTCGCAAAACGTTCGCTGCCTGCACGATCTGGAGCTTGGTCGTTATACCACTGAATACGAGGGAACTGATTAAAGGCCGAGAACAGCTCTTCTGGGTTGATAAATAAATGTTGAGGAGCAACCAAGGGACGGCGTATGTCGTGGCGACGTTCATCGTAGCGAAGTTGAATATCGTCACGAAAATGTTTTGCGGCATGTTCAATGTCACCATCGTGGATGATGAGGCAGTTGTCGGGTAAGAAATCAAATAAATTACTGAGTTCACCAAAAAACAGGGGTAAATAGTATTCGATACCGGCGGGTGCAATGCCTTGGCTCACATCGGTGTAAAGTGAAGACAGTTTGGGGTCGGTATCAAAAAAATCGTACCAGTTTTGCCGAAAATGACGCTGACCCTCTTTGTGCAGTGGGTATTCATTAGCGGGTAACACTCGGATTTGATCAATTTTATCGGCAGTGCGTTGGGTTTCTGGGTTAAAGGTGCGTAAGGTTTCTACTTCGTCGTCAAACAATTCAATGCGAAACGGCTGGTTTTCGCCCATAGGAAAGATGTCAAAGATAGCTCCACGCAGGGCAAACTCGCCATGTTCGTAGACATTATCAACACAGCTGTAACCTGCGCTTTCTAGTTGTTTGCGAAGCGTTTCTACGTTGAGCGTTTGCCCCATATCAATAATAAGGCTGTTGGCCTGCAAAAATTCTTTGGGTGCAGTTTTGTGCAGTAGAGTGCTAATGGGAACAATTAATAAGCCGCGTTCAATCAAGGGGAGCTGTGAAAAAGTATATAAGCGCTGAGAAATAATATCTTGGTGCGGCGAAAAGGTGTCGTAAGGCAAAATTTCCCAGTCTGGTAAGTGCAGTACCGGCAGCCCTTCGGCGAAGAAGGCTATTTCTTCTTCAAGACGCTGAGCGGTAACTGTGTCTTTGGTGATGACTAGGGTTAAGCCCGGGTGTTGTTGGGCTGCGTTGGCAATGGCAAGGGCTTGATTACTATTGTTGAGTTCTCCCCAAAAACGGCGATCTCCGGCTTTGGTGGGTAAAGATGGCTGCAGAGGACTTGAAATAGACTGCTTGGACATTGAACGGCCTTATTAGGTCTGTTTATTTAACGCATTAATGAGCGCTTGTTTACTATAGAAAATAAAAAGTTGCCTAGTGTAGCGGATGTCAGCTTGGTTACAAAGTATGGTTGGTAAGTTACTGCCGAGACACGATTGAATTTTATGAATTAACAACTAATAAGAGTTTGAATTGTCAAAACTGTACAAAGCAGGCATAATTTGCGCCCTAATTTTGATGGTGAGTGTGGTGTGTTTTGCACTCATTAAAATGCATTAATAAAACGGAAGGTAGACCCATGAGTCAAGACTTGACTGATATTTGTATGGTGGATTGGACTGATCGCGAATCCGCTGCGGAAGCCATGATCCCTATGATTGGCGCTTTGTATCGTAAAAAGAATATTGTTACTTCTGTTTATGGTCGCCCAATTATTAATCGTTCTGTGATTGATTTGTTAAAAGCGCATCGTTTTGTTCGTCACATGGAAAATCAAGAGCTGTCTGTGCTTGATACTCATCCGATTGTTAGTGCGATGATGGGTATGGACTTAGATCGTGCTCACATTGATGTGGGTAAATTGGCGGTTAAGTTCCGTAATGAAGCCAATGGTCGTGATTTAACAACATTTTTAAATGACGAGTTAAGTGATGTTATTGGTAAAAGCGATACAGCTACTAAAGAAAATCGTGATGTTGTTCTGTATGGCTTTGGTCGTATTGGTCGTTTGTTAGCACGTATTATGATTGAAAAATCAGGTGGTGGTAACGGTTTGCGTTTGCGTGCGATTGTTGTGCGTAAAGGTAAGGGTAAAGATTTAGAGAAGCGTGCGAGCTTGTTGCGTCGTGACTCTATTCACGGTTCTTTCCGCGGTACTCTGTCGATTGACGAAGAAAAGAACGCGATTATTGCTAACGGCAATTACATTCAAGTTATTTATTCTGATGCACCCGAAAATGTTGATTACACACAATACGGTATCAATAACGCATTGGTGATTGATAATACCGGTATTTGGCGTGATCAAGCTGGCCTTGAACGTCATTTACAAGCTAAAGGTGCAGCACGTGTGTTGTTGACCGCTCCAGGTAAGGGCGATATCAAGAACGTTGTTTACGGTATCAACGACAGTGTGATCGAAGAAACAGATACAGTGCTTTCTGCCGCATCTTGTACTACTAATGCGATTACGCCGGTATTGAAAGTGATTAACGATGAATATGGTATTGTTAATGGCCATGTTGAAACAATTCACTCATACACCAATGATCAGAATTTAATTGATAACTACCACTCGGGTGATCGTCGCGGTCGTGCTGCTGCACTTAATATGGTAATTACTGAAACAGGCGCGGCTTCTGCGGTAGCTAAAGCCTTACCAGAAATGGCAGGTTTGCTAACCGGTAATGCGATTCGTGTTCCTACACCAAATGTGTCGATGGCAATTCTTTCTTTAAACTTGAAGAAAGATGTAACCACCGAAGGTGTTAACGATTATTTGCGTGAAATCTCTTTGCACTCAGAAGTGCAAAAGCAAATTGATTGGGTTAACTCACCAGAAGTAGTTTCTACTGACTTTGTCGGTAACTCTCATGCCGGTATTGTGGATGCGCAAGCTACCATTACTTCTGGCAACCGCGTTAACCTTTACGTTTGGTACGATAACGAGTTTGGTTATAGCCGTCAGGTTGTGCGTATTGCTCAGCAAATGTGCGGTGTTTTCTATCCGACTTATCCAGCTCCAGCGGTAAAGTAATTTAGACCTGTACTTTGGTCTTTGATATTACAAAAAAGAAGCCGTTGTTTACCGCAACGGCTTTTTTTTGTTTAAGCTTTGTACATTGTGACGCTAGTTTTATCGGAATTGACATAATTCAAGTTTTTGTCAGCTTTTCGGTGGATAAATAGAGGTGTCATCTTTATACTTAGCGCGAATTTTTAACTAAATATAATAGGCTTGGTTTTTACATCGAAATAAATATTTATTATTAGCTGTTTTGCTTAGTGCTCAAACAGCTAATAATAGCTTTTACAAGTTGTAATCGAAGGCATATAACTGTGGTTAGGCAAGGCGTATGATCAAAATTAAACAAGGTCTCGACTTACCAATCGCTGGTACTCCTGAACAGCAAATTAGTCAAGGCAATGGCGTAACAGAAGTTGCGGTTGTTGGTCCTGACTATGTTGGTATGAAACCAACAATGGTTGTGAAAGAAGGCGATCGAGTCAAAAAAGGTCAGGTGCTTTTTACTGACAAGAAAACGGCTGGCGTTCAATACACCGCTCCTGCGAGTGGTGTAGTGAAAGCAATCAACCGTGGCGACCGACGTGTATTTCTTTCTGTGGTAGTAGCAGTGGAAGGTAGTGAAGAAATTACTTTTCAAAGTTATCCAGCAGATAAGCTGAATACAATTAGCCGTGAAGATGTGCAGGCTAATTTAGTAGCTTCTGGTTTATGGACAGCGCTAAGAACGCGTCCTTATTCTAAAGCTCCCGCTCTGGATTCTGTTCCCGCGTCTATCTTTGTGACGGCAATGGATACACATCCATTAGCAGCAGACCCAGTGCTTGTGATTGCTGAACAAGCCGATTCATTTAAGTCGGGTTTGCAAGTTCTTAAGCGTTTAACCGAGGGCAAGTTGTATGTTTGTAAGGCCCCTGGTAGCAATATTCCAAGCGCGGGTGTTGAAACAACCGAAGAATTTGCTGGGCCTCATCCAGCGGGTTTAGCGGGTACGCACATTCATTCGTTAGATTCCGTGAATGCAGGCAAAACAGTTTGGAGCATTGGCTACCAAGATGTGATTGCTATTGGCCAGTTATTTGTAACAGGCCAGTTAAATACCGATCGTATTGTGTCTCTTGCTGGTCCTCAGGTTAATAAGCCTCGTTTAGTGCGAACAGTTGTGGGTGCTAACCTAGCTGAATTGACCGCAGGTGAATTAGCAGCTGGCGAAAACCGTATTATTTCAGGTTCTGTTTTTGGTGGTCGTACTGCGGCTGAGGGCCTTGGTTTCTTGGGTCGTTTCCACAATCAGGTATCGGTTTTAGAAGAAGGCCGTGATCGTCCTATGCTTCATTACCTTCGTCCTGGTTTTGAGCGCTTTTCTGTATTGCCTATTTATGTGTCTCGTTTCCTTAATAAAACGTTTAAATTTACCACCTCTACCAATGGTAGCGAGCGTGCCATGGTTCCGGTAGGAACCTATGAGCGTGTTATGCCTTTGGATATCTTACCCACACAATTATTGCGTGCATTAATTGTAGAAGATATGGAAGTGGCTGTTAATTTAGGCGCTTTAGAGTTAGACGAAGAAGATTTGGCATTATGTTCTTACACTTGCCCAGGCAAGTATGAATACGGTCCAATTTTGCGCACTAACTTAACTCGCATTGAACAGGAGGGCTGATAATGGGTCTACGTTCACTATTTGATAGCGCTGCTCCTCATTTCGAGAAGGGTGGTCGCTTTGAAAAAATGTATCCGTTGTATGAAGCAATCGATACTGGGTTATATTCGCCTCCGAATGTAACTAACAATACCTCACATGTTCGTGATGGTATTGATTTAAAACGTATCATGATTACGGTATGGGCTTGTACGTTCCCTGCTATGTTTTTTGGTATGTACAACATTGGCCTGCAAGCGAATGTTGCGATTGCTGGTGATGCCACATTAATTGAAGGCTGGCGCCAAATCCTGATTGAGTTATTAGGCGGTGGTGGTCATGATGCTGGCAGTATCTGGGATAACTTTGTCTTTGGTGCTGCTTACTTCTTACCAGTTTACGCTGTGGTCTTTATTGTTGGTGGTTTCTGGGAAGTATTGTTTGCAACCGTTCGTGGCCATGAAGTTAACGAAGGTTTCTTTGTAACGTCTGTACTATTTGCCTTGATTCTGCCTCCTTCAATTCCTTTATGGCAAGCCGCTTTGGGTATTACCTTTGGTGTGGTTGTAGGTAAAGAAATTTTTGGTGGCACGGGTAAAAACTTCTTAAACCCTGCATTAACGGGCCGCGCCTTCTTGTTCTTTGCTTATCCTGCACAATTGTCAGGTAATTCGGTTTGGACAGCGGCAGACGGCGTAACAGCTGCGACTCCGTTAAGCTTGGCTAATGAAGGTGGAGTTGATGCGATTTTAGAATCGGGTCTGACTTGGATGGATGCTTTCTTTGGGACGATTCAAGGTTCTATGGGTGAAACATCGACCCTTGCTATCTTAATTGGTGGTGCAATATTACTAACCATGCGTATTGCGTCTTGGCGTATTGTTGCCGGTGTTATGATTGGCATGGTGGCAACATCATCTTTGTTCAATGCTATTGGCTCTGAAACTAACCCGATGTTTGCCATTGATTGGACTTGGCATTTAGTAATGGGTGGTTTTGCTTTTGGTATGATCTTTATGGCGACCGACCCTGTATCCGCATCTATGACGCATATGGGTAAGTACTTCTTTGGTGCTTTAATTGGTTTTATGGTGGTGATGATTCGAGTCATTAATCCAGCGTTCCCAGAAGGTATGATGTTAGCGATCTTGTTTGCTAATCTATTCTCACCGCTAATCGACCATTTTGTCGTGCAGTCGAATATTAAACGGAGAGTGGCACGTGGCTAGTAATAACGATTCTATTCAAAAAACATTATTTGTTGCCATTTTATTGTGTTTGGTTTGTTCCATTATTGTGGCAGGTGCGGCGGTTTCTTTGAAACCTATGCAAATTGCTAACAAGCAGTTGGATAAAAACAAAAACATTTTGGCAGCTGCTGGCTTGCTTGTTGAAGGCGAGTCTATCGAAGAGCAATTCAAGCAAATCACAACGCGCATTGTGAACTTGGAGACCAACACTTACGCCACTGAAGCTGAGCTGGCTGAGATCAAAGCGGCGGGTTATGACCCAAAAGCGTTTGATCAGCGTAAGTCGTCTAAAGATCCGCAGTTTTCTGACAAGTTAGATGCCAGCAAAGATATTGCTAGTATTAAGCGTTTGGAAAATTTCGCCGCTATTTATACGGTTGAAAAAAATGGTGCAGTTGAAACCATGATTTTGCCTGTTCATGGCTATGGCTTATGGTCTACCTTATATGGCTTTTTAGCGCTTGAGGGTGACCTTGAAACTGTTGTTGGTTTGGGTTTTTACTCTCATGCTGAAACACCGGGTTTGGGTGGAGAGGTGGATAATCCATCTTGGAAAGCTCAGTGGGTAGGTAAGAAACTTTATGATGAAAGTGGTGATCTTGCTATTCGCGTAATCAAGGGTAAGGCCGATGCCAATAGCCCACACGATGTCGATGGTCTTTCTGGCGCAACCTTAACAGGTCGCGGCGTATCTAACTTAGTTAATTTTTGGTTGGGTGATAATGCTTTCGGTCCTTTCTTATCTGATGCAAAAGCTGGGGGTGTTTAATGTCTTCTCTAAAATCCATCATATCGGAACCGATTTTTTCGCAAAACCCGATTGCTGTTCAAATTTTGGGTGTATGTTCTGCTTTGGCAGTAACCACAAGCCTGCAAGTGACCTTGGTAATGTGTTTAGCATTAACGACAGTTACTGCTTTCTCGAATGTGGGCATCGCCTTAATTCGTAATCATATTCCTAATAACATTCGTATTATCGTACAGATGATTATTATTGCATCGCTGGTAATTGTTGTAGACCAAGTTTTAAAGGCGTATGCCTATGAAATTTCAAAGCAATTATCGGTATTCGTTGGTTTGATTATTACTAACTGTATTGTTATGGGGCGCGCTGAAGCGTATGCCATGAAAAATGGTCCAGTAATGAGCTTTTTTGACGGCATTGGTAACGGCCTTGGTTATTCAGTGGTCTTGATTGTTGTTGCGACGGTTCGTGAACTGTTTGGTGCGGGTAACCTGTTTGGTTTCGAAGTACTGCCACTGATCACAAACGGCGGCTGGTATCAGTCTAATGGCCTGTTGTTATTACCACCTAGTGCGTTCTTCATTATCGGTTTCTTTATCTGGGCTTTGCGTAGCTGGAAGACGGAGCAGGTTGAACAAGCAGATTTTAAAATTCTGCCAAATACAGTTAATTCGGAGCAGCACTAATGGAACATTATATTAGTTTGTTCATTAAAGCTGTGTTCGTTGAGAACATGGCGTTGGCCTTTTTCTTGGGTATGTGTACTTTCTTAGCAATTTCTAAGAAGATTCAAACATCCTTTGGTTTAGGTATTGCAGTAATTGTTGTGTTGGCCATTACTGTTCCAATCAATAACCTTATCTATACTTATGTGCTTAAAGAAGGCGCTTGGGCTTGGATGGGTGAAGAATACGCTTCTGTGGATTTGAGCTTTTTAGGTCTTTTGACCTACATTGGTGTTATTGCAGCCATGGTTCAAATATTGGAAATGTTTTTGGATAAATTCGTTCCTGCCTTGTATAACGCGTTGGGTGTATTCCTACCTTTGATCACAGTGAACTGTGCCATCATGGGTGCGTCTTTGTTCATGGTAGAGCGTGATTATAACTTTGCTGAATCCACCGTTTACGGTATTGGTGCAGGTGTAGGTTGGGCATTAGCGATTACTGCTTTAGCGGGTATTCGTGAAAAAATGAAATACAGCGACGTTCCAGCAGGGCTTCAGGGCTTGGGCATTACCTTCTTTACCGTTGGCTTGATGTCTCTTGGCTTTATGTCGTTCTCTGGCGTTTCACTATAAGGGGTAGGTACATTGGATAATGAGATCATTCTCGGCGTAGTGATGTTTACCGTCATCGTACTTTCTTTGGTGGCAGTCATCTTGAGCGCCCGAGCTAAATTAGTTAGCTCTGGTAATGTAAAAATCGAAATCAATGGTGAAAAAACCGTTGAAACCGAAGCCGGTGGTAAGCTTCTGCAAACATTGGCCGCTAACGAAGTATTTTTGTCGTCGGCCTGTGGTGGTGGCGGTACTTGTGCTCAGTGTAAGTGTATTGTGACCGAAGGTGGTGGTTCTATGCTACCTACCGAAGAATCTCACTTCACTAAAGGCGAAGCCCGTGAAGGCTGGCGTTTGTCTTGTCAGGTGCCTGTTAAGCAGGACATGGTTGTTGAAGTACCAGAAGAAGTATTTGGTGTTAAGAAGTGGGAAACCACTGTAGTTTCTAACCCGAATGTGGCGACCTTCATTAAAGAGCTTACGCTTCAGCTTCCTGAGGGAGAAAATGTTGATTTCCGCGCCGGTGGTTATGTTCAGCTTGAGTGTCCTCCTTTTGAGATTAAATTCTCTGAGTTTGACATAGAAGAAGAATATCGTGGTGATTGGGAGCACTTTAAGTTCTTTGACCTTAAAACAGTGTGTACTGAAGAAACAATCCGTGCGTATTCGATGGCGAACTATCCAGAAGAGCGTGGTTTAGTGAAGTTCAATATTCGTATTGCAACTCCACCTCCGGGTACAACGGGTATAAACCCAGGAATCATGTCTACGTATGTGTTCAACATGAAACCAGGGGATAAGGTTACGGTTTACGGTCCATTTGGTGAATTCTTTGCTAAAGAAACGGATGCAGAGATGATTTTTGTGGGTGGTGGTGCTGGTATGGCGCCAATGCGTTCACACATTTTTGATCAGCTAAAGCGCTTGAAGAGTGATCGTAAGATCAGTTTCTGGTACGGTGCGCGTTCTTTAAAAGAGTTGTTCTACAAAGAAGATTACGATGGTTTGGCAGCGGAGTTCCCGAACTTTGAGTGGCACGTGGCGATGTCTGATCCGCAACCAGAAGATAATTGGGAAGGTTTAACTGGATTTATTCACAACGTGTTGTTGGAAGAATACTTGAAAGACCACCCAGCTCCTGAAGATTGTGAGTTTTACATGTGCGGGCCACCAATCATGAACCAATCTGTGATCTCTATGCTTGAAGCTATGGGTGTAGAACCTGAGAACATTATGCTAGATGACTTCGGTTAAGGCCAAATTTGTTATTCATCACAACGATAAACCGCGTTAGATTTTCTAATGCGGTTTTTTTTGGGCTGATAAAAAGTTCTACTTCTATATTTTAAACGACTCAATCACTAGTTTTTAATGTTTCGGTTTTTTATATCTAGGTTCTTTATATCTAGGTTTTTAACATATTGCACATAACTGGCTTGAATCTCAATTATACAAAGTTACTGAACAGTTTTATAAAACCCCTGTTCAAATTGATCAAAGTATTGTTGGTAGCGACCGTTGTTTTTAAATATTTGCAGCTGTTGGTTAAATTGTTTTACCCGTGACTTACTGTTTTCCAAAGTTTTGGGGAACATCACAAAGCTAGAGTTAAGTAAAAATGGTTTAGCATGATGAGTGATTTTTGCCTGTTCTGCGGGAGTTAGGTGCTCTTTTAAAGCACTTAGGCCGACGTTAAGTTCTAAGGGTAAAATGTCAATTCTTCCATGAAGCAACATCTGAAAATTTTGTTTTAAATTGGTGACACGACTTAACGTGATTTCACCTCGTTTTATCGCTTCATCCATTTCTGGGCCATAGCTGTAGGCATAGCCTCCACCAATATGATATCCCTTTAAATCCTGTATGGTTTGCCAGTCGAAATTTACTGATTGACGATGAAAAAAGACAAACTGTTCTTTGAGTACTGCATCGCTGTAAATAAAGTCTGCTTCTCTATCAGTCTGATGCATCCAAACCGCGGTAGCATCATATTCTCCACTAGCGGTGTTGTTGTAGGCTCGAGTCCAAGGTAAGAACTCTATGCTAGTGTCTATGCCGATAGATCGAAATATGTCGGTAATAAGATGAGTCGCCACACCGTTGAATTTTTGCTCTTTAGAAATATAGGGAGGCCAATCACCTACAGCGATATTAATGGTTTGTTTTACATTTGTTTGATTTATAGCAGTTTGATTTATAGCTGTTTGATTTATAGCTGTTTGATTTATAGCTGCTTGATTTGTAGCTGTTGGTTGTTGTTTGTTATTAGCAACTGCGGTTGAACTAGTTAAAATGAATAAAAAAAGAACAAAAAAATAGCGTATGTTAGATGATTTAAGTGTAGCGATCGGGCTTACCTCATTTTGCAGCAGGAGTTCCATGACTTCGTCTTATTTGAAAATTTGTCATTTAGTCTAAGCAATAAAAAATGCATTAGCAATTAGCTTATGTTATTAGTCTGTGATGACTTTGGCTTGTAGCAGTGCTTTATATATTCCATGTTTTATTAGTATCTCTTTCATGGCTCCAGAGTCTTTTAGCTTCTGCAGGCCTTGATTAAAATCTTTGATTATCAGCTTGGCATTGTTTGCGTTTAACGATATGACAAGATGCTGATCTCTGTATTCTAAAGCAGGCTCTATCCATTCTACTTGACTAAAACACTCAGGTAGCTGTTCTGTTAAAATATAGTGCGCAGATAACTTATCAATGGTTATTAGATCAACTCGTTGTTTACACAGCATTTGTAAGTTACGAGTATCATTGATAACAAAATATTTTTCAAAGTTAGCCTCATCAAATCCTTTTGGATGGGCATAGCCTTTTACTGCACCTATTGTTAAGTGAGCTATGTCTGAATATTGGCTATATTTGGTATCATCACTTTGATGTTTATAAAAGCCAATAATATTTGCAAAAATAGGATCAGAGAATAGAAAAAACTCTTCTCTTTGTTGTGTATGCCATGGTGGAAACATACCGTCAAAATCAATGCCTTTTTTCGCAAAATACTCACTTCTAGCCCAAGGGTAAAATGTTATTTCTACCGAATAACCGGCATTAGCAAAAGCGTGTTTAATGATCTCGGATACAGGCCCTTGATTTTTTAAGTGTTCGCCATAATAGGGTGGGTATTCGGCGGATGTGAGCCGTACCTTTTTCAAGGGTTCGGTATCGGCCATTAGTGTGGCTGGGTAGATCAATACAAGAATAATAAAATAAATAAATTTCAACGCTCCACTCCTGTGCTTTAGCCATTTTATATTTACTTAATAATTAACAAATCCCTTGTTTAGAAAGTATTAGTCTCAAGCATAACCTACTGGTAACTTACTAACAGTCTAGTAGTAAATCAGTTTTCTATCTTTTTTATAAGGTTGTTATTTTAAATCTGTATTTTCTTTCTATTTTCTTTCTATTTTCTTTCTATTTTCTTTTTATTTTTTAATGATTAGCTAATGCTAAAGACTTACTTATGCCGAATACTTAGGTGTTAGCGCTTACTAAAACGGTTTCGATATTCTGTAGGGGTTATTCCTGTTTTTCTTTTAAATAATCGTCTAAACGAGCTGGCATCTTCATAGCCAATTTTGTTGAGTATGGTTTCAACATTGAAATCACTTTCTTCTAGCATTTTGCGAGCGCGCTCAATACGAACGGACTGCAAATAGGTATTGGGTGGCATACCCAGTGCATTATTAAAACGGCGTATCAAGGTACGCTGTGAGACATTGTATTGATTTGCAATTTCTTCAATGCTCAGTGCGGTTGTGCAATCTTGTTCTATGCGTTGTTGAATGGTGTTAACTAAGGCATCTTGATGAGGCTTAGCGATGCGCATGAGTGAGTAAGAAAGCTGACTGTCGCGTCGATAATCAATAACAAAAGCCTTAGCTGTTTGCATTGCCGTTTCAAAATCAACATGGCGCTCAATGATGTGTAACCCCAAGTCAAACCAAGCGATTCCACCACCTGCACAAAAAATGTTGTCGTCACGGGTAATGAGTTGTTCGGCTTTGAGGGTGATGTTGGGGTAGCGCTGCTGAAATTCTCCTGCAAACCCCCAATGTGTCGTTGCTGTTTTACCTTGCAAAATACCGGCTTCGGCTAATAAAAAGTTGCCTGTGCAGTTACCAGCAATGATCCATCCTGCTTGTTGTGCTTTAACTAATAAAGCAATTAATTGTGGATTGTTATCCAGTGTCTGCTGAATAGGGCCACCAATGGTGGGCACAATTAGAATATTTTGGTTGTTTTGGTTTGTTTGATTAGTCGCGCTTGAAGACCAATTCAAGTGCTTTTCTATGTCGGTAAAACTGCAGTGTGCTGCGAGCTGAAGGTTGTTGATACAGCGGATGTTATGTTTTTGATAGCTAGCCAGCTTTACATTAAAAGCGACTGCTGTGTCTTGTTGTTGGATTCGGTTCCAGGTTACGCCCGCTAAAGCAAATAGATCTATTACGCCGGTTATCGCTGATGCTAGAGCTTGATCAAACCCTAATACGTATATATTTATCATATATGTCACTTTTAGCTCTATATGTGTCTATATTGACAATTTAAAGCGAGGTTAGCAAGCCGGATACTTGAGTCATATTAAATAGTGAGGTTTAAGCCATGTCCAAGTTAATCAATAGCAAAGATTTAGATTTCTTACTGTATGACGTTTTTGATACAGAGCAACTTACCGAGTTGCCGTTTTACCAAGATCATGACAAAGCCACTTTTGACGGTGTGATTACCACTGCCGATAAAATTGCTACAGATTATTTTTTACCACATAACGCTAAAGGCGATGCCAATGAGCCACAATTTGATGGCCACAAGGTAACCACGATTCCTGAAGTGAAAGAAGCT
Source organism: uncultured Thalassolituus sp. (assembly GCA_913061435.1). Classification (GTDB taxonomy): domain Bacteria; phylum Pseudomonadota; class Gammaproteobacteria; order Pseudomonadales; family Oceanobacteraceae; genus Oleispira. The sequence continues at coordinate 29,071 of CAJXUK010000022.1, read as the reverse complement.
TGGGCGCACTATGCTCAGTCGGGTTTGTTAGCCGCACGACACAGCTATGAAGATGGTGGTATGCAGTTACCGGCGATTATCAATACCGCCTGCGTGAGTTATTTTATGTCGGCTAATCCATCAACCTCTGGTTATCCGTTTTTAACCAGTGCTGCCGCTAACTTAATTAATGCGTTTGCTGCAGATGAGCACAAAAAGAAGTATTTGCCTGCGATGTTTGATGGTCGTTTCTCCGGCACTATGGCATTAACTGAGCCTGACGTGGGGTCCTCTTTGGGTGATCTTACTACCAAGGCTACTCCGCAAGAAGACGGCAGTTATCGTATCAAAGGCCAAAAAATGTATATCTCTGGTGGTGATCAAGATATTACTGAAAACATTGTGCATTTGGTTTTAGCAAAAATAGAAGGTGCGCCCCAAGGCGCTAAAGGTATTTCATTATTTATTGTTCCGAAAATCCACACCAATGACGATGGTTCATTAGGTGAGCCTAATGACGTTAAGCTGGTCGGGCTATTGCATAAGATGGGTTACCGTGGAACAACCAGTACCGTTTTACAGTTTGGTGATAATAACCAGTGTCAGGGCTTTTTGATTGGCGAACCTCATCAAGGTTTAAAGTACATGTTTAAAATGATGAATGAGGCGCGTATCGGTGTGGGCACAGGGGCTGCAATGATCGGTTATCGGGGTTATTTAGAGTCGTTGGATTACGCTAAAAACCGCCCACAAGGTCGCGCTGTGAGCAGTAAAGATCCTAGTAGCAAGCCTATTAATATCATTGAGCATACCGATGTAAAGCGTATGCTGTTAGCGCAAAAGTGTTTTGTTGAAGGCTCATTAGCCTTGTGCTTATTCGCGGCGCGTTTAGAAGACGAATTTACTGCGGGTGATAATAGTGATAGTGGTTTGTTATTGGATTTGTTGACGCCAGTGGTGAAATCCTTCCCGTCGTATTACGGCCCTAAAGCCAATGATTTAGCGATTCAGGTATTGGCCGGCGCGGGTTATACCAAGGATTATCCGGTTGAGCAGTGTTATCGCGATAACCGCTTAAATCCGATTCATGAAGGTACTCACGGCATTCAATCGTTGGATTTATTAGGGCGTAAATTGTGGATGCATAACGGCAAAGGCCAGCAGCTTTTATTGCAGAAAATACAAACCACATTATCGTCTGCGAAAGGCAAGGCTGAGCTAGAGTCATTAGTAGCGGAATATCAAAGCCACCTTGACCTATTTATTAAAACCACTATGACCTTAGGCGGTGCATTACAAAAAGGTGAGGTTGAAAAAGGCTTAGCGAACTCCGCGATTTATCTCGACATGATGGGCAAAATGATTGTGGCGTGGCTATGGATTGAAATGGCGGATAAAGCGCTTGAGCGTTTTTCTGCTTCTACGGATGATGAAGACAAGCAGTTTTTAGCGGGTAAGTTGCAAGCGGCGCAGTACTTTGTTCATTGGGAATTGCCGAAAGTTAAACATCAGGCAAATTTGCTGCAAGGCTTTGATGAAACCTGCATGGCGATGCAGGCAGATTGGTTCTAATTCGCTCATAAGCAAAGGAAATTTAAAAAATGAACAATAAGTTATTAGTCGACGCTAGCGACCACATCATGACGATTACCTTTAATCGCCCTGAAATGTACAACCCATTAGATCCAGAGAGCTATTTTTTATTGGCCCAGGCGCTGTATCGCCTGCAACACGAGGATGATTTACGTGTGGCCATTATTCAAGCAGAGGGTAAGAATTTTACTTCGGGTTTGGAGTTGGATAAATGGGCACCGATATTTGCTAAAGGTAAATTCCCAGAACTGCCAGAAGGGCATCTTGACCCTTACGGTCTAGAAGGAGAGGTATTAACCAAGCCTGTGATTATGGCGGTGCAAGGGATTTGTTATACCTCGGGTTTAGAGCTGTTGTTGAATACTGATATTCGACTTGCGACGCCGGAGACTCGTTTTGCTCAATTAGAAGTACAACGTGGTATTTATCCGTGTGGTGGTGGCACGGTACGTTTGCCTGAAGAAATTGGTTGGAGTAATGCTCAGCGTTATCTTCTAACCGGTGAAGAGTTTACCGCGCAGCAAGCGCTTAACTGGGGCATGGTGCAAGAATTGGTGGAGTTAGACCAGTTGCAGGCTCGTGCCCGAGAGTTAGCCGAGAAAGTCGCTAAAGCAGCGCCATTAGGTGTGCAGGCCGCGTTACGCTCTTCAAAAAATAGTAGGAAGAATGGCCAAATAGTGGCGTTAAAGACAGTGTTTTCCGACTTACCGACGATAATGCGCAGCAAAGATGCTCAAGAAGGTGTGTTGTCTTTTATGGAACGGCGTGAGGCTGTTTTTACCGGTAAATAATGGCTTTTAATGCCTATTTGTTTAACGAGGAAGGCGTTCATTCTCAACTTTTTAGGTTGAGGATGGGCTATTAATAACCTAGTTATCAGAGTGATTGAGAGAGTAGAGTGCCTTTACTCGAATAGACTCCAGCTCGCTAAAATCACGGGCTAATAAGGCATTTATTTCGACTTTTTTATCTACTTCACTTAGACCTGATGAAATAATCGATTCATAGTGAGAACCAAACAACGCTAACCGCTGCTGCCACTGTTGTCGCTGTTGGTCTAGCTCTGCCAAGGCAACTGCAGTTTCACTTCCTAATGATTTTGCCCGCATTTGATAAATTTCTTCTGGGGTTTTACCCTCCGCTCTCATCGTTTCTGCTTGCAAGAATATATTGGCAGGGGCCATTGCAGTATCGCGCCCGGCTTTGATGTCTGTTGGTAACGAAACTTCTAATGATTCGATTTGTTGTTGTTTTTCTTCTAAGGTTAGATGGTTATTCTGCTGTATTGTTAAATATTCAAGCATGAAATCATCGTATTCTTTTTCCGTGGCAAATAATGCATCACTCTCTATTGGTGTGAAATACGCTTGCTGGAGATTGTTTAATATTTCTTTTTGGCGGTGAATGTTCTCAAGTTCAGATAGATTCTTATCGCGTGGTTGCTGCTCCAAATTGACTAATTCAATCTTATAATCAATAAACCGTTTCAATGCGCCATAGCTCTGCTCAAGTGCGGGGGAGCTTAACTGCTGAGCCAAAGCATTTTGTATGCGTAATATAATATCATCCAATTCCTCCTCGCCCATAGCGGATAAATAAATTTCGAATAGATCTTTCAGTTCCATACCGACAATGAGGTTTCCTTTATTATCTACTGGCAAAGAAATATTTAAATCGATACCTTTTAGGCTTTTTGGAATGGGTTTATTAAACTCTTTTGTCAGAGAATCTGATTCAATTGCTTTCGTAAATGCGTTTTCATTGCTCACCAGTAAGGGTTTAAATGCAATATCCATAATAGGCTTTTCAAGTATGCCATCGATATCGGCATCGACATTAATATCTACATACACTAATACGGCTAAAAAAATTACTATTACAATCAATGAACCTAGTTTTATATTTGCACTCATCATGTTTATCTCAAAAACAATATTATTTTAAATATCCTATATAAAAATACCGCATCACCTTTAAATATCTATTACGTCATTGCATAACAGTAAAAAAGTAATGCGGCATTAATTACAAAGTAGTAAAAATTATAGCCCCATGTTTTTTAATCGATTCGCATGGTTTTTAAAGATGGTTTTTGGATTGGTTTCGAATAGAGAAACCAAGCCTAATACATGGTTATTAATATCAATATGGTTCATTGCATAATCATCCCGTAAAACTTGACCAAAGTGATTTGCACAAACCCCTGTGACGCCATCATTCGGCGCACCGTTAAAAGTCAGCGTAGTTATGCCAAATAATATATCTGACGGATCAACAATTGCCGTTACTGGCGAAGCTCCACCCCAAGAAAATAATTTAATATTATGACCATTCACGGTCACTGAGTTAGAACCTTCTCCACATTCTTGTGCCGGTAAACCAAGAGGGTAGCGGGCATTAAAATCGGCAGCACCTTCCTTATTAAATTCTCCTAACATGGCATAGATATCCGACTCACTGGCTTTATTATCAGATAATAAATTCACTAAATCACCGACCGCATCGCCGACTGTCGCAAACAAACTTGCCTGTTCAGAGCCTTCAGGAGCATTGTTCGTTAAAAGATCAGCTAAAGGGGAGCCTGTATGTGGCGTGGACATTGTTGTGACAGAAGCGACTAAATCTGGGCGAACAGACATGACATATCGAGATGTCACACCACCTTGGCTATGACCCATAAGGTTAAACTTGGTAATTTTACCTCGAGAGCTGGCTTTAATTTCATCCAGTTGGGCAATGAGCTGTTCACCACGATTAACTGAGCTATCAAATGCATTAATCTTTGGCACAAAAACTTTACCACCACGAGTTTCTATTGCTGAAGGAATTTGATACCAATAATCAATACCTGCGATCGAATCAAAGGCAAAGATACCTGGCACTAAAACGATAGGATGCTTTGTTTTAGTATATTTAAAATAATTACTAAACCAGCCTGCTTGTGTTGGAGCAACCAGAGTCATTACAGCAACAACTGCTATTAATATTCTTTTCATTTTACACCTTCAATTTTATTTTTATTAGTAAGAAGTACCCTTAAAGAATAGGCTTATATTTTTCATCTAACTTGTAGGATTTGATGAATCTTTCTACTTTTTAATGCAACTTTTTAATGCAACTTTTTAATGCTACTTTTTAATGCTACTTTTTAATGCTACTTTTTAATGCTACTTTTAAAGCTACTTTTAAAGCTACTTACAAAAATAAAAAAATATGAGAAAGAATATGGCAGGTCAATCAATTCGCTCTCTGCTTTATTTATGGGACAAACGAACACTTTATATTGGCCCATTATTTGAGCCTCTTAAGTTATCTCAAGGTGCAGCGACTCTGATCGTTGCGTTAGATAAACCTATTTCATTTAGTATTGATGGCGAATCAGATATCACGGAATGCAATTGCCTGCTATTGCCTGCAGGCTTAGGCGTTACTATTGATACTGGCAACGCGCTTGTTGCTAATTGCAATCTTGATGCGTTAGGCGCCGATTTCTCTGGGCTTTCGGCCTTGATGCAAAAAACACACAGCAATATTTATTATGAACTTAAGCAGTACTGCGAGTTTCAGCACATTTTTAAAACCCTGTACGTTCAACAGTTAGATTCTGAGAGTGCTTATACATTATTAGATGACTTATTGGAAAAGCGCTTTAAGCAATTTTACCCAAAACACATCATTGATAAGCGTGTAGCGCAAGTGGTGGACAAAATAAAGCAAACTGCAGACGATAATTTATCCATTGATGACCTTGCTCGATTAGTCAATTTATCTGTGCCGCGGCTGGTTCAGTTATTTAAAAAACAAACCGGTGTACCTATGCGACGCTATCGGCTTTGGCATCGATTATTTATAACGGCTGTAGAGATTGCTTCTGGAGGTAATTTGACGGAAGCCGCTATTAATGCAGGGTTTACGGATTCCGCTCATTTTTCACATACGTTTAAGGCCATGTTTGGCATGGCTCCGACAACGATTTTACTACAGCCAAAAGGACTAGATATTATTACTCAACATCGCTAATCCCTTCTTAGCCTCCTAAAATATTCATATTAGTCGAAAACTATGGTGCTTCTGCTTGTACGAAGAACATTTTTACTACCGCTAATGGAGCGTGAATGAATTGTAAAAATGCTCAATAATGTGTGTTTTTTGTGGAGTGCAGAGAAGAAAAACTGTGTTTACCGGCGAATAAATTGACTTAGAACAGATTTATTTAGAAGAACAGATGTTCGCTCAGTTATTTTCAGTTATTATGTTAGGGTAGAGCTGTTGAAATACATTCAGCGCAGCTTTAGTTAGCAATAATAGCTAACAATAATTTTTAGGAAGCGTTTACATCGGATATTTTATGTCTCAGAACATGTCTCAGAACAACACCGTACCAAAGCCTGCTATTAACTGGTTGCCGGTTATTATGTTTTCCGTTACTACACTGGTTACTTTAACCGTAGTGCCTTGGTATGGATTTCAGTATGGTTACAACACCTCTGCAGTGGTTGCTTTTGTAGCGATTACTTGGTTAACCGGAATGTCGATTACTGGTGGTTATCATAGATTGTGGTCGCACAATGCGTATGAAGCCCACCCAATTTTGCGTGTTTGGTACGCCTTGTGGGGCGCTACTGCAATGCAGAACACGATTTTAGATTGGGCGTCTGGTCACCGTGTTCATCACCGCCATTGTGATGATGTTGATTTAGACCCGTATTCCGCTAAGCGCGGCTTGTGGTTCTCGCACATGGGTTGGATGTTGCGTAAGTACCCTAGTGGCCAGGTGAATTTTGATAACGTTAAAAATCTAATGAACGACCCTATCGTTATGTGGCAATACAAGTATTACACGCCTATTACGCTAGGAATGAATTTTGGCGTGCCAATTATCCTGGGTTTAATTTTTGGTGATGTATGGGGTATGTTGTTATTGGCAGGTTTTGCTCGTTTAGTGGTAGCACATCACATTACTTTCTTTATTAACTCAATTGCGCACAAATGGGGCTCGCAGCCTTACACTGATGAAAACACAGCACGTGATAATACGTTTTTTGCCTTTTTGACCCACGGAGAAGGCTATCATAACTATCATCATATTTTTCAAACTGACTACCGTAATGGTATTCGCTGGTTTCATTGGGATCCAACCAAATGGTTTATTAAGGCGTGCTCGTGGGTTGGTTTAACTAAAAACTTAAAGAAAGTGCCTGATTTTAAAATTCAGCGTGCAAAACTCAATATGCAGTTTAAGCGTGCTAACGAGCAACTAGCTAAAGCCAGTAGCAAAGATCAATTTGCTGATAATATTGAGCAGTGGAAGCTGACCCTAGAAAAAGAGTACGAAGATTTTAAAGTTTTGTTAAATGAATGGACCGAGTTACAAACCGGTAAATATCAGCAAACGTGTAAAAATCTGCAAGAAAAATGGCAAGGTGCTTCTATTCATATTCGTTTCAAAGAAATTGAAGATAATTTACGACTGCAAAATGAGCGTTTAAAAGCCTTTAATGCTCAGCTGGCATTTTAGTTTCCCAATTTTATAATTGATTGGCTTTGCGATAGCGGCCTTGATAATCAAAAATTCGGTCTTTAATTTGCCAGTTGTCATAAGCTTTAGCGCTGTTTTTTCTGGCAACTACAAAATCGGGGCAAGTAAGGTAGGGTTCAATTGCCATTACTTGCTCTGTATCAGTTAAATACAGAGACTTGTTTGTATCCAACTTGATCGCTAAACGTTTAGCAAACAATTGGTTGAACAATTCTGTATCCTTGCTAAAAGAAAAATTAAACAATTCACTTAATTCAGCGCCTTCTTCGTCGTGGTAAGTTATTTTTAACACAGTGGCTTTTGATGGCTGCAAACTCAGTGACATACCGGCGCAGCGCAGTACTTTAGCATTTTTTAGTTGCAGTGCTTTTTTTAGCATATCGTCGGGATCGGTCAATACTTCCAAGCAGTGCAAGCACGTTCGTGCAGCAATATCGTTTTCTTCACCGCAGTGAGGGCACTCTTTAAAAACAAAACGAAAATTACATTGCCTTGTTTTTTCTGACTCAGGCACCGAGTTTGGTGAACTGACAAGACCTTGGCAGCGGCGACCATAATGCTCTATCAGGTCACCATCATCATCACATATCCCCCAAAATATATTGGGAAATTCGCAACTTGGACAAATTACTTGTACTGGTTGGCTTTTACTATTGGGCTTTTTTTCCCCAACTTCGGGTTGGTAAAGATCAAAATCATTACCGGTATAATCAATAATTAAGCAGTCTTTTTTGTCTTTACTTAATCGTAACCCTCGTCCCACTATTTGTTGATACAGGCTAACTGATTGAGTAGGACGTAATATAGCAATCATATCGACATGGGGGGCGTCGAACCCTGTGGTTAGGACTGAAACATTAACTAAGTATTTAATTTGCTGCGCCTTGAAGGCTTTAATTAAATTATCACGCTCATTGCTTTCCGTGGCACCAATTATTAACGCGCTGTTTTGCGAGGGTAGGTAATTTATAATTTCTTTTGCATGCTCCACGGTAGCAGCAAAAATCATTATACCTTTACGATCTTGACCGAGTTCGATCACTTGTTCAATAATTCCTTGAGTAACTCGCTGGTATTTACCTAGCAACTCATTCACCGCATTCGAATTATATTCGCCGTTGGCATTTTCTTTAAGCTGGCTAAAATCATAGTGTTCTATGGTGGCGTCAATCAGTTTGGGCTGGGTTAAATAGTTTCGCTTAATTAAATAACGTAGGGGTAACTCATAAATACAATGCTCAAAGGGTCTTTTTTGTTCACTGCGTATCATACCTCGATAGTGTTTTCGATAAATCCAACCCATACCTAAGCGATAAGGGGTAGCTGTAAGCCCAAGAAGTTTTATATTTGGATTTATTGCAGTTAAGTACTGAATAATTTGTTGGTACTGATTTGTTTGCTTTTCTGTCTGCTTGTCTGTTTGCACCTGTTTGTTATCAAGCTCCAAGTTTACCCGGTGGCATTCATCAATAATGATTAATGAATAAGAATCATTGAAATGGTCAAGATTACGAGCAGCGGATTGAATACTGGCAAAAGTTACTTGATGGTTTGGGTTTTTTTGCTTTAGACCCGCAGAATAGATACCAGCGGTAATGCCGTAACTTGCAAACTTTTGCTGGTTTTGTTCGACTAATTCTTTAACGTGGGTGAGGACTAAAATTTTGCGTTTGGCTAATCTAGCCAGCTCAGCAATGACTAAGCTTTTTCCAGATCCGGTAGGTAGTACAATTACTGCAGATTGATTGGTTTGACGAAAATGCTTTAGGGTTGCATCAACCGCCTGCTGTTGGTACTCGCGTAGTTGAAATTGGGCCACAAGGGTCTCTTAATGATTGTCAGGTCTGGTAAAGGGTGGTTTTGTTTTTTCCATTCCCTTGAGCATGACGCAATGCTTTTTCGGCATTAGAGTATAATCCTAGATGATCATTATTGCCTTGTTTTAGTTCGGCAACTCCGGCACTGACGGTAAATAAATCACCATTTATGGCTGTTTCTGCGAATTTAGAGCGCACTCTTTCAGCAAAGTTTACCGCTGTCTTGGCTTGGGCATCGACCAAAAAAATAGCGAAATGATTGTGTTGAAGGCGGCCAACGATATCTAGTTGCCGAGAAGCGCGTCTGAGTAGCAAGGCTAATTTTGAGATTATATCGTCTTGTTGATCGACGTCTGTATCTTCTGGCTGATCGATCTCAATTAATATTAAGCTGCCCGAGCTGTGGTTACATTCTTCTGCTAAGTTTTTTTGCCACTGATCGGTCGTCATTAACTTAGTTAATGCATCGGTAGTAGAAGCGAGATTAGTCACATCGTCGGTGGAATCTGTGTTTTCAGAAAGCGTGTCTTCTGAAGGTGTATCTTCTGAAGGCGTATCTTCTGAAGGCGTATCTAGAGAAATGGCCACACTGCTGTTCACTTTAGCCAGATCCTGTTGTTTTACTGCAATGTCGGTAACATCATAAATAATGACACATATATGCTTTACACTACCATCAATCGATTCTAATGGAATGATGCTCGTATTTTGATACATGTGTTCGGCACGGCCAGTAATTGGCCGATAGTTTTTAAATTTAAATAGGTAAGGGCGTTGTTCCCAGATAGTAAAGGTTCGAGTTTTTAACTCAAAAACAGGCTCTGCTTTTTGTTTAAACCAATCTGCCGGAATGTTTGAAAAAGAATCGAATAATGGTTTGTCGTGCACCTGATCAGGACGTAAACCACTGTGGTTTTCCATAAAGCCATTCCACAGCTGTATTTTGTAATCGCGATCTAAAATGACCAAGCCAATATCAATATTTTGCAATACGTCCATCAGCCAGTGCATTTCGGTGAATTCTAAACCTGATTTACTCATGGGTTTGTTGCTGCCTTAATCTAGTAAATAATCAACTTGTTCGTTCAGTTTAGCGACAGAGTCTTCAGTAAATAATAAGAGTAGGTCGCAGTCTATATTTAGGTTTTCGATTTCGTAATGGATTTCAATTGCCAAGGTTTTTGACCATTGATGATTGCCTGCTTTTACAAGGTCGTCTATTTGGCAGTGTTGCCCAAGTACAACCGGGTGCCCTTGATTAAAGTGCAATTCTAATTGTTCGCCTATGCCTTGTAAGCAAGCCCCGATTAATACCGAACTTACATCCATTAACAGCTCAAGCTCACCATGGTAATCCAATGAGCCTTCATATTTCATTAATTTAGCTAAGTCAGTGAAACTGGCATCATTAAAAATGAGCAAGGCTTCACCAGCAATGCCCGATCCAATAAAACCTTGGCAAACCGCAGATACATTATCACTGGTATTAGCACCGGCTAATGCCATGTGCAAATCACTGGCACTGATGATATTGATTTTTGGAATGGGTAAAATCACATAGACATCTAAGAGGCGTGCTAGTTTGTCAGCTGCTTGTCCCATAGCAACATTCGAAATTTCTTGGTAGCAGTCTCGCTGGTCTTCGGTTACTTGTACTGACATAAAAGAAACTCCCACCGTTTATTCTGAAGATAAAATACCAAACTCAGTTAAAATCTGAGTGGTTTTTAATTTATCGATGGGTTTTTTTACAAAAGCCATAGCCCCTAGCTTTTGTACACGAGCTTGTGCATCGGGTTGGATATCACCCGATACCACAATGACCATGGCATGCAGGTCTTCTTTACGAATATTCTCTAAAACACCATAGCCATCCATTTCGGGCATGGTTAAATCTAAGAAAACTACTTCACCTTTTCCTTGGCGAATGGCTTCTAGTCCTTCTAAACCGTTCGTTGCAAAAGTGACTTCTACATCCCAGTTGTCGGGTAAAGAGCGATTCATTTGTTTACGTGCAAAACTTGAGTCGTCACAGATTAAAATAGGGACTGACATAACTTGGCTCACCGAAAATTTGATTAATTTAAGTAATAGACTAATTCGTTGATTATTCAAGCGCTTAGCTAAAAAAGAGCTGATTGTTTTTGTCAAAAGGTGACTATTTCTTAGATTCCGTTAAAATGCGCCTCCAGCAAAAATCATCCCCTTGTTACTTTTAACCTGATTTATATAGAGTTCTCATGATTAGTGAAATTGTACGATCTGTGATTTTAAACAGACGTAATAAAATGTGTAAAGATGTTACTCATAAGCCCTTTTTGTCAGTGATTAAGCGAAAATTTAGAGTGGGTTTAGCGGATATTGACTTTAATTTGCATGTTAACAATTCTCGCTACATGGTGTTTATGGAAAGAGGTCGCTGGGATCATTCGGTACAAACCAATACATGGGATGTGATGGTAAAGCAAAAATTGAATTCAATTATTGCTGGCATTGAGATGGGTTACATTCGCGAGATTCGTTTCGGAAAAACGTTTGATTTAGAAACTCGTTGTATTGGTTGGGACAACAAGTACGTGTATCTCGAACAACGCTTTGTCGTGGCTGATAAGATATACGCTTATGGCTTGGTAAAAGCGGTCTATTTTCAGCGAGGAAAACTGATCACTCCTGCTTCGGCATTAGCATTGCTGGGTGTTGAGCAAACATCAGAGTCATTGCCACAACACCTTGAGATTTGGAAGTCCCTCGCCAGCGCTAAAAAAGAGTTTTCTTCCGCTAATTAGCAATCTAAGCGCTTAACAAAACTGCATAAAGCCGATCAAGTTGAAAGCCTAATAGAGCGGCTTTAAGGGCTGTATGTTTTCTACCTGCTTATTTTGGTCTTTTATCGCTTGTTTTAAACTGTTCCATAAAATCTGACCATTAAAGGCAGAGTTGCCAGTTGAACCAGCCGAGGCCCGGTACAAATAACTGTCTAATTCACTGATCGCCAAAGTTAAGCTTGGTGCTTTTAAGTACTCGCCTAATTCGTCTAGGCGAATTTGCCCATATTTAAGGTTGCTCCAATGTTTTAAGTGCTGGCGCATGGCTTGGGCATCATTTTTTTGGCAAGCCTGCTTTAAAGCGTTAAAAGCTTTTTGGCTATTAACAGTGCTTGTTTGCGTGGCTTTTTGTTTATCTGTGGCTAATCGTGGTGTTTTTTTCCAGAGTAAAAAGGCTGTAATCACGTTGGTGAATAATAAAATCAAGGTTGCAAGTACCCAATAGCCCTGATTTTTTTCAACATCCGAGGTGATTTGAGTAACTTGGGTGACTACAGGAGCTACTTCGGTTTGTTGGCTGCTTTTTATTGTTGTTTGAGCAGCTTCTTTAATATAGAGAGTTTGCGCTGGCAAGCGCGCATATTCCAACGAATCCGTTTTGACATTCCACCAAGGAATACGCATTTCTGGCAAGGTTATGCGACCACTTTGGGTAGGTACAATCGCTAACGATTGTTGCAATGAACCTTTAACACCTAAGGTATCAACTTGATCTTGGTGCTCGGATTGATCGGGGTAGTATTTTATTCCTTCAACTACCGGTAAGGCGATGCTGGGCAGTTGGCTTCCGGACAAGCCTTGCGCTGTAATCGAAATATTACGAGTAATCGGTTCGCCAACTTGCCATTGGTCAAAAGGTTTGCTCCAGCGATCAGAGACTGTAATTTCTGGGCTTGGAAGCCATGGTGATTGCGGGTAGTTTGAAGGTGTGGCTTTTACTTGAATGCGAATAGGCTCAGACATAACGCTTACAGGGCGACCGCGGCTCCAGCGATTGTATGAATTTACCACATTGGCCGAAAACTTTTGCCCAGGAATAACCATTTCACCACTTTCTTCAGCAAAAATGGCATAGCGTCTCTCGTAAACGCCCATTCTTTGGCCATTGATACTTGTGGTGTATTGGCGTACTTGGCCGAGCGGCACGACGAGTGCGTCGGTGACTTTTAGCTCTGATAACGTCGCATCTTCATGATTAATGCTGTAGTACAGTTTTTCTGTATACAGTACCTGTGCTTGAACATAAGTTGTTGAGCTGTCTATGTCGATATCAAAAAAGAATTCTTTAGCGATTTGTTCTTTAACCGATTGCGGTAATTCACTCACACTAACTTGAATTGGCTGACTTTTTTGGCCATTAAATTCAATCGCGGGAATCACAATACTACCGGTGCGCAAAGGAGATAACACCAGTGTCCATTCTGTAAATGACACGGTTTTTCCATTCATTGAACGGAATTGATTGGAACGTTGCTGGTTGATTACTCGAAATTCTTTTTTTAATTCTGTTAAATCGGGCTGACCAAATCCGACCTGCTCATCAAAGCGCAAAAACAACCGAAAGCTGTCGTTTTCGGTGATTTGTTTGCGATCTACCGTGGCCGTTAGTGTTGCGGCAAAGGCATTGTTTGTCAGCACGAGTAACAGGGCAAGGCTGATCAGTCGGAGTTTTAATAACTGGCTAAACAGAAATCTTAGTCGGCTTGCTGGTGTGGAAGTCATAAAGTTGTTTACCACGAGACTTCTCCTTCGTCTTGATGATCACGTTGTTTGTATTGATACATAAATTTGCGTTTGAGTAGGCCGCCTGGATCGTCTGGAATGCGGTTAAGCCATTGCTCCAGTGCTTGGCGCTCTTCTCTCGATAAATCGTCATTTATTTGTTCAGCTTCTTGTTGTTCAGTTTCTTGTTGTTCAGCTTCTTGTTGTTCAGCTTCTAGCTGCTCTGAGTCTTGTTGATCGGAGTCTTGTTGCTCGGAGTCTTGTTGATCTGAGTCTTGCTGCTCTGAATCTTGTTGCTCGGAGCCTTGTTGCTCGGAGTCTTGTTGCTCTGAGTCTTGTTGCTCGGAGTCTTGTTGATCTGAGTCTTGTTGATCTGAGTCTTGTTGCTCGGAGTCTTGTTGATCAGAGTCTTGTTGATCAGAGTCTTGCTGCTCTGAGTCTTGTTGCTCTGAGTCTTGCTGCTCAGATTCTTGTTGTTGCTGTTCAAGCAGTTTTTCAACCAAGCGCTTATTAAATACAGCATCTTTTAAGGCCGGATTGAGCTCTAGGGCCTCTTGATAAGCAGTAATTGCTTCTTCTAATTGACCTGTTTGAGCTAGAGCATTACCACGGTTGTAAAGTGAGGTTGATTGCTGCTCGGGTGACGCCTCAAAATCTCGGGTAAAATGCTCAAGTGCTTGCGAGTAATCTTCAGCGCGATAATAGCTACTGGCTTTCCAGTTAGGGTCTTCAAATAATTCTGCCGCTTTTTCCGGATTTTCTGCAAACAGTTGTTGAGCTTGTTGATCTTGGGTTTGCCAAGCATTATCCAGCCACTTAGCCATACTGTTTTCTGGTTGTAAGCCCACCACGAATACGACACTGAGAAGCCAGCCGCGGCGAAACGAAAAAGCGGCTATGAACATAACAATAATGATTAACCAATACCCTTGATCGGCCCATAAGTCGAACTCGGTTTGTGCACGGTTTTGGGTTTCATTTTGAGCCTTGTTGAGCCCAGACCTAACCCCTTGTTTGGTATTTGAGCTAGGCTCTAAATTTGGCCCTAAATTTGGCCCTAAGTCTGATTCGAACTGGCCAAAGCTGTCTGACAATAAATATTGCCAGTCGGCATCGTCAAAACTCATTTGGTGCCACGGTATGTTTAGCTGATGTGACAGCTGCTGGATAAGAGCAATATCCAATTTAGGTAAGACGATATTGCCTTGCTTATCTCGTTTAAAGCCTTGGCCCTGCATAGCAATAGGAGCCCCGTCTTCGGTGCCCACGGTTAACACCGATAGATATTCACTGTTTGTGCCTAAAGCACGTTGAATGCGAGCAATGTCCTTGTGTTGAATACCGTCTGTAATTAATAGTAAGTTTGCACGACTCAACCCTGAATCAAAAACCAGTTTATTAGCCAAAGCCAGAGCTTTGTCAGGGCGGCTGCCCATGGCTGGCATGATAAAAGGTGACAGCGCAGGGACCAGATTAATGATAGTTTCTGCGTCATCGGTTAACGGCGTTACCGTGTATGCGTCACCGGCGTAAACCACCAAGGCGGTTAAACCTTCTTGTCGTTGCTTTAAAATATCAATGACTTTTTGGCGAGCACGCGTTGCTCTGTCAGGGCTAACATCTTGGGCGGCCATTGATAGTGACATATCTAATACAATCACTAAGGCATCGTCTTTTTTTTGTACGGGCTGCGGCAGTTTTTCCCAAGTAGGCCCAGCAAGAGCAATAATAGCCAGTAGCCAAGCCAGTAATACAAACCATAATGGCCAGCGAGATTGTTCACTGGGCATTTGATCCAATACATGAGGCATTAACTTTTCGTCAACAATACCTTGCCAGCGGGCGGAGGCCAGCTTGCGCTTTAATAAAAATATAAACAATACGGCAGTAGGCACTAATGCCAATAACCAAAAAGGACGCAGTAGATGAAATTGGGATAAAAATAATTCCATTACAATTGACTCTTAGCTGATTTATTTGACAATTTTAGGGGGCGTAAAGCACCTAGGTGTCGCAATGACATGATAAAGCTGATTAATAGGGCTAATCCCAGTGGCCAGAAGTATAAAGAGGATTGTGGTCTAAATATTTCAGGATCTTTTTCAGTCGGTTCTAGTTCATCAATCATGCTGTAAATTTTTTCTAACTCTTTGCTATCACGTGCTCGAAAGTAATAGCCACCGGTACTTTTTGCCATGTTTTGTAGGGTAGTTTCATCTAAGTCTCGAGAAGGGTTAACTTGGCGAGTTCCAAAAAAACTGGATACTTCCATAGCGTCGGCGCCTAAACCAATGGTGTAAATTTTTACCTTACTTTGCTGAGCTAATTCAGCGGCTTTAAGGGGGTCAACTTCGCCTGCGGTATTGGCACCATCGGTTAATAAAATGACTACGCGGCTTTGCTCTGGATTCGACTGTAAGCGTTTGATAGTTAAGCCGATAGCATCGCCTATGGCTGTTTGTTTGCCAGCTAAGCCAATTTGAGCTTCGTTCATTAACGTTTGTACAGTTTGCCAATCAAAGGTCAGTGGCGCTTGAAGATATGCTTGGCTACCAAATAATACCAAACCTAAACGATCGCCCTTGCGTTTTTGAATAAAGTCATTGAGTACATTTTTAACTGTGAACAAACGGTTAACAGGCTTGCCTTGCCATTGCATGTCTTCGATATCCATGCTCCCTGAAATATCCACCGCTAAAATTAGGTCGCGGCCAGAGGTCGGTAGTTCAACAACATCACCCAATATGTGTGGGCGTGCGAGTGTGGCCACTAAACAGAGCCATAATAAGCTGGGTAGCAAAAAAGATGGCCAAGATGAATTGCTGTTCAGCCCAGTGTTGGTTTGATGGTTACTCCATAGCGACAAGCTAGGCACTTTAAGAGCAGCTTCTTGCAGTTTTACCTTGGGCAACAGTAAATAAAACACAATAGGCAGAGGTAATAAATAAAATGCCCATGGCCAGTGCCATTCAATCATTAACCAAGCCATTGGTGAAGCATCTATCATAGGGTTGCTCCTTGCTCGGATTCGATAATAAAAGGCTTGTTGTTTTTTAGCCAGCTACGGCAGGCTTGATACAGATCATCAGCTTTGTAACTACAGCTTTTTTGATAGAGCCCAACGCTAATTGCATTGATTACATCATCACTGAACTTGGTTTTTTGGCTGTAACAAATTAAAAAATTGGCCCAGTTAGGTCCAGACAAACTTACCGCATGCGGGTAATGGTTTAAGCAGTAGCGTTTTAAAATCTGATTGCATTGTTGGAGAAACAAACCATCATTTTTCTGAGCTTTGTATTCTGTATAGTGCTGATCTAATAAGGCCAGTGCCATGCGTTTAACCGCTGTCTTTTGTCGTTGCTTAACAAATAAATAAAGTAGCGTGGTGATTAACACCATTACTAAAATCAGCAAAATCCACCAACCAAAAGCGATCGGGAAATCGCTGATAGCAGGGGGTAAGTGGATATCTTTTAGTTGAGAAAGGGCAGGGCCCTGATTCATTTGCATCAGCGTTTCCCTTTGTTAATTAAACCCTGGCTTAAACCTAAGCCGTTACGCAGCTCGCTAATTATGTCGTCTTGCGCTTGTAAGTTGATGATTGGAATTCCCAGCTTGAGCATGCGATCTTTCAAATTTAGTTGGCGCTGTTGAAAAGCTCTTTGATGCTCTTTACCTTGAGAGTTGGAATAACATTCTAACTGCATTCTTTGTTGACCATCGGTTAAGGGGTAGCTTCCCAAGGGTAAAATATTGTGTTCGAACGCATCAAAAATATTAATCGCAACAACGTCGTTGTGTTTGTTTATTTGATGTAATTGACGCTCACAATCTTGATCAAATGATTGCCAATCTGAAATAAAATACAGAGTACTGCCCGGCTTGGTAACACGGCGGGTATGACGACACATATCGGCTAAGCGATGGCTGTTGGTTTGAGTTAAAGGGTCTTGCTGCGAATGGAATTCGGCCAGCTCGTGCAACAGATGCAGTACTTGTTTACGACCGGGCTTGGGTCTCACATCAATTTCTCGTTGATTGTCAAAAAATAGTGCGCCGATGCGATCCCCATTATTTAACGCTGACCAAGCAAATAAGCTGGCAATGTCTGCTGCTAATACCGACTTAAAAGCGTACTGGGTGCCAAAAAACATACTGGCACGCAAGTCGCAAACAATCATGATGGGGCGTTCACGTTCTTCTCTAAAGACCTTAATATGAGGTTTTTGAGTACGCGCAGTGACTCTCCAGTCCATTGCGCGGATGTCATCACCGGGCTGATAGGCACGCACTTCAGAGAAGTCGACACCACGGCCCCGTAAGTTAGAAGTGTGAACACCACTCAACTCATTTAAAACCTTTTTTTGCTTATGAATAGGCAACAGATTAGCAAGGTGGCGAAGTGCCACTAAATTATCGGTTTTAATTTCTGCTCCCGCTGATAAACCTTGAGAGGTGTCCTGTGCCATAGTTATCCTTGAGCCATTAAATGCGTTTATGATCTAACTTTTTATACAGTGCATTTTATAATGCGCTTTTTATCATGTGCTGTTTGAAAGCGTTAAGACACGGGCACGCGGGTAATTAGCTCGTTAATCACTTTGTTTGTGGTCATACCACTGGCTTCGGCCTCAAAACTTAATAAAATGCGATGACGCAAGACATCGTGGGCGATGGCCTGTACATCGTCTGGGCTGACAAAGTCGCGGTTGTTGAGCCAAGCATGAGCACGAGCGCAGCGTTCAAGAGCAATGGTGCCCCTTGGGCTAGCGCCATATTCAATCCACTTTGCCATATCATCGCCATACTGTTCAGGCGAACGCGTAGCCATAACCAGCTGAACAATATATTGCTCAACGGTTTCACTTAAATGCAGTTGTAAGGTTTCTTGGCGGGCAGCAAAAATATCATTCTGCGACATACGCGCACCTTGCACTGGGGGATGTTCCATAGCTTCACCACGCACTAATCGCAGTATTTGCTTTTCTGATTCTGCATCAGGGAAATCAATCACAATATGCATAAGAAAACGATCGAGTTGAGCTTCTGGCAGGGGGTAGGTGCCTTCTTGCTCAATGGGGTTTTGGGTAGCCATTACTAAAAATAATTTTTCCAGTGGCATGGTTTGCCCACCTACCGATACTTGGCGTTCAGCCATGGCTTCGAGCAAGGCACTTTGCACTTTCGCAGGGGCGCGGTTAATTTCATCGGCTAATATTAGATTATGAAAAATAGGGCCTTGTTGAAATTTAAAGGTGCCTTCTTCGGGCCGGTAAATTTCAGTACCGGTAATATCACCGGGTAGTAAATCAGGGGTAAATTGAATGCGTTTAAAGTCGCCTTCAATATGATCGGCTAGGGCGTTAATCGCTTTGGTTTTAGCTAAACCAGGTGCGCCTTCAACTAACAGGTGACCATCGGCTAATAGGGCGATTAATAAACGATCAATAAGATGTTGCTGGCCAATAATGTTGGCACTTAATGCTTGCTGTAAATTTTGGAATCCCTGCTGCATTTGCTACTCGCTTTATTTACGATGTAATTATTTGATTTCATACAGATTTTATTGAATGAGACGCTCAGGTCAATGTTTCTGAGAGTGTCTATTCGAGAAAGTTCGTTAACTTAACACTACTTTACATTCAGTCCAAAACGAAATGAAGATAGCAAAAATTTAGGGTTCTAATATAGTCATGTAAGCGGCTTTTGATAGATAACATAAAAAGCTCGTTTTATTCAGCAGCAATCGCTTCAGTTGCTGAGTTTTGGTCTACTCTGTAAGAAAGCATTTGTAATGCAGTTAACGGAAGCGCTTTATCAATATTTTATATTTATATTGCCAGTTTTAGGAATAGGTTATGACAGGTTTAAACAAAAACAACAAAGCAGATTTAACCGCTCTTAATCGATTGATCGATGAGCGTAATGAAAAAAAGCAAGCACAGCGTATCAAACTGTTTGCCGATCTTTATTACGACGGTGCTCCTTCATCTGACTTGCAAGCGCTGAATACTGAAGATTTATACGGAGCGACGGTTTCTTGTTGGCAGTTTATTCAAAAAAATAATATTGCAGAGCCTAAGGTTA
The DNA here is from genome assembly GCA_913061435.1 of uncultured Thalassolituus sp. GTDB lineage: Bacteria > Pseudomonadota > Gammaproteobacteria > Pseudomonadales > Oceanobacteraceae > Oleispira. The sequence continues at coordinate 9,506 of CAJXUK010000022.1, read as the reverse complement.
GGGTGTTTAACCCCGATGTTGAAAGCCATGGCTGGCAGTCTACCCATACTGTGATTGAAGTGTTGGCAAAAGAAATGCCATTTTTAATTGATTCGGTACGCATTGAAGTTAATCGCCGTGAAATGTCTATTCACTCAATCAATTCGTGCGTACTTCATGTAGAGCGAGATGCTAAGTTCAAGAAAAAATCAACTTCCCCCTTGTACAGTCCTTCTGAAAAAAGCCAAGCAGAAGCGGTAATTTATATCGAAGTTGATCGTCATACCGACTCGCAATTGCTGGATGATTTGGCCAAAAGTTTGGCAAATATTGTGCATGAGGTCAGTCACTGTGTAGAAGATTTTTTACCGTTAAAAGAACGCTTGGCACAACAAAGTGATGCCTTGAATCATTTACCCTGTAAAAAACCTAAGCAAGAAATAAAAGAAGCACAAGAGTTTTTGGCTTGGTTAGCGAGTGATCATTTTACCTTTATGGCTTGCGATGTATTTTCCATTGAGAAAAAAGGCGCAAAAACATTTTTAACTCGTGACGAAACACAAGAGCTGGGCAGTTTTCGCTATCACCAAGCCAACAGCAATCGTCATAATTTAGAAACCTTACCTTCAGAAATTCAGGACTTTGTTTTTTCTCCTAATATTATTAACTTTTCTAAGTCGGGAGAGCGAAGCCGAATTCACCGCCCAGCTTACCCAGATTATGTGGTGATCAAGCAGTTTAATGAACAAGGTGAGGTGATTGGTGGCGTTCGCTTTATGGGGCTTTTTACTTCTATTGTGTACATAGAAACACCGAGTAATATTCCGTTGGTGCGGCAAAAGCTGCAACAAGTGAAGTCATTAGCTGGCTTCGAAAAAAGCAGTCATAATGCTAAAGAAATGGATCGCATTATAGAAACTTATCCTCGAGATGAGTTGATTCAATCCAGTGCCGAACAAATTTACGCAACGGCATTGGGTATCTTAAATATTCAAGAGCGCCGTCAAACACGGGCATTTTTCCGTAAGGGCACTTATGGCAAATTTTTATACGCCATGGTTTACACCCCTAGAGATATTTATAACACCGAATTACGGATGAAAATTCAAGGCGTATTAGAAGATGCTTGTGATCCCAAGTTTGTCGAGTTTAACACCTATTTTTCGGAATCAGTGTTAGCGCGTACGCATTTTGTTTTACGTTTAAACAGCAGTGAAAGCGGTGACATTGACCATCAAGATATCGAACGAAAAATCCAGCAAGTTGCTCGCAGCTGGGGCGATAATTTACACGCGGCTCTGGTTGAACAGGTAGGTGAAGAAAAAGGTAATCGTTATCACCACTTGTATCGCAATGCTTTCCCTGCCGGGTACCTCGAAGATTTTGGTGCGCGCACTGCAGTAGCGGATATTCAACACATCGAAAATTTACGGTTGCACCCTGAAAACGGTCTTGCGATGAGTTTTTATCGCGAAGTCGAAGAAGGGGATAACCAATTGCGTTTTAAATTATTCCATCTCGATAAAGTTTTACCCTTATCGGATGTGTTACCTATTTTAGAAAACTTAGGGCTGCGTGTTATCGGTGAGCATCCCTATGGATTGCACTTTGAGAATGGCAGTAAGGTGTGGATCCATAATTTCTTATTGGAATACACCTTAGCCGAGCGCATCGATATGCAGTCAATTAAAGGTCTGTTTCAAGATACGTTTAAAAATATCTGGCATGGTAAAGCGGAAAGTGATGGTTTTAATAAGCTGGTATTAGGCTCTGAAATTGGCTGGCGAGAAATCGCTATGCTGCGCGGTTACGCACGTTACATGAAGCAGATACGCTTTGGTATTAGTGAAGAATACATTGCTGAAACCCTAACTCGGTATATTGATATCAGCCGTTTGTTAGTGTCGGCTTTTGCCACCCGCTTTGAGGTTGCGCAAGCATGGACAAGCGAATATCGCAACGAACAGTTTGCCGTTGTTGAACAGCAGGTTATGGCTGCGCTTGATGGTGTTGAGCAGTTAAACGAAGATCGCATTGTGCGTCGGTTTATTGAATTAATTAAAGCCACTCTTCGTACCAACTTTTATCAGTGCAACAGCGATGGCAGCGCCAAAGATTATATTTCGTTTAAGCTCGACCCGCATCAAATCAGTGACATGCCACTGCCTAAGCCTATGTTTGAAATATTTGTCTATTCACCCAAGGTTGAAGGGGTGCACTTACGCGGTGGTAAGGTGGCTCGCGGCGGATTGCGTTGGTCTGATCGTAATGAGGATTTTCGTACCGAAGTGCTGGGTTTGGTAAAAGCACAGCAGGTAAAAAATGCGGTGATCGTGCCGGTGGGCGCTAAAGGCGGGTTTGTTGCCAAAACGTTAAAGCCCGAGATGACGCGAGATCAGTGGTTGGCAGAAGGTATTGATTGTTACAAAACCTTTATCAGTTCGTTATTAGATGTGACTGACAACTTAGTTGAAGGGCAGGTAGTGCCACCAACGGATGTGGTTCGTCATGACGAAGATGATGTCTATCTGGTGGTGGCTGCAGATAAAGGCACAGCTACTTTTTCAGATATTTCTAACGGTATCGCTGTTGAGCGTGGCTTTTGGTTGGGCGATGCTTTTGCTTCTGGTGGCACTATTGGTTACGACCATAAAAAAATGGGAATCACTGCCCGCGGTGCTTGGGTGTCGGTGCAGCGACACTTTAGAGAAAAAGGGCTGAATGTTCAGCAAGAAGAATTTACTGCAGTAGGCATTGGGGATATGGGGGGTGATGTTTTTGGTAATGGCATGCTGTTGTCCGATAAAACGCGCTTAACCGCAGCCTTTAACCACATGCACATATTCATAGATCCTAATCCGGATGCTGCTTTAACATTTGCCGAGCGCAAACGCTTGTTTGAAATGCCACGCTCAACTTGGGATGATTTTGATAAATCTTTGTTATCTGAAGGTGGTGCGGTGTTTTCACGCAGTGCTAAAACCATCCAAATTAATCCGCAAATGAAACAACGTTTTGCGATTAAAGAAGATTCACTCGCCCCCAACGATTTGATCAAGGCGTTATTATTAGCTCCCGTCGATTTGATTTGGAACGGTGGAATCGGCACTTACATCAAAGGTAGCCGAGAGTCTCATGCTAATGTTGGTGATAAGGCCACTGATGCTTTACGCATTAATGGTAACCAGGTGCGCGCTAAGGTTATTGGCGAAGGCGGTAACCTGGGTATGACCCAATTGGGTCGAGTGGATTATGCTCTGTCAGGTGGGGCATCGTTTACCGACTTTATAGACAATGCTGGTGGGGTTAATTGTTCGGATCACGAAGTGAACATCAAGATCATGTTAAATGAGCTGGTGGCCGCGGGTGATATGACCATGAAACAGCGTAATCAATTGTTTATGGATATGACCGACGCCGTGGCTGACTCTGTTTTGATGAGCAATTATCGCCAAACTCAAGCAATCTCGTTAGCTTATCGCGAATGCAAAGAGCGGCTAGATGATTACGTATCCTTGATCGAGGATTTTGAAAAAGCAGGCAAGTTAAACCGTGCACTAGAATATTTGCCCAGCGACGAGCTCTTGGCAGAACGAAAGAGTAAAGGACTGGGGTTAACAAAGCCCGAGCTTTCGGTATTGATTTCTTACGCTAAAGCCGATTTAAAAGAGCAGTTAGATTGCTCAGAAATTGATCAAGATGCGTATTTAAGCAGCATTGTAGAAACCGCTTTTCCACAAAAGTTGGTGGATGAGTACCATGGCCCGGTGATGAATCACAAGCTGCGTTCACAAATAGTAGCCACTCAATTAGCTAATGATTTGGTTAATTACATGGGCATTACTTTTGTTAATCGTTTAACCGAATCCACGGGGGCAACCGTTGTTGAGGTGGCAAGGGCTTATGTGGCGGCGCGCGATGTGTTTGGTCTAAAAGATTTGTGGTCTCAAATTGAAGCATTGGATTATCAGGTTTCTAGCGATGTTCAGGCGGATATGATGAGTCGGCTAATGCGCTTGGTCAGGCGTGCGAGTCGCTGGTTTTTGCGCAATCGCCGCTCTGATATGGATGTGGCCCACGAAGTGGCTGTGTTTAAAGAAAGTGCCGATGCTATTCGGGCTAACTTGTCTCAATGGCTTAAAGGCTCAACTCAGCAAGCATGGCAACAACGGTTTGATGATTACACCGAGCAGGGTGTTCCCGATACTGTTGCTACGCTAGCGGCGGGTGCCAGTTCTTTGTTTGCAACCTTGGGGATTATTGAAGCGTCGCAGCAAACACAGCGGCCGCTAGAGCGAGTTGCCGAGGCCTATTTCTGTGTCGGTGAATCCTTATCATTGAACTGGTTCTTAGAACAAATCAATAACTTGGAAGCTAGCACCCACTGGCAGGTATTGGCTCGAGAAGCGTTCCGTGATGATATGGATTGGCAATTACGATCGCTAACCGTATCTGTGCTCAGTACAGAAGAGAGTAATGACACTCCTGTGCCGCAACTAATGGAACAATGGCAAACATCTCATCCACATTTAATGAATCGCTGGCAGCGCATGCTGGATGAGCTTCATGCTTCAGATAAGGCGGAATATGCTATGTATTCGGTGGCGTTGCGCGAACTCTTGGATCTTGCTCAAGCCAGTCGCCATCAGTCCCAAGATTGCGGCTAATGTTGGTTAAATAACCTGCCTATTAAAGCTGACAAATGGCAATCTTCAAAGGAGGGTTGCCATCTGGGCTGGGGAAATCAGCATCGGGTAATATTACCTCGATGCTTTTTAACGGTCTGCCCGCTTTAATAGCGCAGCGCTTTAAGGATTCTAACCATTCTTCACGATCAACTTGGGCGACATTATTACAGCAAATTAATTGTCCGCCGTCTTTGGTTGCTAGCAAGCTGGGTTTAAATAACGCTTGATAATCACGCACTAGGTCAACGGTGCCAAACGCACTCTTTGCCCACCTTGGTGGATCTAAAAAGACTAGGTCAAATTGTTCGGGCTTATGTTTTGGGTATTTTGGTAGCTTTTTACCCCGGCGAACGCTTATGGGCATATTGGCGAATTGTTTTATCGCCGGAAATACATCTGATTGAATGAACTCAATCTGTTGAAAGTTGTTCAACTGGGCGTTTTCTTTACCTACCGCTAACGAAGACTCAGCAAAATCGACATTCACTACGCGCTTAGCACCACCGGCTGCTGCTGCGCTGCCAATACCACAAGTGTAAGAAAATAAATTTAGCACTGTTTTGTCTTTGCTGTGCGCTTTTACATAGCGTCTGCCCGCTCGCAAATCTAAAAATAACCAAGGGTCTTGGCCGCTATGACGCCCTTGAATACAATATTTAATACCGAGTTCAAGGGCTTCTACGCTGCGTCTATCGAGATTATCAGCATTTTTAGGGCTAGCCTGAATCCGCGAATTATTATCACTGCGATCGTTGTAGGTGAGGTGTAAACTAGGAAAAGTATCATCAACAAAACTCTGTACTTGCTGGAGTTCGTTGTCGGATAAAGAATGGTGAAAGGTTTGTAAAATCAGCAGTGAGCCGTAACGATCTAGGGTTGTTCCTAGGAGTCCTTCATTGGTTCCGTGAAAGATTCGATAACAGTTGGTATGTTCTTGTTGCCATTGCTGTTTAAATTCATCGCGTGTTTGCCAAGCTCGGTGCAATAAATTAATTAAACTGTCAGAAGAATCTTCTACAGTTGTTGGTTTTTGTGTGTGTTGAGTGTTTTCTTGAGTAGTAGTCATGATGCATTCTATCAGCTTAACGCTTGTCGAAATACCGTAGCTTGGCTATTATTTCGCCCATGAAAGACATCATTGTTACCTTACATATTTCCCGCGATGATTACTTAACCTTTTATCAAGGTCAGGTACAGACAGTTGTAGCCACGGCAACAGATGGCAGAATTGTGCGCTTTCCTGCGGTTATTTTAAAGAATGTGGTCGGCCATGAAGGTATCCACGGTACCTTTCAAATTACTTTCGACAGCAACAACAAATTCAATAGCATTTCGCGTTTGTCGTAATATATATCAATACCGCTTATCCACTTTAATCGTTTATAAATAAGCCGGTTTGGCTTATAATTACGCGCGATTTTTAAGCGTGTGCGCACTTCTTTAAGCAGAACTCAAAAGGCGAAGATAATGTCAGGTCTCGATTGGTACTCTCTGGTACGAAAACTCATGTTTACAATGAGCGGTGAAACGTCTCATGAATTGGGTCTTGATATGTTGGGCGCGGCTGAGCGTTTGTCTTTATTATCACGTATGGCTCCGAAAATTCCAGATTGTCCGGTAGAAGTAATGGGCATTAAATACCCTAATCCAGTGGGGTTGGCGGCTGGTTTGGATAAAAACGGCGATTATATCGATGCGTTTGCTTGCCTTGGCTTTGGTTCTATTGAAATTGGTACGATTACGCCGCGCCCGCAGCCAGGTAACCCTAAGCCGCGATTATTTAGGATTCCAGAAAAACAAGCGATCATTAATCGCATGGGTTTTAATAACAAGGGCGTTGATCACCTTGTTGAGCAAGTTAAAAAGGCCAAGTTTAAGGGTGTATTAGGCATCAATATTGGCAAAAACTTTGATACTCCGGTTGATAAAGCCGTTGATGATTATCTGATTTGTATGGATAAGGTGTATCAGTACGCGACTTATATTACGGTGAATATTTCTTCTCCTAACACTCCAGGGCTGCGTGATTTGCAGTTTGGCGATACCTTAGACGAGCTGTTAGCACCGATCAAAGCACGCCAATTAGAATTAGCAGAAACGTTTGGCTATAAGCCAGTATTGGTTAAAATCGCACCCGATATGGATGATGATAATGTTGCGCTGGTGGCCGAAACTCTGATCAAAAATAACATTGATGGCGTGATCGCAACCAATACTACCTTGTCTCGCGAAGGCGTAGAAGGGCAAAAGTTTGCAAGTGAAGCTGGTGGTCTTAGTGGTGCGCCACTTGAAGAGTCGGCTACCGAAACTGTAGAAGCCTTGGTGAAGGCATTGGCTGGTAAGTTACCGGTTGTGGGTGTGGGTGGTATTTTAGACGGTGAAGGTGCGGTTGATAAAATCGACGCCGGTGCTCAGCTTATTCAGATTTACAGCGGCTTTATTTATCGTGGTCCAGAATTAATACGTGAATGTGTCGATGCAATTGCGGCCCAAATGGCCACTGACAAGTAAGTGAATATTAGAGTAAGCAGACAAAAGAAAACCCAGAACAATGCTGGGTTTTCTTCTTTAAATTTGGTGGATTTAATTAGGTAGCATTTAGTTAAATCATTCTAGTTAGATCATTCTAGTTAGTGATGAAACAGCCTAATTTTACAGGGCTTTAGAGTGTTAGTCTGTGAATGCCAGCAATGCCGGTCATTCCGTCCCAGTTATCTGATCGACCTTCGCGCCAGCCTGACATCCATGATTCATGGGCTGAGCCCGCTGGGGCAAGATCTTTAGATTTACGTTCGGCGCCGGCAATATAGCCGCGGGTAAAAGCGCGTTGCTGCTGATCACGTTTCTGTTTCTTCATAGAGTATCCTCACTCGCATTATTGAAAACAGTCAATCTGCTAGACTCTTAATGATTCTCGTTGTTTGAATAAAAGAGTTTAAGCAAATGCCACAATCAGTTGTACGCGTTAAAGCGGCGGCTGTTAACAATCATTTTTTTCTATAAAAACTGGTTCTTAATACAATCAGTTATTTGACATATTAGGTGTGCAGAGCATGCAAGAATTAACAAAAGGACAACCTCAAGAGCTTTTTGCGGTGTGTCCAAAGGGCGTAGAACAGCTTTTAGCCGATGAAATCAGACAGTTAGGTGGCGAGGTGATTAAAGAAAATCATCTGGGTGTACGCTGGTTGGGTGACCTTGAATTGGCTTATCGTTTTTGTTTGTGGACCCGACTTGCAACACGTTTATTACTGCCCCTGAAAGAATGTCAGGTAGACAATGTAGACCAGATGTATGAAGTGGCGTACGACATCCCATGGTCAGAATTATTCAGCGTTGATAACAGCATTCGAATCGATTTTCATGGTAAGTCTGAGTTTGTAAACAATACCCAATTTGGTGCGCAGAAGATCAAGGATGCGATCTGTGATCGTTTTCGTGCCGATTTAGGGTCACGCCCAGATGTCTCTAAAGACGCCGACGTTAAAATTGAAGTTCAACTGCGCCACGGTCGAATTACGATTAGTTTAAACTTTGCCGGTGACAGTTTGCACAAGCGTGGTTATCGTTTAATGCCTGGGCAAGCACCGTTAAAAGAAAATTTAGCCGCTGCTTTGTTAGTGCGTGCTGGTTGGCCAGAGCGAGCGGCGAAAGGTGAGAACCTGCTGGATCCTATGTGTGGCTCGGGCACCTTGCTGATTGAAGGTTTATTGATGGCGGCAGATATTGCCCCAGGCTTAAACCGACAAGTTCAGGGTTTTGAAACCTTAAAAATGCACAACCGCACGTTATGGCAAGAGATTGTTGTTGAAGCCCGCCAGCGACGAACAAAAGGCCTTGCTAATTTAGAAAGCCAGTTTTTTGGTTACGACAGCAACCCTGAGCAAATTGAAGCGACCTTATCTAACTTTTCTCGCGCCGGTACGGGTGATGAAGTATTAGACGAGAAGGTGCAAATTCAATCCAAGCCGTTTCAGCAGTTGTGGTTACGTGAGAAAGCCATAAAAAAGGGAGGGTTAATTATTTGTAATCCGCCTTATGGCGAGCGTTTAAGTGAACTGCCTCAACTTGCCCCCTTGTATAACGAATTAAACGAAGTCACTCGTGCCACCTTGCCTGATTGGGGCATGGCGATGATTACGGGTAACGTTGACTTGGCACGCAGCATTCGTCGCCCACTGCATAAAAAATACAGTTTGTATAACGGTGCGATCCCTTGTGTGTTCTTGGTATTTAATGCTTGTGATGAGCGCTCAATGGTTGAATTGACCACCTCGATTCGTGGGCCTGTTGAAGCCTTTGCTAACCGCCTTAAAAAAAATCTTAAACCTCTAAAAAAATGGGCGAAGCGCGAAAATATTACCTGTTACCGCATTTATGATGCGGATTTGCCAGAATATTCAGTTGCCATTGATAGGTATAACGATTGCTTGCACGTACAAGAATATGTTGCCCCCAAGACCATTGACCCAGACAAAGCTGAACGCCGTATTTTGGATATTTTAGCAGTATTGCCAGAAGTCACGGGTATTCCTGCTGAGAGCATTGTTTTAAAACGCCGTGAACGTCAGTCGGGTAAAAAGCAGTATCAACGTCGTGGTGATTTCCAGCAAGAAGCTGAAGCTCGCCGTATGGAAGTGATTGAAGGTAACGCTAAGATCTGGGTTAATCTGCACGATTACTTAGACACCGGTTTGTTCTTGGATCACCGTCCAACGCGTTTGAATATCGCCTCAATCGCTAAAGGTCAGCGTTTCTTAAACTTGTTCTGTTATACCGCCACTGCCAGTGTGCATGCTGCGGTTGCTGGGGCAAAAACAACGACCTCGGTAGATTTAT
>CAJXUK010000021.1 GCA_913061435.1 uncultured Thalassolituus sp. | reverse complement strand
ACACTCTGGTTTCCAATATTGTAGAGAACGGAATTTCGGGGCGCGAGATTGTAACCCAGTCACGCCACCGAAGCAAGCTCATTAATTGCCGCTTTACTTGACACGTTAAGCCCTTAGCCCTAGCATTGACGGCCTGTTTTCTATTCAACTCTTCTAACTCACATTTTATCAAAATAGGCATAATTTCAGCCATGCAGGTTAAAGACATTTACGCCATCATCGAGCAAGATTTTGCTGACGTTGACACCCTGATACGCGAACAACTGACTTCTCGTGTTCCGCTGGTTGAAAAGATTGCCGATTATATTGTTTCTAGTGGTGGTAAACGCTTACGTCCTTTATTAGTGATCATGACAGCTAAAGCCTTGGCTTCTTCTGGCTTTGCGGCAAATAAACTCGCGACTGTGATCGAATTCCTTCACACTGCCACTTTATTACATGATGATGTTGTAGACACTTCAGACATGCGTCGTGGTAATCCAACTGCAAACGAAAAGTGGGGCAACGCTCCCAGTGTTTTGGTTGGTGACTTTTTATATTCTCGCTCTTTTCAGATGATGGTTGAGTTAGAAAACTTAAAGGTTATGAAAATCTTATCCAATTCGACTTGCGTTATCGCTGAAGGCGAAGTGTTGCAGTTGGTTAATAGTAAAAATCCAGATACCACCGAAGAACAGTACATGGATGTGATCAAGGGTAAAACCGCTATGTTATTCGAAGCGTCTACCCATTCTGCGGCAGTATTATGTAACGCAAATCCAGAACAAGAAAATGCCTTAAAAGAATACGGCCATCACTTAGGAATGGCGTTTCAACTGGTTGATGACGTATTGGATTACGAAGGCGACGCTGAAACCATGGGTAAAAACGTGGGGGATGATTTGGCTGAGGGTAAAGCAACTTTGCCTTTGATTCATGCTATGCGTGTTGGCAGCGATGACCAGATCAAACTTATTCGCAAAGCCATTCGCAAAGGTGGCTTAGAAGACATTGATGCAATTTTAGAAATAGTAAATAGCTGCGGATCTTTGGACTACACCAAACAGATTGCCCGCAAGCATGTTGAACTTGCTCAGCAAAGTTTGAGCTTATTAGACGATAGCGATGCCAAAGAAGCACTTCATCATTTGGCACGCATCGCCATTGAACGAAATACCTAGCCTTTAGCAACATAATTGTGTGTTAAGGCAATACTGATTTTACAGGAGCCTAACATGGCTTACACCCGCTTCTGCTTTATTTTAATGAGCCTACTACTGAGCATCAGCTCTACACAGGCGAGTATTCTCGACAAGCTGATAACTTCTGAACCTAAATTTTTACCGGTCACAGAAGCCTTTCCTTATCAAATAGAACAACAAGGAAATCAGCTGGTTGTTATTTGGGAAACAGCGGACGAATATTATTTATATCAAGATAAAATCGAACTAAAGCAAGGCAAGCAAAAGTTTTCTGCAAGCAACTACTCCATGCCAGGCATTTTGAAGCACGACGAAGCATTTGGTGAAGTAAATGTTTTTTATGGCACATTAGAAACGCAATTCGACCTAAAGCAACTCTCACCCAACACAGCTACCCACCTTGGCTTTCAAGGCTGCGCCGATGCAGGACTTTGCTACCCGCCGCAGAAAATTGACTTTGATATCGACTGGTTAGCGGTTGCTGCGTCGCCTATACAATCGAACAATATAACAGTAACGGAGCCTTCATCGGAGCCTTCTACAAAAAACGACAGCTGGATAGAGGGCAAATCTTGGCTAAGCGTTGTCGGTTTATTCTTTATTCTTGGTTTAGGCCTAACCTTTACCCCATGCGTATTACCCATGGTGCCCATTTTAACTAGTATCGTAATTGGCCAACAAAAACACACACCTGCAAAAGGCTTTGTCTTATCTACAACTTACGTACTGGGTATGGCGATTACTTATGCCGTGGCAGGGGTTACGGTAGGCTTATTGGGCGCGGGGGCCAATATCCAAGCGTGGATGCAAACCCCTTGGATTTTGACCATTTTCGCCGTTTTATTCCTAGTACTTTCACTATCCATGTTTGGTCTTTACGAACTGCAGTTACCCAGCGGCTTGCGCAATCGCTTAAATAACATCAATCAGAAACAAAAAGGAGGCAGCTTAATCAGTGTCTTTTTAATGGGTGTTCTGTCTGCACTCGTAGTATCTCCTTGCGTCTCTGCACCACTAGCAGGTGCCTTGGTTTATTTGAGTACCACTGGCGACGCCTGGTTAGGTGGCAGTGCGTTATTGGCCCTAGGCTTAGGCATGGGCACACCATTAATTATACTTGGTACTTCGGGAGCCTCTATGATGCCCAAAGCCGGTGGCTGGATGGATCAGATTAAATCTTTCTTTGGTATTTTGTTAATCGGCGTCGCCATTTGGCTATTATCACGCTTCTTAGATGCCACACTCATTTTGGCGATGTGGGCTGTTTTAGCTATTGTATATGGTGTTTATTTGGGTGCGATTGAACCACTAGATTCACACTCGTCGGGCATTAAACGCACCGTAAAAGGGTTTTCTTTTGTTGTTTTAAGCTACGGTATTATTGCACTGATCGGCGCACTCCAAGGTAATGACGATCCGCTGAAACCACTGGCTAACAACAACACAATTCAAACTATGGGCAATCAAGCGGGTACTCATATGGATGCCAGCCCGTTTGAGAATATTGCCAATCAAACGCAACTGGATGCAGCAATTAAGAACCATTTAGCCGCTAACCCCAATGGTGCTGTGATGCTCGACTATTACGCTGACTGGTGCATTGCCTGCAAAGTAATGGAAAAAAACGTATTTCATCACACAGATATACAACAACATTGGCCAGAACTGCTGTGGTTGCAAGTTGATGTGACTGAACAAACCCCAGAACAAGTTGAATTAATGACCAATTTTAATTTATTTGGCCCTCCAAGCATGCTGTTTTTCAGCACTGCAGGTGAGTTAGATAAGTTACGCATTTTAGGTGAAATGGACAAAGAAGAATTTGTAGCTCACTTGAATAAAGTAAAAGCGGCCTTATAAAGTATTTATAACCCATTTGGAATATAGAGAGTTTATTTATGCTAATCGTCTGCTCACATTGTCATGCGACCAACCGAATACCGGCAGACCGTAACGCCAGCGAAGGCCAATGCGGAAAATGCAAACAAACCATTTGGCAAGGCACACCAATCGACCTAAACGAAAATCAGTTTACTAAGTACACCACAAAAAATGACATGCCCGTAGTCGTCGACTTCTGGGCAAGTTGGTGTGGTCCATGCAAAGCGATGGCGCCGGCTTATGCGCAAGTATCAGAACAGATGAAAGACCAAGCTTTATTTGCAAAAGTGAATACGGTTAACGCAGAAAATCTTGCTGCAACAATGAATATTCGCAGTATTCCTACACTGGTTGTTTTTCGCAATGGCCAAGAAGTAGATCGTTTAGCGGGCGCTTTACCCGCAAACCAAATGCAGCAATGGATTCAGCAGGCATTACTTAAAATGCCGTCTTAAAATATTTCACACGAGAAATGCCCGCTTAGCTGCTGGCATTTCTCTTGTCACATTGCTCGACAGATACTTTTATCAAAGGTATTGATTAAGCACGACTAACAAACTTGCGCTCTTCAACATTTACCTTAATCTTCTCACCGGTCGATATGTGCTCTGGCACCTGAACTGTTAAGCCGGTAGATAATAAGGCTGGCTTTGTTCGTGCTGTAGCAGACCCCCCTTTTAAAGAAGGATCTGTTTCAGTAATTTCTAGATCCACTGTCGCCGGTAACTGCAAACCTACAGGAGAATCGTTGACAATAACCACCAACAAGCCTTCTGTTGCTTCACTGATAAACAGCAACTCATCTTCTATATTTTCTTGGTTCATGCTGTATGAAGAATAGTCTTCACTGTCCATAAACACATATTCGTTACCGTCTGAGTATGAGAAAGTCACAGGGCGACGAATCAAATCAGCAAGATTCAATGTATCGGAATCTTTGAAGGTTTCATCTATTTTATTACTAGTGACTACATCGTACATACGCATGCGGTAAATACTGCCACCCGCACGTCCTTGCGGAACCGAGCGATCAATGTCTCTTACTATGTAAACGTTACCATTGTACTCAACAGCAGCATTCTTTTTAATTTCACTTGCCTTGGGCATGTTACACCTTACATTTTTATCACTGAAAACAAAAAAACGACAATGACACTACTATAAAACTAGTGCAATTGTCGTTTTTTATTGATCGCAATTTAACAATTTAATAACGTGTTAAACAGCACCCTGCTCAATCATCGCATCAGCTACTCTTCTGAAGCCCGCAATGTTAGCACCTAATACTAGGTTACCAGGCTGGCCAAATTCAATTGAAGTTTCGTTAGCGGTATCAAAGATATTTTTCATAATAGCTTTTAATTTTTCGTCAACTTCTTCAAAAGTCCAGTGCTGCATGCTGGCATTCTGAGCCATTTCTAATTGACTTGTTGCAACTCCGCCAGCATTGGCAGCCTTGCCTGGGCCATAACAAATCTTAGCTTCAATGAAAGCATCAACAGCTTCTTGCGTAGAAGGCATGTTTGCACCTTCGCTGACAGCAACGCAGCCATTTGCTAATAGAGCCTGGGCATCGTCACCACTCAATTCATTCTGAGTCGCACATGGGAACGCCGCGTCACCCTTAAAGCGCCATATCGCATTACCGTTTTCTGGGTAATCACTAATCGGCACATATTGCGCATCAGTATGCACTTCAAGGTATTTTTCTAAGCTAACACGACGTACTTCTTTAAGGTCTTTTAACAACTCAAGATCGATGCCTTTTTCATGGTAAATAGCACCACGAGAATCACTGCAACTAACCGGGGTAGCGCCAAGGTGATACAGTTTTTCCATCGCATAAATTGCAACATTACCGGCACCTGAAATTAAGCACTTCTTACCTTTTAAAGAATCGCCACGTGCTTCAAGCATGTATTCTGCAAAATATACAGCACCATAACCCGTCGCTTCTTTACGCACCAAAGAACCACCCCATAACAGGCTTTTACCCGTTAATACGCCTTCGTAGCGACCGGTAATACGCTTATACTGACCAAACATATAGCCAATTTCACGTGCACCTACACCAATATCACCTGCTGGAACATCAGTAGTTGGGCCAATGTGACGATACAATTCTGTCATGAAAGACTGACAAAAACGCATGATTTCAGCGTCTGAACGACCCTTAGGGTCAAAGTTCGCACCACCTTTACCACCGCCAATCGATAAACCTGTAAGTGCATTCTTAAAAATTTGTTCGAAACCTAAAAATTTAATAATGCTGGCATTTACACTTGGGTGAAAACGCAATCAACCTTTATAAGGCCCTAATGCCGAATTAAATTCGATACGATAGCCTTTGTTTACTTGAATTTCACCGTTATCGTCCATCCAAGGTACACGGAACATGATCTGACGCTCAGGTTCAATCATACGCTGAATGATAGCTTGTTGCTGGTAACGAGGTGTTCCTTCGAGCAGTGGTTCAATCGAATCTAAAACTTCTTCTACCGCTTGGTAGAATTCACTTTGTGCTGGACTTGTACGCTTTAGATCAGAAATTGTGTCGTGAATATACGTCATAAATATTTTAGGCCTGAAAGTTAATCAATAAAGGTATCTCTATCTATTTATCAATAAAGGGTTAAAAAAATTAGGGCGGCCATTATAAAGTTTTTTTCTTTTCATTACAGTAGTTGATCTATTAATAACTTCAAACCCTTATACCATGGTGCCTGCAGAGCATTTTAGGTAAGCAAAAATCAGCTAAAATAGTCTTTTTTGGGAGATAAAATAAGAAAAATAGAGCGTTTTCCTGGTATGACTTTGAAGAATTGCAAGAGTAAGTGACGACTTTGGCAGGTCAATTTTAAGGGTAAAAAATGCCAATCTGATACCCTTTAAAGCCGTTAATTTACTAAGAAAAAATAAATATTATAAAGACAAGTTGCGCTTTAAAACGCTGGCAGCGGTAATGATACGAGAAGTACGATAAAGCTCAGGGTGCTTTTGCTCATCGGTATAACGCATTGGTTCACCAGAAGTTGGGCTAACAAACCAAGAAACCTCAGCACGTGCTTCGCCTAACTCTTTTTTTAGCGCCTGCGGCGTGATTCCGAGAGCTTGAGCAGCAGCATTAAATGTGCAACGTGTTTTTACTTCATTTAGGTATTCGACTACTAAGGTAATTTTGTCCTGCACTGCAAGATGCTCCTTAATTAAAGGTGATACTCATGTATATGAGTCATTGTATTTTGTGAGACTTAGGTGCTTAGTGATTGCACAAAAGAAAAATAGCTAGGCAGTTTACGCTAACTAAACGATGCTGTAACAAAGCCAGCTAATTCAAAGAAATAGATTATTCAATAGAAATACTGAGAATAAATTCGGTAACTGCTTGGTAAAATACTGAAAATTGCTTTTAACAGCATTAATTTTATCAATTACACACTCACCAATTTGCCAGATTTAAACTAAGTTGCAACCTTATTAAGCACTTTTGCGCCAAATAGGCGATTAATCACCTATTACAGACACAAAAAGGCTTAACAAGTAAAATTTACTATTACTCCTTACCCAACCACTCGACCTTATAAAGATCGCGGCGACGGTCTAGATAGTTTCTAACAGACCCTTCGTTTTGCAGCTTATTCAATTTCTCTAAATCCAAATCAACAATTAAGGTCATCTCGGTATTAGGCGTTGTTTCTGCCATGATCGCATCATGAGGAAACGAGAAATCAGACGGCGAAAACACCGCAGACTGAGCATACTGAATATCTGCACCATCAACCTTGGGTAAATTGCCCACACTGCCCGCAATAGCCACATAGCATTCGTTTTCAATCGCGCGAGCTTGTGCACAACAACGAACCCGTAGGTAGCCATTTTTGGTGTCTGTCCAAAATGGTACGAACAACATTTGCATGCCTTGCTCAGACTGTAAACGCGCCAATTCAGGAAACTCAACGTCGTAACAAATCAGGACGCCGATTTTACCAAAGTCGGTATCAAACACTTTTAGCTCATTACCGCCCTGCATAATCCAAGCACGTTTTTCATAAGGTGTTGGGTGCAACTTATATTGCGTTTCTACGGTACCGTCACGACGACATAGATAAGAGACGTTTAACAACTCATCATCTTCTAAAACCGGCATAGAACCGGCGATCACGTTAATATTGTACGAAACCGCCAGCTTAGAAATCGACTCCACAATTTCAGCACTGTATTCGGTTAATGCTTTAATCGAGTCGATCGAATTTTTATGGTTATCAATGCCCATTAACGGTGCATTAAAAAACTCTGGGAATAGCGCAAGGTCGCACTGATAATCTGATAAGGCATCAATAAAGAATTCAACCTGCTGAATCAGTTCATCGACCGAGTTAAACGGACGCATCTGCCATTGCACACAACCAATACGCGCACTGGTTCTTTCTGCACCGATTAGCGCTGCTTTTTCTGGGTCGTAATACAGGTTGGTCCACTCTAAAAGCGTCGCATAACCATGAGATTCTTTATCTTCTGGCAAATAGCCTTTTATCACCCGCTTAACGTCAAACTCATTCGATAATTGAAAGGTTAAAATCGGATCATAAAGTTCTTTGCGCTTAACTTGTTCGATATAAGCTTGAGGGGTCAGTTTGTCCGCATGATTTTGATAATTAGGAATGCGTCCACCCGCAACAATCGCTTTTAGGTTTAGGTTCTGACAAAGCTCTTTACGCGCTTCATAAAGACGACGCCCTAAACGCATACCGTGATAATCGGGAGAAACAAATACATCAACGCCGTACAACACATCGCCCAATGGGTCGTGAGTTGTTAGGTAAGCATCGCCGGTAATTTGGTCATAGGTATGCTGATCACCAAACTTATCGTAATCAACAATCACACTGAACGCAGCGGCAACCACCACACCATGGTCTTCTATACAGATTTGACCATCTTGGAATACTTTAAGCTGTGCACGGAATTTTTTTTCTGGCCAAGCGCCTCCTAAACCTGGATAGACTGCATCCATTAGATTTTTGATGTCAGCAAAATCATCAAGGGTTAAGTGTCGTAAATTAAGTTTATGCTCTGATTCTTCAGTCATACAGCTCTCAAAATGTAAAACAAAAAAACGGTTAAATTTGAATCCACACGCCAACAGTAAACTCTAATACAACACTCAAAACAGACGGGTTTATCAGTCTTATTGTTAGGCAATACGTATATATTAGCCTTGTTACTAACACAAGATAATTTCATCTAATAACAACAAAATACTTCCGCTAAAACGGATTGTAAAAGTTGATCTAAATCAGAGAAATTTACTAGATATCAGCAATAATCAAACTATATGCTCATTTAGTAATATATTCGTTTTACTTAATGTTAAAAATTGCTAACCTAGTTATTAATATTGATAAAAATAGGTACTCCCATGCTTAAAACCTTAAAAAATATTGCGTTAACAGCCGCCTTCATAGTGTCCGGTGTAGCAGCACAAGCTGATTCGTTACAAGCACAAGCAAACGCAATTTTTGGCCCACTTCCGGCCACAATGCCAGGCTCAGAAAATGACACGCCCGAATTGATTTCTCTTGGAGAAAAATTATTCATGGATAAACGCCTGTCGATCAATAATACGCAGTCCTGTAACTCTTGCCACGACGTAACCAACGCAGGTACAGGTGTCGACAACGTTGAGGTGTCTGCCGGTGCAGTCAGCGGTCGATTTGGTAACAGAAACGCCCCCACTGTTTGGAATGCGGGTTTTCAGTTTGCTCAGTTTTGGGATGGCCGTGAGCCAGATCTAAAAGCTCAAGCTAAAGGACCTATTTTAAATCACGTAGAAATGGGAATGCCTTCAGCAGATCAAGTGATAGAAAAACTATCGGGAATTACAGAGTATCAGCAAGATTTTGAAGCCGCTTTTAATAGCGATGATGCTATTAATTACGACAACCTTGCTCATGCCATTGCGGCGTTTGAGCGCACCCTGATTACCAAAGATCGCTTTGATGTTTACATGAAGGGCGACATAAACGCATTAAACCAACAAGAGAAAGACGGTTTACAAGCCTTTATCAACACCGGATGTATTGCTTGTCACAGAGGCTCAACCTTGGGTGGCAACATGTTCCAAAAGCTTGGAGTTGTTAATCCTTACGAAAACCAAGCAGACCAAGGTCGCTTGGAACTAACTCAAAACCCTGAAGATAAAATGACGGTTAAAGTACCAATGTTACGCGATATTGCACGAACTGCGCCTTACTTTCATGATGGCAAGGTTACAACACTAGAAGAAGCAGTTTCGTTAATGGGCTCACTGCAATTAGGACGTAAACTTGATCAGCAAACAATCGATAACATGGTCGCTTTCTTAAAAGCGATGAGCCACGATGACTCGCTATAAAACTCAACTCGTCATCATGTTAAAATTACTTTAATGACGTTTTAAATACATAAATGCCTCAACTAAGTGATCATGAAGATAATTAGCTGAGGCCTTTATTATTTAACAAGATGCATGCGGGGCCGTGGATTATGATTTTTTTGCCACTACCTGCACGACAGCGCTGTGACCTACGTGATATTTACCTTCTGAAATATCACGCTCTACTTCCGTAGCGATTTCAAAATTCAAACCCGACAACTCTTGTTTCAACCCTTGTGCAGACATAAACATATCTTTTTGCGAAGGAGGTGGGCCACCGGCACCATCCAGCTCTAGGTGCTTGAGCGTATAAGCTTCTAATACAAACACACCACCGGCTTTTAAGGCCAGCACAGACTGCTGATGCAATTGCTGGCGAAGATCCGCGGGTACATGCGCTGAAATAGATACAATGCCATCCCAGCAATCTTTACCCAAATCAAATTCAGACAGATTCGCCACAACCGTTTCTATGGCAACACCTTGTTTAGCGGCTAAGTCTTGTGCCTTTTCTAATCCCACTTGCGATTGATCGACCGCGGTTACTTGATAGCCTTGCTGGGCTAAAAAGACAGCATTACGACCCTCGCCTTCGGCTAAGCAAAGCACCCGCCCCCGTTTGGGGATATGCTTGAAATGCAATTTCAAAAAATCGTTTGCGGCTTCTCCGTACGCAAAACCGGCTTCGCTGTATCTTTGATCCCACATAAATTATTTCCTCAGTAAAAATTAACGCCTAATAAAAAGTTATTTCCAACCTTGGCGCCAGTGTTGTGTTTGCTTTAAATCCTGCCAATTAATTTCCATGCTGCGCTTAGACAAGACCGCTTCGATACAACATAAAATAACAACACCTTCTTCATCGTACTCGACGTCCGTTACCATAAAATGCTTTTCTTTATTAACCGGTTTTACTGCGGTCCACTTGCTGTGTAATAACTTTTTAGGATTAATTTGATTCATTATTCAGATACCTAGGTAAATACAATTAATGCTTACAGAGTTGTCAGTTTGAAAGAACTTGAAAGAATTAAAAAATAGTTTAAATCCTTTCACCCTAGTCATCTGTCTAATACGTCAATAACCAGCATTAAGATGCATGAAACTTTAGTAACTGATCAACAAACACTTCTGTCGGTGGACTTAATCGGTTCTTTTTAAGTTTTAATACCGATAACGGACGATACAAATCGATATCACGAATTTTTACTCTGTGTAAAACCCCGTCCAATACTTCCTCATCAACGGCACTGGTCGGCACAATAGAAACACCGATGCCTGCCGTAACAATTTTCTTTAAGGTAAAGATGTTATCGTTTGTCATACGAATATCAACCTCGATGCCTTTTTCTAGCAAAATCTTATCAATCGCCTCACGAGTCGGAATACCTTCCTCAAAAGCAACAAAAGGTTGCTGATTAATTTCTTCCAGCTTAATTGATTTCTTTCCCCAAAGTGGATGGCTTTTATCGACGATGAGCACCAATTCATCTTGGCCTAAAGGCAACGCCTGAATTCGAGTACGCTTTTCTGGATAAGCTACAACACCGATATCAATGCGCTCGGTTAACAGCAGTGAATAAATTTCATCGGATCGTCGAAATTCTAAATGTATTCTAATCTTTGGGTAAGATTTCATAAAAGTAGATAAAAAATCGCCAATTTCATACATGCCCACACTGTGGATAGCCGCAATACGAATATGACCTTCTAAGGTTTCTTGCTGGTAATTAGTATTAATCTTTAAGTTATCGCATAAATACAAAATCTTCTTTACATCGGCCAAGATAATTGACCCTTCAGCCGTTAACTGAATATTGTGAGGAGAACGAACCAATAATTTTTTACCCAGTTCGTGCTCTAGTTTTTTAATATGCACACTTACCGCAGGTTGGGATATATGGTTTTGCTGCGCTACTTTTATAAAACTTAATTCTCTCGCAATATCACGAAACAACGCCAATTGAGTAAGATTCATCATAATAACTTATTATTATCCTAGATATAACTTTATATGATTATAATTATAGTTATTTTACATCTATAATCAAAGACATAGACAATAAAACGGTATTTAAAAAACTGTATTAATCTTATTTAAACGATTTACCAAGGAGGAAGCGTGAATAAAAAAATCGTTTTTGATCTCGATGCCAACACCAAAAGAATTCCATGGAATGCTGACGGCAGCTATCCCTATGAGAAAAAAATGGATGTATTGGAATACGAACAGCACAAACACGAATTGCAGATAGAATTACTCAAAATGCAAAATTGGGTGAAAGAAACCAAGCAACGAGTTGTGATTATTTTTGAAGGTCGTGATGCAGCTGGCAAAGGCGGTACGATTAAGCGCTTTATGGAACATTTAAACCCTCGTGGCGCTCACGTTGTTGCTTTAGAAAAACCCAATGCTAGAGAGCGTAACCAATGGTATTTCCAGCGCTACATACAGCACTTACCCAGCAAAGGTGAAATCATTTTATTTGACCGCTCTTGGTATAACCGCGCCGGGGTAGAAAAAGTTATGGGGTTTTGTAGCGACCAAGAATATTTAGAGTTTTTAAGACAAGCCCCAGAGTTAGAGCGCATGCTGGTTAACAGCGGTATCATTCTATTTAAATATTGGTTCTCTGTTAGCCAGACCGAGCAATTTAATCGTTTTAAGTCGCGCCAAAAAGACCCATTAAAACAGTGGAAGTTAAGCCCTATTGATATGGCTTCACTGGAAAAATGGGATGATTACAGTCAGGCTAAAAACAACATGATGTTCCATACTCATAGTAAAGACGCACCGTGGACTATTATTCGCTCAGACGATAAAAAACGCGGCAGAATAAACTGCATGCGTCACTTTTTATCCACCGTAGATTATCCGGGCAAAGATGAGCGAGTCGTTGGCCAGGCTGATCCGCTTATTGTTGGCACACCCAGCAGCTTGTACAACAACGACAAATAACCGTTAACCATTAGCTTAATACATTAATTAACTTAAAATCAGGAAGTACACATGAAAGACAATAAATCTTTAGAAGCTTTGATTAAAAAGAGCCAGAAAGCGGTAAAAGAGTCTACAGAATTGGCTAAAAAAGCATCTAAAAAAGCTGAAAAGGCATTAGAAAACTCAAAGAAAGCTGAGCAAGCAGCTAAGAAGTCTTTGAAAAAATTAGAAGATGCTGTGCTTGAATTAAAAGAAGCTAAAGCTAAAAAAGCAGCAATGAAAAAAGCAGCTAAAAAAAATGTACAAAAGAAAGCTAAAAAACAAGCGGCTAAACAAGAAGTGTTGAAAGCTGAAAAAAAGGCAACCAAAAAAGCTGAAAAGAAAGAAGCGAAAAAAGAAGCCAGAAAAGCAAAGAAAAGTTTAAAAAAAGCAGAACGAAAAGCCGAGAAAAAAGCGTTAAAAAAGGCTGAGAAAAAAGCAAAAGCAACGTCTAAGGTAAAAAAGGATTCTAAAGCGAAGTTAGTTGGCACAAAAAAAGTGGCTGACAAAGCAGAGCCAAAAGTCACTGCTAACGCACCAACTAAATCAGCTGCAGCAAAAAAGCCTGTAGCAAAGAAACCAGCGGTTAAAAAGCCTGTAGCAAAAAAGCCAATCGCTAAAACGACAGCAACACCTGCTAGTAAATAATATCGATTAAACCGTATTCAGTTAGATTAGTTACAAACGAACCTGCTTAGGCTAAAAGGTCTTAAACTTTTAACAATTAGAGTTTAAGACCTTTTTTATCCCCACTCCCCAAAACTCCCTCACTATATAACTCTTAAGATTACATAAATAACGTTCAGTCATGACACAAAAACAGTTAAATTGATAAAAAAGTTAATTTGTTATCTAATTCTAATATAATAAATGCAACTGAATAGTTTTTGAGAAAGACAATGGTAGCCGAAACTCTAAACCACATAGATACACTAACTGAACTCCCTAATAGGGTTTATGGTTGCCAGCTTGTTGAAGAGTTAATCCTTACCGACAAAGTTACTTCGGCGCATGTTATTGTATTAGAGATTTCTAGGTTTGGGCAAATAAGCGACAGCGTGGGTAACTCACTAGCTGATAAAATCCTAACGATGACCGCTAAACGGTTATCCAAAATATTTTCTGACGCTATGTGTATTTATCGATCTCATGGTGATAACTTCTGCCTTGTTTTTGATGGTGACTTAGAACTTCAACAATACATCGAAAAACTACAAGATTTTATTCAGCGCCCATTTGCAGTCCGTGGAAAAATAATAGTATTAAGTGTTCGAATAGGCTTAGTTACTGCCAAACTAGCTGAACAGTCTTATACTAACGCAATGCATTGTGCAGAAGCCGCTTTGCATTACGCCAAAATGAATGGTCTTAAAGTCTGTTTATTTGAAACTCATATGCTAGACACTGCTAAAAAAGAACACCAAGTTGCTAATGATCTACGACGTTCATTAATTAGTAATTCTCACGAACTTTTTAATGCGATTGCTAGCGATGAGTTTTATATTGCTTATCAGCCCATTATTTCTAGGAACCAACAAAACGTTGCTGGTTTAGAAGCGCTATTACGCTGGAACCATTCAGAGTTAGGCACCGTTATGCCAAGTAACTTTATTCATGTCGCAGAAGATATTGGCGTGATGGATGTACTAGGCGCCTGGGTATTAAGAAAGGCCTGTGCTGATACCGTTCAATGGCAGCAAACTTTAAACCTTCCAAACTTGTCCATTAGCATCAATGTAAGTCCGAAACAGCTAATTAATGCTGACATTCTGCTCAATTCATTAGAACAAGCAATTGAATCATCAAGCATTGCACCCCATTTAATTAGAATTGAAATAACAGAATCAGTTGAGTTTGCTGATAGCGTGCCCGCTAGCCTGCAGAAAATTCGTTCGCTAGGCTGCAAGGTCGCTCTCGATGATTTTGGCACGGGTTACTCGTCTATAGTTAAACTCACAACACTACCCATTAGCGATTTAAAAGTAGATCGGTCCTTCATTCTTGACTTAGATTCTGCTGATCAAGAAAAATCTGATAAAGCCCGCATTATTGCGCGTGGTATCTATGGTGTCGCCAATGGTTTAGGGCTAAATGTGATTACTGAAGGCGTTGAGACTGCGAGCCAGTTGGCTATTGTGACCGAGCTTGGTGCGGATTTAATTCAAGGTTATTATTTTTCTAAACCTCTATTAGAGAAAGAAATAACCGATTTTTTACAACACTCCAAAGTAGCAATTTAAAAGGTGTTTTATGAGCAATTTATACAAATTATCTTACATCAGTAAAAACACAATCATTGGAGATCAAGCTAATCTCAAAAGTGAAATAGATTCTATTTTAAAATCGGCCCATAAAAACAATCCAGTAATGGGCATTACGGGTGCTTTATTATTTTCTGGTGGATATTTTTGCCAAGTAATTGAAGGCGAGGAAGAAAATATCGAATCACTTTTTGAAATTATTCAAATGGATAATCGCCATGCAGACATTACTGTATTAAATTTTGAAGAAGCAAGTGAAAGAAGCTTTTCTGAATGGGCTATGGCACTTGCTGGCATAGATGAATCGGAGAAGTTTGACTTAGAGGGACTTAAAAATTCTAAAAATGAGATAGCAATGAAACAATCTGGCAAACAGATCATTCACTTCTTAGAAGACCTTGTAAATAAAAAGCAAGCCGCATTGGGTTAGCCTTTAACCTTTGCAGCCAGCTTATATTGCTGGCTGCTTAGCCACCTATTTAGTGGTTATCTCTTATGAAAACTTACCATGGGCTTGCTGATCAGCATGGTAAGAAGATCGCACCATAGGTCCACTGGCGACATGCTTAAAGCCTAGCTCTTTAGCGATTCTTCCTAATTCGTCAAAAGCCGCTGGGGTAACAAAGCGATCTACCGGTAGGTGATTTTTACTAGGCTGTAAATACTGACCAAGTGTAATCATATCAACATCATGAGCACGCAGATCTTTCATGACTTCAATCACTTCTTCATCAGTTTCACCCAAACCTAACATAATGCCTGATTTGGTTTTTACATCCGGGCAACGCTCTTTGTATTTCTGCAGTAAATCCAGTGACCACTGATAATCAGAACCAGGACGCGATTCTTTATACAGGCGCGGTACCGTCTCTAGGTTGTGATTAAACACATCCGGCACGTCGGTTTCCATAATAGCTAAAGCAACATCCATACGACCGCGGAAGTCGGGCACCAATACTTCAATTTCGATATTCGGGCTAAGCGCACGGGTTTCACGAATACAATCAACAAAATGCTGCGCACCACCGTCTCTAAGGTCATCACGATCAACCGAGGTAATGACCACGTAATTTAATTTCATGTCGGCAATGGCAATTGCTAAGCTCTTAGGCTCATCTTGGTTAAGTGCATTGGGGCGACCGTGGGCAACATCGCAAAATGGACAACGACGGGTACAAATATCACCCATAATCATGAATGTTGCCGTACCACCACCAAAGCATTCCCCTAAGTTGGGGCAATTAGCTTCTTCGCATACGGTGTGTAGCTTATGCTTACGCAGTTTTTCTTTGATCTCACTAATTTTGGGAGACGACGGTATGCGCACACGAATCCAATCTGGTTTACGCGGCATGGTCTCTGTAGGAATTACTTTTATTGGAATTCGAGCGACTTTTTCAGCACCTCGAAGTTTTTCACCTTGGACTGCGCGCTGTGCTTTAGGTTTCGATGCAGGCTGGGTAGTGAGTTGAGCGGCAGTTTTATCTAAATCAGTCATAAACACCTAATACAAATAGTGGGTCTGGTGGCTTTTGAGTGAACGATTTAATTAGCAGGGTCGATTTCGTTCATTTCAATCGCATTAGTATAGTGCAAGCATTTTATTAAGTGGTGTTTTAACTGTGTGCTTACGTTTTCAAAAAGTGTCTTTTGTGTCTGCAATGTACACTGTTGATTGGGTAGTAGTTCAGTTTTTACCTGAGTCATTGCCATGCCGGCATAACCACAAGGGTTAATACGCTGAAAAGGCTCCATATCCATATCGATATTAAGTGCTAAACCGTGAAAAGATCGGCCTTGCTTAATACGTAAACCCAATGAAGCAATTTTGGCATCGCCGACCGCTTGGCGAACATAAACGCCGGGAGCGTCTTTTTTAGGAGAGCTGGTAATACCAAAGTCACCTAAAGCGGCAACAATCGCATCTTCAATGGCACTTACTAACTGCCTCGGGCCCCATTCTTTACGCTTGATGTCGATCATTAAGTACACCACCAGCTGGCCTGGGCCATGATAAGTGACTTGGCCACCGCGATCACTTTGTATAACTGGGATATCTCCCGCAAACAAAACATGTTCGGCCTTTCCTGCCTGACCTTGAGTAAATACTCTGGGGTGCTGCAATAACCAAATCTCATCTTGACTGTGTTCACTTCTATTTAGTGTGAACTCAAGCATTTTCTCGTGGGTTTGCGAGTAATTAAGCAGAGTGTCTGTGCTATTTTCACCGATAAAATTGCGTACAATCAGCGTTGAGCAAGTCATCACATAACCATTTTTACGCAATCAAGCGCTGTTAATTCTTGATGAAGTTTTTCTAACTGATCTTTTCCTGTTGCCGTTATGTACAAGGTTACGGAGCGAAACGATCCTTTAGCACTATCTTTAGCATGTACTTTGTTTACATCTAAATTTGGGTCGTAACGACGCAACACCTCGATCACAATAGCGTCATAACCGGCTATGCATTTACCAACCACTTTAATCGGGTAATTAGCACAAGGAAACTCAATTTTAGGGGCTTCTTTATTTACTTTAGTACCCTTAGGCAGGGTACTTTTAGTTGGTATTTTCATCATTGCTTCCTAGCTCTAGCCTTCGCCACCAATGAGTTTAATAAAGAATAATTTAATACCATCCCATAAGCGACTGAAGAAGCTGGCTTCTTCAACATCGGTTAGGGCCACAAGCTGACGTTCAGCTAAAGTTTCACCATTTAAGCGCACTGTTAATGTACCTAAACCGTCACTTGTTTGCAGAGGTGCTTCGATATATTCATTCGTTAGCGTTTCCACTTCTAGTTGCTCTTTTGAACCACGAGCAATGGTAATGAACATGTCTTCTTCAACACCAACGTCAAACTCAGTTTGTTCGCCATACCATACTGGCAGTGTTTTAATACTCGCACCGGCCTGATACAAACGATGCGTTTCATAATAACGGAAGCCATAAGTCAGTAATTTTTGAGTTTCGGTTGCACGGGCATTTTCGCTATTGGTGCCCATGACGACGGCAATTAAGCGCATATCGTCTCGGATTGCCGATGCCGTTAAACAAAAGCCTGCTTCTTCAGTGTGGCCTGTTTTTAAACCATCAACACTAGGGTCACGCCATAATAATTTATTACGATTAGGTTGGCGGATTTTATTAAACTCAAAGTACTTTTCTTTATACAAACCATAGTACTCTGGGTGCTCATTAATAATCGCTTGCGCTAGCAAAGCCATATCCATCGAACTGGAGTAATGTCCTTCTGCTGGCCATCCAGTTGAATTTTTGAACTGCGTATTCTCCATCCCCATTCTTTGTGCATGACGGTTCATTAAATCGACAAACGCATCTTCTGAACCTGCCACATATTCAGCAACCGCAACACTGGCGTCGTTACCCGACTGAATAATAATACCCTTAATTAAGTCGATAAACGGCACATCGCGGCCTTCGCGAATAAACATTTTAGAACCGCCCATCTTCCACGCTTTAATACTAACAGGCACAGGGTCTTGCTCACCTAGATTTCCCAAAGCTAATTCATGGGTTGCTAGGTAGCTGGTCATCATCTTGGTCATGCTGGCCGGCGGTAATCTTTTGTTGGCATTTTTTTCAACTAATATCTCACCACTTGCTGCATCCATTAATACATAAGCCGTTGCGTTTAATACTGGAGGCTTAGGAATGATCACTGATTCAGCTTGTGCACTGGTAAAAAATACACTAGATAAAATAACAGTAGCGCTAAAAACGGTAGTAATTCGGTTCTTTATAATCTGACGTAGGCTCATAAGGGTATAACTTAATTATGTATCGGTGAATTTAGTGTTAATTATTAGCGCATTGTAACAGTTCAAACATCATTGTGCTAAATCTGATCAGCTCTGAGCCGAAGGTTCTAAGAGCAAATGATCACTGGCTTTTTAGAGCTGGTGTTCGGCTAATTTAAGCGGTACTGGCAAATGTTGTTCGACTAAAGTCTGGTTCACTTTTTCTGTTTCTAGACCATCTGGCACAGGGCCAATCCTGACTCGGTATAATTTTTTAAGCGAATCATGAACAACCTTAACCGGCCATGTCTGTATGCTTTGTAATTTATTCTTTAATGTTTCAGCCGCATCTGGATTGCTCAACGCAGATACTTGCAACCATTTTTGAGGACCTGTGTGAGGTGTAGACAGAACCTCCATTAAGACTTCGGCTGTTCCCATTTTATTAATGCCTAGCTTTACCGCTGCGGCGTAAGAAAGGTCGATAATGCGCCCTTGGTGAAACGGACCACGGTCATTCACTCGCACAACCACTGATTCATTATTATCTTTACGGGTGACTTTTACATAACTGGGTAATGGCAAGGTTTTATGCGCAGCTGTCATTTGGTAAACATCGTAAATTTCGCCATTAGAGGTCGCATGACCATGAAACTTCATGCCATACCAAGAAGCCAAGCCTTCTTGCAAAGCGCCCACTGGGCGATGCTGCACTGTGTACTCTTTACCCCATACGGTATAACGTTTGGGATTACCCATTGCGCTTAAAGGCTCTGGTTTGATCTTGGCATCGACTAACACCGACGGATCGAGAATGGGGTTGGGAACAAAATCTTGAGCGTGCTTATAACGACTAGAAGTGCAGCCGGTTACTAAGGTAGAGAAACAAACTAAAAGGCTGATCATTAAAATCAACCTTTTAGTCACAAGCGTGGATGCTTCAACAGCATTATCTTGGGTATGTGTTTGCATGATACCGCTATTTAAATTCTTGGCTTAATTGATAAACAGCCATCGCATACATGCGACTGTGATTATAGCGGGTGATCACGTAAAAGTTATGATTTCCTAGCCAAAACTCTGCACCCTTTTCACCCATTAACTTAACCAAGGTGGCACTGGCGTCGTCAGCAATCTCTTGAGTAGGAGCAACACCTAAAGCCTTTAGCTCACCGGCATTCCATTTAGGTTTTAAACGGTCATTCACAGCTTCTTGATATTTATCACCACTCACACGCACGCGTTGAGTAACAGGTTCACCGTTTTTCCAGCCATGACGTTTAAAATAATTAGCGACGCTTCCAATTGCGTCAGCTTTATTCGTCCACAGGTCTTTTTTGCCGTCACCATCATAGTCAATGGCGTAATAACGATAGCTGCTCGGTATAAACTGGCCATAGCCCATCGCGCCCGCATAAGAACCTTTCACTGTTCCTGGATCGACCGATTGTTCTTGGCTCATGACAAAGAACTCTTTCAGTTCACGCCAAAACAGCGAGCGTTTTGGATAGTCGAAAGCCAGCGTTGATAAAGAATCTAGGACTCGATAACTGCCTTGGCGCTGCCCATAGTAAGTTTCGACACCAATAATTGAGGTAATTATTTCTTTTGGTACACCAAATTCTTGTTCGGCTTTTGCTAATAACTCAGCATTATCTTTAAGAAATTGCTTACCTTGCTCAATGCGTTTTTCTGTTAAGAAAATTTTACGGTAATCAGCCCAAGTCAGTCTTTTTTCTGCTGGGCGCGAAATCGCTTCCAACACTGATTCCATTCGCTCAGATTGCTCTAACCAAGCTTTTGTTTGTGCCGGCTTAATACCGTGCTCAGCTTCTAATTCGCTTGCGAACTCGTCAAAACGAGGGTGCTCTGCGTAACTTGCATTAACGTTGTAACTTGCCATAAGAGAACAACTTGCTATCAGTATGGCTAGGCCACTTTTTTTTGTTTTTTGTGCGGCTGTTTTACTAAAAAAATTAATCACTTGTTTATCCCTAAATATTGTCACAATGTTCTCTAAATCACGTTTAGCATTACTAAAAAACAGGCTTAAACGCCTAAAATAGTATGGTTGCCTTCTTATACAAAGATATACCGAATCGTCTTGCTTAACGAGGAACTTTCGTTGCGTTTTACCCTTCTTTTCATTTTAAGACTTATGCTTATGGGTATGCATAGACATCATTACACCAAACCCGGCTAATAAACTCACCACCGATGTTCCACCCCAACTCACCAAAGGCAAAGGTACGCCTACAACGGGTAGCAAACCACTTACCATGCCAATATTGACGAAGATATAAATGAAGAAAGTAACAATTAAGCTGCCCGATAACAGTCGCCCAAATAAAGATTTACACACCGACGCTATATAAAGCCCGCGTATTACAATTAAAAAATAGAGAATCAGTAAACAAACCACACCAATTAAGCCCAGTTCTTCTGCCAGTACCGCAATAATAAAATCGGTATGACTCTCTGGTAGAAACTCTAATTGCGACTGAGTTCCCTGCAACCAGCCTTTGCCTTCAATTCCACCAGAACCAATGGCCGTTTTTGATTGAATTATATTCCACCCCGAACCTAACGGATCACTTTCGGGATTTAAAAATGTCAGCACTCTTTGCTTTTGATAGCTGTGCATCACAAAAAACCACATCAAAGGGGCCGTTGCAGCAACGATACTGATCATTGAGAAAATTAACCACCAAGGCATGCCAGAAAAAAACAATACCAAAATTCCTGAAGTGCCTATCAATATAGAGGTACCTAAATCTGGTTGTTTTAGAATTAATACTAAAGGAATAGCGATTAACACCATGGCCTTGGCCAAAGTGCTTAACTTAGGCGGAGTTGAGTGTGATGCCATATACCAGGCAATTAATAGCGGTAACGCCAGTTTCATTAATTCGGAAGGTTGGAACCTAGGCAATCCAGGAATAGCTAACCAACGCTGAGCGCCTTTTCCCGATACACCCAGTACCAGCACGCCAATAAGGGCCAATACTCCAGCAGCATAAGCCCAAGGTGCCAGCGCTTGATAAACCCGAGGAGGAATTTGTGCTGCCACCAGCAGTGCAGAGAAACCAATTAAGTAATGCACGCCTTGCTTTTGCACCATTGACCAATCTTGACCACTGGCGCTGTATAAGATGAGTAAACCACTGCCGCACAACAGTAATAACAATAGCAGTAACATAAGATCGATATGAATACGGGCAAATAGCGCTTTACTGCGCTGAAAGCCATCTTCATTAACATCTCGATTCATTTGGTGGCTAAAATCAACACTCGCCATTAGCCTTGTGCTCCTAACAGGTATTCTTCCATAACCGCTTTGGCGATTGGCCCTGCTGTGCGGCCTGCGGACTCACCATTTTCTACAATGACCGCTATAGCAATAGAAGGATTTTTAATCGGTGCAAAAGCGACAAATAAAGCATGGTCTCTGTTACGTTCGGCTAACATCTCGGAATCATACTCTTCATTTTGAGCAATACTTACTACTTGCGAGGTACCGGTTTTACCAGCGATGCTAAATTCAAGGTTATGGCGCAATGAGCGGGCGGTCCCTTTTGTACCTATAATTACGTCCTCCATGGCCTTAAACATCTTATCCCAGTCTTTAGGGTCTTTTAAAACAATGTTTGCCAAGACTTTATCGGTATCAATCTTAGTTTCACTGCCTACGCTTTGCATTAAACGCGGGGTTTTCCATTTGCCTTTAGCTGCTAACATGGCGGTGGCAGTAGCTAATTGTAGCGGTGTGGTTAACATAAAACCTTGGCCAATACCTAAATTAACCGTATCACCCGCGTACCAAGAACGACCTCGATGAGCTCGTTTCCATTGTCGATCAGGCAATAATCCTGGCAGGGCATTAGGGACATCGTAGGACATATTACGGCCAAAACCAAACTGAGCCAAAAATGGGGCAATGCGATCGATACTGGCATGAAAAGCAGCTTCATAGAAATAGGTGTCACAAGATTCGACCATGGCATCATGCAAATCAACAAAGCCATGGCCAGTGCGCTTCCAATCACGATACAGGCGATCGTCGTTTTCTAGTTTATACCATCCTTTATCATCAATTTTCTGCTGCCAAGTCACCACACCAGCATCTAAAAAAGCTAACCCTAAAAAAGGTTTCAAAGTAGAGGCCGGGGCATATTGGCCGCGAATTGCACGGTTAAATAACGGTAAATCTAGATCTTTGCGCAAACCCGCGTATTCAGTATGAGAAATGCCGGTAACAAAGGAATTAGGGTCATAACTGGGATTGCTGTATTGCGCTAGAATACCGCCACTGGCGACATCGATGGCAACCACAGCACCACGAAAGTCTCCCATAGCTTTGGCTGATGCTCGCTGCAGACGCTGGTCAAGGTGCAATACAATATTTTTACCCGGAATCGGATCTTGCTGTTCAATTACTCGTAAAATTCTACCGCGCACGTTAGTTTCTACTTTTTGATAGCCTACTTGTCCGTGCAATTCATCTTCATAGCGGCGCTCAATGCCCAGCTTGCCAATGTGCTTCGTTGCGCTGTATTGTTTTTTATCCAGCCGCTGCACTTCTCTCTCGTTAATACGGCCAACATAACCCAAAGCATGAACCGCTGACTCACCTTCTGGATAATGTCGAATCAACCTTGCTTCGACATCGATGCCGGGAAGGTAGTAACGATTAACCATAATCTTAGCAATTTCAGATTCTTCCAGTTGGTGCTTAACCACAACTGGCTCAAAGGGACGACGACGGTATTTAAGGCGCTTGCGGAATTGTTCTTCATCGCGTTCGCTAATATCAATCAGGGTTTTTAAATAATCGAGGCTGGCGTTTACATCTTTAACGCGTTCTTTTACTAGTGTTAAGCTATGACTTGGAATGTTTTCGGCAAGCAAGATGCCATTACGATCAAAAATTAAGCCTCTGTTCGGTGCAATGGGCCTAAGTTGAATGCGGTTATTCTCAGATAAGTCTTGATATTTTTGATGCTCCACAATTTGCAAAAAAGCAATACGCGCGCCCAAAACAGACAGTAATACAAATACAAAGATCGTCATGAAGATGGCTCGACTGCGAAACAGTCGTTGCTCTGCCTTTTTATCTCTAAACGAATTCCCTAACATTCACTGACTCTCGCTTAGCGGCTGCTGTTATTTTTATTTGGGTTGCAAAGCATAAGGTTATTTATGATAGGGGTGACCTTGTAGGATTGTCCAAGCACGGTAAACCTGCTCAGCCATGACAATACGTACCAGCGGGTGCGGCAAAGTTAAGTTAGATAATGACCAACGCTGATTAGCGCGGGCCATTACTTCATCGCTCATACCATCGGGGCCACCGATTAATAAACAGATGTCTTTGCCATCCATTCGCCAGCTGGCCAGTTGTTCACTTAATTGCTCCGTACTCCAAGGCTTACCTTTTACGTCTAAAGCGACCACCCACTCTTGCGGTTTGATGGCTTTTAACAGCATGTCACCTTCTTGCTGTTTTACTTTAGCAACAGAGGTGCTTTTACCGCGATGACCACTGGCAAGCTCTACCAGTTCTAGACTGCAATCGGCTGGCAGGCGTTTGGCATATTCTTTATAGCCTTGCTCTACCCATGATGGCATTTTTTGGCCAACCGCTAATAAACGCAATTTCATCGTGTTTTATGAACCTAAACTATTCAGAATCTTGAGCAGCATTAGCTTGCTCTTCACTGGGTTCGCCCCACAGACGCTCTAGGTCGTAAAAAATACGGGCTTGCTCTGTCATCACGTGAACAATAACGTCACCTAAATCGAGTAACATCCAATCGGATGAGTCGCGGCCTTCTGCACCGAGAGGCTTTAGACCTTTCGCTTTTGCTTCTGCAGACGCGTTATCACAAACGGCTTGGGCGTGTTTTTTAGACGTACCGGTCGCTAAGATCATGTAATCAGTTACCGAGGTGCGGCCTTGTACATCAATTACGGTGATGTCTTTAGCTTTCATGTCTTCTAGGGCATTGATAACTAATTGTTTTATTTCTTCAGTTTGCATTGAGTCTTCGCTATTGCTTTCAGTCAAGTTTATAAAGTTGGTTTTCTGCGATGTAGTTAATGACTACATCTGGAGTCAAAAGTTGCGCTCCATTTCCCTGCGTTAATAATTCACGCAAGTAAGTTGCAGATACGTCTAATAAACGCCAGTTTAGGCGAATTAGTTTTCCGTTGGAGCATTCTAACAAATTATCCAGTGCTGTGGCGTGTTGTTTCAGCCACTGACCCTGCAATGAGTCATCTGGGAACTGATTATCATGACCTCGGTTAATAATCACTAAATTAGCCAAGGCTAAAAACTCATCAATTCGGTGCCATTGATCGATCGATTTCCAGGCATCGTCACCAATAACCCAGCTTAATTTTGTTTCTTTACCCAGCTGCTCTTGCAACAACTCTAGTGTTGCTACGCTATAGCTTGGCTGGTCGCGTTTAAGTTCGATTTCATCGGCAATGATGCCCTTCATACCTTGCTGGGCAAGATTTTTACAGGCTAGTTGCACCATAGTTAATCGATGCTGAGCGCTGGCTTTGGGTTGTTCGCGATGAGGCGGTACGTTGTTGGGTATTAAACGCACCTCATCAAAGCCCGCCAAGCGCAACTCCACCGCCATCCGCAAGTGGCCGATGTGAATGGGGTCAAACGTGCCGCCTAATATCGCAATGTGTTTGGTCATATTATATTTATTAGAGAAGTTAAATACATTTAAGAATCATAAGTTGACGTTAGATTCATTATTAGGTGTTTGTGTAGCAAATATGCGAGGCATGGATGCCGAACCTAAGGCTACAGGGAAGTATTTACGCCGTTTTGCGGAATAAATACCTAATCATGAATCGATTTATAAGCCCCAAATGTCGAATTCTCTACTTACGGATTTCGCCGTCACCTAATACCACATACTTCTGCGATGTTAAGCCATCAAGACCAACGGGGCCACGGGCGTGGATTTTATCGGTAGAAATACCAATTTCAGCGCCCAAGCCATATTCAAAACCATCGGCAAAACGGGTTGAGGCGTTGATCATCACCGAGCTAGAGTCTACTTCAACTAAGAAACGACGTGACTTGGTATAGTTCTCACTAACAATGGTATCGGTGTGGTGTGAGCCATGAGCATTAATATGATCGATGGCTTCATCTAAGTCTGCAACAATCTTAATCGCCAAAATCGGCGCTAAATATTCGGTATCCCAATCTTCTGCCGTCGCGGCAACAGCTGTGGATAAGATTTCTAGAGTTTTTTCACAACCTCGCAACTCAACGCCCAATGACGAATAGGCCGATTCTAAATCAGGCAAAATTTTTGCTGCGATATTCTCATGAACCAATAAGGTTTCCATGGTATTACAGGTGCCATAACGATGAGTTTTAGAGTTAATTGCAATGTTAGTCGCTTTTGCGAGATCGGCCTCTTCATCGATATACACATGACAAATACCATCAAGGTGCTTGATCACCGTGACTTTTGCATCTCGGCTAATACGTTCGATTAAGCCCCTGCCGCCACGAGGAACAATCACATCAACATATTCTGGCATGGTGATTAACTCACCTACGGCCGCACGATCGGTGGTTTCTACTACTTGCACGGCTTGCGCAGGTAGTCCTGCGTCTTCCAAGCCTTTAGCAATGCACAAGGCCAGCGCTTGGTTCGATTCTATCGCTTCTGAACCACCACGCAAAATCGTAGCGTTGCCTGATTTTAAGCACAAGCTCGCGGCTTCGATGGTCACATTGGGACGTGATTCATAAATAATACCAATCACCCCTAACGGTACGCGCATCTTACCCACTTGAATACCGCTTGGGCGATAGTTCAAATCAGTAATACCACCGACAGGGTCGGCTAAACCCGCAACCTGCTTTAGGCCTTCTAACATGGTATCGATACGACCATCGGTTAATTCGAGGCGATCTAGTAATGCGGCGTCTAAGCCATTTTCTTCACCGCGCGCCATGTCTTTAGCATTCGCTTCTTTTAAAGCATCTCTACTGACTTCAATCTGTTGTGCAATATTCAATAATGCTTGGTTTTTAATCCCTGTTGTTGCACGAGCCATTGCTCGAGACGCTTGGCGTGCTTGCTGACCTAGGGTTTGCATATATTGTTGAATTTCCATCATCACTCTCTTGGCATATAGACTGAATTTAAAGCATTTAATAAGCATCAGTATACAGA
This sequence comes from uncultured Thalassolituus sp., assembly GCA_913061435.1. Taxonomy (GTDB): domain Bacteria; phylum Pseudomonadota; class Gammaproteobacteria; order Pseudomonadales; family Oceanobacteraceae; genus Oleispira. Next base: position 24,052 of record CAJXUK010000021.1, on the reverse strand, counting down.
CTAGAAATGCTTTGTTCATCCACTCTATTTGCAACTATCTGCCAATTAACACTACACTTACACAATCACCCGTTACAAGTACCCTGCCTTTTATGGAAAAGCCTGCTTTTCAACACATAGTTATTATGCAAGTTAAAGTCGTTTATTGTTTATTAGCGGCTTTTGCACTGAGCGTTATTGCGCTGTTGGACTATTTAAAAGAAGAATTATTATTTGCCCTAGTCGCTGCCAGTTTCAGTGCTTTGTTAATCGTTTACGCCGGCTACTTGTTGCTGCGTCGAAAAAAACGCACTCCACCTTATGTAGAGTGGGGGTTAACCATTCTGCTTGGCGTGTTTACCATTTTTGGCATGCAACAAGAGACTTTTGTGGTGCAATGGGTTTATTTTTTTCCTATTTATGTTTTTTTCTTGTTTCCCTTTCATATTGCCAATTACATCACCCTTACCTACAGCGCGGTTATCTTCTGGGTGGTTCTTAATAACTTTGATAACTACGTTCGCTTACAACTGCTATTTACCTACATTGCTTGCTACGCATTTTCTCTGGTTTATGCGCTCGTTAACGAGCGTAATAATTTAATGCTATTTAAATTAATTAATACAGACCCTTTAACTAAGGTTTATAACGAACATCAATTTCATCACAATATGAACAAAGAAATCACTCGCGCCGATCGTCAACGAACCGGTCTGGTATTAATTTCTATTCGCTTACCAGCGTCTTGGCACGACCTTAAAACAGACGAGTTTGAAAACCGCATCGCCAACGCAGGCCACCGCTTACAATCTACCATTCGTGAATTTGATACCTGCTATCGCTTAGATAATGACGATTTTGTCGTGGTACTGCCTAATAGTACCCCGGAAGAGGGTGAGATATTACGGGCAGAATTATTAACCCGAATTAGCAAAAGTCGACACGCAACAAAAAATAAGTTTTTAATTAAGACGGAGACTTATCGCCCAGAAGATGACAGCTACAGCTTATTAAAGCGTGCAACTTCGTTGCTGGAGGAAGCCAAGTAATGCAACAGCAACAACTAACTTTGCGTATTCAGATAATATTATACGTACTAGCAGCATTAGCTATTTGTATATTAATGGTTGATCAGTACCGCCAAGGGCTTTATTCATTGGTACTTTCTAGCGCGATTGGCGTACCTGCATTCTTATTTAGCGCAGTATTTATTTATATTAATCGAGACCATACACCGTCAACTTGGGTGCATCATGTTTTAATCATTTTGTTGGCGATCTTGGCTCTGTATCAACTACCCAACTATCCAACGTTAATGACGCATTATTTATATGCGCTGCCGTTATTTAGCTTTTTTTGTTTACCTATTTTAAACGCCACTATTATTAACCTAGTTGTCGTTTTAGTTACTACAATCATGATGTGGTCAAATTTGGGGTGGCAAGAAGGTCTGCGCTCGGGGATTAATTATTCTTTATTTTTGGGATCGGCATGGTGCTACGCCTATTTAACTCAAATTAAACGCAGCTCGCTGCGCCGCTTAGCATTAACCGATCAAATCAGTGGGGCTTATAACAAACGCCATTTTTATCACACTCTTGATCGTGAAATCAGCCGCAGTGAAAATTCTAACGACCCAATTAGTTTAATTGCGCTCACCGTTGATGACTATCACCAAATGTTAGACATTCATGGCCGTCGTTCAATTGAAGTCTTTTTACCTGTGTTTACAGAACACGCTCGAAATTTGATTCGTGCAGGTGATGAAATATTTCGTTTAGAAGAAGATCTGTTTATTTTACTACTGCCCCACTGCCCTAATGATGGTGCCATTGTATTAATGGAGCGCATTAAACGTAACTTGCAGCAGCAATCTTGGGACCCTATTCCAGAACTCAGTTTGTCCACCAGCGCCGCGACTTGGTCTACTGGAGAAACCGCACAAGAATTACAAAAACGTTTACTGCAAAGCTTAACCAAACAGCAGAAAACGACGCTTCAAATCGCGGCGTTTTCTGAACAATAAACTTATTAGCCTTTATAAAACTTGTTAGCCTTTTAAAATAAGAACTTTAGCAATCAGCCACGACCAATCTTACGAGACTTGGTCGCGAACTGGTGGGCATATCAAGAGTCTGATAATAGTCTTCTGGTGCGGTCACCGATACCTGTGCAAAACCATCTTCTAAAAATCCCTGCTGCATTGACTCGTTAGAATTGTAATGCAATGGGTATTCTCCCTGAGTAAAAAAACCAACTACTTTTTGGGCAACTTTCACATATTTATAAGATGGGTGCTGCTCAAGCTGAGGATACACTTCGGTCACATAACGGGCCTTGGGAAATTGCTTCATTGCCAACGCCATTCGAGACCAAACTTTGCGAATGGTCGCCAAGTCAAAATAATTAACCAGACCTTCTGTGATAATTAATGTTTTCTTAGTGTTATCCAAACCAGAAAGCAAGGCTTCTATTGATAGTGGGCCGTCTTCATCAAGAATATTACAAGGCTGGGTTACATGACCCGCCGAGCGGCCTAATTTGTCTAATAATTCGGCTTTGCGCGCAGACATCCCCGGCAAATCGCCTTCAACATAATGCACATGAGGATGAGCTTTTTTAACCAAATAGCCACGAGACGATAAGCCTGCTGCCAATTCAACAACCTGCTCATAACCATCGGCAATGGCTTGTTCAACTAAGTGATCAAGTACGTAATGACGCTGCAATAAAAAAGTGTCTATGCTGGCACCAACCATCACCTGCATAAAAGCATTCATGGGCTTTAATGCCCAATACGCAGCACGCCCCATTGGGGTAACGAATTGCGCATGAGACAAGCCATTGTTATACCAAATATATCCGGTGTAATGAGCACTGATACTTATGCGTGACGTATCGGTGGTCGAATCAATGTCGCTAATCTGTTCCATGGTGTTATGTCCATTGCGCTAAGCGCTTATTGTTATTTTTATTGAATGTTGTTTGGCTATTTAAGCAGCCTTTTTAAATCTACTATAAACTTACTGGGGCAAAGTAACACGCAAGCCTTGTTCATTACCGGCCTTGTCCGTTACGTGCAATGTTAACGGAGCTTGTAGGCTATTAGCATTAACCGCTTTATCTGTGGCAAGTATGGTCACTTTAAAATGGCTGGCATAAATAAAGTTACCAGCCCAGCGATTACCGGCAGCATCTTGCAACCATATTGAATCAAGACCCATTCCATCGTCAAATGCCATGCCCGTTAATTCATAAGCTGAGGCTCTACCATTAACAGAGTCAATCGGATGCCAGCGCACATTCTCAAGAACCGGTTTAAGCGCATCAGGAAAGCTCGAAGGGTCGGCTACTTTGGTGCCCGCAGAGATTTCTGCACGATTACTGTAACCATCACCGTCACGATCATTATCACTATTATCGCCAATGCCATCGCCATCTAAATCCGCCCATTCACGACCATCGTTTGCAAACAGGTCAAGGGCGTTGGCTCTACCATCACCGTCTTTATCATCGTCTAACGCATCAGGAATCCCATCTTTATCCATATCTGCAGGTGTTGATCGAGCATCATCAGGGTTAAATTCTAATGCCAGTTCATATTCATTACTGATACCATCGCCATCTACATCAAGATCGCTGTTATCGCCAATACCGTCGCCATCCATGTCGGTTGATTCGTTAGCGTCATTAGGGAAAGCGTCTTCTGAGTTTACTACATTATCCCCGTCTTTATCATCATCTAAAGCATCAGGAATACCATCGCTATCGATATCTGATGGCACAGAAGAAGGGTCTTTGGGGTCAAAACCCAGTTTAATTTCAAAGACATTGCTAATGCGGTCGCCATCAATATCAAGGTCAGAATTATCCCCACGACCATCTGCATCCATATCACTCCATTCTGAAGAATCGTCAGCAAAGGCATCTTTATCATTCACATAACCGTCACCGTCTCGATCATCATCCAATGCATCGGGAATGCCATCATTATCACTATCACCTGGCTTGCTTGCAGGGTCGAGATCATTGGTGCCAAGTTGTTTTTCAAATTGGTTACTAATGCCATCGCCGTCTCGGTCAAGATCCGAATTATCGCCGATACCATCAACATCTGTATCAAACCACTCTTCTTTATTTAATGGAAAAACATCCAGAGCATTAGGAATAGAATCGCCATCGATATCCGCATCGAGATTATCTGGAGTGCCGTCTTTATCAAGATCAGCAGGAACACTTGTGGCTGAATCTGGGTCAAATCCCAGACGCATTTCATAGTCGTTATTAATGCCATCGCCATCGCGATCGCTATCGGCATTATCACCCACACCATCACCGTCTAAATCAGCCCAGTCTTGGCTATTCAGAGGGAAAGCATCAACGGCGTTTAAATAGCCATCGTTATCCATATCGTCGTCGAGTACATCAACAATGCCATCTTTATCAAAATCTAACGGAACACTGTTAACATCTCGTTCATCGGTACCGGCAGCCTGTTCAGATTCGTTTGAATAACCGTCATTATCCAGGTCGGTATCGGCGTTGTCACCAATCCCATCAGTGTCTAAATCGTTCCACTCTTTTGGGTTATCCGGAAAAACATCTAAGTTATTTTCGACACCATCGCCATCTCTATCGGTATCAAAAGCATCTGGCATAGCGTCTTTATCACTGTCTTTAGGCGCACTGTTAGGGTCTAATGGATCGGTACCTAGGTGATACTCAAAAACATTGGCTATGCCGTCACCATCGGCATCTTGATCGCGACTATCAGGAATACCATCACCGTCAATGTCGGAGAAGTCTCGTGGGTCGTCCGGGAATGCATCTTTGTGGTTTGCTACACCATCGCCATCGCGATCGTCATCCAATTGATCAGGAATACCGTCTTTATCAAAATCTTTAGGCTTACTTTTAGCCGAACGAGGGTCAAAACCTAATTGCTGTTCTTGGTCATTGTTATAGCCATCACCGTCGATGTCTTCATCGCTGTTATCACCAATGCCATCTTTATCCAGATCGTGCCATTCTGAATCGTCTAACGGGAACACATCTTGACGATTGTTATAACCATCGTTATCCATATCGGCATCAAGCGCATCGGGAATACCGTCTTTATCTCGATCTGCCGGTGTTTCACTGGCATTATCAATAGCAAAACCGAGCTGAGCTTCGTATTCGTTACTAATTCGATCACCATCGATGTCTTTATCTAACTTGTCGGGCACGCCGTCGCCATCGGTATCCCTAACAGCCTTTGAGTCTCTTGGGAAATGATCATCTTTATCTAAAACACCGTCTCCGTCTTGATCAGCATCAATGGAATCCGGGATACCATCGCTATCTAGATCAAACTGATCTGGCACATTAGGGTCTGAACCGGTCGCGGTTTCAAAAAAATTAGACAATCCATCGCCATCACGATCAGTATCAATACTATCGGCAATACCGTCGTTATCCATATCTTCGATGTCAGCAGACACAAACGAACTGCTGAGCGCTAAAATGAAAGCGCTTCCTAATAAAACCCTATGCGGTGACTTCATAATTATTATCTTTATAAGCTGAGTCAGTATTCTTTAATTTTCAGGTGTAACGTGTATTTCGCTGCATGGTTATACAACGAGCCTACAACGCTTTGTTATCACATTTAATCACGCGGCTTTTAGCGTCAACTAAAATGCCAGCGGCAGAGGGTGTTTTGTCTGCACGCATTAGTAAGCTACCACCCGAACAAAAAGCTGTTTTACCCGAAGGTTTAGAAGATGTTTTTACATCATAACCTGGCTTTAAGGTTAATAACTTAAACTCTTCCACAGTGGCAGAATCAACTTCACGTGAATGACGCAAATACCCATAATATTCTAATGACAATACAGAGATTATAATACCGGCAATGAATCCCATTATGATGTGCTTCACTTTATCGCCATCGGCTGATACACGCTTTTCTACTCGGCTCATTTTTACTTCCAAAAAATTAAATTAAATTAAATTAATAAAGGCATATTTTTATATAAGACATCTTTTTTATATAAGGTATCTTTTTTATATTGAAGAATGCTTCAAAGCATCACTCAGCTGTTTTTTCGCCCCAACGTGGCAACAACTGATGCTCGATTTTGAGTTGATTTAAAATACGCGCAACCACAAAATCAACCAAATCAGCAATATTTTCCGGCTGATGATAAAACCCTGGGCTAGCCGGCAAGATAACTGCTCCCATCTGACTTAATGTCAACATATTTTGTAAATGCAATGTTGAAAACGGCGTCTCTCTGGGTACTAAAATCAATTGGCGGCGTTCTTTTAATGCTACATCAGCAGCGCGCTCAACCAAATTATTACTAGCTCCCGTAGCAACAGCAGATAAGGTACCGGTGCTGCACGGACAAATAACCATGGCACCATTTCGTCCTGAGCCCGATGCCCAAGGCGACATCCAATCTTCACGGCCATAGACTTTTAGCTGGTCTTCATCAGCCTTAAAGTAATCATGTAAGTAATCCGCTTGACCACGCACCTGCCCCGGAATTTTATATTCAGTTTCGGTAGCCATCACCAGTTGCGCGGCTTTTGAGATAATAACCGATACCGTGCAGTCACTTTTTAACAGTATTTCTATTAAGCGCATGGCGTACGGTGAGCCAGACGCACCAGTAATAGCGACGCACACATTAGCGGTGTATTTTTGCGGCGTTGAAGTTGACACCTTTAATCCTCTTATTTAAGCGGTTTTTAACATTCGCTTCTTTTTAGTTAACGGTTTCTTTTTAATTAACGGCTGATGCTTGAACGGCTATCTATGCAAGCAGTTAATACTTTGCTTTTAACTGACTCAACAAGGAGCCATGCAAACCAGAAAAACTGCCATTAGACATAATAACCACATCGTCACCGGCTTTAATCTCGTCTAACAAATGCTGTTCCAGTTCGCCGACGCTATAACAAACCGTTTGCTGCGGTAATTCTGCAACCGCTTCTGCCAAAGACCATGATAAGCCTTCTGGCGCCAACCAAAAAGTGCTATCCGCATCGACAACACTCGCAGCAAGGGTTTCTTTATGTTCACCCATCTTCATGGTGTTTGATCTTGGCTCCAGCACCGCCAGCAAACGTCCCGGTCTTTTTTCAACAATCCCTTTTGCCCGCGCACCGGCAAGAGTTAACTTGATTGCGGTGGGGTGATGAGCAAAATCATCGTAAATACGGATATTATTAACTTCGCCGACCAACTCCATACGGCGCTTAACCGATTGAAATTCAGCCAGGGCAGCGGCTGCTGTTTTGGGCTCAACGCCAACATGACGGGCAGCAACGATGGCAGCCATGGCATTCGCCATGTTGTGCTCGCCACATAAATCCCAACGAACCGTGGCAACAATGTCATTGTGATACAAGATATTAAATTCGCTGCTGTCGGCCAACACGGCTTCTACCATCCAGCCTTGCGCAGTATTTAATAACCCTTGATCGCTCCAACACCCTTGTTCAATTACTCTTTTTAAAGCGTCATTATCATCTGGATAGATAATCAAACCCGATGCAGGTACCGTTCGGACCAGGTGGTGAAATTGACGTTCAATAGCAGCTAGATCATCAAAAATATCAGCATGATCGAACTCTAAGTTATTCATCACCAAGGTTCTTGGATGGTAATGGATAAACTTAGAGCGCTTATCAAAAAAAGCGGTGTCGTATTCGTCGGCTTCGATAATAAAAAAATTGGAATCGGTGAGTCGTGCAGATGTTGAAAAATTTTCTGGTACGCCGCCGATTAAATAACTTGGATTCATACCCGCGTATTCTAAAATCCAAGCAAGCATACAGGCGGTTGTGGTTTTACCGTGAGTGCCCGAAACCGCCATCACCCATTTATTAGTAAGTAAGTACTTACCCATCCAGTCGGGGCCCGAAAGATAAGGTATGCCACGATCAAGAACATACTCTACTGCGGGATTTCCGCGACTCATGGCATTGCCAATAATCACATAATCAGGGGCAGGCTCGAGCTGACTGGGATCAAAACCGGCAATGACTTCAATACCAGCTTGTGCCAACTGATCACTCATGGGTGGATAAATGCCCTGATCAGAACCCGTAACTTTATGACCCTGCGCTTTTGCCAACTGCGCCAAGCTACCCATAAAGGTGCCACAAATACCTAAAATATGAAGATGCATACTCAATTACCACTAAAATCGTATGGCGCTAGTGTACTTGCTCTTGCCCGACCAAGCCACACCTTCACCAGACCTGCCATTTGTTATGCATTTGTTAAAGACCTGGGTTGTGCAAACTTTAGGCATTCAAACTCGGGGGATTTTCAGGTAAGATGCAGCACTTTTTTATTTTGTCTTCCACCCTATTCGAGACTCAGATATGCAATCTTTGCCTTCTTTTTTGCAAGCACACAATACTCCTAGTGATATTGCTGCCATCCTTAATGGTCTTATGACTTCTTGCGTTGATATTTCAGCAAAACTACAACAAGGAGCATTGGCGGGCATTTTAGGCTGTGCAGGTGAAGAGAATATTCAAGGCGAAACACAAAAGAAGCTGGATGTTATTTCTAACGACATTATTAAACAGCAACTAGCCAGCATAAGCATGGTAAAAGGCATGGCCAGCGAAGAAGAAGACTTTCCGGTGGCGTGTAACGAAGACGGCGAATACTTAGTTTTATTCGACCCTTTAGACGGTTCTTCTAACATCGACGTCAACGTCACTGTCGGTACTATTTTTTCTATTTTAAAAACCACTAAAGACGCTGATGCCTCTAAGCCAGACGCTTATTTGCAAGCGGGCACAGAACAAGTGTCTGCTGGTTACGTTTTGTATGGCCCATCAACTATTTTGATGCTAACAACCGGTAATGGTGTTCATTCTTTTGCGATGGATCCTGCCACCGGTGAATTTTTATTAATGCGTGAAAACATTCAAATTCCCACACAAACCCAAGAATTTGCTATCAATATGTCGAACCAACGTTTTTGGTTACCAGAAATGCAAAGCTACGTGGCCGACTTGATTCAAGGCGAAGAAGGCCCACTTGGTAAGCGCTACAACATGCGCTGGGTTGCCGCCATGGTGGCAGAAGTACATCGTATTCTTACTCGCGGTGGCATTTTTATGTACCCTTACGACAACCGCGATCCTTCTAAGCCTGGTAAATTACGCCTTATGTACGAAGGCAACCCAATGAGTATGTTGATCGAACAAGCAGGCGGCAAAGCCAGCACAGCTTTTGACCCAATTATGGAAGTAACACCTACCGACATTCACCAGCGTGTTTCTGTGGTGATGGGTTCAGCAGACGAAGTTGATACCGCTATGGCTTATCATAAAAAATAAGCGTTATTGGTTTTCAAAATAATAAAAAAGGAGCTAATTAGCTCCTTTTTTATGTCCGTCATTTAAAAAACGATGGTTTTATTGCCGTGCAGTAAAACTCGATCTTCAACATGGCTTCTAACCCCACGCGCCAATACACGCTTCTCAACATCCTTACCCAAACGCACGGTGTCTTCAATGGTGTCGTTGTGGCTGATTCGCATCACATCTTGGTCAATAATAGGGCCAGCATCCAATTCTTCTGTCACATAATGACAGGTTGCACCAATGAGTTTTACGCCACGTTCTGCGGCTTGATGATAAGGCCGAGCACCGGCAAAAGAAGGTAAAAAACTATGATGTATATTAATCACGTGACCCGCATATTGCTGGCAAATCTCTGCTGGCAAAATCTGCATATAACGGGCAAGTACGATGGTGTCGGCTTTATGTTCAGCAATGATACTGTTGACGCGATCAAAGTGCTCTTGTTTATTGTTTTTATCCACGGGCACATGAAAGAAAGGAATACCATGCCATTCAACCATAGAGCGAAGATCGTCGTGATTTGAAATGACACAAGGAATCTCACAAAATAATTCTTTGCTGTGCACACGGTGTAATAAATCTATTAAGCAATGGCTTTCTTTGCTCACCATTAAGATAATTTTCTTCGCTTCTGCACTATCGTTTATTTGCCAGTCCATTGAAAACTCTTTGGCAATAGCAGCAAACTTTTCACGAAATTCTACCAAGCCAAACGGTAAAGAGCTGGCTTTAATGCAGTGCCGCATAAAAAACCAACCACTCACAGGATCCGAATAATGATTGGCTTCTGTAATCCAACCACCTTGAGAAGATACAAACTCGCCAACTTTCGCGACGATGCCTACCCGGTCGGGGCAAGAAATGGTTAATCTATAAACTTGTTCCATGACAATCTCGATTTGCTCTGTAGACTATTAAACTTGCGCTAGAATATAGTTAGTGGTCTTATGAAGAAAGTAGTGATTTGTATATCTTAAAAAATAATAGGTAATTCAATTGGCACTGATCGTTATAGACATGGGTAGGCGTGTTGTTACCCCACAACCTAAGGATCGTCGCCGATCTATAAAAGTTCAACCATCTAAAAACAGTTCGGCAATTGATCAGTTCAATCAATTTTTACCTGATCATCAATCATCTCCGTCACCACAAACATCATCAGCCCAAAACAGTCAGGAAGATTTACAAAACAATCACATTGCGCATGAAAATCATTCAAAAAATAATGACCCTTATCGCGCACAACAACAAAGCCAAAAAGAACCCAGCCAAGTTTCGCTATTAGCCGATATTATGTCGACCCAAGTCGCCACTTTATCTCCTACAGCCAATGTCGCCGATGCTTGGCAGTTATTTCAACGCCATGGCTTTCATCACATTCCCATTACGGATGAAAATAATACCGTCCTCGCCATGTTGTCTGATCGTGATATTTTGCAAGGCCCGGGCAAACAAGACAATATTAATCTCGAAAATATTATGCGCTTTGCCACTGCCCAAGTATTTTGCTTTTCAGCGGATACCGATATTCGCCAAGCCACACGCACATTGTATGAATACGACTTAGGCGCGCTACCGATTATTTCTGAAGAACATGAGTTACTAGGTATTGTCACCCGCACCGATATCATTAAAACAGTTAGCCACTACGGTCCCCTTGAGCTTTGGGCTTAACCCATAATTATTGCCATAGCCTTATCATTTTTAGGAAACAAAATGCACACTATTAATGCTCTTATTACACCCAAAAAAAATCTCCGCATTTTATCCAAACACGAAGTCACGCAAATTTGTGACATTGGCAGTAAAACTTACGAACTGTTTCGCCGCTGTGCCTTTGCCGTATTAAGTTGCGGCAACCATAGCGATGATTATTTATCCTCAATTGAGCAGTTTCGTCAGTTTGATATTCGAGTAAAGCAAGAAGACCGTGGCATTACGCTGGATATAAAAGGCGCTCCTGCTCACGCTTTTGTTGATGGCGAAATAATCAGAGGGGTGCGCGAGCATTTGTTCTCGGTATTACGTGATATTTTATATACCGAAGATTCAGTCATGAGCAGTCAACGTTTTGACTTGTCTCAAAGTGAAGGTATTACCAACGCAGCTTTTCATATTTTAAGAAATGCCAACATTCTTAAACCGGATAACGAACCCAGCTTGGTGGTTTGCTGGGGTGGTCATTCTATTCCGCTAAATGAATACGATTACAGTAAAAAAATTGGTTATGAATTAGGCTTGCGCGGTTTAGACGTCGGCACGGGTTGTGGGCCAGGTGCGATGAAAGGACCTATGAAAGGAGCCACAATTGGCCATGCAAAACAGCATATAAAAACAGGCCGTTATATTGGTATTTCAGAACCCGGTATTATTGCCACCGAAGCACCCAACCCAATTGTTAACGAATTGGTAGTTTTACCCGACATAGAAAAACGCTTAGAGAGTTTTATCCGACTGGCTCATGGCATTATTATTTTTCCTGGTGGCCCCGGAACTCTCGAAGAAATACTCTATTTGCTAGGGATTTTATTACACCCCGATAACATCGACATGCCATTTCCGGTTATCTTGACTGGCCCAGCGAACAGCACGGAATACTTTGAGCAAGTAAATGCCTTTATCGGTCTTACTTTAGGTAAAAAAGCACAGCAACGTTACGAGATTATTATTGATGATCCCGTTAAGGTCGCAAAAAAAATGAAACTGGGGTTAACCGATGTAATTAACCACCGCCGCCTAACCAATGATGCTTTCTTCTATAACTGGGGCATAAAGATTGCTCACAGCTTTCAGCAACCGTTTGCACCCACTCATCACAATATGGCCTCATTAGAAATTGCTAAAACTATGCCGATTCATGAATTAGCAGCTAATTTACGCCGGGCTTTTTCTGGCATTGTGGCGGGTAATGTTAAAGAAGATGGGGTTACTGCGGTTAAAAAACACGGACCGTTTCAGATAAAAGGAGACCCTGACATTATGCAAGCGATGGACAAACTACTCACCTGCATGTCTGAGCAAGGAAGAATGAAAATTAGTGGTCAGTATGTGCCTTGCTACGAGATCGTATAATGACTTTCTCAATAACGTCGTACAAACACCACAATGCGACGGTTAGCTTGGCGCTGCTGCTCTATCGATAACGACTCAGTATTCTCTTTGGGTCGACTATCGGCATAGCCTGCGGCTTTTAGGCGTTCTTTTTCGATACCTTGAGCCAATAAATACTTAACTACGTTGGTTGCCCTAGACGAAGATAACTCCCAGTTTGATGGGAATTTCTGAGTATTAATTGGAACGTCATCAGTATGACCTTCCACTTCTATCATGTGTGTTTGATGACTGGTTTCACGAATCACTTGCGTAACTTGATTTAGGGTAGATAAAGAACTTGGTTTAATATCAGCAGAGCCGGATGCGTACAAAGCGATATTAGCAAATTCTACTTTCACACCCTTTTGGTCAAGAGTGACTGACACTTGGTCTTGTAACCCTTGTTCATTAATCAATTGCTCTAACCCGTCTTTAATATCCGTAAAAGGAGTCGGCGGTGCTTCTCCTGTCATCATCTCTGAAATACCTTCGCGCAGAGCTTCGACCTTACCTTGATTAAGATCAGAAACAGCTAAGATCATGACAAAGAAAGCCAATAATAAGGTAATCACATCCGAATAGGTAACTAACCAAGAGCTAGATGAGTCATCAAAATTCGGACGCCGCCGCCGCAAACTGCGTTGCTTATTGGAATTAGAATCGGCCATTACAGTGATTCTTCAATGGGCTGTAAGCGAGCACTGGGTTTAAGATAAGCATTTAGTCGATCTTGCATGTACAAGGTATTTTGTTTTTCAGCCAGCAATACAAATCCTTCAACGATTAGCTGATCTCTGAAATACAATGACTCTTGCTTTTCTGTTACTTGATTTGCTGCAGGCTTAAATACCAAATTAGCCAATACCACTCCGTACAAGGTAGTAATAAGTGCCAATGCAAGCCCTTTACCTAATGCAGCCATATCGCCATTTAAATTATCGAGCATGATAATTAAACCAATAATCGTACCCACCATACCAAATCCTGGGGAATACACGGCCATGGTATTCAGTACTTTTGCTTCAACCGTCATGCGCTGCCAAAAAGCGTCCATATCGTCGGTCAATATCGTTCTGATATCGTGGTTTTTATAACCACTACTGAGTAACTCCATGCCATGAACAATAAAAGGATCTTTTCGTTCTGCGGCTGTTAACGAAGACTCTAACCCTGAGATACCTTGTTGACGATAGATTTTTCCCCATTCAATGAATCTTTCCACGTGCGCACGAAGATGCTTTGAATCTGTGGGAGCATGAAAAAAAGTGCCAAATATTCCTTTAATGGCGATCAACACATCCTTAATGGTGTAACTGATTAACGAAGCGGCAAAAGTACTTCCGGCCACTAATGCTAAGCTGGAAATACTCACAAACATTAAATAATTTTCAGTGCTAGAAATAATGGCAAACACAAACAAGCTAACGGCAATAGCAATACCAATCAGGGTACTCATTGAGAAACGATTCATGCTACTTCCTTAATCCAAAGCCGTTGCTGGCATCAATTCATCCATAGAAAAACGCCCGGCTTTTAATACTTCTCGCATTTTTTTAACCAGCTGATTACGTGCATGCTCAATATCTTCTTGGCGAGCCACATCTTCTTGTTCTTTCAGCTCAGAAATTACCGCAGAACGAAATTTAACTGGCAAGCCACTTAATACATGGCGCTGAAATTCAGTGTCTGTGCCACATAATGAGAGAGCCATAACACTGCGATCAATGCTTCTTAGTTCATTAGCAATAACACGCTCTGGGGTCCTCATCAGATCGTCAAACGTGTAATACACTTGGCGTAGTCGATAATAGGTTTCTGGTTTGTCGGCTTTCAAGCTGGTTAATAAATGGTTTTCTTCACCAGAGCTCATGGTATCTAACATATTAATCAAAACGGTTAAGCCATTAGCAGATATGTTTTCAAAGCTTGGAACATTGAGTGATTTTTGCGCCAGACGATCAGCAACGTCTTTAAAAGTCGACACCGGAATTGTTTCAAATTCACCTAATTCATAAGCAACCGCTGATTGCTCTTTGCTGTCTAGCCGCTGCACTAGGCTGGCAGCTCGTTGTGCAGAGAGCTGCGATAATACAAGGGCTTTAATACGAGTATCTTCTTCTTTGATTAGATACAAAACCTGCGAATCATTTAATTTTTCTAAAAATACAAAGGGTGCATTACCCGATTCGTTTGCCCCCATAGATTTTAATAATGCATGCCTTAAATTATTTAAATTCTCCATTTTTTGCTCAGCATCTTGTGGCTGACGCTCTGCTTGTTCGGCAATACGGTCAAATTCGCTTGTTGATAGTTTAGGGCTCAAACTACGGAATAAACTTTTACCCATTACTTCGTATAAAGCTGCCACGTGTTGACTATTACCATTATTTATTTGCTCGGCAATGCGCTGCTGAAATAACTGCGGTTGACCCAAACCAATGGTCACCAACTCTTGGCGCATTTCGTTGAATTGTCGGCGGCGTTCTTGAGCTTCATCTTGGGCATTAGAAGCAGTTAAGTCGGCGGCTAACGCACTGTCACCCACAAGAGAATCATGGCGACCTTGGTCATTGTTAGGGTTATTATTGTTAGCTTGATTTTGTTGAAAAGTATCGGTTAAACGCTTGTTAAATAAATACAGCGCCAACAGCAATAACAACATCATTAGGCCAAAGCTGGCCAAAGCAATCCAACCTTGGTATTGCTGCCACCAGCTCGTAACCACATCGGTTTTTACCACGTCTTTAAACTCTGTACGGACAATCGCTAACGAGTCACCTCGCAGCTCATCAAGCCGTGCTTTGCGCGTAATTAGATTACGAATAAACTCTACTTGCTCATCTTTCAAACTTTTATCAAGCACCACAGTGATGGTCAGTTTATTAATTGAATTGCGATAACCTAAAGTCTTTTCTTTAATTTCAGCAATTTGTTGCTCCGCTTCTTTGCGTAATTGTTCTGCATAATTTAATGCTTGCTGACGCTCGCTTTCTAACTGCTCAACACGGCCTTTTAAGGCGTCTACTTCTGCGCTGTTATCTTCAAAGATAGGTGAATCGCTAGTAGGCAAACCCGGCAGTGACTCTTGCGGCTCGTTATTGCGACTGTTGCGATTATTAATACGAGTATCGGTAATAATGGCAGGAATAGGCTGGGCGTTAAATACTGGGCGTGGCGGAATGTTTTGAGGTGTTCGAGCACCCTCTTGTTTGACCACAGTACGGGTTTTTTTTAACTCTGCTTCAACATGAATAATAAAGCGGTTGTTACCCAGATAAGCTTTTAAATCTCGATTTAATCTTGCTTCCATTTCGTCTTTAAAGCGAACTTCTTCTATTTCGTCTTTCTTAGCCGGTACTTCAAATGTTCTGCCTGTTTCAGCATTTGTCCGCACACTGTTAAACGCGCTAAAAGTGATGAGAATCGACAATGCCAGCACTAAGTTCATTACACGATTTATTACGTCGGTCATATTCTTACCTCTACTTTAATCGTGCCAAACCGGCTTTTACCTGATCCATGCTAGGATCAATTGCAAGCGCCTGTTGCCAGCTAGATTTTGCTTCGTCATTGAGACCCATTTTGTAATAAATACTGCCTTTTAAAGCATGTGCCTGAGCCGAATCAGGAACCAGCTCTAAAGCTTTATTGGTTTCGTCTAATGATTGCCAAAATCGCTTTTTATAAAACAATGATTGAGCATTGAAGATGTGCTTGGTTGATGCTTGAAAGTCTTGAATTTTTTTCTGTTCCATTAACTCATTACGTTCATCAAATTCTTCATGATGAAGCTCAGCTTTTTCATCATCTAAACTGGCGAGCACTTGTTTATTTTGTGCGGCGATTTCTTCGGCGCTGCGTTGCATATCTTGTTGCAAACCGCTTGATACTTGCTGGGCAGCGGGCAGTTTCATACTAAAACTTACGTCACTGTCTCCGGCATCAAGAGTCAGCAGCACATCAAAACCTGGCCCGTAGCGATGTATGTGCATCAAGCCATGATTTTTTTTGGCAAGATCGGCAACCTGCTTGCGCTTTTCAATGGTTTCTAAAGAAATTTCAGCCACCGCTTCTACACTTTGCTCGCCAACAGCCACCACATTAGCGGTACTAGTACCGTATTCAGTTAAAGTACGATTGGTTCGCTCTACGGCACAGGCGCTTAATAAAAATGCCATTAATATTATTGATAATTGTTTCATATTAATTCCTTAAAAGCGCAAGCCCAGTGTCAGATCGTAGCTAGCTCCGCCAAATGTACCTTCTTTTTCAAATGCGCTATCAGTTTTCCATTCCACATCCGCTTCTTGCATGTAAACAACACCAAAATCCATAAAGCCGTCTTTAAAGAAAGGAAACTCCAGCCCAAAACGAAAGATCAAACTGTTGGCGTTATTAAAGAACGATTGCCCGATACCGAAATACACCTTGGTATCAATTAAATCATCCATCGAAGTAACATCAGCAATAATTCGCCCTTCTAAGTTGTAGCCACTTAGGTTGAACACATCTTCAGAAGAGTAGTTAGTAAAATATTCAACTCCTAACGCGTATTCAATATCTTCGTTTAGCTCGGTACTTTCTCGGCGACGTATCCCAAAAACAGTAACGCCTTCAAGACTTTCTTCAGATAACCCTAATGCACTTTTTCGCTCACCTTTTAAGCCCCAAGTACCTACAAGTAACTCATATTGGACTTTATCAAAATCTTCATCTTCAGCTTCTTTCGTGGTTTTTTTAGAATATTCTTTTAACCACAATAATTCGTTATTTTTACCGCTAACTAAACGTAGGTTAATTGTAAATTTGTTTTCGTGAACAGAGGCACTCCAAAACATAAACGCATCGGCACGAACACGCTTTGAAAGTGCTCGTAATTGTTGATTATCTTCGGCTGCTTGCGATATTTTTAGCTCATCATCCGACATCACGACTTTGGTTGTGCGACATTCTATGCATTGAATGACCTCAAATCGGCCATTATCAATCAACCTTCCCATCAATTTATTTTCGATCATTTGATGTACTTGCTTAGGAATAAAACGATGTAAACGGTCGCCGTTGTGGTACAGGGCGATTCGTTGAATATCTGGATCAAGATCCATAAGCTGTTCTAATACAAGGGTTTTATCATCGTCTAATAACTGCTCAAAACCTGTGTACAGGGTAGGCGGTAAGGCGGGGTTTAAAGGAATGGCTTGCGAAGCATGCAAATAATTGAAAGACATCAATAAGCTCAAGCACAGTATTTTTATTGTATTTACCAGCATCAATATTCCTTAATCTTGATGTTTTTTTAATAGTACCTTTCATAATAGTCTAGTTGCTATCGTTAGCCTAGTAAGAGAATACTTTAAGTAACTTTGCTAAGCTGTTAGCAAGCTTTATTAAAATAACGGAAGCATTGGCAAAAACTTAAGAGAATTCTAATGAAATTATGCCTTTATTTAAAAATCATTGTATTTAGCAGTCTGTTACTGGTTAACCATAGCTTTGCCCAAAAAGTGGCTGATAGAAGTTCATTACGAGTCATTTCAATTTATCAACTCGAAGATGAAAGCAAACCAGGTTTTGATTTTTTTACCGCAAGTAAAGAGCACAAGTGTGGTGGCAAAGGGTCGAATCGTTATCGCTCATATAGCGACCACCCAGAAGTTCGTAATAGAAAGTTTCAACTGATTATGGCAGCGCTTAACAATGGCCACAAAGTGAGTGTGAAAACACAGGGCTGTGAAGGTCGCGCCATGCTAGTAGATTACATTGGCATCAGTTTGAGATAGAAATGAGTGTTAGGTAGAAATGAATATTAAACAGAAACTAGAATTAGATAGAAATTTGCCAGACTGGTAAACAAAAAAGCCAGCGAGAGCAGTTAACTCTCGCCGGCTTTTTACTAGCAATTAACTTTTAGAGTAAAAATTAATCGATTTGCTTGGCCGCAATCTTCGCTTTCCATTCTTGCGGGCCGGTAATGTGAACCGACGAACCACGAGAATCAACGGCTACGGTTACTGGCATATCCACAACGTCAAATTCGTAAATGGCTTCCATACCCAAGTCTGCAAAACCAACAACTTCAGCACCTTTAATCGCTTGCGATACTAGGTAAGCAGCACCACCCACAGCCATTAAATACACCGCTTCGTTATCACGAATCGCGTCAATCGCCATTGGGCCACGCTCGGCTTTACCGATCATGCCTAACAAGCCCGTTTCTTCTAATACTGTGCGAGTGAACTTATCCATACGGGTTGCCGTTGTTGGGCCAGCAGGGCCAACTACTTCTTCACGAACAGGATCAACCGGGCCAACGTAGTAGATGAAACGACCTTTCAGATCAACCGGAAGCTCTTCGCCTTTGTTAATCATATCAACCATGCGCTTGTGCGCAGCATCACGGCCTGTCAGCATCTTACCAGACAACAATACGGTTTCACCTGGCTGCCAGTCTTTAACCATTTCTGGGGTGATTTCGTTCATATTTACACGACGAACGCCTTCACCGACTTCCCAAGTAATTTCTGGCCAGTCTTCTAGCTTAGGCGCAGGCAATGCGGCTGGGCCTGAACCATCTAAAGTGAAGTGGGCATGACGTGTAGCGGCGCAGTTTGGAATAATCGCAACCGGCTTGTTAGCCGCGTGTGTTGGGAAATCTGCCACTTTAATATCAACAACTGTGGTTAAGCCGCCAAGACCTTGCGCACCAATACCTAGTTTGTTCACTTTATCGAACAATTCTAAACGTATTTCTTCTGCACGGGTCTGAGCGCCACGAGCTTGCAGCTCTTGAATGTTTACTGGCTCTAATAAGGCTTCTTTAGCAATCATCATGGCTTTTTCAGCGGTACCGCCGATGCCTATGCCTAACATGCCTGGTGGACACCAACCAGCACCCATTTTTGGAATTTGCTCTAACACCCAATCAACCACAGAATCCGATGGATTCAACATGGCAAACTTAGACTTAGCTTCACTGCCGCCGCCTTTAGCCGCAACGTGAACGTCTACTTTATTACCAGGAACAAGCTTAACGTGGATAACCGCAGGGGTATTGTCTTTGGTGTTTTTACGTGCGCCATCAGGGTCGGCAAGAACAGAAGCACGCAATACGTTGTCTGGGTGCAAATAAGCACGACGAACGCCTTCGTTAGCAATATCTTCGATGCCCATAGTGGCATCTTCAAAACGTACATCCATACCGATTTCTAAGAATACAGTCACAATACCGGTATCTTGGCAAATTGGACGATGGCCTTGGGCACACATGCGGGAGTTAATTAGAATCTGAGCCATGGCGTCTTTAGCCGCTTTTGATTCTTCTTTTAAATACGCTTCATGGACGGCGTCGATGAAATCTTTGGGGTGGTAATACGAAATATATTGCAGTGCGTCCGCGATGCTCTCAATCAGATCATCTTGGCGAACAACAGTGACGGCATTTGCCATAGGTCACGTCCTCATCAAGTTATTAGGCTTTCGCTTATTGTAACTCAATTAAAACGGAGCGTCAGGCAAATGCAGTTGGCTTAAAATAAAACCGTGTTTAACCCGCCTTAAAAAGGACTCCAGCTTTTTTCGCCAGTTTCTTCTTCAACACTCTCTTCACTATCGTTTGCAGTATCATTTACAGAAGCATCACTATCAGCAGCGGCTTCTTCTGCAGCTCTTTGAGCTAACTCTTCTGCAGAAAGTGGAGGCGATATTAACTTACGGCCTTCATTTAACATTTTTGTTTGCTGCATTTCTGCCAACGCTACCTGCGGAGTAACCGCCTGTAGTGGGTTGTCGTTAAACGTCATGTCTTCAAACTTAGCAGCGTCTTTATCGATTTCAGAATAACGAAGGTATATAACCTGACCCGCTCTGGCGTTTAACTCTAGCTCGGTAACCATTTTTAAGGTGAAATCTAAAGCGCCGTCGACTTTAATACCTTCAAGGCCCATCAAAGGGCGACGAACCAATACTTGGTGAATACCTGGCTTTAATTCATACCAGGTATAGCCATTACCACGAATATTGAACATGTTTTCATCATTCAAATAAAAGCTAGGGGACTCTAACTCGTCATTAGCCCAAGTTGAAGCCGGGCGATAAACATACAACAGCGCTGTATGCTCGTAGTCCCAACGATAACCTACGGGTTGAAAATCTTGTCCATTAGGGGCTGCAACAAAGCTACCGAAACTATGGCCAATTGATTGATAAATTGTGCAGCCTGGTAACATGAATACCGTTAGCAGCAATAATCCGATTCTTATCATTATTATATCCTGTCCTCAGAGGGGATCATTTGCATCATTTTGTTCGCGGTTGTATGATGACATGCTTAACAAAAAATAACAAAAAACTTAGAGCCCAAAATACAGCTCAATAAAACAAGCTCGAAAGATACCTACAAAATAATAATTAATTAAAGGGAGTTTGAGAAATGAAAACCCCAATCATCATTTCTACACTTTTACTGCTGTCCGGAGGCCTATTGCAGGCGGTTGCTCATGCAAACGACAGTGACTATTTCTCTAATGACCTTGATGAGGCTGTGAATAAGGCTAAAAGTGCGCCTAATAGTGCAGAATTCGTTGGCAGTCGCTGGTATAACCGCACAACATCTAAGAGTTTTAATTTCCCTAAATTAATGAATGCAGAAATGTCGACGGAAGTCGTTGACGGAGCCTTAGACGCCACGGCTTCTGGGCCTGGAGATGTTGCACCCACTAGAACATCACCTTTAGAACTTTCAGAAAAAGAAGCTGTTATCAGTAAAAAAGACGATATCGATCTTGAGCAGCTGTCTAATCTGCAAGCTCAAGAAGTCGGTATCTCAGCACGACCGGATGTTGATATTGCTGACTTAGAGCCTACAGTCTTCGAAGTTGAACAAATTGAATTTAACAGTACTGAATTTTCGGGTAGGGCTAAAGATATTCGCTCACAAGCAACGTCAAGAGCCTATATTACTCGCGAATAATAACGGTTTAAAACTCAAACTTTTGCCGTTATGATTACGTTAAAACCTATGGAGATTTTATGAATATGCATAACATCCATAAATTATTGATATTCGCTGCGATTGTGAGCGTGCCTAGCCTAAGCTGGGCTAAAAACCCGCATGATGAATATTATGCCGAAGACCTTTTTACAGCTATTGCCGAAGCCAAAAAACGCCCCCACCATTATGATTACAGTCGAGCTAAGCGTTACAACCGTTCGACAACGCAAAGCCTTGATATTCCTAGACTTTTAAATCAAGAAATGGAAAAAACCAGCATTGATACTGCCGCTGCAACTAGCATCACAGCGGCTGACACACCCATCGCTAAATTGAACAAGCAGGAACAAAATCAATTAGATGTAAACGATGAAGCTGCAGTTATTGGCCGAACAATTCCGGTTAATACCACTCGTTTAATGATGGGAAATCCGAACGTTCAAGCAGCTAATGTCACGACAAATGTGATAGGACGCTAACATTTACAATTATTTTACACGGGCTTAGAATCGCTCATTTATTGCTGTATTTTGGCTTTAATTATCCCTCTTATTTTATGCCCCATCTGCAAAAGCATACGGTCTTTTTGCCATTGTTTTTGCTGTTTGGGCAATAGATTATTCCCGCACCGATCAAGAATAGCTTGGCAATCTTCAAAAAGGCTAAAGCTCTTGACACCATAGTAATCTGGAGAAGTTTCAAATTGATCTACTAGCTGTGCCATTTTTTGTTGCAAATCTTGCTGCAAAACCTGCTGTGTTTTTTCAGGCAAATCGAACAAGCAGCGAAACATCCACGCCATCATAGCAAGCGTTACATGAACATCTTCCCAATAACGAAACGGTTTATTGGCTTCAGCATGCCCATCAATAGGCATTAATTGATTGTTAGAGATCAATAAAGAATCAAAGATCACACCACTATGGGGTATGTCTTCTATAAAAGGTGCTCGTAAAGGTTCCGTTAACCTTATGCCGGTCGTATTTGACTGAAAATGCACGCATCGTAAATGTTCGGCTTGATCTTTGGCAATAACATACAATCGATCAAGATCAGCGGGCAGTAACATCACATAGCCCTTTTGCCCGCTTATTTCGTGGCCATCAGCAGTACTTTTTAGGCGAGTGTTCATATCCCAAGGTTTTTTTACCCCTTTTTCAGACACACAAAAAGCGGCTAACTGAGTATCAGGGCAGCTAGGATCTAAACAACGTATTGCATTTTGGTAACCCGATAAAAAAGCCATTCCTGGCGTGGCTGCTTGAGCACCTAGAAAAATAGCGTTTAATACACTGGAGTATTTACTGAAACCTTGGCTAAGCTGTTGCCGAAATTCAGAAAGAAGGGAATAATCAAGCAAAGGCTTCAACACCGACTGCAGCAAAAGAGGCTGCAGCTCGAGTTGAGTTTTTATTGCTGCCTTTGGCATAGGTTACAAAGTACCTGTCATGGCATTTTGCATGCGATCTAAACGAATTTGAATATCTTCTATTTCCAATTTCATTTCATTAAACTGAGACTCAACTTCTGCCATTGAGCTATTTAATTTTTTACGGGTAGCATCAATCGATCGAATAGATTGCTCATTATCAGCAATGCGCTTCTCGGTTGATGCAGGCAAGCCATTAACTGAAGATTTTACTTGAACAAGCTTGTCATCCATTGCTTTTTGGTGCGCGGCTAAGTCTTCTTTTAGCTTAGAAATACTATTTTTATTGCCACCTATTGTTTTTGCATTACTTGCAATGTCGCTACTAGCCGCTGCAACTTTACTGTCAACGCCTGCAATCTTGCTGTCTACATTGGCAACTTTACGATCTATGCTAGCTGCTTTCTTATCAACCTTGCTAACACTAGATTTTAAACCGCTAATCTCTTTACTATTGTTAGCAATATTGGGTTTGTTTGTTTTATTGCTTAAATCCCACAGCTTACGAATTTCTTTGCTGTTATCTTTCAACATAACTCTTAAAGCATCTACCGATAAATTGGCATTTTCGTCGGTTGCCGAAAGCTTATCGTTAAGTGCATTTAAATTGGTCGCATGGCCATTTAATATGCCCTCTGCTTTTTTTAATTGCGCGCTAGCATCTTGCAACTGCATAAATAAGAAACCAGCAAAGGCTGCTAATCCTAAAGACAGTATTAATGCTGCTATCGCTAAAGTTTGCTTAGGTGAGGCTGTAGTCGTTGCAGCAGCAGGTTTTGCTGCTTTTTGCGCTGCTAATCGACGCTGCTGAAGTTGTTTTTGACGCATTGCCATATCGTCTTTAGATGCCTGCATCTTTGGCATTGAATCTTGTTCGTTTGACATGAGTTTTTCTTTTCCCCAAGTTTTTATATTTATTTATAGTTATTTATACGCACTTATTAAAATGTGCTTTTATAAGCGCCTGAGCACGATCGGTAAGTGATAAAGTAGCGTAAGTATAGCGGATATGACCTACAAACTAAAACCACACATTTTACATGCGTAGCGGATAATTTAAGGTATGCTATTATTCACATCAGATTATGGAAGTAAGGTTTCAGCTCCCATTTGAGCCTTACAAAAATCCGTATCACTTAAGCTAATATTGGAGAGAAAAACATGGCGTTTGAATTACCCGC
>CAJXUK010000020.1 GCA_913061435.1 uncultured Thalassolituus sp. | reverse complement strand
CCGAGTCATTAAATATCAGACCTTCGTACGAAGAATCCAATGAAAAATCTTGTTACCAACCGGGCTTATAAAATGCCAGTTGAAACTGTTAGTTCCCTCAATTTTTTAAGTGGTATTTACCAAAGCAAAGCAACGGAAACACAACGACCTTAAAAAAGGGTTGCGCTTTATACCAAAAAATCAGAGGGTTTGGCAAGGACAATAGGCTGTATTTTACACAAACAGCCATTATTTGCCCTTAAAGCGCTATGTTAGACACTCAGTCTCATTATATCCAGCCTTTTTCCGCAAAAGACGTAAACTCACCATCCCCTATAATTATATGATCCAAAACCCGAATATCCAGCAATAATAACGCCTTCACCAAACGCTCAGTAATCGCCTTATCCGCCTGACTCGCCTCGGCAATTCCCGAAGGATGATTATGCGCAAAAATAACCGCTGCCGCATTTTTCGCCAGCGCCATCTTTACCACCTCGCGCGGATACACAGCTGCACCATCAATCGTGCCATGAGCCAATTCCACATACTCAATCACCCGATGCTGACTATCCAAAAACAATGCCACAAACGCCTCACTCTGGCGGTCACGCAGCTTCGACATCAAATAGCGCTGGGTTAACTGCGGGCTGGTTAAAGCATTCTCTTTTTCTAACGTTTGCGCCAAATGCCGGCTCGACATTTCCAATACCGCCTGTAACTGAGCAAATTTCGCCGGGCCCAAGCCATTATGACGTGTAAAAGTATTGATATCAGCTACCAGCAGCTGCCGCAAACCACCAAATCCCGTTAACAAATCACGCGCCAAATCGACTGCGCTTTTACCCGCTACCCCGGTGCGCAAAAAAATTGCTAACAACTCAGCATCAGACAAATTTACAGCACCACGCGCCAACAGTTTCTCTCTAGGCCGCTCATCCGCTGGCCAGTCAGTTATCGCCATCACTAAATTCCTTTTTTAGTTAAGTTTTCAGCTTAGTCTTTCAGTTCTCACTTTTTTTTAATCTGCCTGATATACTAACTGCAGACATTAAACAGGTTATTTTTATGCAGCATCAGCCCACTAACATACCAAAACAACCGCTTTCACGACTCTGCAACAAACGTATTCTACTGGGCATTACCGGCGGAATTGCCGCCTATAAAGCCGCGGAACTAGTACGTGAATTACGCAAAGCCAAGGCAGAAGTCCGCGTTGTTATGACAACGGCTGCACAAGAATTTATAACGCCTCTTACCTTACAAGCGCTATCTGGAAACCCCGTCCACTATTCAATGTTAGACCCTGAAGCGGAAGCTGGCATGGGACATATTGAATTAGCACGCTGGGCAGACCTTATTTTAGTTGCCCCAGCCAGTGCCGATTTTATCGCTCGCTTGACCCAGGGCATGGGCAACGATCTACTTACAACCCTATGCTTGGCTAGCGATGCACCTCTTGCAATTTGCCCCGCGATGAACCAAGCCATGTGGCGCGATGAAATGACTCAAGCCAATATTCAGCGCCTAGTCGATTTTAAAGGTAAGAAATTTCATTATTTTGGTCCTGCCGATGGCGAACAAGCCTGTGGCGATATTGGCCCGGGTAGAATGATTGAGCCCAGCTTAATTGCCGATCATTGCGCCACACTTTTTAGCTCACAAGCACTATCCGGTTTAGACGTTGTCATTACCGCGGGTCCCACCCGAGAAGCCATCGACCCGGTGCGTTTTATTAGCAATCACAGCTCAGGCAAAATGGGTTATGCCCTAGCCGAAGCCGCCCGCGATGCAGGAGCTAGAGTCACTATTATTAGCGGACCAGTAAGATTATCTGCACCCGACAAAGTTAACGTTATCCAAGTTGATAGTGCCAACGACATGCTGTCGGCTAGCCTTGAGGTTCAATCACAGTGCGATATCTTTATCGCCGCCGCAGCAGTTGCTGATTATCGACCAATTCAGGTCGCTCAACAAAAAATCAAAAAATCCGGCGAACAGATGCAAATCACGTTAATTAAAAATCCTGATATTGTTGCCACCATCGCACAATCAGAAAATAAGCCTTTTGTGGTCGGCTTTGCCGCCGAAACACAAGATGTTGCAACCTATGCTCGTGGTAAATTAACCAGTAAAAATCTTAATATGATTATCGCCAACGATGTATCCAATGCTGAGATTGGTTTTAACAGCGACAGCAATTCGGTAACCGTGTATTGGGGAGAAAGTGAGCAAGAATTTCCACGCATGGCTAAATCTGCATTAGCCATGGATTTAATCGACCTTATCGCCTATCAATATGTGGCAACCCAGCCTAATATTGAAAATAATGAACAGTAAAGAGAAAGCGACCGCCATGAAACAACTGCAAGTTAAAGTACTCGACCCGCGCATCGGCAACGAAATAGCCATGCCAGAATATGCAACACCCGGCTCTGCTGGCCTAGACCTTAGAGCCTGTCTAGATGCACCACTAACGTTACACCCAGGCGAGACTCAATTAATTCCAACCGGGCTTTCTATTTACCTAGAAGATCCTACGATTGCCGCAATGATTTTGCCAAGATCAGGGCTAGGCCACAAACACGGTATCGTGCTGGGCAACCTAGTGGGTTTAATCGATTCCGACTACCAAGGCGAGCTGATGGTTTCTTGCTGGAACCGAGGCCAACAAGCCTTTACAATCGAAGTAGGCGAACGCTTAGCGCAGCTAATTATCGTTCCTGTGGTGCAAGCAAAGTTTGATATCGTAGAAGAGTTTAAAGCAACAGATCGCGGCGAAGGCGGGTTTGGGCATTCGGGCAGGTCCTAAGAAAAACCATTAGCCCTCCTAAAAAAATAATTATAAGGAAATAAATGTCGTGGAAATAAAAGCACCTAAGCGGACATTGGCGTTTTACAACAGACTCGGTATATGGGTCGCTTTGCTCTTTATTTCCCTTGGCCTATCGGTACAAAGCCTACAAGTTAATTTATTTGAACAGGCGAGCTTGGACAAAGAATATGCCCGGGCTATGGCACAACAAATGGCTTACAGCTTGCGAGTAAAGTTAGCTGAAACCCAAATACAACAAAAAAATGCCGCACGCCACGCATCAACTATCAGTTACTTAGATCAGCCCGACCTCAGCTGGAAACGCACCCTTAAATCGTTAATTACGGGTGCAGAACAAATCTTTATACTCGATAATATGAGCGCACTTGGCCTACAAGATCAGCTTGGTTATGCCGTGCAAGAGCTGGCCACCAGCACGTTAAAAGGTAAAGAATTTCCTCTCGAAGCAGTCAAAAGAAATGGCTCGACTCAATTTTATTTAGCAACACCCATACGTGATTACACCCAAACAATTAAAGGTATCTTATTAATCGAATACGGCGCTGACTGGTTAGAGCAATTACGCTCTGGCGCTGCGGTGAAACATGGTTTAATTTCTACTCGCCAGGTTCTGCGCGACGATCCTAATAAAGGCCTACAAGTATTTGAAGTTGGGGTTAAAAGCAACTCTCAACTTACCGTTGTCACCGAATCGATAAACGATTATTGGTTTTTAACCTTTATTCCCGCTGACACTCGCCCGCAACTAGCCAGTGCAACTATTGTAACCCCTTGGCTAATAGCGCTATTGGGTACATTAATCACACTATTTATTATAATTTGGCTGCAAAAACGCGAGCTCAAACGCAATAAACTGATGCTGCTTAACTATGTGCGTCATCTTTTTCGTGAAGGCAAGAATGAATGGCCAAAATTTAACGTTAAACTGTTTTTTGAACTAGCAAAAGCCATGGAGCATTTAGCCAACTCGAAAAACAGTCACGATCATAACAATGACTCTCATGCTGATATTATCCGAGAAAAACAACAAGTTGAATTATCGCAACCAACCCTGAAAGTCACCTCACTAAGCGGCTCAACGCACAAACCTGCAACCGACAACACCGCCATTCCTCAGGTACTGGTGGAAGAAATTAACCACCCCGTTGCCGATGTTAGCACCGGTATTTTTCGTGCTTACGATATTCGAGGCACAGTAGGCACCAATCTAAACGCCGATATTGCAGAGCTAATCGGCCTTGCTTTAGGAAGTGAACTGCAAGAACGTGGGCAACAAGGAATTATTGTCGCCCAAGATGGAAGGTTATCTAGCCCCGAACTAAAACAAGCACTGCAACAAGGCATACTCGACTCCGGTTGTAATGTTATAAATATTGGCAGCGTTACAACAGGCGCTTTATATTACGCCTGTCACGAGCTAGAAATAAGCAACGGTATCATGGTTACAGGCAGCCATAATGCTGGTGACATCAACGGTTTTAAAATAGTTATCAACCAAAAAACGTTGGCTAAAGAACAACTGATGTCGCTTTACCACCGCATTCAGCGAAAAGAGTTTTATCACGGCCAGGGCGAGCTAGAACAACAAGATATAAATGCCGCTTATTTGCAGCGCATACAGGGTGATATTCAACTCAGCCGCCCGTTAAAGGTTGTGCTAGATGCCAGCAATGGCATTGCCGGCCCTGTTGGCTTGCAACTGTTAAAAACCATGGGGCTTAATGTTATTCCTTTGCATTGCGAAGTTGATGGCCATTTTCCAAACCATCAGCCCGACCCTAGTAACCCCGCTAATTTAGCGGCACTGCAACAAGCTGTACAATCGCATCAAGCCGACATTGGTATCGCTTATGATGGTGATGGTGACCGTATTGGTGTTGTCGACGAGTTAGGTAATATTATTTTACCCGACCGCTTACTAATGTATTTGGCCAAAGACGTTATTAGCCGCCAGCCTGGTTGTGATGTCGTATACGATGTCAAATCATCACGACGCTTAAACAACCTGATCTCGCAGTTAGGCGGCCGCCCAACCATGTGGAAAACCGGCCACAGCTTAATGAAAGCTAAAATGGAAGAATTAAACGCTGCATTAGGTGGTGAACTTAGTGGCCATATTTACTTTCGTGATCGCTGGTATGGTTTTGATGACGGTTTATACGCCAGTGCTCGCCTACTAGAACTCATCAGCCAACAGTTTGAACCCGTATCAGTAATTTTTAATAATTATCCAGATGACATCACCACGGCTGAAATTACCATTGATACCAGCGATAACACTAAGTTTGAACTAATAACCAAGCTGGCCGCCGAGCCCAGCTTGCATCAAGCAGCGCGGGTTTCGACCATAGATGGTATTCGTTCAGACTTTATTGATGGCTGGGGCTTGGTTAGAGCCTCTAATACATCGGAAAAATTAACCTTGCGCTTTGCCGGATCAGATCAAGCCGCACTTGAACGCATTCAGCAGTTGTATAAAGCGGCCTTAAACCTACATGCGCCTGAATTAGAGATTCCATTTTAGAAGCCTGTTTTCTATTTTTGAACTATTCAGTCGATGTTAGTTATTCGGTAGATGATTCTAAGCGTTAGCCAAGCTATAATGCTGCGCTTAATAATTTTAATATTTCCCCTTTTACTTATCAGGAATTCTTTCTCATGCCATTGAGTCGCAAAGAGGCCGTAATCACGACAAAAGTGCTTAGCGAAGCACTTCCTTACCTGCAAAAATTCAGTGGCAAAACAATCGTCGTCAAATACGGCGGTAATGCGATGACGGATGAAACTCTTAAAAATAGTTTTGCCCGAGATATGGTGATGTTAAAACTGATTGGTATTAACCCAATCGTCATTCACGGTGGCGGCCCGCAAATCGGTGAGATGCTTGAAAAACTAAACATTCAGAGCGAATTCATCAACGGCATGCGCGTAACCACTACTGAAACCATGGATGTCGTTGAGATGGTTCTTGGTGGTCAAGTTAATAAAGACATCGTCAACCTTATTAATCAAAATGGTGGTAAAGCCATTGGTCTTACCGGCAAAGATGGCCATTTATTGCATGCTAAAAAACTCCACGTCACGCAAAAAACAGCGGATATGCTTGCACCAGAAATCATTGATATTGGCCACGTGGGTGAAGTAACCCGAGTCAACACCCAGGTGTTAGACATGCTTTCAAAAAGTGATTTTATTCCTGTTATTGCGCCCATCGGTGTTGATGCAGAAGGCACTTCTTACAACATTAACGCTGACTTAGTTGCAGGCAAGGTTGCAGAAGTATTACGCGCCGAAAAATTGATCTTATTGACGAACATTTCTGGCCTACAAGACAAAAATGGCGAAGTGCTTACTGGCTTAACCACACAACAAGTAGACGAATTAATTGCAGACGGTACTATTTACGGTGGCATGCTACCGAAAATTCAATGTGCCCTTGATGCAGTGCACGCCGGTGTTACTAGTGCACATATTATTGATGGCCGCGTACCCAATTCAACCCTACTAGAACTCTTCACCGATGAAGGTGTTGGTACATTAATTACTAACCGTAAAGCTTAATTGAGACAATATGATGAGTGAAACGGAAGTCAAAATTTCCCGTCGTGATCAAATACTACAAGCTGTAGTACACATGCTGGAATCCGACCCAGGCAGTAAAATTACTACTGCAAATATTGCTAAAACTGTGGGGGTTTCAGAGGCGGCTCTGTATCGTCACTTCCCCAGCAAAGCAAAAATGTTTGAAGGCTTAATCGAATTTATTGAAGATGCGGTGTTTTCTCGAACCAGCCGCATTCTGCAGGATTTTTCTGAAGCCGAAGTACGCTGCGACAAAACCATCACATTGGTTTTAACATTTGCCGAAAAAAACCCTGGCATGTGTCGTATTTTAGCCGGAGACGCACTGGCCGGAGAAACAGACCGCTTGCGTCAGCGTGTGCGACAGTTTTTTGAACGCCTAGAAACTCAATTTAAACAAATACTAAGAGAAGCCGAGTTGCGTGAGCAAAAAGTTACCTGCGTACCTTTATCACCAACTGCTAACTTGCTGACTGCTCTTATCGAAGGGCGTATTCGTCAATATGTGCGCACTGAATTTAACGTTAAACCCACTCAATATTGGCCCGAGCAGTGGCAGCTGGTTAGCCAAAATTTGCTGCGTAACCTGGGTTAGCAGCAGAACTCACTAATAAGTTTGTGGCTGACACATTTCTGCTAGGGGGCTTCCTCTAGCGGTATTTCACTCTCAAGAGTGCCAGGCGGGTAGCGCATCAAAATTTGCATGCGGCTGTACTCAGCAGCAAACACCTTGGTGCTGTCAATTTTCTCCGCTTTACGCACTTTAATATTTTCGTGACTTTCACGGATTTGATTTTGCAGTTGCGCAATTTCCAAACGTAAAGCGGCAGGAATATCACTGCCAGAACGCTCATAATTAGCAGCTTGCCCTTGGGCGCGCTCTAACGTCTCGGTCAAATTAATAATACGCCGTTGCTGTAAACCAATATAACCATCAATGTTATCAATTTTGCGCTGACGGGCACGTTCAACATCAGCGGGCTTGGAATAAACTCGTAACAAAGCTTGATCGGCCTTACGGCGATCTCGAATACGCTCTAAGCGCGCTTTTTCAATGGCTTTTTTAGCAGCAACAGCAGCAATTTCTGCTGCAGTTGGTGCGCGCTCTACTCGTTTAATAACAAAGCCTTGGGTATTTAATACCTCATACCCCATTTGTGCGTATTCTGGAGGAACGTGATCTTTAATGACCTGTTGTCCATCTACGTTAAAGCGGTATAACTTTGTCGCAAAAGCCATCGGACTTAATAAAACTAATATCAAAGCGCTCGTTACGAGCCTCATATTTATACTCCGTATTGCTGGCGATACGCTTCAATCGATGTCGCGTACTGCTTTAATTCTGGCTGATCAGCTACATAAGCCAATACTTGTTCTAATGTAACAATACTTATAACAGGAATTCCATAATCACGTTCAACTTCTTGAATTGCCGACTCCTCTGCTTTGCCTTTTTCTTGGCGATCTAAGGCAATCAAGGTTGCGGCTGGCTTAGCGTCTGGTGCGGCTTCTATCATCGACATCACTTCACGAATAGCGGTTCCTGCAGTAATGACGTCATCAACAATTAATACTCGGCCTTCTAGCGCCGAACCAACCAAAGTGCCGCCTTCGCCATGCGCTTTTGCTTCTTTACGGTTAAAAACATACGGGACATCTTTTCCATATTGATCAAAAAGAGCTACGCTTAACGTCGTTGCTAAAGGAATACCCTTGTACGCGGGGCCAAAAATAACATCATACTCAACCCCAGCGTCTTCAAGGGCAGCTGCATAAAAGCGGCCAATCTCTGCCAAGGCTTTACCCGTATTAAACAATCCGGCGTTAAAGAAGTAGGGGCTTACTCGCCCAGATTTAAGAGTAAACTCGCCAAACTTCAAAACACCTTGTTTAATGGCAAATTCAATAAAGTCACGTTGATATTTTTGCATAAAAAGCCTTAATAAATATTGCTAGTATGATTGTAGTAGCAGAGAATCCTTATCATAAATTACCCCTGATCCTCAATGATCAGGTATCATACACTCTTCAGGATGCAGGAACCATGTATGAGGATTATCAGCCTACACGTTAACGGCCTAAAAAATGCCGCTGAACAAGGGCTCTTCGAATGGCTGAATGAAGAGCAAGTGGATGTTGTGTGCATCCAGAACACCCTAGACAGAGAATACAAACTGCCCGACAGTGTGTTATATCCCGATGGATATAATGGTTATTTCTTTGAAGGAGAAACCGACGACTATTCAGGTGTCGCCATTTATACCCGCGAATTGCCCAAAGCAATTATGACAGGGCTAGGCTTTCCCGAGTGTGATTTTCAGGGTCGCTACATTCAAGCCGATTTTGAACACGTAAGTATCGGTAGCGTTCTCTTCCCAAAGGAAGATGCTTTTCATAGTTTGGAAGATAAGCTCGCATTTCAGCAAGAGTTTTTAAGTCACCTTAAAAAAACACGCCGCAAACGTCGTGATTTTATATTTTGTGGCAACTTAGAAGCGGCACACAAAACTATTGATGTCGCCAATTGGCGTCAGCAGCAGGATCAACCGGGCTTTTTATTAGAAGAGCGTGCTTTTCTTGACCAAGCTTTTGGGCCTGTGGGTTTTGTTGATGCTTTTCGTGAAGCCAACTTTGGTGAAAACCAGTTTACTTATTGGCCTAATGAAGAAGCTCGCCGACGCAATAACGAAGGATTCCGTTTTGACTACCAAATCTGCACCCCAGATTTACGTCAATATGTTGTAGAAGCTAAAATATTGCGCAATAAAATGTTTGGTAGTCATGCCCCCGTATTAGTTGAATATGAGTTTGACGACGAATAATTTAACTGCAAAGAAAAGCCCAAGCTTAGTTAACCTGCTTGGGCTTTGTTTTATCGGCTGATTAACGTGTTAGCGGTTGACTTACTAACCGTTAAGAGCCACTTGCAAGAGCCACTTGCTGTTTTTCACACAACTGCGCAATGCCTTCTTTAGCCAGCGCTAGCATGGCCGCTAACTCGTCTGGCGAAAATGCTTGTTGCTCAGCCGTACCCTGAATCTCTACAAAACCACCGGCTGCAGTCATGATCACATTAAGATCGGTCTCGGCAACCGCATCCTCGGCATAATCTAAATCCAGCACAGCAGTGCCCTCATAAATACCAACCGATATTGCTGCAATTGGGCTTTTAATTGGGTTGGTTTTAACCTTACCATCGGCAATTAAGCCATTTACAGCATCTTGTAGAGCAACAAATGCGCCGGTGATCGCTGCGGTACGCGTACCACCATCTGCTTGAATCACATCACAATCCAACTGAATGGTATATTCGCCCAACGCTTTCATATCAACGGCGGCACGTAAACAACGGCCAATTAAACGAGAAATTTCTACTGTGCGACCGGTTTGCTTGCCTTTGGCTGCTTCACGAATCATACGGTTGCCAGTCGATCGAGGCAGCATGCCATATTCACCCGTTACCCAGCCTTTGCCTTCACCACGCATGAAACGAGGAACACCTTTTTCTACACTGGCGTTACAAATTACTTTGGTATCACCAAACTCAACCAAAACAGACCCTTCAGCATGCTTGGTAAAATTGCGAGTGATACGAACTTCACGTAATTCGTTAACTTGGCGTCCACTAGGTCTCATATATTCTTTCTCCGCATTAATTTTTAACTGTCGCATTATAACGGTATCTTGCTCTTGAGTTGGTAAAATATCGTGAATAGAGTCGCTGACTTTTAAATCAGAGCTACTTCTGTCGCGATAAATATAGAGTAATTGTCATATCGCATTTTCAGAAATGGTATTAGCAGGTTAAAATGGCCGCCAGACAATAAGCTTCAACCAAACTTGAGAAACCCATGCAAAATACATCGTCCCCAACCTCTAATAGCGACCTAACTGGCACTCTGTATGTGTTCTCTGCACCTTCTGGAGCAGGCAAAACCAGTTTAGTAAAAGCGCTATTAGAACAAACCACAGACATTGGTGTTTCTGTTTCTCATACTACCCGCGCCCCACGCGAGGGCGAAATTGACGGCAAGGATTACAATTTTGTTAGCCAAGAAACGTTTCAGCAGTTAATTGGTGAAAGCGCTTTTTTAGAACACGCCCAAGTATTTGACAACTTTTATGGCACTTCTCAGGCTTGGGTAGAGCAAGAGCTGCAAGCGGGACGTGACGTCATCTTAGAAATAGACTGGCAAGGTGCAGAGCAAATACGCCAACAAATGCCCCATATGGTAAGCGTGTTTATTTTGCCGCCCAGTCGCGAAGAATTATTAAAACGCTTAACCGGCCGTGGCACCGACACTCAAGATATTATTGATCGCCGCATGCAGGATGCCGAAAGTGAAATGAGCCATTACGGCGCATTCGATTACTTAATTATCAACGATGATTTTGCAACAGCCTTAGAACAATTACGTGCCATTGTGTTAGCACGCAAGCAAAGAACCTTAGTGCAAAGCCAAATTCAGCGTGATTTATTAGGAAATTTGCTCAATTAGTTAAAAAATAACCAACTTTATCATTCTAATGCTTCTATCATGGCCCCGCATTCGATAAACTATGGGGTCATTAATGTCGGTGGCGAAATTGTCGCAGATAAAGAATCCTAATTTTGTAACCTCGCAGGAACTAATCCATGGCTCGCGTAACCGTTGAAGATTGTCTAGAAAACGTTGATAACCGTTTTGAATTGGTCATGTTGGCCACCAAACGCGCTCGTCAAATTGCTGTGCAAGGTGCTGAACCTTTAGTTGATATCGAAGGCGATAAGCCAACGGTTATTGCTTTACGTGAAATCGCTGCTGGTTTAATTTCTAACGAAACGATGCGCGCACAAGAAGAAGCTGACGCAGAGTAAGCTTTATGAGTTATAGCGTTAGACGAGAAGCTAGACTTTAGTACTGGTTCTCGGCTATCGTAAACCGAGTGAGCATTTCTCGCTCGGTTTGAACTTTCATCACCACAGGTCTCACCCGTGCCAACTATCGACGCCTTATCTGACCGATTATCGACTTACCTCTCCACCGAACAAATTCATCAGGTTCGACGCGCCTATTTTTATGCCGAACAAGCGCATACAGGACAACGTCGCCGCAGTGGTGAACCCTACATTATTCACCCTTTAGCTGTTGCTAATATTCTTGCTGGCATGCGTCTTGATCATCAAAGCTTAATGGCGGCAATGCTACACGACGTGATTGAAGATACCGGCATACCTAAAATCGCTTTGTCTGAACAGTTTGGTGATGTCGTCACAGAGCTGGTTGATGGCGTGAGTAAATTGACTCACATTAAATTTGAGAGCAAAGAAGAACAGCAAGCCGAGAATTTTCAAAAGATGATTCTGGCAATGGCTAAAGATATTCGAGTAATGCTGGTTAAGTTGGCAGACCGTTTACATAATTTACGCACACTGGGTGCTCTACGCCCCGATAAGCGCCGCCGTATAGGCCGTGAAACACTCGATATTTACGCCCCCGTTGCACATCGCCTAGGCCTTAATAGCATTCGTGTCGAAATGGAAGAGCTGTGCTTTGATGCCATGTACCCGATGCGTTCGGGCATGATTCGCAAGGCCGTTACTAACGCTCGCGGTAACCGCAAAGAACTGGTTGATAAAATAGCCAACTCTTTGCGCAGTCGACTCAAAGAAGAGAACCTGCCTTCACGGGTACTAGGCCGTGAGAAGCACATGTTTAGTATCTATTCCAAGATGAAGGTTCAACGTAAGTCTTTGAATGAGATTTTGGATGTTTATGGTTTTCGTATCGTCGTAGAATCAGTTGATATGTGCTATCGCGTGCTGGGCGCAGTGCATAACTTATACAAGCCTATTCCAGGGCGCTTTAAAGATTACATTGCTATTCCCAAAACCAACGGATATCAATCCTTGCACACCACCTTAATTGGTATCAGTGGTGTGCCGATTGAAATTCAAATCCGCACCGAAGAAATGGATGCCATGGCGAATCATGGTATCGCTTCTCATTGGCTATATAAATCCGATAGCAATAACGAAAACAATACCAACGGCAGTCAACGTGCCCAAAAGTGGGTACAAAACTTGATGGAACTGCAGCAGAGTGCGGGCAGCCCGATTGAGTTTATTGAACACGTTAAAGTTGACCTATTCCCTGATGAGATTTATGTATTCTCACCCAAAGGCCGTATTTTTGAATTACCCAAAGGCTCCACCACGGTTGATTTTGCTTACGCTATTCATACCGATGTGGGTAATTCGTGCATTGCTTGTCGCATCGATCGCCAACTCGCACCGTTAAGCTCTAAGCTGCAAAATGGGCAAACCGTTCAGATTGTCACAGCACCAGGAGCACAGCCTAATCCTGCTTGGTTAAGCTTTGTGGTTACCGGCAAAGCACGTTCAAATATTCGTCACTTCTTGAAAAACCAACGCCGTTCCGAGTCCATTAATTTAGGCGAACGGTTATTACATAAAGCATTAGCTTCTCTTGATAAATCCATTGACGATGTTGATCAAGACCGCATAGACCAATTAATAGACGAAACCTCTCTATTAGAATTTGACGATATTTTAGAAGATATTGGCTTAGGTAACCGCATGGCCTCTTTAGTAGCACGGCGCTTACTGGTCGCTAACCGCGATACCGATATTGATTTAGAGTCCGTAAGTGATGATGCACCACTAGCCATTAAAGGCACCGAAGGTTTAGCGGTAAGCTTTGCTCGCTGCTGTAGCCCCATCCCTGGCGACCCTATTTTGGGTAACGTGAGTTCTGGACGGGGCTTAGTGATTCATACTGAGACCTGTAAAAACGTACAAGATATTCAAGGCAACCCAGAGAAGTGCGTCATTTTAAGCTGGGATAAAGACATCAATAGTGAATTCTCTGTTGAATTACGCCTTTACCTAGAAAACCGCAAAGGCGTTGTTGCCGACCTGGCATCCGCCATTACTCAGGCCGACGCCAATATTGAAGGTATTAGTGTCGAAGACCGCGATGCCAAGCTGAGTGTTACCCAGATACAGCTGAGCGTACAAGGTCGCAAACACCTTGCCCGAGTTATTCGACGCTTGCGCACCATCCGTGGTGTAAACAAAATTGTACGCATTAAAAACTAACTATTTAATAAGCACACGTTAAGGATTTTTTATGGCCAAAGTCATTATTAGTACCGATAAAGCACCGCAAGCAATTGGTACCTACTCGCAAGCAGTTAAAGTGAACAACACGGTTTACCTTTCTGGCCAAATCCCTCTCGTTCCAGAAACTATGGAAATGGTTAACGGCAACATAGAAGCGCAAATTCGTCGTGTATTTGATAACTTAACGGCCGTCTGTGAAGCAGCAGGTGGGAGCTTACAAGATATTGCTAAACTGAATATTTTCTTAACTGACCTTAGTAATTTCGCAACCGTAAATTTGGTGATGGCAGAGTATTTCGAACAACCTTACCCAGCCCGTGCGGCTATTGGTGTGGCTCAACTACCCAAAGATGCTGCGGTAGAAATGGACGGGATCCTAGAGCTTGAAGAAGCTCGCGGTTAACACGAGCCTCTTTATGCTCACAATGGGTTTGCTGCTACAAGCCCATTTCTTTTAAAACAAAATCATAACCTTCTTGGTAATTATGAAATTTAAATTGATAGCCCGCATCGATTAAACGTTTATTACTGCAGCGTCTGTTAGCGCGTCTTGTTGCTTCGGGTAAATCGTAATCTGGCTCAACTTCGCCAATACGATCTTTCATCCATTCTAATACATCAAACAAGGTTGCAGGCTCAGAATCACAAGCCAAATAGACCGCTTCTATTTTTTCACCGGACAGCACTTTTTCAATCAAAAAGCTTAATACCCCAACACAGTCATCACGATGTATGCGGTTTGTCCACACATCGGGGGTTGGATCACAATAGCCACCTTGGCGAGCTTGCTCAATCATCCGATTACGACCCGGGCCATAGATACCTGGAAAACGCACCGTCGTTGCAGGAATATAGCCCTCGGCCAGAGCCTGCTCGGCTTGCAACAATTCTTTGCCAGCAAAGCTGGTAGGTTCTGTGGTACTTTCCTCATCCACCCAGGTCGCGTCCATTTGATGATACACACTGGTACTGGAGGTAAAGAATACATGTTCAGGCTTTTGCCCTTGCGCTTTTAAGGCATGAAGTAAATGACGAATGCCACGATAATAATATTTATGATAACCCTCTTGTGAAAACACTGGCGACGCCACGCTATACACCACGACATTAATATCATCTGGCATACACAATAAGGTTTCAACGTCTGCAACATCACCTTGTAATGTTTTAACGCCATTACCAAGCTCAACGTCTGAGCGTCGCATCGCCCACACATCATGACCCGAATTAGCCAGTTTAATTGCCAACTGACCGCCAATATCTCCTGCACCAACGATTAAAATTCGCGCCATTTGCGACTCCTTATTTGCACTGCTGGTAATTTATGATGTCTTAATAAATTAAACACATTTCATCACCGGCAGGCTTTCTATTCTTATTTGCAATAGTTAATATAAATCAAAACACATGCTGTGATTAACTGAATCTAATCACTAATGCTTATTTTGATTACCGAGGCACCATGACTTTAACCGAATTACGCTACATAGTAACCCTCTCTCAAGAACGGCACTTTGGCCGCGCGGCTGAAAAGTGTTTTGTTAGTCAACCTACCTTGAGCGTAGCGGTAAAGAAGCTAGAAGGCGAATTAGATATTGCCATTTTCGAGCGCAGCAAAAATGCAGTGACGCTTACCCCAGTGGGTGAAACGATTATTCAGCAGGCGCAAAAGGTATTAGGTGAAGCACGCACACTTAAAGAATTAGCCGATGCAGGCAAAGATCCACTCAATAACCCTTTAAAAGTCGGCGCTATTTTTACCATTGGGCCTTATTTATTTCCCCAACTAGTACCTAAAATACATCAGCAAGCACCGTCAATGTCGTTGTTTATTGAAGAAAGCTACACCGCGGTATTAAGACGCCAATTACGAGACGGTGAATTAGACGCTATTATTATTGCATTGCCATTTAACGAGCCGGATGTGATTACTCGCCCTCTCTACGAAGAGTCGTTTGTCGTGGTAATGCCAAAAGACCATGAGCTATCGGCTCTGCAAGTTATTGAACCCGAAATGCTACCCGATCAAAACTTACTGTTGTTAGGAGAAGGCCATTGTTTTCGCGATCAAGTGATTGAAATGTGCCCCGCACTAAGCCGCGAAAATGGCAGTCAAGTAGGCAGCGTGACCCAAGGCAGCTCTTTAGAAACCTTAAAATACATGGTTGCCACCGGCCTTGGTATCACTGTGCTGCCAGAATCTGCTGTCGGTAATTTAGACTCAAACTTAATTACTACTCGGCCTTTTGCCAACCCTGCGCCATCTCGTACTGTCGCCCTTGCTTGGCGCGCCAGCTTTCCTAGAGGTAAAGCCATTGATCTGTTATTGGATACTGCCGGCACATGTCTAATAAAACATTAGTTGAGAAGCAAGTCGCGCTAACCCAGTTAAAAGGGGTTGGCCCTAAAATGGCTCAGCAATTTGCCGATTGGGGCATACACGACCTGGTTAACTTGCTGTTTCATCTTCCTTTTCGCTACGAAGATAGAACTCGCATTACGCCAATTGCAGCTATGCGCCCGCAACAAACCTATGTGGTGCAGGGCATTGTTCGCAGTAGCCAAATACTGTTTGGCAAGCGTCGTAGTTTGAGCGTGCGCATTCAGGATAACTCTGGCAGCTTGGGATTACGCTTTTATCATTTTACAGCGGCGCAAAAAAAACAATTTGCCGACGGCACAGAAATTCGCTGTTACGGCGAAGCGCGTCGAGGGGCTAGTGGCTTAGAAATTTATCACCCAGAGTATCAACTGATAACAGAGGGTAACGACGCTATAGAACAAACCCTGACCCCTGTTTATCCGGCAACAGAAGGTATTAGCCAAAGTCGCTTACGCACCATGATAAGCCAAGCGTTAGAGATGTTAGCTGCAGATAAATTTCAATTAACCGAGCTGCTTCCACAAAGCTGGCTAAACGATTGGCAATTACCCTCGCTAGCACAAGCCCTCCAGTATTTGCATCAACCGCCTAACGAAGCTAATTTAGAGCAACTGCAAACAGGCCAGCACCCTTGCCAAAAACGCCTGATTTTAGAAGAACTGTTGGCCCACCAACTATCTATGCACCGTGCTCGCTTAAAAGTAAAACAAGACAAAGCCGTTGCTATTCAATTTATGGGGCCAAGCCAGCAGCAAGTCATTGATTCTTTGCCTTTCACCCCCACTGCAGCGCAAACCCGTGTAGTAGAGGAAATTCAATTCGATTTAAACCAGCCACACCCTATGCTGCGCTTAGTTCAAGGTGACGTTGGTTCAGGCAAAACTCTGGTAGCAGCACTCGCCGCCGCGCCTATGCTGGATGCAGGATACCAAGTGGCGGTGATGGCACCGACTGAAATCTTAGCAGAGCAGCATTTACTCAATTTTAGTCAATGGTTTGAGCCTATATTTGCCGAGCAAAACGAAGGTACAAAAATCGCCTGGCTTACTGGCAAGGTAAAAGGTAAAGCGCGAGAATCCGTATTGGCCGAAATTGCTAGTGGAGAGGCCAAGCTAGTGATTGGCACTCATGCGTTATTTCAGCAAGGGGTTGAGTTTGCTCAATTAGCCTTGGTAGTGATCGATGAACAGCATCGCTTTGGGGTTCATCAACGATTATCTCTACGCGCTAAAGGTAGAGATTTTGCACCCCACCAACTGATTATGACGGCAACCCCAATTCCGCGCACCTTAGCCATGAGTGCTTACGCCGATTTAGATGTTTCTATTATTGATGAACTGCCCAAAGGTCGCATTCCTATCAACACCCTAGTGGTAAGCAATAATCGCCGCCAAGAGGTCGTGCAGCGCATAAACGAAGTGTGCCAAGGAGGTACTCAGGCTTATTGGGTTTGTACCTTAATTGAAGAAAGTGAATCGCTGCAATGCCAAGCGGCAGAGGTGACGGCACAACAATTAACAGAAGCTTTACCTAAGCTGCGAATCGGTTTAATTCATGGGCGTATGAAAGCAGCAGAAAAAGTCGAAATTATGCAACGCTTTAAAAACCATGATATTGATTTGCTCGTTGCCACAACAGTAATTGAAGTTGGAGTTGACGTACCTAATTCAAATCTGATAATTATAGAGAACCCAGAACGTTTAGGGCTTGCTCAACTCCACCAACTGCGCGGTCGAGTCGGGCGTGGCGATCAACAGTCGCATTGCGTTTTGCTTTATCAGGCACCGCTAGGCGAAATCAGTAAACAACGTTTGGGGGTGATGCGTGAAAGCACCGATGGCTTTTATATTGCAGAACAAGATTTACTCATTAGAGGCCCCGGTGAACTACTAGGTACTCGACAAACAGGCTTACAACAGCTTTCAGTCGCCGATTTAGAACGTGACAGTTACTTGCTACCACAGGTAAAATCAATGGCAGAACAATTGATCAATCAACATCCACAACATGTTGAAGCCATTATTAAGCGCTGGATGGGCAATAGCGAACAATTTTCGCAAGCATAATTTGTATATTGCTCTATATTAAAATAACAAAAATAGATTACTCAGGGCCAAAACATGACTATCCCAGCCACGGTATTAAAAGTTTTAGATGACTGGAATGTTAACTACCAACTAACCGACGACGAAGATACCTTTCAATTAATGCAAGGTAATCGTATTACTCATTATTCGAGTAAACTCGCTCGTGTTGTCTTTTTAAAAGACAGCATTGGCAAAGTTCAGGTGGTAATGCCCAGTAATCGCATCCTAGATTTAAACCGCCTGTCGCTTCAGTGTGGCCGCCAATTTAACGCCATTGCCTTAACCGACTTAGTAAAATTAAAACAAAAGCTGGGGGTTGAAGACTTTCCTGCGCTACCGCAGATAACTCAAATCGATAGCTTAGTAGACAGTCATCTATTAAATGAAGACCAGTTGTTTCTTACCAGCGGCGATAACCAAGAATGGATTAAATTGCCAGCCGACGCGTTTAAATCCTTAACTTCCAGCTCTACAATTGGCGACTACACCGTACCACTGCCTATTCCTAGCTACCAACAGTCACCAGCACAAGATTTAGAAGACACTCACGCAGCCATTAATCAATTTACCCCTCTACGCATAAAACAGCGCCTATCTGAAACCCTAGATCTACCGCCTTTGCCAGAAACGGCCCGCCGTATTATTGAACTGCGTGTTGATCCTAATG
Source organism: uncultured Thalassolituus sp. (assembly GCA_913061435.1). Classification (GTDB taxonomy): domain Bacteria; phylum Pseudomonadota; class Gammaproteobacteria; order Pseudomonadales; family Oceanobacteraceae; genus Oleispira. The sequence goes on along the minus strand of CAJXUK010000020.1, from coordinate 32,219 downwards.
CCGACACAACTCAACTTGCCAATATTGTTGAATTAGATCCAGGAATGGCAGCGCAAGTAGTTAGCTGGGCACGGTCGCCTTATTATGGCGTGAAGGGTGAAATAAAATCCGTTGAAGATGCGGTTATTCGAGTGTTGGGCTTTGATTTAGTCATAAACCTAGCCCTTGGTTTATCTCTCGGCCGAACCCTATCCGTACCCAAGCACGGCCCTCAAGGTTATCAATCATTTTGGCAGCAAGCTGTAGTGACCGCAGCATTAATGGGTGAATTAGCACGCCTTATGCCAGCTAAACAACGCCCAAATACAGGTACAGCTTATTTGTGCGGATTACTGCATAACTTTGGTTATTTAATTCTGGGGCACGTTTTCCCCCCTCAATTTTCGCTAATTAATCGCCATATTGAAGCAAACCCACACATCAACCGCAGTCTTATTGAAAAGTACTTAATTGGCCTTAATCGCGAGCAAGTTAGCAGCTTATTAATGCAACAATGGCGCATGCCAGAAGAAGTCGTTGTGGCACTTCGTAACCAGCACAACCCAGCGTATGACGGCGAATTTAACGTCTGTGCCAACTTACTGCACATAGCAACACGCTCTTTGCGTACTTTTGGATTTGGCGACGGAGCAAACGAATCGCCAACGGATGAAATATTTGAAAGCCTAAACATCTCTGCGGATTCGGCGCGCACTGTTACGGAAAACGTGTTGGCTAAAGTAGACGATTTAAACGAATTAGTGGGTATGCTAAGCAAATAATTTGCTTAGTAAATCTCTTTACGAACTGCACCATAAAATGCCGATAATTCTGGCTGATTAAAGCTTTGAGCAATGCGCTGCAATTCGGCGTTAGGCGTTTTACGGTAAGCATAAAACAAAAATTCCAATACCTCTTGCTGGGTGTCGGCCTGCCATGAGCTAACCACCTGCCAATCTTTTACTTGGCGACTTATGTCTTTAATAACCGCAGCGCGAGCCTTAATTAACATCTGCGAAAAACCCGAGTTTTTATCCAACGTTTCAATCAACTGCCAACGCGACGCCGCAGGTGGACGCTGTCTTAACTTAGCCATATAGCGCTGATACTCATCTGAATGCTGAATAGCAATGGCTTGTCGCTCTTTTTGCTGTGCCGACTGAATTAACGGCTGGGTTAATTGCTGCAAAATAGCCTGTTGCTGTGCGATGGGCATAGCTTCTATCCGTTGCAGCAAACGTTGCTGCCACGCTTCTTCTGTCCAGCGTTTGGCCAAACTTTTGGCTATCGCAAAGTGTTGCGCATGGTTAATCGTCTGATCACCTTGGATAAATTGCTGCGCACTGTACTTAACCTGTTGCGACAAGCTTAATAAACCAGAGTGGTCAATAATCTGCTGAGCAAGAGCGACTTCTACCACGTCGGATTCTGATAATACTTGCCCATTAAAGTGTTGCTCATTCAAGGGTTGCTCATTGATCACTGGCTTATCATTGAGTGATATTGCTTGTCCCTGCACATTTACTGTAAAAATGGCTGTTAGCACCACACAACCTAAACGTAACATCTTCATTAAACTTTTGTTTCCACTGAATTCGTATTAAGCCCAGCCAAACCGGCCTCGCGATCATTATAAATGGTGTTATCAAGCGCATTTTCTGAGCGGCCAACAATACAAGACACTGTAGCATCACCCGTTACATTAACGGCGGTTCTTACCATATCTAACAAGCGGTCTACGCCAATAATTAAAGCAATACCTTCTACCGGCAAACCTACTTGCTGTAATACCATCGCAAGAGTTACCAAGCCCACACCTGGCACACCTGCGGTGCCCACCGATGCTAATGTGGCAGTGGCAACCACCAATAAATAATCGGTTAACGTCAGCTCCAAACCAAAAGCCTGAGCGATAAAAACAGTGGCAACACCCTGCATAATAGCAGTGCCATCCATATTAATCGTTGCCCCCAAAGGAACCGTAAAAGAGGCAATACGATTGTTAACACCTAAACGCTGCTCAACAGTTCGCAATGTTACAGGAATGGTTGCTGAGCTAGACGCTGTAGAAAAAGCAAAGACCTGCGTATTACGCATTTTTCGCAAGAACATGGCAGGAGATAAGCCCGCAAAGGTTTTTAATAAAGTGGGATAAACCACCAGCATATGAATCGCTAAAACTAATAATACCGTGATCATATATAAGGCTAGATCACCAATGACACCAATGCCCTGCTTAGCAAACAAGCTGAACAACAAGCAGAACACCCCATAAGGAGCCAGCTTCATTAGCAAGGTAACCAATGTCATCATAATTTCGTTCCAGTCTTGAAACTGCTGCGCTAAGCGATCGCCATGAGTTCCACTGCGACTAATAGCTAAACCAATTAAAATTGCAAAAACAATTACTTGCAGCATATTGCCTTCGGCCATTGCTTTTACTGGATTAGCTGGAAATATATTAATAAAGACTTGGCTAAGCGGCTGTGGCAGAGGCGCTTCAAAATCGGCGCTGCTGGTCATTGCAATACCAAGACCTGGCTCTAATAACTCTGCGGCCGTAATGGCAATAGAAATAGCGATGGCTGTGGTTAGCAAATACAGCCCAATGGTTTTCAAACTTAACCAACCTAACGAGCTTTGTCCTTGTAATTGACAAGTACCACAAACCAAAGACACAAAAACCAGTGGCACCACCAGCACTTTAAGGCTGGCGACAAATATCTGCCCACCAACATAAAAGATGCCTCCGGCCAGTCCTTCACTGAGAGTAATGGCTAGCCAAGAAGGCAGTTCGGGCAATAACAATAACTGTTGGGTAACACTGCCTAGGGCAATGGCTAACGTCATGGCGAATAAAATACGTTGCGTTAGATTCATTTGATCTTCCTTACTGATTAGCCCAGCTTGTTATTATTAAATTGCTCAAACGTATGCATTATTTTTTCTTTTTACCCTTAGGCTTAACGTGCTTAACAATACCTTGAAACCACATAACCAATGACAAATCGCCATCAATTTTAATGTCTTTTTCTTGAATACCCTTCATAAAAGCGTTTTTATCTTTTGAGGTCATAATAAGCATACCAGTATCAGCATCTTTAAAAGAAATACTGAACGCAGGATCTTTAGCAGGACCACTGGTTGACGTTACACGCTCATTTTTCACGATGTAATGACGAGTAATACCGCCTTGTGTTTGAATCTGAAAAGCAAAATCTTTACCAACCAGTTTCTTTTTAAAATCAGGATTATTCTTACTTGCTTTCTTCATCATAAGGCCAAGAGCCCAAAGCAACATGCGGAACTTCATAGTTTTAATACCTTTTATTATTTAAGCGCAAAGCTTATTTTTTTGGGGGTCATTAACAATTAATCGGCAAGAGGTCGTATCTTACTTGCTTACTCTTTCACAAAAATTGCACTCTCTGCCAACTCTGGCATCAAGTTCAATAATCCTTCTTTACCCAAGCGCTGCATATGACGTTTATTACGCTCAGGAATAGCTTCTGGCTTAGTCACCGTTTTTAACGCTTCGCTAATGTGATTCTCACGAATAAAATGGATCATCGGAAACGGCGAGCGGTTGGTGTAATTAGTCATAGCGTTAGCATCTTCGCCTTCAAACTCATACCGAGGATGAAAACTGGCTAATTGTATATCGCCTTCGAGCCCTGTCTGTTCTAATAAATCTTCACATACAAAAAGCCAATCAAGATAATCATCAAAGTCGCTTAAAGCATGCGTGACAATAAACAGCGCGGTAGGAAGATCCTTGTCATCTGCTAACTGCATTTCGTTGAGTAAAGATAAAAACGAACGAGTAATCGACTCTAGATCTTGACTGGTCGACGCTTCTATATGCAGCTTATCCATCACGGGGTGAGCAAAGGGGCAAAGCCCTTCGCCAACCACCAGTTTTTCTACCCATAAACGGGTTAATTCAATATCTGATAGCGTTTCGGTCACGATTATTGAACTTTATCCTTTAAGCCTTTACCTGGCTTAAATGCAGCGGTATTGCTTGCAGGAATAATCAACTCAGCACCTGTTTGTGGGTTTTTACCTTTACGCTCAGCACGTGAACGACGGCTAAAAGTACCAAAACCGATTAAACTAACCGTGTCATCTTCACTTAATGCTTTAGCGATCTGGTCGGTAATTACAGTAATCACTTCGTTTGATTTTTCTTTAGTTAAGCCAGTTTTTTCAGCAATTTCTGCCGCTAATTCAGGTTTACGCATAATTAGATCCTTAATTTTTTATTCTTTTCTGGTTATTAAATATATTATTTTAAAATAGCGGGCAGCTCTTTATTGAGGGCTAATTTATCAGCCACACACGCTCCGGTAAGAGCATACCCTAATAATGCGCCATCATCATCACGACATAACGCCTTAACATCCATGCCGTTTGCCTCAACATCCCACTCACCTTCTTGGGCTGGGGGCGACACAACAACCGGCACAACCGGTGTTTTAATCGCTACAGGCATAGCGCCATAATTAACGTCTGTTGGTTCACCCGCAAGGGTTTTAGCCAGTGCTCTTGCCGATGTCATTAATGGCATAACGTACAGCAACACATGGCCATCAACTTCGGCACAATCACCCAGCGCATAAATATCAGCATCGCTGGTTTGCAACATACGGTTTACACATACACCCTGATTAACGTGCAAACCTGCTTTAACCGCAAGGTCTAAACGAGGGCGTAAGCCAATCGCTGATACAATGATATCTGTCTCAATGTGTTCGCCATTAGACAACTCAACCACAACGCCGTTATCACTTTCACATGCTCGAGTAACCAATAAACCAAGATGAAACTTAACCCCTAAACCCTCTAAACCATTTTTCACTGCTGATGCTGCTTTTTCTGGTAATAGCCCAGGTAAGATTTGATTACTTGGCGCAACCACATCAACCTCAAATCCACCATTAGACAGGTCGTTGGCATACTCACTACCAATAAGGCCAGCTCCCATAATGAGAACTCGTTTTTTACCCTCCAACTCTGCGCGAAAGTTGGCATAATCTTGCAGGTCGTTAATAGCAAAGATGTGTTCGCCAGCATTACCTTCAATGCGCACTGCAACAGGTTCTGCGCCCCATGCTAATACCAACTTGCTGTATTCAATGGCTTCTTCACCAACAAAAACAGTATGCGCACTTGCATCAATATTGGTTACTCGCGTATTCGTGCGAATAGTAACATTCAATTGATCTGCCATCTTACCGGCATCTGCCATCGACAGATCACTTGCACTTTTATTCTTGGTAAAGCCTGTGGATAACATCGGCTTAGAATAATTACAGCCTGCGTCGGCAGTAATCATAAGTACAGGTGTTTCGGAGTCGTGTTTGCGGAACTCTTTTACCAGGTTATAACCTGCTAAACCCGTTCCAATAACAACAACAGGTGAATTTGCTTGTGCCATAATAATTATCTTCGTTGTGATGGAATGTGTATCGAAGGAAGAGAGTTATTAAATCTCAACCATTTCAAAATCGTCTTTGCCCACACCACAATCAGGGCAGATAAAATCGTCTGGAACATCGGCCCATGCCGTACCAGGTGCTAGCCCTTCTTCTGGACAGCCTTCTTCTTCATCGTATACCCAACCACATACTACGCATTGCCATTTCTTCATGAGAATCACTCTCTGCTGCTAATAAAATATTGTAATATCGCTATTTAAGCAGGCGTAACCTACTGTTCATCGACTAAAAAATCAACACAAATGATTAGCTGTCTTGCCTTTATTGCCATTTTGTTACATGCTCCGCGCCATGAAATATCAGTCGATCATCAGCCGTTATTTATCTCCCTCGTTTCCTGCATGGTCTGCTCGCAACCAACGCCACTTCTTTAGTGTTCCTCATATTTGGCGTAAAACTCTGTTTAATTCTCACTCATTAACCGCCCAGCTGATTGCCCTTAGTGACGGCGATTTCTCGGTACGTGTGCTTTGGCAGGGTTGGCGGCAAATTACCCCACAAGAAGCGCAACTATTAAACTGCGAAAGCTCTGACACCACCGCCTGGTGTCGCGACGTTGCACTTCAAGTAAAAGGTGAGCCTTGGGTTTATGCTCGTACCTGTATGCCCAAAAGCTCATTAACCGGTTATGAAAGTCAGTTACTAAATTTGGGCGACAAACCACTGGGGGGCTTCTTATTTACCCACCCGCATATGTCTCGGGGAAAAATGAACGCCTTCAGCCTTAAACACAACCCCTTATCGCTGCAATGGGCGCGACGCTCTGTCTTTTATTTAAACCAAAAGCCCATTCTGGTCACCGAAGCTTTTACTCGACCCCTGACAAATCCTGCGAGATAAGTCTTTCTAGCCATACTCCCTTATGAATAGCCCTCTATCTTGGTTATAATGCTCGCCTTATTGTTAAAGTGACCGTTAGATTGTTATGACATTTTTACAAACGCTACTCGCCAAACCGCTTATTGCAAGGTCGTTGAAAACATCACAGCCTTATTTTGAACTTATGCGTTTGAATAAACCCGTTGGTGTTTACTTATTATTGTGGCCAACATTTTGGGCATTGTGGGTAGCGGCAGAAGGCTTTCCTGATTTTCCAATATGGGTTATTTTCACTCTAGGAGTCATTTTTATGCGTGCCGCCGGCTGTGTAATTAATGATTACGCCGACCGTCACGTAGATGGTCATGTAGAGCGTACACTCGCTAGGCCGCTCGTTACTGGAGCGGTCACCAGCAAACAAGCTCTTATTTTATTCTTTAGCTTATTAACCGCTGCTTTTGTTTTGGTTTTAATGACCAATACATTAACCATTCAACTGTCGTTTATAGGTGCCGCTTTAGCCGCCATTTACCCCTTTATGAAGCGCCACACTCACTTGCCTCAAGTGTTTTTAGGCGCGGCTTTTTCATGGGCCATTCCCATGGCTTTTGCTGCCCAAGCTGGCGAGCTGCCTAAATATATTTGGTTAATGTATATGGCCAATCTCAGCTGGACCGTTGCTTACGACACCATGTATGCAATGGTTGACCGCAACGATGATTTAAAAATTGGGGTTAAATCGACCGCCATTTTATTTGGTGATGCCGACAGAGTGATGATTGGCGTTTTACACGCAATCACAATCCTATGTTTATTATTGCTCGGCTCAGAACTGGCCCTAGGCGTGTTTTATTATGCGGGCTTAGTCGTTGCTATCGGTCTTATGTCTTACCAAAATTGGCTCATAAGAAAACGTGACCGCGAAGGATGCTTTGCGGGTTTTCTCAACAGCCATTGGGTCGGTGTTGCGGTCTGGGCTGGCTTGGTGCTGTCTTATTGGTAAATGACTAAATTGGTAAATAACTAACGCACCTTGGCAATAAAACGCGACAGGGTTTCTAGTTTTTGTGGATCGTCATCCACATAACGAATAACCACCTTGATCGTCGCTGCATCCATATTATTTTCAACCGCTTGCAGCTGACGAATATAACAATTTATACGCGCGACTTGCCCTGCATCTTGATCAACGATATCCAAAACAACCTGTTCCAAAAGCTGTGGAATATCACCTTCTCGCTTAAACACACCCGACATTTCTTGCAAATTAATGTCTTTAATTACACACCGCGCAGATCCACCAGAGCTAAAGCGTAACTCGGCAACGCCCTTGGCTTTACCGCCTTTTTTCATACTGCTATTAGCATGAGACGGGCTACTCGTACTAGAATTGGCCTTAGCCGTGGCAACAAGAGCAGAACTAGCTGCAGCCGTGCTTGGCTTTTGCTTGGTTTGAGCCTTTTGTGCGGGTGCCGCCAATCCTCCCATCAGTGCATTCATACCAGCATTTTGGTCTTGCTTTAATGGTTCGGGGGCTTTATCGGGAGCAGTAATATGATGATACTTAGCCAATAATTTATTAACTTTGTTTAAAAAATTATCACGGGTAAATGGCTTACCAATATAATCGCTCACCCCAGCCGTTACCGCTTTGACTACATGATCCCTCTCGCCGCGACTAGTAATCATCATAAAAGGGGTTTTTTGATAACGCTCTTCTTCGCGCATCCAAGTGATCACTTCTAACCCAGACATCTCTGGCATTTCCCAATCACAAAGCACCAGATCAATAGGGTTGGACTTTAAAATAGCTTGAGCTTTACGACCATCAGCAGCTTCATGAATTTTAAAGCTCGGGTAACTGTCGCGCAGTGCTTTTTTAACTAAATCTCGAATAAAGGCTGCATCATCGACAACCAGAACGTTGAGTGCCTTCATTGCACCCCCTATTTTATTTATATGTATTGTTTAAGCATAGCTCAATGTTTACTCAAACATGGCCTTTAATTTTCTCGCTCCAGTACAAGGTAGCACCACAAACAGCTGCTGGCATCACCAACAAATTCAATAGCGGCACCATAAAGCCAAGAGCAACGACAAAACCAAACCCCAAAGTCGTTAATGGTTCAATCTTTAATGCCTTATGCAAATCACTAAAACTATGACCATTATTGTCGAGAGAATAATCCAAGTATTGCAAAGTGAGCACCCAAGCACCAAAAACAAACCAAAGAATCGGGCTAACAATATTAACTACAGGGATAAAGCTTATTATTAACAAAGCAATATAACGAGGAATAAAATAAGCCAGCTTTCTTAACTCACGTGGGATTGTTCGCGCAATCAAAGCCGCTACAGACTCATCTGGAATCGAGTCACCCTTCACCTGTACTTCTACCGCCTCGCTCAATAAGCCATTAAAAGGGCTAGCAATTAAGTTCACCAGCGCACTAAAAAAGTACAAGGTGATCGAAATCAGCGTCAATACAGCAATAGGAACCAACAACCAAGAAAGCCAAGACATCCAACTAGGTAACCAAGCAATCATGGCATCAATTTGCTCAACCAGCCAACCCCCAGCAAAATAAATCAGCGCCGACATTAACAAGGCATTAATAACAATCGGTATAGCAACAAAACGTTTAAGCCCTTTATTCGACAACAAAGAAAGCCCGCGCCCAAAATAGCGCATTCCAAGTAAGGGATTACCACGCATACTATTTCCTTTTTATTCCACTAATCGCTAAAATCTTGATCTTTTATACAATACCTGCCGTTATTATGGCCAGTTAAAAGACAAATTACATGACTCCAGAACGCCTCGCCCGCATTAAAACAACGCTCGACCGCCGCCAACCCGACCTTACGGTTATGACAGATGAAGTGCATAAAGCGCACAACTTATCTGCCATCGTCCGCACCTGTGACGCTTTTGCCGTACCAAAAGTTCATGCAATATGGCCTTACGAGAACTTTCGCACCTTTCGTGGAAAAGCAAAAGGTAGCCAAAATTGGGTTGATGTAGAAACCTATCGCACCACAGAAGATGCAATTAACACCTTACAAAGCCAAGGCTTTAAAGTATGTGTGGCAAACTTTAGTGAACGTGCGATTGATTTTCGCTCTTATGATTACACTCAACCCACCGCAATTATGATGGGCAATGAATTATCCGGTGTTACCGATACCGCAGCAGCAATGGCTGATGAACACCTGACGATTCCCATGCTGGGCATGGTGCAATCTTTTAACGTATCGGTAGCGGCCGCATTGATTTTAAGCGAAGCAGAGCGCCAACGTTCAATGAAAGGGATGTTTGACGAACGCCGAATCAACGACGAAGAATATGAGAAGCTATTATTTGAATGGAGCCACCCCTTATATGCCCGTATCTGCAATGAACTGGGCTGGCAATACCCAGAAACACGCGAAGATGGAGAGCTACTAGACCCACAAGGCTTTTCCAAAAAAGTAAACGCCTCTGGCAAACGCTTTCGTTAATCAATACAAGCCTGTTCAAGCTGCAGTGTGCTGGGATTAAGCTGCGCTTGTACACACTCGACATGGCGATAATTAATATCCTGAGATAAATACTGCTTAACACTCTTGCAGTAATCCGCATTACAGCGAAAACCCAATATAACGCGAGCAACCGCTTTTGGGGGCAAGCGGTACATAGCAACCTCCTGGTCTTGTAAAACAACCTTGCGATCGGCTGCACCCACATGACGCACCAAACGCCGCTCTCCTGCTTTGGTTGTATCCATAGATAATGACTGCGGTCGATTGAATAAATAATACAAGTCGTTATCAGGCAACCAAGAATCGACCAGATTCACGGCAGAATAACGCTGAACATGATCGTTATAATCTGTGTGATGAAAGCCAAAACTTGGTACATTCAACTCCACCACCATCCCTTGACCAGCCGCCGCCATAGAGTGCCAAAGGCTCAAATTTTGCCAATCTTCAAACAAGCTCAATACTCGAAAATCCCTTAAACGCTCAGCCAGCATGGGAAGCGCTTGTTCTACTGCAGACGAATTTTGACAACTTATAGAGTGCTCTATTTGGGATCTGTTTGGTTGCGATTGCTGAAAAAAATAATCAAAACTGACCATAGCTGTGACATGGGCGGGTAAATTTTCGTACTGCTGCTTTAAATAATTATAAAAATCTTGATCGGATAATACCTGGGCAGTGGCTAATCGGTATGCGCTGCCAAGCTTCAACCAAGGCTCTGGCAATTGCTCTGTATTATAAAAAGGAATAAAGCCTTTTTTAAGAAACACCAACCCTTCTGATGCTAAAAACAGATAAACAGCACTCAAAACTGAAGCCCTTTTTTGATTATTTTACGCTTTATTGTGATTCCCAAATGCTGACCTTTTTTTGGATGAACGATATCAGCATCATCCCTTGTAATAGATATCGTACAATTAAGTAAGATTATAACGCTATCAATCCCTGTAAATGTGCCTAATTTTTCTAAGATTTCTTGTAAGTAATTGATAAGCATAGCATTTTTAAATTTTGGCAATTTAATAAAAATAAAAATTTAAAATCCCCCCCTTTTCACTTTATAACATTCTGCTAAATTAACTAACACAAGGAAGCAGCGTTACAGGATGTAACGGTTAAGGATAACAACATTGCCACGGACTGCTACAAGGAAGATCGTTAGCCAATTGGATGGCTACTAGGGTGCTGAGGTGGGTAGGACAGGATGTTCTCCCACCTTACTTATTTCTAAAGGATTAGAATAATACACCCTTCTTATATTCTCTCGACTAGATCGCTCTATTTAACCCTTCATTTTTATTCACAATTTTTTGCGCTGAAATCGCTCGGCTAAAATTCCGACCACTACAAAACTCACAATAACGACAAAAACATAAGTTATTGGACTTCTGTGCATCAGAAAACTCGCTAAAAGCGGCGTTATCCATACGGTAAAAGCACCGTAACCAAACGCGCATAAGCCAATAAAAGCAGACACCCGAACCCAAACCATCTGCCTTTTTAATAATTTTTTAAAGGTAGCATTAATCACATCGCCAAAAATCACCAACAGCGTCGTTACCATCGCTAAAGCAATCGCTTTATTGTGAGGCCTCATCAAATCTGCAAGCCAAATAAAAGGTTGCTGCCAATTTAGTCCATCCATAATTGTTCCACCATAACTGCGAGTCATGTAAGTATTACATTGAGAAGGGCTTAATCAAATACAAGTGTGACAGATGTGTGACAACTAAATCGCAGGCATAAAAAAACCCCGTTATCTTTCGATAACGAGGTTTTAGTATTTGGTGCCGACACCAAGAGTCGAACTCGGGACCTACTGATTACAAGTCAGTTGCTCTACCAACTGAGCTATGTCGGCTAACTGGTGCGAGATAATATAGAGCATGTCGCTTTCCGTCAACGTCTTTTTTTGATTATTTTTAACTTTTATAACAAATATCGTTAAGCTCACTCTACTACTACTGCCTTCACAGTGTTTTAGCTAACTTATTGATTCCTTTATTGTTCTTGCTTAACAGCAGAAAAACATAGCAGATACTGCGGTTATTACTGGGATACAGAGCCAGCTTAGGTATAATCGCCGCCATCTAATAATAAGATTTTATACATTCGCTTTATGACACGATCTCTGCACGCTTTTGTTTCTCGCCTAGAAGCATTTACGGCTTTTATTGGCAAAACATGCCGCTGGTTTTCACTGGCGATGGTGCTTATTACATTTTTAATTGTTGTATTGCGTTATGCTTTTGGCCATACCTCGGTAGCTATGCAAGAAGCGGTAATGTATCTGCACGGGGCCTTGTTTATGCTGGGTGCTGCTTATACTTGGCAACAGCAAAGCCATGTTCGTGTGGATATTTTTTACAATCGACAAAGCCCAGCCATTCAGCAGCGCATTGATCTACTAGGCACATTCTTTTTGTTGTTGCCAACCTGTGTATTTTTAATTTATATCAGCTGGGACTATGTCTTAATCGCTTGGCAGAATGCTGAAAAATCGCATGAAACTGGCGGTTTAGCTTTTGTTTATTTGCTCAAATCGTTAATCATTATTTTACCCGTTTTGTTACTCGTTCAGGCTCTAAGCAATGTCTTAGCCAGCGTGTTTGGCATTCCACTAGCGAGTAAACAATCATGAGCGAATGGATGCCATTTATTTTATTTGTTCTGGTCTGCCTAGTGCTTATGTTAGGTTTTCCGGTGGCTTTTTCTCTTGCGGGTACATCACTCATTGTCGCTGGAGTTGGTTATTTAGCGGGCTCTTTCGACGGTGCTTTTTTAAGCGCCTTGCCAAATCGTATTTATGGCATTTTAACCAATCAGATTTTAATTGCGGTGCCCTTGTTTGTGTTTATGGGCATCATGCTAGAAAAATCTCGTATTGCCGAACGCTTACTGCACAACATGGCATTATTGTTTGGGCCATTACGAGGCGGCTTAGGTATATCGGTGATTATCGTGGGTATGTTAATGGCTGCAAGCACCGGTATTATTGGCGCAACAGTTGTGACTATGGGGTTAATCTCATTACCCGCTATGTTAAAAAATGGCTACAGCCCTTCTCTTGCTGCTGGCAATATCTGTGCAACGGGCACGTTAGGCCAAATTATTCCCCCTTCAACAGCACTCATTATATTAGGTGATGTGTTATCCAGTTCTTATCAACAAGCACAATTAAGCATGGGGATTTTTAGCCCAGATACGGTATCGGTTGCCGATTTATTTGTCGGAGCCCTAGTTCCGGGCTTGCTGCTAGTTGTTTTATACATGCTCTACATGGCTTTTACTGCATGGTTAAAACCCAGCGCCGCCCCATCTATGCTTAATCGCCCTGAGCTTGACCGTGACTTTGCGCTGCAGTTGATATCAGGCTTAATTCCGCCACTTGCGCTTATCTTAACCGTTTTAGGCTCAATCCTAAGTGGCATTGCAACCCCAACCGAAGCGGCCGCCGTTGGCGCAACAGGGGCGACTTTGCTAGCACTGTTGTCTGGTCAGCTCGACCTATCGCGCTTAAAAGAAGTCATGGATGGCACGCTAAAGGTTAGTAGCATGATTTTTATGATCTTTATCGGTGCGGCTATTTTTTCGCTGGTATTTCGTGGTTTTGGTGGCGAAGAACAAGTTCAAACCTTGTTTGAAACCATGCCCGGAGGAAAACTTGGCGCAATGTTAATTGTAATGCTGGTCATTTTCTTACTCGGCTTTATTCTCGATTTTATTGAAATTACCCTAGTCGTCGTTCCTATTGTTGCACCTATTTTATTAGCGATGGGCTTTGATCCTGTTTGGCTAGGGATTATGATTGCAATTAATCTACAAACGTCATTTTTAACCCCGCCATTTGGCTTTGCTTTATTTTATTTACGCGGCGTGGCACCCGCGAATTTACCGACCAGTGCGATTTATCGTGGGGTTGCGCCCTTTATTGCTATTCAAATTGGCATGTTGGTATTACTGAGTTTTATGCCCGAACTGGCCACCTGGCTACCTGATAAGGTGTACGATTAATTTACTGGCAATACCGAAATTAAAATTAAACACTTAAATTAAACGCTAAGAAGAAAAATAATGAATACTCTGACTGATAACTCCAAGGAAAACAGCGCCATGAACTCTGCTGATACCTCCACAGAAGATCAAGACCCTACGCCCTACGGTGAATTAAGTTTACGCATGATTCCAGGGCGACAAGACACCAACATGCACGGTGGAATTTCTGGTGGCTGGGTAACTGCAAGAATGGACGAAGCGGCAGAAAGCGTTGCAAGTATTATTGCACAAGGCCGCGTTGCTAACGTGTCTATGGAATCAATGGTGTTTATGTCGCCTATCCGAGTAGGAGCAGCCGTATGTGTTTACACTAAGCTTGAAGACATTGGTAAATCGTCGATCAAAATTAACGTAGAAGTATGGACACGCAACCTAGACGAAGAAGAAAGACGAAAAGTTGTGGATGCGCGCTTTGTTTACGTCGCTATTGATGAACAAGGCCGCATTCGCAACGTGCCTCGTGATTAATCTTTAGCTATTTAATGTGATCGCTTAAACGTTTGCCCAAAGCGCACTAAAAAATACACCAGCATTACAACACCTAAGCCTGCACAAACTACCCTGATATGGCCGATACTGGCTATTTCAGGAAAATCTGCAGGAGCCGTCAGACTGCCTATTAAAGCTGCCAGCGCCAAAAATGCTGCCGCAAGATAGCTGCCTTTACGCGCAAAGGGCTGGGTACTCAACAGGCTACCCACATAAGCAATCAACAGCCCCAATGGCGCACCGGCTAAAATATCTTCTGGCCAATGCGCGCCAACTGAAATTCTTGAAATTCCAGCCATCACAGCCAACAACAGTACAAAAATGCGCAAGGGTAGGCTAGCAAAAGTCAGCATAATAAAGCCGGCCATCGCAAACGCCGTTGTCGTATGACCAGAAGGAAAGCTATAGCGTTTTAACACATCACCTATGATATGAAAGTCAGTTTGTGCCAACACAGCCGCGGGTCTTGGGTCAGAAAATAGCTGTTTAAAGCCAGCAATTAAAATCCCGGTTAATAACGTAATAATTAAAAAACGTTTAGCAATATCGGGGTATTTTATAACTAAAAACAACGCCAAAATGCCCACAATAGAACCATTACCTAATTCGGTAATATGAGCCGCAAAAGCGTCCGACAGCCAATTTTTAGACACTTCATTAATCAGCAAAAAAGACGATGTATTAATACCAAGCAACTGCAGCACTATAAAACCAACGACAAATAACGCAATCACCGCGAAGTAAGAGCGAGTCGCGATCAGTTTATCGGTGACTAAAGGTTGCTCTAAAGTGGATAGCATGTAATTAAATACCTAGCGTGCGTTAATGAAAGATTGTTCGCTAATGGCATGGTATTTCACCACACTGTCGCGGTACTTAATGTACGAATCGTATACTTTTTGCGAGGCAGGATCGGCGGCGGCAATCTCTGCAACCACTTCTTTAGAAACATCACGCAAGGTTGCTAATACATCATTTGGCAAAGCGCGTAATTCTACGCCGTGCTTATCTACCAGCTCGGTTAAGGCCGATTTGTTTTGCGCGGTGAACTCCGCCATCATATCAACATTACTGGCTTTAGCAGCCACTTCTAAAATGGTTTGTAGGTCTTTTGGCAGGGCATTAAATGCATTTTTGTTAACCGTAATTTCCATCATAGAGCCCGGCTCGTGCCAACCAGGGTAATAATAATATTTAGCTGCTTTATGTAAACCAAACGCCAAGTCGTTATAAGGGCCAACCCATTCTGTTGCGTCAATAACCCCTGTTTGCAACGACGTAAATACTTCGCCACCCGCCAACATAACCGGTGTGCCACCCGCGCGTTTTAATACTTCACCCCCTAAGCCCGGAATGCGCATTTTCAAACCTTGTAAGTCGTTCACCGAATTGATTTCTTTATTAAACCAGCCACCCATTTGCACACCCGTATTGCCAGCAGCCAACGGAATAAGGTTAAACGGCGCGTACAACTCTTGCCATAATTCAAGACCACCACCGTGGTAGATCCAACCGTTCATTTCTTGCGCGGTTAAACCAAACGGCACCGTGGTAAAAAACTGTGCGGCTGGGGTTTTTCCTTTCCAATAATAAGCGCTGCTATGGCCCATTTCGGCAGTGCCTTGAGACACTGCATCAAACACCTGCAACGCTGGCACTAACTCACCCGCGCCGTAAACTTTTATCTTTAAACGCCCGGCTGACATCTCGCTTACCAAGCTCGCAAATTTTTCTGCAGAGGTTCCTAAACCGGTGAAATTTTTTGGCCAAGACGTCACCATTTTCCACTTATAGGTTTGTTGTTGCGCCGCTTCAGTAGTCGCACTGGTTTGTTTCTCTGGCCCACAAGCGATCAGAGTAGTGGCGATAACACCAATAACTGTTAGCTTAATCATTGAAAAGGCAGTTTTTATCTGCATGGATTTTCTCCGGTTTTTATTGTTAATCTGCATCCATTGATTGTAGCTTGGCGTAAGCCACTACCAACCACTTGGTGCCTTCCCAATCAAAGCTCACCTGAATACGAGCGCTAGCGCCGCCACCTTCAAACTGAAGCACCTGGCCTTCACCAAACTTGGCATGAAATACTCGCTCACCTACTTTAAATGGATATTCTTCATCATCGTTATCGCTAAACCCTAACGAATTATTGCCCGTAGCGGTAAGTGGCCGACTAATGGTATTTTTTAAACGAACTTCTTGGACATATTCAGAGGGGATCTCACGAATAAACCGCGACGGCGTACTAAAATGCTCTTGCCCATGTAAACGACGATTTTCGGCATAGGTAATCACCAAGCGCTCCATGGCGCGGGTAATACCTACATACGCCAAACGTCGTTCTTCTTCCAAGCCGTCGGCGTCGTCCATCGACATCTTGTGCGGAAACAAACCTTCTTCAAGTCCTGCTAAAAACACCAAAGGAAACTCCAAACCTTTAGCCGAGTGCAAAGTCATTAATTGCACTGCATCGTCGTGCTCGCTGGCTTGAGTATCACCGGCATCCAATGCCGCTGTATCTAAGAAAACCGCAAGGTCATACAAGCCATCAGCGCCCTCCATTAAACTATCGGGGTCGACTCCGGCTTCTGCTGCTGCTTCTTCGGCCATCATGGTCATATCCACACCGTCTTCGGTAATGAACTGGCGCGCAGCGTTAATTAATTCATCGAGGTTATCTAAACGTGCCTGCGCTTTTTCACCTTTTTCTTTTTTGTGATGCTCAATCAAACCCGATTGCTGAATCACATTATCCACCATTTCGTGCAGCTCTAACTCACTGGCACCTTCCGACATGGATTCTATTAAATCCACAAAACCCTGCGCCGCACTGCTGGCACGCTTAGGTAAAATGCCTAACGTTGCAGCTTCACTCACCGCTTGCCACATCGAGCAACCTTGTTCGCGGGCATGGGCGCGAATAACCCCCACGGTTTTATCGCCCAAAGCGCGAGCAGGCACGTTCAGCACACGTTCTACAGCGGCATCGTCGTGACGATTCAATAATAAGCGCAAGTACGCCAACGCATTTTTAATTTCTAAACGATCGTAAAAACGCTGACCCCCATAAATGCGATAAGGAATTCCCTGACGCAAAAGCGATTCTTCTAAGGTGCGAGATTGGGCATTAGAGCGATATAAAATGGCAACGTCTTTGCGCACACGACCGATTTTAGCAAAGCTTTCAATTTGGTCAGCAATATAACGGGCTTCATCTTGCTCGTTAAAAGCAGAATAAACCGAAATTTTCTCACCCAACTCACCGTCGGTTTTCAGTTCTTTACCCATGCGGCCCGTATTATTAGCGATGACCGAATTCGCCGCTGCCAAAATAGTCGCGGTAGAGCGGTAATTTTGTTCCAGCTTAATTAACTCTGCACCTTGATAATCATTTTGAAAATTGCGGATATTGGCAATTTTTGCCCCACGCCAGCCATAAATCGACTGATCGTCATCCCCCACTGCCATCACCGATACCCGGTCACCTGCAAGAATGCGAATCCAAGCGTATTGAATATTGTTGGTGTCTTGAAACTCGTCTACCAAAATGTGGCTAAAACGACCTTGATAATGCGCTAATAAATCAGGATTGTGTAACCACAGCTCGTGAGCGCGCAATAGGATTTCACCAAAATCGACCATTCCACCTTGCTGGCAAGCCTGCTCGTAAGCTTGATACACCTGATGCTGAGTACGACTGAACGGATCCGCCGAAGGTTTTACATGAGCGGCGCGACGACCTTCATCTTTTTGGCCATTGATATACCACTGTAACTGTTTAGGTGGGAATTTGGTTTCGTCCACCCCAGTCGCTTTCAAAATACGCTTAACTAAGCGCAGTTGGTCGTCACTATCAAGAATTTGGAAATTCTGCGGCAACCCTGCTTCGCGCCAATGTTGCTTTAATAAACGATGAGCCAAACCATGAAAAGTACCCACCCAAAGGCCGTTGGTAGGCACTTGAATAAGACTTTCTAAACGCGCACGCATCTCTTTTGCGGCCTTGTTAGTAAAGGTCACAGCCATGATAGAAAAAGGAGATACATTTTCTACCTGTAAAAGCCAAGCAATGCGATGCACTAATACTCGGGTTTTACCAGAACCAGCGCCTGCCAGAACCATTTGATGCTTACTATTAGCGGCAACGGCGTTGCGTTGCGGATCATTTAAATGATCTAAAATACTTGATACGTCCATGGCGGGCAGTTTACCAGAAAAAAGAAAAAAGATACCTCGCCAGCGCGAGTAATAACCGAGCAGCCATTAATCATTTAATGACGAGTTACGCATTAGCTTTTAGATGATTTTTAATAAAGCCTGTTATACTAAAGTCATCTCTAAATTGGATATTACAGTGTCAAACTCAGCCAGCAGCGGACATGGAATTTTAGCCACCATTGAGCAATTTCGCAGCAGTATGCGCAAATCAGAAGTTAAAGTTGCCGATTACGTTATCGCCAATTCGGCTTCGGTCATACACATGCGCATTGTCGATTTAGCACAAGAAGCCTTAGTCAGCGAGCCGACCATAGTGCGCTTTTGTCGCGCGATTCAATGCAATGGCTTTCAAGAATTTAAAGTAAAACTCGCACAAGATTTAGCCGTAGCTAACAGTATTGGTCAATTTGCGATTGTTGAAGACGACTCTATTGCTGATATTTGCGAAAAAGTCGCCGATACAACCATTCAAAGGCTACATGAAGTAAAAGATCAACTGCAACCCCAGCAGATAGCCAAAGCAGCCGCCATTATTAGCCAAGCACGTCGTTTAGAATTTTATGGATTCGGTGCTTCTGCCGCTGTTGCTACCGATGCCCTGCATAAATTTTTTCGCTTACAAATTGCTACTGCTACTTACAGCGACCCTCATATGCAGTCTATGTCGGCGGTTACTTTGAACGAACAAGACGTTGTGGTTGCCATTTCTCAAAGCGGTCGTACTAAAGATCTATTGCATTCAATAGAACTGGCTCAGACATATGGCGCCACCGTGATCAGTATGTCGCCAGAAGATACACCTATCAGTTTAGCCGCCGATATCGCTATTCATATCAACATCAACGAAGATACCGACCAATTTACCCCTATGACTTCACGTATTGCCCACCTAATGGTCATAGATATGCTAGCTATTGCGGTTACTCAGCGCCGCGGACCCGACTTCATTCAGCACTTAGACGCCATAAAACAAAGCATTAGGTCGCTAAAATTAGAAAATTGACCTATTGCTTTTAATTTTAATACTGTCATCATTTTCGTTGACATAAAAATAACAATCATAAGCGCCAGAATATAAATTCAAACGCTAAATATGAGTATGCAAGACCAAGGAGTGTAAAATGGCTAAGGTAGCTAAGAAAGTATTAAGTGCACAAGAAAAATCCGTTGAGCAGGTTGTTTCTTTTGACCAAGAAGGCAACGTTATCGTAAATAAAGAATCCTCAGCGTCCAACAAACTAATGGCTCGTCGTGCGATTGAGGCTCACTTAGAAAGAAAATCCCTAGAAAAAGATTTAGAAGAATATTACTTCGAAGGCGTTTAAGTTAACCCACTATAACTTAAAGCCAATGCAAACAAAGCTTTATAAAAAAGCCCAGCTCAATAGTTTGATCTGGGTTTTTTTATACCTTGAGCTTAACTTTGAGCTTAAAAGCTCGCTAAATTACGCTGGCTTTAATGCCAAAACCTTATCAATATCTTCTGCGCTATGGCGGTTTTCAAGCTGCTCCCACGCCTCGCCCCACAAACGGTTCACAATGCGTCCACGCTGCACTGCTGTTCGTGCTTCAATCGCTTTAGCCCAGCGCTGAACATGCTTGTACTCTTCGGCCTGCAAAAACTCTTTGGCATTATACACATTACCCAATACCAAATTGCCATACCAAGGCCAAGCCGCAATATCGGCAATGCTGTAATCAGCACCGGCGATAAAATGGTTATTGGCTAGCTGCTTGTCTAATACGTCTAGCTGACGCTTCACTTCCATGGCAAAACGGTTAATGGGGTATTCAAACTTTTCTGGCGCATAAACATAAAAATGGCCAAAACCCCCGCCCAAAAAAGGTGCCGAGCCATGGGCCCAAAACAACCAGTTAAATACTTGCGTGCGCTCAACACCCGCTTCCGGCAAAAACGCCCCAAACTTTTCTGCTAAATAAACCAAAATAGAAGCCGATTCAACAATAGGCTTGGTATCTTTCGCGGCCGTATCTAACAACGCCGGAATTTTAGAGTTTGGGTTTATCTCCACAAAGCCAGAAGAAAACTGATCTCCTTGACCAATCTTAATCATGTGCGCATCATATTCTGCGTCTTTACCGAGGGCTAACAACTCTTCTAGCATTATGGTTATTTTTTGGCCATTAGGCGTCGCCATCGAATATAGCTGAAAGAGCTGCTTGCCAACAGGCAAAGCTTTATCGTGCCTAGCACCCGACGTTGGACGATTCATGCCCGCCCAAGCACCGCCATTTTCTGCATCATAGGTCCACACTTTAGGCGGCGTGTATGGGTTTTCCATTATCATTACTCCTACATAGATCGATTATTGAACTTCTGCTAGCAACTCTTGCAGTACTTGTTTATAGCTACTTTGAGGGTGTGCTCCGGTTATCGCACTGGTACGATTAAACACCACCGTTGGCACCCCTGAAATACCGCGCTGCTGCCAGGTTAGCTCACTTTCTTCAACATGGCGGCGACGCCTAGCGTCATCCAATGCTTGTGTAGCGCCTGCTAAATCCAAACCCACCGCTTGCGCCTGAGCTAATAACACATCACGCTTTGAAACGTCTTTGCCCTCAGTAAAAAAAGCGGTAAACAAACGCTGCTTTAACGCATGCTGTAAGCCTTGTTCAAAAGCATAGCCCAATAGAATATGGGCATCACGAGTATTCACCACCCGCATATCATCTGAGTAATTAAATTTAAACCCATATTCAGCACCCATCGCCGTTATATTATCGTGAACCTTGGCGCTGTCTTCAGCACTTGAACCGTATTTACGCATTAAGTGATCGCGTAAGTTTTCACCTTCTGCAGGCATATCTGGGTTTAATTCAAACGGCTTAACATAAAAAACCACCCCAATCCT
Organism: uncultured Thalassolituus sp.; assembly: GCA_913061435.1. Taxonomy (GTDB): domain Bacteria; phylum Pseudomonadota; class Gammaproteobacteria; order Pseudomonadales; family Oceanobacteraceae; genus Oleispira. The sequence goes on along the minus strand of CAJXUK010000020.1, from coordinate 10,759 downwards.
TCTTTAAAAAGAGGACTGAGGTGGCTTGTTTAACTGCTGAGTTACCGACTTTATTGCCAATCAGATTTTATTAAAAATCCTTATGAATCAAGAACTTAAAATCATTCTACAGTAACTGATTTGGCCAAATTTCTAGGCTGATCCACATCGGTACCTTTTAATACTGCAACGTGATACGACAGCAGTTGTAGAGGTATGATGTAAACAATCGGTTCTAGGCAGCTTGGTACCGTTGGCAGTGATACTAGGTGCTGGTCGTCTAAGTCGTGTAGGTTGACAGATTCATCGGCAAAGACGAACAGTTCACCGCCACGGGCTTTTACTTCTTCTAGGTTAGATACTAGTTTTTCTAATAAGTCATTCTTTGGCGCAACGGTGACGATCGGCATGTCTTCGTCTACTAGCGCTAACGGGCCATGCTTCAATTCACCGGCAGGGTAAGCTTCTGCGTGAATGTAGGAGATTTCTTTTAGCTTTAACGCACCTTCTTGAGCAATTGGGTACATTGGGCCACGACCTAAGAATAAGCTGTGATGCTTGTCGGCAAACAATTCGCTAATTTTTTGAATTTTAGGATCAAGCTCAAGTGCTTTTTCAACTAAGTTTGGCAGTTGATGCATAGCCGCAACAATGTCAGCTTCTGCAGCTTCGCTTAACCCATTGCGTTTTGCTAGTGCTACGGTCAATAGCAACAAGGCGGTTAGCTGGGTGGTGAAGGCTTTAGTTGAAGCAACGCCAATTTCTGGGCCAGCGTTGGTCATTAGGCACATGTCGGATTCTCGCACCAAAGAAGACCCAGGTACGTTACATACGGTCATGCTGGCCAATAAGCCTTTTTCTTTTGCTTTACGCAGCGCGGCTAAGGTATCGGCGGTTTCACCTGACTGAGAAATGGTAATCAGCAGCGTATTTTTGGCGATTACGGTATGGCGATAGCGGAACTCGCTGGCAACTTCTACTTGGCAAGGAAGGTTGGCGTATTTTTCGATCCAGTACTTCGCTACCATGCCCGAGTGGTAGCTGGTACCGCAAGCAATGATTTGTACCGCTTCTACCTTGTCTAGCAATTCACCGGCATTCACACCAAACGCTTGGTCGAGCACCTTGGTTTCTGAAATTCGACCTTCTAAACACTGCTTAATTACCGTTGGCTGTTCAAAGGTTTCTTTTAGCATAAAGTGCTTGTATTCGCCTTTGCTGGCGGTGCCAACCTTGTGGTCGAATACGCTAATTGCACGCTCTACTTCGCTATGATCTTTATCTAAAATGGTCAGCTTTTTACGCGTGATGTGCGCAAGGTCGCCTTCTTCTAAATAGATGAAACGGTCGGTGACTTGTAATAGCGCTAATGGGTCTGAACCCACATAGAATTCGTCCATGCCCACGCCGATCACTAACGGCGACCCTTGGCGCGCTACCCACATTTCTTCTGAGTTGCCTTTTTGCATAATGGCTAAGGCAAATGCGCCGTGTAGGCGTGAAACTGTATTTTTAACCGCGGTGGCAAAGTCGTTTTGCTTGAGTTCAAGATGCAATAAATGCACGACGACTTCAGAATCGGTTTGCGAGTTGAATACATAGCCTTGTTCTTTCAACTCTACTTTTAAATCTTGGTAATTTTCAATAATGCCGTTATGTACCAATACCACTTCGTCGGATGACATGTGTGGGTGGGCATTTTCTTCGCTCGGTACGCCGTGGGTTGCCCAGCGAGTATGAGCAATACCGATGCTACCTTGAATACCTTCTTCACCGTATTGTGCAGAGATGGTATTTTCTAGTTCGATCACTTTACCCAGTGCACGGGTACGTTGAATATCACCATTGGCATCTAAAATGGCTAAACCTGCCGAGTCGTATCCTCGGTATTCTAGGCGACGAAGGCCTTCTAATAAAATTTCGCTAACATTACGCTGTGCAATAGCACCAACAATTCCGCACATGGTTTTATAATTCCGATTTAATTCTATTTTGATTTGGTTTCAGTTTTTACTGGACGCTGCCAGCCACTGATATTTTTTTGTTTACCACGCGCCACTGCTAGCTCTGCGGCAGCCACATCTTTTGTTACCGTAGAACCTGCGGCTATCGTTGCGTTTGCGCCGATTGTTACCGGAGCCACTAACGAGGAATTGGAGCCAATAAAGGCGTTTTCACCAATTTCTGTTTTAAATTTGTTTACGCCATCGTAGTTACAAGTAATGGTGCCTGCACCGATGTTAGCATTTGCGCCAATGGTTGCATCACCAATGTAGGTTAGGTGGTTTACTTTTGCCCCTGCGCCGATGTGAGATTTTTTCACTTCGCAGAAGTTACCGACTTTTGCGCCGTCAGCTAGATCAGCACCCGGGCGTAAACGCGCGTATGGGCCAATCGTGCAAGATTGCGCAACGCTCGCATCTTCGATATGCGAGAAGGCTTCTACTTTGGTGCCTGCTGCTAGGGTCGAGTTTTTAATGATGCAGTTAGGGCCGATTTCTACGCCGTCGCCCAAGGTTACGTCGCCTTCTAGGATAACGTTTACATCAATCACGACGTCGTTACCGACGGTTAGACCTGAATTATTAACTTTACCTAAGCGAATATCCAAACGCGCTGGATCTAATACCGTTACGCCGTTTGCCATTAAGGCATTAACGCGCTGAGTCTGATACCAGCGCTCTAACTCGGCTTGTTGCTGGCGGTTGTTCACGCCGTAGGTTTCTTGTTCGTTTTCTGGCTGCAAGGTTTCAACCGTTAAACCATTAGCAACGGCCATGGCGATGATGTCGGTTAAATAATATTCGCCTTGGGCATTATCGTTGCTCAAGGTCGGCAACCACTGATGCAGTTTGGCTGTTGGCACGGCCAAAATGCCGGTATTCACTTCTTTGATTAATAGCTGCTCGGCATTGGCGTCTTTGTGTTCAACAATAGCGGTTACTTTGTTGTCTGCATCACGCACGATGCGGCCATAGCCTGTGCTGTCTGCCATGTTAACGGTTAATAAGCCAAGCTGCTGTTCGTTCGACAATTCGATCAATGCTTGTAACGTTGCTGGCTGAGTTAGCGGCACATCACCATATAAAATTAAAGTAGTGCCTTCTGCTGCTAAACTTTCTAGCGCCATCATCACGGCGTGACCGGTGCCTTTTTGCTCGGCTTGTAGCGCCCAGCTTAGGTTCTTTTCATTGGCAAATGCGGTTTTAACTTTTTCTGCACCATGGCCAATCACCACATGCATTGCGTCGGCGTTAACCGCTTTAGCGCTGTCTAATACGTGGGCTAGCATAGGTTTGCCAGCGATTGGGTGTAATACTTTAGGCAATAGGGATTTCATGCGCGAGCCTTGGCCGGCTGCGAGGACGACAACGTCGATAGTCATAGTTGGATATTCTTCCATGTGTAAAGAGGGTGACACTTAAAGCGATAACTTATCTATAAGATTGGTTAAGATATTGTACTGATAAGTGCTCGTGTTAATTATTAGCCGGTCAGTTTATGGCGTTTTGTGATATTTACAATAATAATTGTCACAAAAAAAATGACAATGAATTATGATTGTTATTCGTTTGTGAACTGTGTCGATCTTATGAATTTATCTTCGTTGAAATCTCTAGACCTTAGCGATCGCGAAATCGCTATTTATCTTGCATTGCTTGAGTTAGGCCCAGCATCGATTCGTGATCTTGCAGCGAAAGCCGATGTAAACCGTGGCAGCACTTACGAGACTCTTAAGGTCTTGGTTAAAAAAGGCATTGTCAATTATTTGCCTAAAGGTAAACGCCGTATTTTCCAAGCAGAAGATCCATCGCGTTTATTGGATTTAGCTGAGGAAAAACAGCAAGAACTAGAAGCGACTTTATCCAGTTTAAAAAGCGATATTATTCCGGCACTTCGTCATTTAAAACCAGAATTTGCGACTAGCAATGTGCGTTTTTATGAAGGTGATGAAGGGGTTGAGTATGTATTACGCGACATTCTTAGCTCGACCGATAAAGGCGACAAATCCTACTCTGTTATTTCGACTCAAGCCTTGCGCGAGCATTTGTACCGCCCCTTTCCTACTTTTACTAAACAGCGTATCGCTAAAGGTATTTTTGTGAGGGTATTAGCCATTGGTGAAGGGGGTGACGAAGCTGAGTTGGCTGAACGTAAGTGGATGAAAGGCGAAGGCGATGCATCTTACATCGCTATTTATCCGCCCAAGGTGGCAATGATCAGTCTAACTAAAAACGATTTCCCTGTGGCCGTAGTGATCGATAGTGATGCAATATCGGGCACCCATCAAATGATGTTTGATACCCTTTGGAAGGCTTTGTAGTACAGCAATAGTTTGCTGAATTTAAATGACAGACATAAAAAAGCCTGCGTTAGTTAGTTTGAATCAACAAAATTATTAACGAGGCTTTTCTGATCTAGCAAATACACGATTGCTTTAATTAGAAGCTAGGAAGACCTTCTAAAAATCCTTTTTCATAAGTCACTTTTACATAGTCACCTAATCTAATCTTACCTGCTTTTTCTACTTCATCGACAATAACCCAAGCATGCTTTTTGCCTACTTTATCAGACACGCTACCTTCAACAACAGAAGATTCTTCTGCGTTAACTTCTTGAGTTAATGGGTTTCTGTTTACCTCTAAGTTATAAAACTTAACGCTTGAACCTGTTTTAAAACCTGCATCTGTACCGCGAGAAAGTTTGAAGATGTTTTTATCTTCATTAATTCTGCGTTCGATCACATACGCTTTAGGTGCAAAATAGTTTTGAAATTCTGTACGTGAATCTTTAACGGCAGCAGCGGCAGCTTGACGAACCAAGCTTTGTTGCGCGTTTAAAGAATATGGACAGTTACTGTTTCTAGTTTCTTCAGATACGCTAACAGTATCGTCAATGCTCACTGATTTAGAGAAAGCCAATCCTGGCAATTTGTACACTTTTAGGTTGGCTGTTACTTGCGCAGTGTACTTGCATCTAGCAGGTGTAACGTAAACCTTACCTTTTTTATCGGTATACTGAGAGCGCTCGTAGAATTTTGAACCTATGTTTGCAGCTGATACGTTTCCAGTAATGGCATAATCTGCAATGCTTGGACCTTCGTAGGTCGATTTGCCTTTTACTTCCGCTAACTTAATTTCACTTTTCAACTTCTTAGCTATATTGCGATCAACAATCTCAGCACCAGTTTCAGAGAGATGTTTTTCTAAACTAGTAGAAATACTAAAACCCGCTTTAGCACTTTTTGCTAGATCAATGTTGCTGTCATCAGCAGTAAAAACAACGATTTTTGTCTTTTTATTTTTTAGCTCTTCCATGCTCGGCATAACGTCTGCTTCAAGCATTGTAGAAGGTGAATAAGCGTCAAAGTTTTCAATCTTATAGCTTGCGCAACCTGTTAAAAAAGAAAGACTACCGATACAACCCAATGCAAGTAATTTTTTTACTTTATATTCCATTATGTTTCTCTATATTAATTTTCTATTGACTGTTAGATTAATAAAAATTTTATCACTCGGCAATTAAGCCAAGCATCGAATAAAGGTCAAGTTTATTATTAAAACTTTCTTTTATTTGATTAAGTGCATTTAATTCTCCAGCAGCATAACTGCTTACTGACGAACCGTTAATATTATATTGTTTGCTACTAATAAGCTGGTTGTTGTCAGTTTTGACAGTTACGATAAAGTTAATAGCGACCATTTTCATAGAAAATGCTTCACTCTTTGTAGCTGTGCCACCAATTGAAATAATCGCATCGTGCTTTGTATTATTATTAATCTGAAAACCATTCATTTTCATGGAGTCGGCTAAGCGTTTTGCAACACCCGACATGCCTGCGTCATACTTAATAGCGAATTGGGTTGTTTGTGATAGCTGTTTTTCATTTTGCTCATACTGTCTGTACTTTTTAAGGTATGAGTCTATATCAAATTGTGAGTTTACAGCTTGAATGAGATATAGCGGTCTTCTTGCTTCTTCTACTAATTGAACAACTTTGTTGTAATGAGTAAGTTGAATTAACTTATTTTTGCGTTCAATACCGGATAACTCTTGCATCATTTTTGCTTCAATTTCATCCAGTTTATTTTTGTTATCCTTAATGAATACCTTTCTATCCATATCAATTAGAACGTAATACTGACCATTAACATTGATGGCTCTTATGGTCTCGTAACTGGTTAATTTGGTGTCTTCTATTTGAGTATTAATCTTTTGCTGGAATGAACTCGAACTTTGACCATTTGAATCCGAAGCTCGACCAACACTCTCGCTACTCACCTTGGTCATAAGTTTGCCGGCAATATCACGAAGTGCACTCTTTTTAGCACTTTCTAAACTATATCCTTCGCCTATTCCATATATGCTATCGGCTGTATCACCAAGAGGATTTTGAACCCAATTTGGTATCTCAGCAGGAGGAGCAGTCGCTTTAGAGGCACAACCTGACAAAAATAAGCTCAGTACGATTAAAACCATAGTGATGCTACTTTTAGTAATGCTGTGCACACAAGCTAAGTAATTAGTAGTTGTTGAATTGCCCATAAGCTGTATTTCCTAAATTCCAATTTATTAGTATTAGAAAGTGATCTAATAATATCTTTATCATATCAGGAGTAAATGAACGAAGGTAAGACAATCACCTTTTATTAGAAAAACCCTTGATCCAGTTTGTTTTTCTGTTCATAAAATGAGGCTGCTCTGTAAAGTATTATTGTTTTTAGTCTATGCTTCTACGATATGTTTTATTTTTAATTCGCCATTACTGGCGCATGTATTTCATTAAAAGTGGAGATCCTTATTTTGAATATTGATTCTGTAAAGCAACCGTTTCGCTTAGTGACCCGCAGTGATTTTGATGGCCTTGTTTGTGCCGTTTTATTTAAAGATTTAGGGATGATTAATGACATTTTGTTTGTTCACCCAAAAGACATGCAAGACGGCATTATCGAGATTGGCGCAAACGACATTACCACCAACTTGCCTTATGTTGCCGGCTGTCATTTAAGTTTTGATCATCATGCTTCTGAGGTGAAGCGTCGCGGCGATAGCGTGCCAGATAATCATATTATTGAAACCGATGCGCCTTCTGCCGCTCGTGTTGTTTATGATTATTATGGCGGCTCTGAACGTTTTCCAAATATTTCTACCGAAATGATGGACGCAGTTGATAAAGCAGACTCGGCTCAGTTTAGCCGCGACGAAATTCTTAACCCAACAGATTGGGTATTGTTGAACTTTTTAATGGATTCTCGCACGGGCCTTGGGCGCTTTAGAGAGTTTAGAGTGAGTAATTATCAGCTAATGATGCAGTTAATTGATTATTGTCGTGATCATTCTATTGATCAAATTTTGCAACTAGACGATGTGAAAGAAAGAGTTGAATTATACAACGAACATCGCCAGCAGTTTGAAGATCAACTCAAACGCTGTACCACGGTTCACAGCAATTTGGTGGTGCTTGATTTAAGAGACGAAGAGATTATTTATGCGGGTAACCGCTTTATGATTTACGCACTCTTTCCTGAGCAGAACATTTCAATTCATGTTTTGTGGGGATTAAAGAAACAAAATACGGTATTTGCTATTGGCGGCTCTATTATTAACCGCAGCCATCAAACTCACATCGGCGAACTGTGCTTAGAACATGCAGGCGGCGGGCATAGAAATGCCGGTACTTGTCAGGTCGAAAATGACAAGTACGCGGAGGTTCTTGAAACCTTGATTAAGCGTATAAATCAAGACGGCTAAATCGCTTTCATACCTTCAATTTTATGCCAGTAACCGTTGCAGTAACCCTGCAGCGGTATTCTTTGGTTATCATCTAAAGCCTGCTGAAATTTATCCAGCCAATCAAAGACTTCTAAGGAATGTGGGCTCATTCTGACAATATCAACCAAGCCTGCCATAGACGGTAAATCATTAATCAAATTCTGAATAGAACCCGACATGGTTTGAATGCCATTCATGCGGAATAATTCTAATCCTTCTTGGCTATCAATTTTGCGGCCATCTGGGTATTTAATGCAGCACAAGCCGCATTGATCTTTTGGTCGATCTTCTGAACGTGCAGTAAAGCAACGTGCTGAATACGCTAAAGGTAAATAACCATAACCATAGACCTCGGTCTCGATTTTCTCTCGAATGCCCAGTTCTTCGCAACCTGCCATGATTTTAACCAACCAGTCTCGGGATAATTCTACCGGTACCACCCAGCGCTGCATACCTCGATCTAATAGCACTTTTAAGTCGTGCTGGTTATAAATATTCAGTGCAGCGCCGGCGACAAACGGCACTTTAGCCTCGGTTAATAGTTCAACGGCACCAAAGTCATTAGCTTCAACTTTTAGCTCTCCGTTTAAACACACTTTTTTTAATGTTGCTAATTCGCTTTTTGCTTCTAACAAAGCAAGGCTGCTAAGCACAACGGATTTGCCTTTCTTGCTTAGCTCACGGCCTATTTCTAACCAATCATCCAGCCTAAGTTCACGGCGCTTTGAGCAAACCGATTCACCCAAGTAAACGTGTTCGACATTGGAGTCGGCTACTTTTTGATAAAAATCTAATACGGTATCTTTTTCCCAGTAAAACTGGAGATTGCCCATTGAAAATTCCATAACGGCCTCTCTGCGTGTTCGGTATAGCGATTATTGCCAAGTGCGTTCGTAAGCGCCTAAGGTTGTTTGCGACCCTTCTGATAGTGCACTCAAGCATTTATTCCACTCTTGCTGAACCTGAAATTCAGTGGGGTTTTTCTTCATGGCATCAATAGCGCTGCGCCAAGTTCGAGTGACTTGCCTGGTATACGCGGGGCTTCGTTGGCGTCCTTCAATTTTTAATGCACTGATACCAATGTTGTTAAGCTGTGGTAAAAGGCTAAGAGTGTTCAAGCTGGTGGGTTCTTCTAATGCGTGGCTAATATCTCCTTCAACATTGAAACGGCCTTTACAAAGTGTGGGGTAACCAGCATTTTCGTCTTCGGCAAAGCGGTCGATCAATACATCATTCAAGCGGCTTTCTAAACCTTTATCGGTTTCTTCCCAGCGTACAAATTTAGCGGGCGAACACGCACCGACGGTATTTGGCGATTCCCCGGTCATGTATGACGATAAATAACAACGCCCTTCGGCCATGATGCATAAGCTACCAAAAGCAAACACTTCTAGTTCAATGTCAGTATCTTGCGCTAAGTTGGCGACCTGCTGATAAGAAAGCACCCGCGGTAATACCACTCGGCTAACACCAAATTGTTTGAAGAAGTTAATCGCGGCAACGTTGGTGGCCGCTGCTTGTACAGAAAGGTGTAATTCTAATTCGGGATAGTGTGTGGCGGCGTATTCTAAAACGGCAATATTAGAGGCGATCAGTACATCGGCTCCCATGTCATGTGTTTTCTTAACCGCATCAAACCACGCATGGCTGCGATCTGGGTGGGCAAAAGTATTTACCGCCACATGCACACGACAGTTCTTGTCTTGAGCGTAGTTAACACCTTGGGTCATAGTTTTATCGGTAAAATTTAACCCGGCAAAATGTCGTGCATTGGTATCGTTTTTTAAACCCATATAAATGGCATCAGCGCCTTCATCTACTGCGGCTTTTAAGGCAGGTAAGCTGCCTGCAGGACTTAACAGTTCCATAATAGCTCCATATTGGCTTCATACTGTTTCTTGATCTTGATTAAGGCATCATCAAAAAGGTCCAGTAAACTAAGCTCATATTTAACTTTTTAAGCTGATCGGATCTATTATGCGATTTAAAAAACTGATGCCAAAACGTGCTTTACTCATAAACACTGAACTAACTCGCCTTATTCAAAACAGCCCTCTTGTTAAACCCATGCTTGAAAAGAGTACACAAAAGGCAGTGGAAAACTCAGCGAAGTTGCTTTCAATAGCGCACAGAATTATGCCGTCTAAGGTAGAGAACTACTTTGTCTTACATCAAGTTAAACGCTTAAGTCAGCCATTTATGGATGATGGCGAGATTGATTTTTTAGACGGCAAGGTTGCAGAAGTTGAAATAAGGGACATTCCTGCAAAATGGTATTTCACCAAAATTGATCAACAGTTAATGATGTTAAACCTAACAGAAGCACAGTCGATAAGTTCTGTGCCGGATGTAGTCTTCAGTGCTTCGGTTGATGCTTTGGTCTTAATGGCGTCGCAAAAAGTCGACCCTGATACCTTGTTTTTCAATCGTAAACTCAGGATTAGCGGGGATACTGAATTAGGGTTAGAAATAAAAAACTTGTTTGATCAGTTTGATCTAGCGCTGCTAGATAAACCATTTAGGAAAATACTTGATGTATGGTCAGATGAGTTGATTACTGCAAACAGTTAAGAAGCATTTATTGATAATTTTTAAACATAAAAAAACCGAACCCCATTACGGAAGTTCGGTTTTTTTATGAAGCAGTACTTCTAGTTAAACTAGAACTATCTGCCCAATTTTTTACGAACCTGTTGGATCGTACGTAGCTGAGCTACGGCTTCTGCCAACTGACTCATTGCGCGAGTGTGATCAAAGTCAGAACTCTGATTTTCTAACGCTTTCTGAGCATGCTTCTGTGCTTCTAATGCTGCGGCCTCATCAAGGTCACCAGCGCGCACTGCGGTATCAGCTAAAACGGAAATTCCGTTTGGCTGAACTTCTAAATAACCGCCTGAAACGTAGATCACTACCTCATCACCATTTTGTTTGATGATGCGAACAGGACCGGGTTTCAACGCAGTAAGCAAAGGAGCGTGACCACGGATAATACCTAGGTCACCCATTT
>CAJXUK010000019.1 GCA_913061435.1 uncultured Thalassolituus sp. | reverse complement strand
TTGTGTGCATTCTAACACCTCTTATTACGTGTCCAAATTCACTGTACCACTACAACTCATATTATGAAGACAATGATTGATCAGGTTGAAGCTATGCTAAGCCATCATAACAAAGTATTTCTATTGCGCTTCGACCTCCACCAGCCAAGCTACACAGACACTAGCAAGCATGTATCAAAGTTCTTTACTCGACTGTCTGAACACGTCAAAGCAAGATACAAGGTTAAGCGTTTTGGCTATACATGGGTAAGAGAACAAGAGAAAGCAAAGCAACAGCACTATCACTGTTTTATATTACTCGACGGTAACAAGATACAGGAGCCTGGCTACCTGATAAAAGCGGCTAAAAAGTATTGGGAGTTATATTACGATGGATATTTATGCTGGCCTGCTGAGCGTTGCTATCATCGCCTAAAGCGTAATGACCATGAAGCAATACAAGCGGCTATCTATCACATATCGTACTTAGCTAAAGGGCGTGGTAAAGGTTACAAGCCAGCCCAAGCCAAGAACTTTGGAAGTAGTAGAATTAAGAAAAAACAGACTGGATTTTGATAGCTTTTGTTATAGTCCTAACCTTCAACGCAGATAGATGGATAACTAAACTAGGAGAGTTAGAAGTTAAAAAAGTACGCACCCAAAAGTACGCACCCAGTGCGCACCTTTTTGCATAGGTGCGCAGTTGCGCACCTTTATCATACTAACCACTTCACCTAAGGCGCCGTCGGTTTCCCTACTGCGGTCATTAGCTGATCAAAGTCCGTTACAACATCGTATTTCACTTTATCGCCCGCACCTGCTTCTTCTAGCTTCTTGAAGAACTTTTTAGCGCAGTCTATCTTCCTGCCTTCTATACCACGTAAATCTAAGCTAGACATAGAGCCTTTAGTTTCAGCAATAAAATAAACATGCTTTACAGAGCCTTCTTTAAAAGAGATCGCCCAGTCTGGGTTGTAATCACCAACTGGCGTAGGAATAAAGAAACCGCCCGGTAACTTAGCGTAAACCACTACTTCATCACTAACGTCCAACTTCTCGGCAAAGTCTTTCTCTACCTTAGAGTCGGTTATCACATAATCATAAATATGACGTTTAAGTGGTGAGGTTGCTTTAGTGAAGTCTTGCTTACTTTGTGAGGCAGTGAATATATCTGAATCAAAGGTTTGATCGGTTTCATCGTAGCTCAGTTTGTTGATAATAATGCTGGCCTTTTGTTCTTTAATTAGGCGCGACACTTCAGCAATAAACTGCTCAGGGTTCTTTTTGAACTTATCGAACTGATAGTCTTCAATACCGGTTAAGATATCAGCAACGGTTTTACGGGTTAAAACCGTTGCTTCACCAATTTTACCCAACAAATCATATTCAACTTTAGAATGCACACTGCCGCTGGTGATGTCATCAAAGCTTTCTTTAATAGCAAAGCCTTTCCCATCTCTTAAGGTGCCGTCAGTCAGCCCGCTATTCATTTCACCTGCTTCAACGCGGTAAGTAAGCTCAGTAACCTTTAGCTCTTTATTAATAGCGTGAACAGCATTTTTAATCAGTTCCTTCGAATCAAAATCAACTTTATAAACCGCCTTTTTATTAATTCGATTCCAAAGCTCTTTAAACTCTTTCTTATCAAAGTTGTCATTCAACGGATTAATCTTAGGCTTACGTCCATCACCAAAGTCTGGCATTTGGTTAACATCAAAAATACCATCAATCAATTTAAAAACTTCATCAGCATATGGCTGAAGCGGTTCTGGTAATAATGGCAATTCACCAGCCAACTTTGCTTCATGGTATTTAGGCGTAATTTGATGCTGATAATCTTTAAACTGATTACCCACAAGATAGAAACTGATCATAGCTGCCATCTCATCAGTTACTTCAATCATTCCATTGTCAGTAGCTAGCACCTTTTTGGCAAAATAAGCTTCATCAGCCTTACGCGGCCTAGCTGCTAACGTATCGGCAATTTCAACCTGTAAGTTAGTCACAAAGTCTTGATAGCTTTCACTGGCCACCACGGTGAGTACGTTAATATCGTGAACAGTAGTTGGCTGATCTTGGCGCTCGCCATTTTGGTTAACAGAGATACGCAGGCCACGGCCTACTTCTTGGCGGCGTGAAATGGTGTTGTCGCTGTTTTTAAGCATACACATGGTGAATACGTTAGGGTTATCCCAACCTTCACGCAGCGCCGAGTGAGAGAAGATGAAACGCAGGCTTTTCTTCGCCAATGCTTCTTCACCATCGTTTGGCTTAGGTAAAGATAACAAAGCTTCTTTGTCTCTCAAAATTAGGTCATAAGCATCAACGTCAGTACTTTCTTTTTTCTCTGATACAGACGACTTAATACTATTAACCATCTTGCCTTTTTTATCGATAGAGAAGTAACCCTGGTGAGTGGCCTCAACTTGAATCGCTTTTAAATAAGCATGGTACTCTGGGTTTAATTCCAGCTGATCTAATTTATAGGCAATTTGTTCGGTATATTCTTCTTCAAAAATGGTGGCATATTCGCCTTTTGTATCGGACGCATCGTAATCACGGTATTTCGCAACCTCATCGATGAAGAATAACGATAAAACCTTAATGCCTTGGTTAAACAACTGCTCTTCTTTTTCTAGGTGCGCTTTAATCGTTTCACGAATTTGAATACGGCGGCGTACAGCCTCATCAACATCACCATAGGCGTCACCTGCGGTTAATGTCACACCATTGGTAAATTCAAGCGTATCAGTATTAGCGTTTATGTCGGATACTACATAACCCTTGTATTGGTCTAAGCCGTTACTTTGCTCAAAAAGGTTATCGCCTTTACCGAGCTTTTTACGCTTTTTAACCACCTTACCTGATGCTTGTTTCATCTCCATCTCGACCCAAGCTTTGGGGGCTTGCTTTGAAATTTCGATATTCTCTAGGTACAGATATGACGCCGTACCGCCCTGACCTTTAACGGTGATACCACGCACTGCAATTTTTTTAACCAGCTTTTGGTTATAGGCATCCAGTGCATCTAGCCTATGAATTTTTAAGTGATTGGTTTTATGCGTTGCAGAATAGCGAATCACCATTAAAGGTTTAAATTGCGCTAATGACTCTAGGGTTTTACCCCCTTCCATTTTTTGTGGTTCATCCAAAAACAAAATAGGTCTGTTCTTGCTAATCACATCAATTGGGCGACGAGATTGAAAGTCATCAAGCTCTTCATAAATACGACGATTATCCTTACCCGTCGCATTAAAAGCTTGAATATTAATCACCATGACATTAATGCCAGCGTCTGAAGAAAAACTTTCTAACTCATGTAGCTGCTTTGAGTTGTAGGTAAAGAATCGTGCTTTTTGGCCGTAGCTATCAGTAAAATGATCTGCGGTAATTTGCAGCGACTTTGTCACGCCTTCTCTAATCGCAATACTCGGCACCACAATAATAAACTTACTCCAACCATATTTTTGGTTCATTTCAAACATGGTTTTTATGTAGCAATAGGTTTTACCCGTACCGGTTTCCATTTCTACATCTAAGTGCACGGGGGCAATGGCACGCGCTTGCTTGATATAAGCCGCTTTAGCGGGTTCTATTATTTTCTTTTTATCGTTCTTCAGTGTGAACTCGGTTAACGATTGGCTGACAGGTAGATTCTGACGACTTTGAACCTGCTGTATATTGCGTAACAGCTCTGACTCATCCAGTTTAATATCGGGGTTACGAAAGCCCTCTTCATTGTCGCTAAGCGTTTCTAAATCGAGACTAGATTGCTGAGTATTTTGTGGCTTCTGCACACCTTTATCTAAACGATAATTCAGCGGGTTTATTTTTGGCTGGCCGACAAAACAATCAACCACGGCTTCTACCGCTGCGGTTTGGTAGGCTTGGCTTTTAAACTTAATCTTCATCGTTTGCCTCTCTTTTATTCTTTAAGGCTTGGTTTAAAAGCGCTTTTGTTTGCTTGTCAAAGTCCGACTCAATGGTTTGCTGCTTGTTGAACTGCTCATACTCGCTAAAAGCTTTTTGTTCGGCCTGTTTGCGCGTCACCTTGCCAAAGCCTTCTAAAATTTCGTATTCGTTAAAGCTTAAAAACTTATCCACACTGCCTACAAACGCCTCCATCGTAAAGGTATTACGGCGCTCGATAATGCCTTCGATATAATCAAAAAACGCCCCTACTGCGCGTTCCAATTTTTTAATCTCGGCTTCCGTTAGGTAATTTTTTGCGATGGTGGTATCCGATTTTAAAACGCGGCCATCAGGTGCATTTTTATAGGTATTCATGCCCATTAACGGTTTGCTTGCATCGGCCTGACTCGCAATAATTTCAGCGGCAGTATGGCCGGTTATTGCAAAGTGAAACTTGTCTTGAACATGAGCGTAAAACTGACGTGTGGTGTCTGATTTTGGATTATAGTCGGTGCTGCATTCAGCAAATATGTCGGTAATTTGTTGATAGATACGGCGCTCACTGGCACGTATCGAGCGGACCCGCTCTAGTAGCTCTTTAAAGTAATCTTTACCAAAATACTGGCCGTTTTTTAAGCGTTCATCATCCATGGCAAAACCTTTGATGATGTATTCTTTTAGTAAGCCAGTGGCCCAAATTCTAAACTGTGTCGCCTGGCTTGAATTAACCCGGTAGCCCACAGAAATTACTGCGTCTAGGTTGTAGTATTTCACCGGCTTGGTTTGGCTAAGCCCAGCAATAGCACCGTGTTCAGTGGTATGTTCCAAAATGGAACATACCCTTTTTTCATCTAGTTCACCGCTATCAAAGATGTTTTTAAGGTGCTTGGTAATGGCAGGGCGCTGTACACCAAACAAACTGGCTATACGCTCTTGGTTTAACCATAAGGTTTCGTTGTTTAATAGCACTTCAACTTTTACTGCGCCGCTGGCCGTACTGTACAGAAAAAACTCGGTGGTCTCATCCGACACTGATAGCTTAGGTAGCTGGCTAGGTCGTTGATTAGGCAATTGATCCTTCACGTTAAATAACCTTGATATCAGTGGCAGGTGCCAACTGTTTGAAAATTTGCTCAACGTTTATTTTAAGGCTGTCGCTTGCAAAGCCATCATCACGGAAGACAACACGTAAAGGTTCTTTTGCTGCTAGTGCTTTTATTAGCGGTTCATCAATGCCTTTCTCAAAACAGGCGACTAGATCACAAGGGGCTTGGTCATCGTCGTTTACAAAATAGACTTCTTTGCCTTCAATCGTTTCTTTACGAATCGGTAAAGACAAATCAACCCCCCAATCCAACATCACTTGGAACAACAAGTCTTCAGCTGTTCGATCTGATTTAATATGTTCAACTTGCTTAAAAAGATCATCTTTAGAAACAGCATCAGGCGTGTAATGCACCTCATTCATGTTACTTGAATCAATTTTAAAGACGCGGAAACCTGTATCTAAATCTGTGGCCTCTGGATTCTCTTCTTTGATTTTGGCGCCTGCACGGCGGATGCGTTCTTTGCTGATTTCGGCAATGGTTTTATAGCCAGCTTTGAAAGATTCGGACTTCTCATTACATTTTTCAGGAAGTTGGACACCAATAACTTTACGATTACCTCCGTCTTCAGAATTTAAAACAAACGCACTGTGAAAAGTAGTTCCTGATCCAGAAAAAAAATCAACAACAACATCTCCTTTGTCTTTTCTTGTAGCTATCTCCATGAGCTTCTTAACGAATTTAGACGGTTTTGGGAATGAAAACGTCTGGGCATTTCCAAATAATTCTATAATTTCGTTTGTGCCATGCTGCGTGAACACATCGTCAATAATTGAAAACGGCTTACCCTTACGCCGTTCTCCACTAGCCTCAATTAAATATTGCTTTGAGTGCGCGGTAAAACCTCCAGTTTGAGTTTTTACAAACTCGATTTCATTATTTTCTAAAGCCTCAAGTGTTCTTTGCTTTCCCCATAGCCACTGGCGTTTTGGCATTATATCTTTACCATCTGGACCAGGAATTGGATAAACAAGATTTAGCCTTTCTCCCATGCTTTTAGTTGCTTCAAGTGGGTGAGTTCTATATGGCCCTCGTTTTTCAAAGTTCACATCTTTTTGTTTGTAATATCTTTTTATCGAATCCTCAGTCAAGGGGATATGGAAACTTTCTAGCGACTCTATTTTTTTAGCGAAAACCAAAGTATATTCATGCAATGAAACTAAATGTTTCTCCTTGGCTCCACCTCCATATCTTTTTTTCCAAATTATATTATCTACAAAGTTGTCGGCGCCAAATATTTCATCACATATTTTTCTAAGATTATGATACTCACTATCATCGATAGATATAAAAACGACTCCATTTTCAGAAAGAAGATTTTTAGCTAGCTTAATCCGAGAAAACATCATTGACATCCAATCTGAATGAAAACGCCCATTTGACTCAGTATTAACTAGAAGTCGATTTCCGTCTTCATCCGCTTGCTCGGAACCCAACAAATATTCTTCTGAGGACACAGAGAACTCATCGTTATAAATAAAGTCATTACCAGTGTTATAAGGCGGATCAATATAAATCATCTTCACCTTACCCAAATACGTTTCTTGCAGCAGCTTTAAGGCATCAAGATTATCGCCTTCAATAAACAAGTTCTCTGTGGTATCAAAATCAACCGATTCTTCTCGGCAAGGGCGTAGTGTTTTAGCGATGGGCGCGTTGGCTGTTAGCAGTGCTTCTTTTTTACCTGGCCAATTAATCTGATAGCGCTCTTGAGGGCCTTCAACAATATTTTTTGATAGTTCTTGTTTTAATAAATCAAAATCAACAGCGATAGTTAAATTACCATTATCATCTTGCTTTTCTGTTTTGCAGTTTGGAAATAGCTCTAACAGCTTGTCGATATTTTGCTGAGTTAAATCTGGGCTGTGCATTATTAGCTTATCCATGATGTTTTATCTCGGTGCTCTTTTAAATTCTGTTTAATTTAATAAACTATTTAATTAGTTAATTAGTTAATTAGTTAATTAGTTAATTCTGCTAACTGTTTGTTTAAGGCTTTAAATTGGTCGTTTAATTCACGCCTGCGGTTAAATTGCTTTTCTTTGTCGCGCTTGGCTTTAACTTGTTTTATCTGTTTGTTTAAGGCTTCTATCTTTTCTATTGTTGCTAGCTTTTCTGCTAGGCTGCGTTTTTTGTTAGCGGCCTTTGTATCATCCACTTCTGTAAGTTCGCTAGCATTTAACTCACTGGCATACTGAGGCTTTGAAACGTCTTGTACTGTATTGACTTCAACATCTGTTTCAACATCTGTTTCAACATCTATTTCAACATTCAAGCCTATAGGCATTAAAGCCTCTAACAGCTGGTTATAAAGCCGCTCTAGGTTGGTTGCTGCGGGTAAGGGTTTAGCTGGCTGGCTCGCTTGCCGTAACCACTGGCTTTTTAGATAGATGCTTTGCTGCCACTTCTCTTTTTGCGTGGTGCTTTTGCTGGCGGTTACCCGTTTGACCTTATGGGCAGCTTGATAACATATTTCTTGCTCTCGCGCCTTATCAATAATCGCTTGGCCTGTGTTTTTTACTTCTCGGCTTAATATAAATAGCGTTGGGTGCGGTATGGCTTTGTCGATAGCACGGAGTACTTTTTCATCCAGTGTTTGTGCTTTGAGTTTAATGTGAATGACTTCTAGCTCATGCACCTGATCGGTTTTATCGAGGTTTAGCGTATTCTCGGCCAGTTTATAGGCCCATTTTATTTGGCTTACCTGCTCTACAAAGCGCTGCTTTAACTCGGCATTAACCCCTGCTTGCTGGTAGAGCTTTTCTTTGGGTATCACGCGCCCAAACTTGGCGGTTTCAGGAAACTTCCAATGAATGCTTGGCTGTGCTTGTTGTGTTAGGTTGCGACTCATCGTTAACTGCCCTGTACCGCTACACAATCACTAAAAAGGCAAGCAGCTCAAAATCATCTAAGCCTTTAATGCTATTCACCAGCGCACTGGTTTCACCACTGCTAAAGAGGCTGTCTAGGTCGTTTTCTTCTTTCACGTCTATCATGCTGCGAATCGCATCACTCAACAGGCTGGAATACTGCTGCATATTGCGCCCATCTTGGGTGAGTTTGTTAAATACCGAACAGACTTCTGCTATGGGGCTTGTTTGGTTTTTACAGCAGCTGCGTATTAAGTCTAACAGGCGCTTTACTTCGGTATGATCGGCAATGATATTGCCAGCGGTATCGATATACACAAGGTAGTATGGGTGCAGACGATTTTGCTGGTCGATATTAACACTTTCATTGATGTTTTTGAGCGCAAAGATAATGCCTGGCTCTAGGCCAATTTCAGGCTTAGCGGGAACAACAGCGTGCATACCGTTGGGTGCTGTGGTGGGTTCGCCGTATTTTTCGACCAGTGACATTAAATCCATGCGAAAGTCGTTAAGCCCTAAGTCGGTAATCGATACCCCCGTTTTTAAATCTTCTAGCTCAATGACCTCTTCTTGCAAGCGCTTTAACTGCTCTTTGCGATAGCTCACATCATTGGCTTTGGCGCTTAGTACGTTATCGTCACCAGTGGCTGTTACGTCCACAATGGTCATGCGGCTTTCTACGCGGTCTTTTAGGTTAATGTATTCATCTAATGAAATGTCTGGCCAGTAGTTAACTAGCTGAATAGATTCATTGGGTGAGCCAATACGATCTACACGGCCAAAGCGTTGAATGATTCTTACTGGGTTCCAGTGAATGTCGTAGTTAATAAGATAATCGCAGTCTTGTAGGTTTTGACCTTCTGATATGCAGTCGGTAGCGATTAATACGTCTATTTCTGAGGGTTCATGGGGCAAGATACTCGCCTTAGATTTAGATACCGGTGAAAATAGCGTCAGGATTTCTTGTATGTCGTAACCACGCTTGGCATTTTTCAGGGTACTTTTCGGTGCGTTTGAACCCGTGACCATTGCCGTGTGTATTTGTTGATTCGCCCACAATTCTGGCGCTAGCTGCTCATAAAGGTATTGAGCAGTATCGGCAAAGGCAGTGAAAATAATCACTTTCTTGTTGCCTTTGCCTTCTAGGGTATTTATGGGATTCTCTATTTTAGCATCGACATGGCTGATAAGGTGTTGTAGCTTGGCATCGTCTTCGGGTTCAATTTTTGAAACTGAATCCAGCAAGGCATCGATCATTTCTAAATCGACTCTTAGGTCTTGCTGCCAAGAAGGCAAGTCCATATCCATTAATTGGATTTTGACTTTTTTGCCAATGCTCATTTCTTGGAATGATTCGTCTTCATCAGCGTAGTCGTCATCCAGTATGCTCATAGCTTCTGCAAAATCACTAACCTCGGTTACGCCATCTTTGTTATAGAACTTATCGATTAAGGCCAGCACATTGTTGTGATTGTCTGATAATGACTTCAAGGTTTTACGGAATGAATACACCGAGCTTTCTAGCCGCTTGAGTAAGTTTGTGGTCATCAATGCCACTAGGCTCTTTTCACGGTCAACTTGTCTTAACTTACCTTTACCACCCTCGACTTCGGTATCGTACAGCTCTTCGTATTTTTTAAGACGACTGGGCAATATGTAGCTAATGGGCGCATAGACTGACAGCTTGAGCAGTTTAAGCTGATCAAATATTTCGTTTAGGCCGACTACATCATCACGGCTTGTTAAAGGGCAATGATAAGACAGTGGCGCCCTACGCGTAGGGAAGCGACCAATGTCGGTTGTGTCGTAAAAGGTTTGAATGTGTTTGCGTGAGCGGGCAATGGTAACGCTGTCTAGTAACTCAAAAAAATCGATATCTAAGGTATCTAAGATTGCTTTGGGGGTGCGATGTTCTGGGTCTAACTTTGACCAGTCGTTGAATGCCCGCTGGGCATTTTTGAAAATGGACTCAACGGTGTTTGTGGTTTTTAGGTTTTTGGTGAGTTTCGCTGAATCACCTTCGTAAGCTAATGCTAGCTGGTTTCTAAGGTCGGTAAACTTATTGTTAACCGGTGTTGCTGACAGCATTAATACTTTGGTCTTCACGCCGCTCTTAATGACTTTATTCATTAATTTTTGATAACGGGTTTCACGGTCGTTAACGGCTAGGTCATTTCTAAAGTTGTGGGATTCATCGATCACTACTAGATCATAATTGCCCCAGTTCACCTGGTTTAGCTGTGTGCCGAAGGATTCACCGGATGTTCTGCTCAAGTCTGTATGGCACAGTACATCGTAGTTAAAACGATCAGCCGCTAATATGTTGGTGACTACGTTACGGTTATAGGTTAACCAGTTATCGGCCAGTTTTTTAGGACAAAGCAGTAATACGGATTTGTTACGTAACTCGTAGTACTTCATTACGGCTAAGGCGGTGAAGGTTTTACCAAGGCCAACAGAATCAGCCAGAATGCAGCCGTTGTGCATTTCTAGTTTGTTGATAATTCCCGTTGCGCCGTCTTTTTGATAATTAAATAATGTTTTCCATATAGCCGTATCTTGATAACCCGTACGGTCGTTGGCGAGCACATCTTCGTTCATATCTTCCAAAAACTCTTGAAAGATGTTGTATAGCATTATGAAGTAGATTCGTTCTGGTGAGTTCTCGTGGTAAACCGATTCAATATGCTGGACTACCTGATCTGTTACATCTTCAAGCTTTGCAGGGTCATTCCAAATTTGATCGAACAAGTGTAAGTACTGACCTGTAAATGGCATTTGATCCATTTTATGCACAAAATTTGAAACTGCACTGCCTTTTTGATAACCCAGATCAACCGCAGTGAAGCCATTGATTGGCGCGAAGACTGTAGCGTTTTCTTTACTTTCCGTTGCTGCAAATGGCTGCATCTGCGCGTTAGAGGTATTTGATTTAAACGTGACCTTATTCTTGATCCAGCTAGCACACTCTTTAGCTATGGCCTTTTGATTGAGTTCATTCTTGAGGTGTATTTCAAATTCTGAACCAAAGACACTGCGTTCACGCTGGAGTTTTGGAATATAAAATTCACGATGCTCTTTTTTGATTTTATCTGTCGCTTTCTCTGGCACAAAGGTCGGCGAGGTAAAGATAAACTCAAGCGAGTCTATTTTTGATAACTCTTTTTTTAGGGCAACAAACGCATAAATAGAAAAGCAAGACGCTGCAATTTTCAGCTTAGATCTAGGTTCTAACGATGACTTTAACTCTTCGCCAAATAAGGTGTTTATGTTGTCGATTATTTGCATATAAAACGTCCATTTTTTAAACGCTATCAAGCTACAAAATACGGTTTTCAGTCACTTGACCTTATACAACCAATACATGAACTCAAGTTTGTTTAAATTTCCATAACCTGCCAATTTTATGAGAGAGCACACCCTTCTTCTAAATCCACTTGTAACGGTGTCACTGGATATGCTCAAGTACTTACAAATTTACGCTTTTGAAGACCAACGCATTTTGCTATTTCATGCTCATTGACCCAATCTGCTTTGTCTCTAGCAGATTTGAGCAAATATTAACTGATTTGAGCCTAGTTAGCACTGCTGAAGGTATAATCAATAGGGATTTAACGCTTAATTGATTTTAGGAAACGGATAGTGTGATTAAGGTATGGGTGGATGCCATTTTATCGAGGTGAGAGTCTCTTTAAGTAACACTGGTAGTAACACTGAAATTAATCAAAACCATTTAATTTATATAAATCATATACTTATATAGCCAGTTCAGACGTCACCGTCCCATGCAATAGAACGGCCCGATACAGTTTAACTGCATCGGGCTTTTTTATGCGCGTTATTAAAATTCAACCCAACAATTCAACCCAACAAATGCAGGTTCGCCTTTAGGCGAACACCCGTCGTGCAAATGTCTTTTGATTTTTTGTCAGGCTGAACCCTGACCTACATTGAATTAATAATCTTGTCAGGCTGAACCCTGACCTACATTTAATTAACAATCATCACGTAATAAATATAAATGTAGGTTCGCCTTTAGGCGCACAAAAATCTAAACGCAAAAAGCTGATTGGGCGTGTGCCCAATCAGCTTTTGATGCTTTTAATAAAGACTGAAGCTATTAAGTGCTTACAGTTTTTTGGCTATTACGTTGTCCAAAGACAAACGACCTGCACCTTGGAAGGTTAATGCCAATGTTGCGGCGAATAGTGCTAAAGCAAATTCATAACCGTTGTTGCTCATAAATAAACCATTTACAAAGTGAACACTGAAGATCGCGATCACCATAGTGAAGGCGCTTACCGCCGCCGCTGGGCGAGTTAATAATCCAAAGATAAGCGCTAGGCCACCAAAGAACTCTGCGCTACCGGCTAATAAAGCCATTAAGTAACCTGGCTCTAAGCCAATGCTGGCCATCCATTGTCCGGTGCCTTCTAAACCGTAACCACCAAACCAACCAAATAATTTTTGTGCACCGTGTGCGGCCAAGATAATGCCAACAGGAACGCGTAAAACCAATGCTGCGAAACCGGCGTTAGAAGTCAGTAGTGCTTTTAAAGTTTGCTTGTTCATTGTCTTTCTCCAATTGTTTAGTCATTAAGCTGTGCGCTTGTGTGCGTCATCAGATTGATAGTTATACTACTGACAATGATTAATAGGATAAATAGCAGTATTATTGAACAATTACCAACATAACGTTTATAATAAAAACAAACAAATTTTTCATTAATTATTCCGATACCGAGACTGAAGATGGACCGCTTAGATTCAATGAAAGCCTTTGTTACTGTGGCGAATGAGGGCAGTTTTACTAAAGCGGCTGATAAGCTAGATATGTCGAATCAGCTGGTTAGCAAGTATGTATCGCAGTTCGAGGAGCACTTGGGCGTGAGGTTGTTTAATCGCACCACTCGCAGCGTGCATTTAACAGAAGCGGGTGAGCAGTGTTTTGAACAAGCTCTGCATATCTTAGAAAGTATGGCGAGCATGGAGGGGCACTTTGGCCAGCTGCAAGATGCGGTGCAGGGGTTTTTACAAATCAGTGCTCCGGTTTCGTTTTCGACCTTGCATTTGCCTTCTCTTATAAAGGATTTTAAGCAGGCTTACCCCGAAGTCAGTATTGATCTGCAGTTGAATGATCGTAAAGTGGATGTTATTGAAGAAGGCTTCGATGTGGCACTGCGGATTGGGCAATTAAAAAGCTCATCGTTAATTGCCAAAAAGATTGCGCCGGTGCGCATGGTTTTATGTGCGTCACCCGCGTATTTAGCCAAATATGGTACCCCAAAGCACCCCAATGAACTGATTATTGAACACTTTTTACGTTACAGTTATTTGGATGATTCGCAGTTAAAATCACCACTCAAAGAGGCGCTAAAAGCTAAACGATCTAACCAAACGTCGAGTTTATCGGTGAATAACGGTGAGATTTTAATGGCCGCAGCCATTGCCGGTGAGGGGTTTATTTTACTGCCCACGTTTATTATCGGTGACGCGGTCAAACAAGGTCGTTTACAGATTATTTTACAAGAGTTTGAACCCGACCCAATGGGTTTGTATGCGGTGTATCCACATCGTAAATTGCTGGCACCCAAACTGCGCGCTTTTATCGATTTTATGAGCAACTATTACG
Source organism: uncultured Thalassolituus sp. (assembly GCA_913061435.1). Lineage (GTDB taxonomy): Bacteria > Pseudomonadota > Gammaproteobacteria > Pseudomonadales > Oceanobacteraceae > Oleispira. The sequence goes on along the minus strand of CAJXUK010000019.1, from coordinate 38,664 downwards.
GTGAGCCGCCCTACTGGGATAATTTTTAATCGCGTTTGTAAAACAGGCAATAAAAAACCCCAGCGGTTGCCCTCTGAGGTTTTTTACAAAGCACTGATCGGCTAATTATTTAAGAAGCTGAGCTACTTGCTCACGTGCGTTCTTTAAAGATTCCGCTTTAGACTCTTCACCCATGTTCAAACCTTCTGCATAAACAAACTGCACATTGGTTAAGCCGATAAACGCTAAGAAGGTTTTCATGTAGCCGGTTTGAGTATCTTTGTCGGTGCCTAGGTAAGCCCCACCACGCGCTGCAAAAATGTACACAGGTTTGTCGTCTACTAGGCCAACTGGGCCATTTTCGGTGTATTTAAACGTTTCTCCAGCACGGGCGATGTGATCGATATACGATTTAAGAACCGATGGAATACCGAAGTTATACATTGGCAAGGCAAATACTACCGCAGAGGCTTCACGTAGCTCTGCAATCAATTTATCTGATTCGGCAACGATGGCTTTTTGGCTGTCGCTGCGCTCTTCTGCTGGGGTAATAAAGGCAGTAAAACGTTCGCCGTCTAGGTGTGGAAGTGGGTTAGAAGATAGATCCAACGTGTTCACTTCGGTACCTGGGTGCTTTTCGCTATAACCTTTGACAAATAAATCAGCTAGCTGAGTTGACTGACCTTGGTCTGTGAAAAGGCTGCTGTTGATTTGAAGTAATTTGCTCATGTGTCTCACCTTTAAAATATGTTTGTGGAATCTGTTTGTTTGTAAGTTGGGTCTATTGAAACAGATTACTCGTTAGCAAAAAATTAGAATAAATAGTCTTATTTGTTCGAAAAAATAGAAACCAACCTCGCATCTGTCCTCTCTATTCTTTTTTCATGATTCTTTTTTCATACTAATGATCAACTCTTCTTCAATTTTCATGAAGAGTTTTAAGAAGTGCTCGTCAAAGCCAAAGCTTTCACCTTCGTCGCGCCAACTATGGAATAACGCATCAAAATGCTGTTTTTCGACTTCGCTGTATTTATTTTTTAATTGCTCGGCTTTGTCTGGATCAATCCCCATACGGACCAAAGCTTCGCCGCCTAGAGTTAATGCCGAGTTATACATTTCGCTGATCACATAATCTGCGCCTGCTTCTTTTAGTTCAAACACGTGACCTCGATCATAGCCTCTTGCTAATACTTGCACATGTGGGTGTGTCAACTTGATATGCTCAACCATTTGCACAGCTCTTGCACCGTCATCAATCGCTACCACCACAAGGCGTGCATCCTCAATACCGGCGGTGTGCAATAAATCTGGGCGTGACGCATCGCCATAAAAGCTTTTTACGTTCACTTTACGCATACGATCGATTTGGCTAATTTTATAATCCAATACAACGGTTGGGATGTTGTTGGCAATCAATAAGCGATTAACTATTTGACCAAAACGGCCTATACCGGCAATGATCACGCTGCCTTTTTCATCAATTTTATCGGCTTCACGATTGTCACCTTTCTGCTTGAAACGCGGCAAAATAACCTTGTCAAAAATAATAAACAGCACGGGCGTTAAGAACATCGATAAAGCAACCACGATGGATAACATTTGCGCGAGGCTTTCTGGCAAAATATGCTCAGTGATGGCGTAACTTAATAGTACTAAACCAAACTCTCCGGCCTGAGCAAGACTTAAGAAAAACAACCAGCGATCACTACCACGTATTTTAAAGACAATGGCTAGTAAAAATAAAACCAAAGCTTTTAACAGCATAAGCCCCAAGGTTAAGCCAACAATAATCGCTAAGTTATTATTCAGAATTTCAACGTTAATGGCCGCGCCCACGGTGATAAAAAACAGACCTAATAACAAACCTTTAAAGGGTTCGATATCGGCTTCTAACTGATGGCGAAACTCACTGCTGGCTAATACCACACCGGCCAAAAAGGTGCCTAACGCAGGGGAAAGCCCGACCAAGTTCATTAACGCAGCAATCCCGACCACCAACATTAAAGCAGTCGCGGTAAATACTTCTGGCAGCTCAGCCTTTGCAACAAAGCGAAATAAAGGGCCGCTAAAATAATGACCACTGGCCACCAGCCCGATCACCGTTGCCAATACCACAATGGCCGCAGCCCACGCAGGTAAATCGGCAACCAAACTGAGTTCTTCATGCTGCGCGGCGGTATTCACTAAGTTCGCAGCCGCCGCTTGCAACTCTGGTAAGGCTAATAAAGGCAGTAACGCCAACATGGGAATAACGGCAATATCTTGAAATAACAAAACCGAAAACGCACTGCTGCCACCGTCGGTTTTGGTCAGACCTTTTTCGTTAAAGGTTTGCAACACAATGGCGGTAGAAGACAAAGAAAAGATAAGACCAATGGTTAATGAAATTGTCCAGTTTTGGCCGAGCAATAGCGCAATGCCCGAGATCGCCACTGTGGTTAACAACAACTGCAAGCCGCCTAGACCTAATAAGCGATGACGCATTTTCCATAACGCCGAGGCTTCAAGTTCTAGCCCCACCAAGAACAACATCATCACCACGCCGAATTCGGCAAAATGCTGAATGGTGGTTGCTTCTTGGCCGACAAGCCCAGTGACTGGGCCAATAATGACCCCAGCGATGAGATACCCCAGTACCGATCCTAAACCAAGGCGTTTAGCCAATGGCACCATGATGACTGCAGCGCAGAGATAAATAAAAGCCTGCACTAATAAACTTGTCATTCAGCTTTCCTTAATAGTGTTAATTAAATTAATTGTAAGCATAACCAAAACTCAAGCGACCGTATGTTTGAATCACTTTGTTATCTGGGTTATCCCAAGGAACTGTCGTTTTGGTTACTGAAAATGTTATTTTCCAATGATCTAATTGTGTCACAGCCCCCACATATAAGCGGCCAATCATAGGAGAATAATCTACCGAGGCACTATCGCGAAAGGTATTACCGTCCCAAAAAATGGCATTATTTATGTATGAACTATTCACTAACGCAAAAAGCCAAAAAGCATTGTTTTCACGAGTTTTAGAATAAGGTCTTGAACCAATCGATTCTTCTCCAAAGAACTGCGGAGGAATTGCATAATCATCCGCTAAACCCCAACCGATTCGACCACCCACTCCTATTGTTGCCATAGAAATTAAGTTACCAAGCGTACCGCCAACTTGGCCTAATACATCTGCTTTTAGGCCACTGCTAAAATTAAATGACGCTAATCGCCTGCGGTGCTCATAATTCAGGTTTAGCAGTATTTCATTTTGTACCTGATGTTTCCAACCTTTTACTTGAGGCGAACCAATCACACTATGAATGCCATTTTGAGCTTGTTCACCCAAAGCAGCAGGGCCTGCTACGCCATAATGAAATGAAAAGGCATCCATCGTGGTTTGGTCCTGAGCCCCTGCGGTTAAGGTTGCGAACAATAGACCAATGTAAGGGATATCACCTTCGATGTATTCCGAGACTTCTATTTCACCCGGAGTAAAAATACGATGCGATAAACTATGGCTAATAAATTTTTGTCGATTCTGCCCAGTTAAAAACGCAAAATCATCTAATTTTTCTGCTAAACCATTAGGAATTGGGCCTTCGCCGTAACTGTTTAAGTACCCCGAAACCCAACCCACCTGCACACCACTGGTGTAATCATCATCAGATGAAACCAATAAATCGTTATCAATAGAGAAAAACCAGGTCCCAGAAATGTCGCTTTTCAGCTTTTCATCTTGGCTTGAGTTAGCCCACACAGCCGTTGAAAATAACACCAGCAAAGTCACATGTATTGCATATTTTAGCCAGGTCATGGTCACCTCGATTGACTCACAAAAATCAAAAAATCAGTTTATTGAAACAATAATGTGAATAAAATTTTAAAAAACTGTCATATTCATTCTAATTTATAGAATTTACTAATCGATTGAAGTCATCCAACCTATTATTAGAACACCGTTAACAATAGCGGCTATTGTTAACTAACTATTATATTTTTAGCCCCGATAAACAACTCAACACTTAGGATTTGATCATGGCTTACTTATTAAATACCCGCGAAAAAGATTTAGATGGCTTTACCGTTCGCCGCATTTTGCCCAATACAGCAAAAAGAATGATCGGCCCTTTTGTATTTATTGATCACATGGGGCCTGCCGATTTTACTGCGGGCGAAGGCATTGATGTGCGCCCACATCCACACATTGGTTTATCCACCATTACCTATTTAATGGAAGGCAGCTTATTGCACCGCGATAGCTTGGGTAACAATCTTGAGATTCAGCCGGGCGATGTTAACTGGATGACAGCCGGTAAAGGCATTGTGCACTCCGAGCGCGAAACCATTGAAGTAAAATCGGGCCAGCACAAATTAAACGGCATGCAATGCTGGATGGCACTGCCAAAAAACATGGCTGAAGTATCGCCTAGTTTTACCCATATTAAACGCGCCAGCTTGCCGCACCACATGTTCGACGGTGTTTTAATTCGCTTAATCGCAGGGGAAGCATTGGGTTTAACCTCACCCATTAAAACCTATTCGCCAATGTTCTATTTGGATATTTTGGCAAAACCAGAAAAAGAAATTTCACGCCCCAATCCCGACCAAGAATGCATGGTTTATGTATTAGACGGCAGCGTTACGATTGAAGGCACGCCTTATGAAGCGGGTGATGTAATTATTCTAGAAGACGAACAGTGCATTAACTCCACCAGCCATTGCCGACTACTCATGTTGGGTGGCGAAGAATGGCCAGCAGTACCGCTTATTGAATGGAACTTTGTTAGCTTTGATCGTGAACGCATCGAAAAAGCAAAAGACGACTGGCGTGAGCAGCGTTTTCCAAAAATCCCAGGTGATGATAATGAATTCACACCATTGCCATAATTGCATACACTGATGTGAGTTTATTAACGCATATAACAGGATGAATCCCCTTTGCAAAAAACCACATTAGAACAGTGGCGCATGTTTAAAGCCGTCGTTGATGAAGGCGGCTTTAATCAAGCAGCAAGTATTATTCATAAAAGCACCTCCAGTATTCATCATGCGGTGAATAAACTGGAAGATTCTTTAGGTGTTAAATTGCTGGCGGTTGAAGGGCGAAAAACCTCTATTACAGAAATCGGCAAGGTGCTTTTGCGTCGCGCCGATTATCTACTGGATGAAGTTGGCCGCATTGAAGCGGTTGCTGAATCACTGAGTTTAGGGGTTGAAACAGAACTGCGCATTGCGGTTGATGGTGCGTTTCCGCAAAGCATTATTTTTCAAGCATTAGAAAAAGTCTCGGCGATGTTCCCGCAAGTGAATATCGACATTATTGATACGGTTTTATCCGGCACCAACGAACTCATTACCGAAGGCAAAGCCGATATTGGCTTATCGCCACTGCCAATGCCAAACGGTTTAAACGAAGAGTTATGCTTAATTGAGTTTTTAGCAGTAGCTCACAAAGATCACGCCCTGCACCAATTAGATCAAGCACTTAGCAAAGAAAATTTAAAGTCCTACCGCCAGATTATTGTTCACGACTCTGCTACTCAAAACAAAGCCGATGCCGGCTGGTTGGGCGCTGAGCAACGCTGGAGTGTTAGCCACATGCGAGCATCGATTGAGTTGATTGAACAAAACCTAGGCTACGCTTGGTTGCCTGTATCCGGTATTACAGAATCACTGGCCAATGGCACTCTGAAACGCCTTAACCTAGATACTGATGGCAGTCGCAGTGTTAGCTTTTACCTCAACTATCTAGATAAAGATCGCATTGGCCCAGCCGCACGTGAATTTATGGGTGAGCTGCGATTACTGACCTTAGATATGACAACCTCCGACATGTAAGGCTTTGACTGGGCTGAGGTTCGACTAAAAAGCAACTTATTCTAAAATTTAGAATAAGTTGCACCAAAATATGAGATTTTTATTCGGTTACAAGCTCGATACTATGAATTTATTCACAAGCGCTACTGATTAGCCTTGAACAATAAATCGCTTTACCGATGAGGAAATTATTATGTTTTATTTCAGAAACTCAGATGAACGTGGCCGTGCTAATTTTGGTTGGTTAAACAGCAAACACTCTTTTTCGTTTGGTAACTATTACGATGCTAACCACATGGGTGTTTCTGCACTGCGTGTTATTAATGACGATCTAGTGATTGGCGGCGCGGGTTTTGATACTCACGGTCATCGCGATATGGAAATTATTTCTTACGTACTTGAAGGCGCTATTGAACACAAAGACAGCATGGGCAAGCAGTACATTGTTCCAGCGGGTGACATTCAACGCATGAGTGCCGGTACAGGTGTGACTCACTCAGAGTTTAACCATTCTAAAACCGACGACTTACGCTTTTTGCAGATTTGGATTCAACCCAACAAAATGGGCATCAAGCCAAGTTATGAACAAAAGAAGGTCGTACAAAATGGTCCGCTAACACCCTTAGTCACACCAGACGGTCGTGAAGGTTCGCTGTCAATGCAGCAAGATGCCAGCATTTACAGACTGCAGCTTAAATCGGGTGAAGAGATTGATCTGGATACCCAAAAACGCCCCGGTTACTTGCACGTCATTAGCGGCAAAGCCGATGTAAACAACAACGCTGTCAATCCAGGTGATGCCTTGGGCGCAGTACAAGAACAGCTTAACGTAAGCGCGATGACAGACTTAACCGCACTTTGGTTTGATTTGCCGCCCGTTAAAAATAACTAGCACGGAGAAAGTTCATGGTCGCTTTTGATAGCCCACTTTTTTGGCTACTCGCAATTACTGGAGTACTACTCACCGGCATATCCAAATCAGGTTTTGCCGGTGGTGCCGGAGTGGTGGCGGTGCCATTACTTTCTTTGGTTATGCCCGTACAACATGCGGCGGCGATTATGTTGCCGCTGTTGTTAATAATGGACGCTAAAACCGTTCGTTTATATTGGCAGTCGATTAATCTACGCGAGCTTAAATCCATCATGCTTGCGGCGCTGGTAGGCATAACGCTAGCCGGTTCTGCTATGGGTTCGCTATCGTCAACGACCTTGCAATGGATCTTAGCGATTTTTTGTATTTTGTTTGCCAGCTGGCAGCAGCTAACGCCACTTTTAGGTAAGTTGCCCGGCGCGGCTTATATCTGGGGAACATTGTCTGGGGTTAGTAGTACATTACTGCACGCAGGGGGCCCGCCGATCAGTATTTATTTTTTATCAAAAGGTATCAGTAAAAAAGTATGGTTGGCGCAAGCGGCGGTATTTTTTGCCATGATGAATGTGATTAAACTGATTCCATACACCATGAATAATGTATGGCATAAAGACTTTTTAATTTTGAATGTATTGCTATTACCTATTGCCGTTTTGGGCGTATTTCTCGGCCATAAAATTCAATCTCGCCTTAGTGAAGCCACGTTTGCACTTAGCTGCAGAGTCCTTCTTGGAATAACGGGTATCACCTTACTGCTCAAAATTATTTGAGCAGTCATCACACAACAAACCGTTAACATTTATGGCTATTTGTTAGCATTTATTGGGCCGACTCATAGCATCAAAGCTTGATGCACATCAATATAATCGCGTAGCAAAAAAACAATAAACACCATATATTGTGCCAACAGTAAAACAATACACCATATATGGGATATTAAAGATGCAAAGCCCAAACTCATTACGCAGTGATTTACCCCACGTTGTATTCCAAGAATGCCCTGGGGATATCGCCTTATGCTTCAGTTTTTATGGCTGTCCGCTGCGCTGCGAAGGCTGTCATAGCCCTGAATTATGGGAAAATTCAGGTGGCGAGCCGCTGTCTCTGATACGCTTTCAACAATACCTAGATCAGTACGAAGGTCTGGTAACAGCAGTGGTCATGTTTGGTGGTGAATGGCTGCCGTTAGAGTTGCAATTATTACTGATTGAAGTGCAAAAACGGGGTTTGAAATCCTACTTATACAGCGGCTTAAATAACGTCTCGCGCCACCTTCTGCCACACCTTGATTTTGTAAAACTCGGCCCTTGGCGCACTGCTCTGGGCGGGCTATCAAATCAAGACACTAATCAGCGCTTTTATCGCGTAGTCGATGGCCAATTGGCCGAAGACCAAACCTTTCTTTTCCAAACAAACAGCTCTCACACAAACAAGGATGCTTACCATGTTGCAGCTTAATCAAGATCAAATTAATACTAAACTTAATTTTATTGATCAATACATTCGATCAAACAACGCAGCAGAAGCGTCAAAGTTTGATGCCAATGCCAACGTTACCCATAAAAATATTGCAACGCTAGAAGCCGAATTAATGAAAGATGCGGTTATTCAAATTAACCGCAGCGCGGTATCCAACAGAATTAAAGACCTATTTGGTGAAGAGTTAGCGCAAGAATATTTGCGCCAAATACAAGATCATGAAATTTATGTACATGACGAAACCAGCCTGAAACCGTATTGCGCATCGATTACCATGTACCCATTTTTATTAGAAGGGTTAACGCAACTGGGTGGCGAATCAAAAGCGCCCAAGCATTTAGAATCTTTCTGTGGCTCATTTGTAAACCTGGTATTTGCAATTAGCGCACAGTTTGCCGGAGCGATTGCCACGGTTGAATTTTTAACCTACTTCGATCATTTTGCGCGTATTGATTACGGCAATAATTATTTACAAGACCACCCTGAAAAAATTGCTAACCATTTGCAGCATGTTGTTTACGCTTTAAACCAGCCTGCGGCCGCGCGCGGTTATCAAAGTGTTTTTTGGAATATTTCTTTATACGATCAGTATTATTTTGAATCGATGTTTGGCGAGTTTGTATTTCCACCAACCAATCCTAAAGCGCCCCTAGATCAGCAAGAGTTCATCAAGCCCGAGTGGGAAAACATTGACCAGCTGCAGCACTTTTTTATGGAGTGGTTTAATGAAGAACGTAAAAAAGCGGTATTGACCTTCCCTGTTGTGACTGCCGCCATGCTTACCCATAACGGTGAATGCAAAGTGCCGAGTTCTGCTCTGAGCAATTGGCTAAAGGCAATAGTTTTTTCAGTTACTTATCGGACAACGCCGACTCACTGGCATCGTGCTGCCGTTTGCGCAATGAGATTAGCGATAATACTTTCTCTTATACCTTAGGCGCTGGCGGCATCGCCACCGGTTCAATTAATGTGATTACCATTAATATGAATCGTCTTATACAAAATAAAGATGACCTTGGCGCTATGGTAAGAAAAGTACAAAAATATCAAATCGCTTATCGCTCTATTATGGAAGATTATCAAAAACAAGGCATGCTGCCGGTTTACGATGCGGGTTATATCAGCCTGAAAAAACAATTCTTAACCATCGGGATTAACGGCATGGCTGAAGCCGCTGAAAGCTTAGGCCTAACCGCTAATAACAACCAAGCATATAAAGATTTTGTTAGCAGCCAGCTAAGAATTATTTATGACGAAAATAAAATTGCCAAAAAGAATACCGGCTATTTGTTTAATACCGAATTTGTACCGGCAGAAAACCTAGGGGTTAAAAATGCTAAGTGGGATCGTGCTGACGGCTATGACGTAAGACGTGATTGTTACAACAGCTATTTTTACATCGTTGAGGATGAAACCTGTAATGCGATTGACAAATTCTCTATGCACGGCAGCGAAATGATTGAATATTTAGATGGGGGATCAGCGCTTCATCTCAACTTAGATGAAACCTTATCCACAGAGCAGTATTTGCAACTTTACAAAATCGCGGCCAAAACCGGCTGTAACTATTTTTGCATTAACGTAAAAATTACAATCTGTAATGAATGCGAAACCATTGATAAGCGCACTCTCTATCAGTGCCCAAGTTGTAACAGTGCCAATATTGATCACGGCACTCGGGTGATTGGTTATTTAAAACGAGTGAGTGCTTTCAGTACCGCACGCCAGCAAGAGCATGACCGCCGCTATTATCTAAAACAGGCTTGATCCGAGTTCCACCTAAGGCAAATAGTGATTTTTAACATTATTATTTGCCATATCTGGTTTTTCATATATAGTTTTATCCATATATATGAAAAATCGGATATATATTTCCATGTCTCCTGTACAATTTTATAAATGCCTTGCCGATGAAACGCGATTACGCTGCTTATTGTTGATTATGGATCAGCAAGAACTGTGTGTATGCGAACTCATGCAAGCGCTGGATGAAAGCCAGCCTAAAATTTCTCGTCACCTCGCTCAATTACGCAATTGTGGCTTGCTCACCGATAAGCGTCAGGGTCAGTGGGTTTTTTACAGCATCAATACCGAACTAGCTGACTGGGCTATTAGTATTCTATCTGCAACGCTAACAGCCAATTCCGAGTTTATTTCAAATAATTTAATCCGTCTTAATAAGATGGGCGACAGACCTGAGCGTGTACGTTCTTGTTGTGCTTAGGCACTATTGTTAGAGAAGGCATTTTTTTGGAGCGGCCTAATGTTTGAAATTTTTACGCAATTTGCCGACTGGCTAGCCTATTCCGTATTCAACCTGTCACCCGATTCTAAACTCGGCAGTTCGGTACATTTTTTTATTGAAGATGTCAGTAAAATTTACGCCTTGCTACTGGTTATGATTTACGCGATTGCTCTTTTAAGAGCTTCTCTCAATGTAGAACGTGTTCGCGATTATTTAGCGGGTAAAAATCGTGGTATTGGCTACCTGCTAGGCTCTGGTTTTGGTGCGATTACCCCTTTTTGTTCTTGTTCTAGCATTCCTGTGTTTCTGGGCTTTACCTCTGCGGGTATTCCCGTTGGCATTACCATGTCTTTTCTTCTCACTTCCCCACTGATTAATGAAGTCGCGATTTTATTGTTAATGAGTTTACTCGGCTGGCAGTTCACACTGCTTTATGTGGTGGTCGGAATGACCGTTGGGATTTTAGGTGGCTGGTTTCTTGATGCAATTAAAGCGGAGCGCTGGTTGCAATCGTTCGCAGCGAAAGCACTGGCCGATGGTCAAAAGAAAAACGCTGTTTCAGACAGCACGACACATAGCACGATAAGTAACTCAATAAGTGACTCTCAAGAAAATCCTAAAATGTCATTTGCTGAGCGCCATGAATTTGCAAAAGAAGAGTCCTTAGAAATTTTTGGCCGAGTGTGGAAGTGGGTCATTATTGGCGTTGGCGCGGGCGCAGCACTACACGGTTTTGTTCCCGACGGTTGGATCGAACAGCACTTAGGTGACGGCCAATGGTGGTCGGTTCCGGCGGCTGTTCTGTTAGGTATTCCTCTGTATTCAAATGCCACTGGGGTTATTCCAATTATGGAAAGCCTAATTAATAACGGTTTGCCGATTGGTACAACCCTCGCATTTTGCATGAGTACCGTTGCCGCCAGTTTCCCAGAATTTATCCTGCTAAAACAAGTGATGCAGTGGAAGTTATTAGCCACGGTTTTCTTGCTTCTATTAGTTTCTTTCACAATAGTTGGCTGGATATTTAACGCATTTTCTTCTTTCTTATAAATAGAAATATAGGTGTAGTAATTTATGAAACACATAAAAGTATTAGGCAGTGGCTGTAAAAAATGCACTAAAACCGCTGAGTCAATCGAGAGAATTGCCCTCGAGCAAGGGGTTGAAGTGACGGTAACAAAAGAGACCGATTTACAAGTTATTATGTCTTATAACGTTATGAGCACCCCTGGGGTTGTGATTGACGAACAACTGGTTCACTCCGGTTCTATGCCGCATACCGATCAAATTATTGAATGGCTTTCAAAATAAAATGGCTTTCAAAATAAAGAATTGAGGTTTTTATGACAATTAAAGTAGGCATTAATGGCTTTGGTCGCATGGGGCGTTTAACATTTCGTGCGGCGTTTGATTGGCCCGAGTTCGAGTTTGTTCAAGTGAATGATGTTGCGGGTGATGCGACTACCCTTGCTCATTTGCTAACCTTCGATTCTGTGCATGGTCGCTGGAGCCACGATGCGACTGCTGATGGTTCTGACATTGTTATTGGCAAGCAACGTATTCGCTGCACGCAAAATAAAGACATTGCCGATACCGATTGGTCGGGCTGCGATATTGTGATTGAAGCCAGCGGTAAAATGAATTCAACCGCGCTATTACAAGCCTATTTAGATCAAGGCGTTAAACGAGTTGTTGTTACCGCTCCGGTAAAAGAAGACGGTGTTTTAAATGTGGTTATGGGGGTGAACGATGATCTTTATAACAAAGATGAGCATTCCATCGTAACAGCGGCATCGTGCACCACCAATTGCCTAGCGCCTGTGGTCAAAGTGATTCATGAAAAACTGGGCATTAAACACGGCTCGATGACGACGATTCATAGCATCACCAATACCCAAACTATTTTGGATGCTCCCCACAAAGATTTACGCCGTGCACGTTCGTGTGGCGCCAGTTTGATTCCAACGACTACCGGTTCAGCCACTGCGATTACCCATATTTTCCCGGAGCTAAAAGGAAAATTAAACGGCCATGCGGTGCGTGTGCCGCTATCAAATGCATCGCTTACCGATTGTGTATTTGAAGTCGAGCGCCCAACAACCGCCGAAGAAGTGAACGCATTTTTTAAACACGCCTCTGAAAACGAGCTGAAAAATATTTTGGGTTATGAAGAACGTCCGCTGGTTTCTATCGATTACAAAACAGATCCACGTTCCAGCATTATTGATGCGCTGTCGACCATGGTGATTAATGGTACTCAAGTGAAAATCTATGCTTGGTACGATAACGAATGGGGTTATGCCAATCGAACCGCTGAATTAATGCGAGTCGTTGGTTTGGTTGATCAGATTTAGAACGTTAATTAGCATAAATAAATTCGCAGCAAGGATTAAACAGCATGACGTGGCTTGCTAAGCTATCACCTGATATTCGCCAATATATGATCGTAACCGCTAACTATTGGGCGTTCACGTTAACCGATGGCGCGTTAAGAATGTTGGTTGTATTGTACTTTTACGGGCTAGGTTATAGCCCGATAGAAGTTGCCATGCTGTTTATCTTTTATGAAGTTTTTGGCGTGATCACCAATTTGATTGGCGGTTGGCTGGGAGCAAGGCTGGGCTTAAATAAGACCATGAACATGGGTTTATTTTTGCAGATTGTCGCGCTTTCAATGTTATTAGTGCCTGCCGAAATGCTATTAGTGCCTTGGGTAATGGCGGCACAAGCGATATCGGGTATCGCCAAAGACTTGAATAAAATGAGCGCTAAAAGCTCGATTAAGTTATTGGTGCCAGCCAATGCCGAAGGGCAATTGTATAAATGGATTGCGATTCTTACAGGGTCTAAAAATGCTTTAAAAGGAATCGGCTTTTTTCTGGGCGGTGTCATGCTAAGCCTGCTTGGATTCCAAGGTGCTATTTTGGTCATGGCCATCGCACTGTTAGTCGTTTGGATTCTAAGTTTAATCAGTTTAAAAAAGGATTTAGGCAAGTCAAAAGGCAAACCTAAGTTCACCGAATTATTTTCTAAAAGCAAAGCGATTAACTACCTTTCTGCGGCGCGTCTGTTCTTGTTTGGCTCTCGAGATGTGTGGTTTGTTATTGCGCTGCCGATTTATCTGGCAACCACCTTTGGTTGGGATCACAGCTATGTGGGCGGATTTTTGGCAAGCTGGGTTATTGGTTATGGTTTTGTGCAAACTATTGCACCCCAAATTACCGGAACCAAAAACAGTAAATCACCAGATGGTCGCCACGCGCTGATGTGGGCTTTAGCGATTAGCATCATGCCCATCACGATTGCCTTATCGCTAACTTACGATTGGCACTCCTCCGTTATTTTATTAGGCGGATTAATGATTTTTGGCGTCTTGTTTGCCATTAACTCCTCCTTACACAGCTACTTAATTGTTAGCTATGCATCGGATGACGGTGTATCGCTGGATGTCGGGTTTTATTATATGGCCAATGCCATGGGACGTTTAATCGGCACTTTACTGTCGGGCTGGTTATTCCAAGAATACGGGCTGGCTGTTTGTTTGTGGGTGTCTGCGGGGTTTATTCTGCTAACGGCGATTATTTCTTTAGGGCTGCCTGTTACGCAAGGCTCGGTAAAAACCCCGCAACAGGCGTCCTAACTATTTTAGTTGCCTTATTATTCTTATTTACATAGGTTTGATGGCAATCGCGGTGCGTAATTTGCTCGCACCAAACGCCGACATTTTATCAAAGTCGGCGCGGGCAATTGGCACATGCTGGCAATCAATTGCGCCTTGCTTATTACTGTTACGTTCATCACTCGCCGAGGCTTCACAATCAGGATCGTGCACATACAAACAATGCTCATCGATATGCGTCACCGCTACCCAATGCGGTGCCTTGCGACCATCTAAACGATAAGTACTAATGAGCACCAATACGGCATAATCATTTTTTAGCCAGTATTCGACTTGATCTTGCGACGTGTCTTGATAGTGCAATTTAATATCAGCTCGGCTTTCGACACGTTGTTTAAACTGCTCATGCACGACTTCCAAAATGTCTTTTTTATTACTCGCACGCACGCCTTCTAAAAAAGGGGTGGTTTGAGTATTAATAAATAATTCAACTTGAAAACCCTGATCATTCGCCGCTAACGCCAAACCAAAAGGATGCGTACCGCCGTGCCCAGAGGTCATGAAAATCGACGTCGCTTGTCGCCAAATATCAAGTTCCAATGCTTGGTTCGGTTGCAGCGTTTCTTTTTGGCTTGCCATGGCCATCATCAACGCCGCGGGGCCGCAGGTAAATTCCGTCGTTTGCTGATACCAAGGCACCGGTTTTTTTATGCTCGCAGGGTTCAATTTGTGAATATCTTTTTGCATCCGCAGCGCATCGCTGTGGTCTTCATAATATTCGGTATACTCATCAAAAATACGGTAATCCAAACGTTCGTATAATTTAATCGCTCCCGCATTATTTTCTGATACTTCCAAGCGCATACTGATATGGCCCCGTTTAGCCGCCGCTTGCTCTAATCGCGTTAATAAACCTTCGGCAATGCTTTTACCACGATGCTGCGGCAAAACCGCTAACGAATAAAGTCGGGCTAGCCGAGTGCCTTTATGGCACCAGACTAATCCATAACCCACGACCTGATCGTTTTCTTGGCAGACCATTAAGATACCGTGATCAACACGAATCCAATGTTTAAAGCGACGTAAGTTTAAACGATCTGCTGCAAAACACGTCACTTCAATGCCGACTAAGGCTTCTAGATCTTTTTCATTGGCCAATCGGTACGTTAGCATGATTACGCTTTACCACGTTCTTCTAAACGACGCTGAAATTCCGACATAATTTGCATGTACAGTTCATTGCCCAAATACGCATCTTCTACTTTATGGTCGATGCTTGGGTTGTCGTTCACTTCTAAGACATAAACGTTATTGTCTTTTTGTTTAATGTCGACGCCATACAAACCATTACCCACAGCAGCACAGGCTTTTAATGCAGCCTTTAATACTTTTTGCGGCACTTCAAACGTTGGCATAGTTTCAAAACCACCGGAGAAGAAACGCTCAGATTCGTGGTTATAAATTTGCCAATGGTTACGCGCCATTTTGTAACGACACGCGTAAATAGCACGGCCATTTAAAACCCCAATGCGCCAATCGTAATCAGTGAAGCAATATTCCTGAGCCAATACCAAAGCCGACTCAGCTAACAGTTCTAATAATTTTTCTGCTAACTCTTCTTCCGTCTTAACCTTATAAACGCCATTAGAAAAAGACCCTTCTGGCATTTTCAAAACCAAAGGAAAGCCCATTTCATCACGCAGCTTTGCTACCGTTTCTGCACTCGCATCACTCACCACTACGGTATTAAGCGAAGGTACTTTTTGATAGCTAAACGCATCGTGTAAAAACACCTTATTACAGCAACGCAAAATAGACGTTGGGTCATCTAAGACCACAAGGCCGTTTTTTTCTGCTTCGCATGCCAAACGATAGGTATGGTGATCAATCGCGGTGGTTTCACGAATAAACAAGGCATCGTATTGATTAATATTACTAATCTGTGAATACGATACGATTTCTGCATTAATGCCCTGCTTAGACGCGGCTTTAACAAAGCGACTTAATGCATCTTTATTACTCGGCGGCACTTTTTCTTCTGGATTAACCAAAATCGCCATATCCCAACGATGGCGTTTTGCGCCACTGCCCATGCGCCAAACGGTTTGGGTAAAGTCTGTTAGATGATCAAGAAAAATAGCTTGTTCACTGTCAGGCAAGGCGTTAGGTGCGCAGCGCTCGATACTCACTCTGATATTGGTTTTTATGCCAGTACCGGCATCCGGATCATGACCCATATTGAGTTTAATAATCGGCGATGGGTAGGCTTGGAATAATTTTTTTGCGAACGTTTTTAAGCCTTGAGTCTGAACTTGGTTCAAACCATGAGTCTTACCAAAATAAATCCAAATGCTCTCATCTTTGTCATTATCGCTATCGTTAACAGAGCCTTCTGTAAAGCCAGAAATCAAAGGAATAAGCGACTGCAAGTCGACTTCATTGCGCAAGTTGTTAATGGTTTTAACGCTCGGCAATACCACATGCTTGCGGGCTTCTGCCAACAAGGAACAATAATAACCTTTGCTTAGATAATGCTCGGTATCACACAGGTTGATCAGCCGTGTTTGCGGCTCGTTAACCTTGGGGTAATCGCGTAAGTATTTTTCAAAACTTATGACATCTGAAAACTGATCTTTCAGCGGTGAATCTTCTGTATCAACGACAATAAGCGTTTTATACACGGCCTTTCCTTTAGACAATGTTATAGGCAGCGCGATTTTTCGCGCGACCTTAATCAACCAAAAACGTAAGTAAGAATGAAGCTAAATTTGGCATTTAACTGATCCATTAACTACTGCCGTTTTACGCCTAAGCCGTGGGGTTTACAACTTATATTTTAGGTTAGAAACAACTATTTAATTGGCGAGCGTTTTTAACCATAACTGCTCCTGTTCTGGGGTCATTAACTGTTGTGTATTACTCCGTTGAGAACTACTCGCGGTTTGGTATTTTTCAACTAAATCGGTAGTGTCTATTTGCCACTGACCTTGATTTAAACACGCGACTGCTGGGTTAGAACTAACAGGAGTGTGTTCAATCATCGACCGGCAAACATTACCTTGAGAATCTTGATAACTGGCCAACACTTCAATTTTTAACTCTGAATTAATGGTGGCGATACTGCCCGAAGGTTGAGTCTTTAATACCGCTAATAAATCCGCGTTGATATTCTGCTGCGTTGGCGGCATTAACATCCAAATACCCAAGGCAAATACCACACTGGCAGCACTGGCCAGCCCCCAACTTTGCGTAACCACCGTTTTAACTTTGTGTTTAAAAAGATCGACAACCGTTGCACTTACTGGCGCAGATTCAGGTTCAGCATTGCGTATCATATCTTCTAAGCCTGCTGGCATGGGTGTTTTATCCAGCTCACTAAAATACTCGTTCGCCATAACATCGGTGCCTTCTAGCTTAGCCAAGGCTTGCTGCAACTGAGTATCTTGCTTCAATCTTGTTTCGAGCTCGGCATGATCACTAGGGCTTAATTCATTATCTAAATACGCCGATAGTTTTTCGATGTCGTTTAAATCTGTAGGGTTAACACTGTTGTTGTTCATAATAAATCTCCTGTACCACCAAAGGCATTGCTCAGTTGTTGCCGCGCCCTTGATAATCGGCTCATCACTGTCCCTGTGGGTATTTCTAGTATTTCGGCAGCTTCTTGATAGCTGCGCCCTTCTACGGCAATTAAATACAGTACTGACCGTAACGGGCTGGAAAGGTTATTCATTTGCGAATAAACACTTGCCAACGACTTGGTTTGTTCTATTTCGTGCTCTAGTGATACACTTTTTTGGTCTAAGGCTATGTCTTCTTGCCAGCCTTCTTTTAACTCTTCAGTCGGCTTATCGCGGCGAATTTGATCTATCCACAAATTACGACAAAGGCGATACAACCAGCGATCAAAATGCGTACCGGGTTCATATTGCTGCCAGCGCTTGAGTGCTTTTTCCGCTGCCGATTGTAAAAGATCATCGGCATTAGCTACATTACCCGTTAACGAGTAGCAATAGCGCCGCAGAGCGGGCAGTGCTTGCAGTAGTTGCGCGGTAAATTGATCGTGTGCTGTATTCATAATGTATTAAACGACCCTCGCCGTTTTTTATTCCCTAAAATGAAATAATATTTAAAATTTTACGTTGTATATACTACCAATAAGAGATTAGCGAATCTGACCCATAGGTGTTCCAGTGATATTTAAACTACGACTTTTCGTATTAATAGGCCTTCTTATAGCGTCTACGGCAAGCTTACATGCCGACGATGATGATGACTTTGATGATAACGACTTTGATGACGACATTGTAGACATCATTGAAAAAGAAAAAGAGCGCGAGGAAGAAGAAGCCGAAGAACGCGCCGAAGAACAAGCAGAACAATTACTGGAGAACTTTTTAGAACAGCGAGTAGGTGACAATGTTGAATTTGATGATGATTTTGAAGATGAGCTAGAAGACTGGTTAGAAGATCAATTAGAAGCCAATAGCAGCGGTGACGACCTTGAAGAGCGCATGGAAGAAGAACTAGAAAAGCACTTAGAATCATTGGTTGATGACGATGATCAAACAGAAGACCAGCTGGAATTTTTAGACGATAAATTACAACAACTGTGGCAATTTGAAGACGACTTAGAAGAATCGTTACTACCGCCTTTACCCAATCAATTAATTGCCTTAGTCAGTGCAGAGCAACTTGCCGCCGCCAAAGCACAGGGTGCCATAATATTAAACGAAGAAGCTCTTAGTGAGTTAGGCGCTGTTTTGGTGACTTTTGATAGCAGCCAGCCGGTGCCCATTGATCAAGCAGCCATCGAGCAAAACGATGTGTATCAATTAGATGCGTTAAATAATTCTAGCAAGGCGTTAAGCCCTCTACACCAGGCTAACATAATGGGGGTGCAATCCCCGCTTATGGCGCAACAAAAAGTGGGCTTAATGGACTCGAGTATCGATATCAACCATAACTGCTTTGCTGGCAACCGTATTGCTCAAAAGAATTTTCACGACACCTCCCTACAAACTTACCAGCCCAGTTACCAACATGGTACCGCTATGGCGAGTATTTTAATGGGCGACAATGCCTGTGACGCACAAGGGTTGTTAACCCAAGCAGAACTGTTTAATGCCGTTGTTTTTGCGCAAAGCGCATCCGGTGCAGTGGTGGCTTCTGCGGCACAATTAATATCGGGACTTAACTGGTTGCTGTCGCAACAAGTCAGTATTATTAATATGTCGCTATCTGGGCCACCCAACAAAATTTTACAGCAAGCATTAACACAGGTTGCCGCGAGGGGCGTGACCTTAGTTGCTTCGGCAGGGAATGATGGCGGCGCAGCATTTCCACGCTTTCCTGCTGCCTATCCAGAGGTTATTGCGGTAACAGCGGTTGACCAACAGTTAAATGTGTTTACACGCGCCGCCCAAGGCCCGCACATTGAAATAGCCGCCCCCGGGGTGGATGTATTGATTGCCCGCGATCAGGGTTATGCCAGTTTGTCGGGTACCTCGCTAGCCGCAGTCATGATTACCGCTGTTTTAGCCAGCGAAAAAGCGGTTCCGAATAAACCCGATCTAAGCCTGCGAGCCAAACCAATAAGCGGTTCAGAGCGCAACGAGATGTATGGTTTTGGTTTAATGCAAAAATAATTTCTCTTTTTTAAAATATTTTTAAATAAATAGGGAATAAAAATTCAGGGCCTGCGTTTAACCCTATGAACATGGCAATAAAAGCTAATTCAGTCGTAATGAATCGACAAACGAATAGCCAAAACCAAAAATATTAAAAGAGACCTGAATTATGAAAAAACAAAAATTAGCAGTATTAATCAGCCTTTCAAGTGCCTTATTGTTAACCGCCTGCGGTGGTTCTTCGTCGTCAAGTGACAGCACAAACGCGGGTGATAATAAAGTGGTGCGTGGTAGCATCGACGGTTTTGGCAGCGTGATTGTGAATGGTGTGCGCTACGAAACTGACCAAGCGACAATCAGTGTAAATGATACAGAAGGCACCCAAGCGGATTTAAGTGTTGGTCAAATTGTTACTCTATATGCCAACTCTAATGGCAATCGTAATGTTGCCGACAACATTATTTATGATTTAGATTTAAAAGGCCCTGCGGCCAATATCGATGCAACAGCCAATACCTTTACCGTTTTAGGTCAAACCGTTTCGGTGAGCAACTTAACCAGCTACAAAGGCGTGACTTGGCCATTAACGAATGGCCAATCGGTAGAAGTGAGTGGTTATGTGAAAGGCAATGAATTAATCGCCAGCTTTGTTGAGCTGAACGATGTTAATGATACCGAGGTAGAATTACGCGGTGTTGTTGCAAATTTAAATGAAGCAGCACAAACCTTTGAGATCGGTAGTCAGCAAATTTCTTACTTATCGACAACAGAGTTAGATTTAGATGGCCAAGTTTTTGCTGATGGTCTGCAAGTCGAAGTTGAAGGTAATTTAGAGAGCGGCGTATTCACCGCCACTGAAATTGAAGCCGACGATGAAAACTTGCCCGACGGCGTTGAGATTGAACTGGCCGGTGCCTTATACGATTTTGATGGTGCTGCTAAAACCTTTACCGTAAATGGCACGCAGGTTACTTGGAACAGCCAAACCGAGTTTGATGATGGCATAAGCGCAGAAAACCTAGACAATGATGTGACAGTAGAAGTTGAAGGGACTATTAATGCAAACGGCGTATTGGTGGCAGAAGATATTGAAATTGAAAGCGATGCCAACATCAGTCTTGAAGCACAGATCACCAATATCACCGCAGTTAGCGATCAATTCACTGGCACCATTACTGTATTAGGTTTAGCAATAAACGTGGATATGAGCACTCGTATGAGTGATGACGATGATAACCTTAACTTCAACCCAATGTTTAACTTTAGCGATTTAGCAATTAGCGACAAAGTAGAATTAGAGATTACTGGCGATGCCACCAACGGTTACCGCGCAGTAAGCTTAGAGCGTGATCTTGATCAAGAAAAAATTAACATAGTTGAGCTTGAGGTGCTAGGCGCTGCAGTTATCAACAACAACGGCGAATATAGTGTTTTAGGGGTTAGTTTAGTTACGACAAATGATGGCGTTGATCTAAACATTTTAAGCAGCGTTACCGACACTGAAGAAGTCAGCCTACAAGGTACGTTTGCTAATAATATCTTAAACGTTACTGAGCTAGAGTTAGACGAGCAAGATTAACATTAAAAAGAAATTCATAATGAAAATAGCCTTGTTAGGCCCAAGTTTGAAGTGGCGTTTAAGCCGCTTCAAACTTGTTTTTACTAGCGCATTTGTTGCAGCATTAACCGCTACCTTGTTAGCGGTTTTTTGCCTTCCCGCAAATGCTGATTTTAAGCTCGAACTTGAAGCCGCAATGGAATACGACAGCAACGTAGCGACCGACGCTGCCGACAACAACGCTGGCCTTGGCGATGTAGCGCGCAATCTCAGTTTGGGTTTGGGCTATGATTTTAAGATAAACCAACATTGGAATATCAGCAGCTTGTATCGCGTAAACGATACCCAGTGGTATACCTACGACGAATTTGATAGCCAAATGCACATTGGCTTAGTGCGAATGGGCTTTCAGCAACGCAAGTTTAGCAGCGACCTAACTATGATTCATGCGGTTGGCCGTGTCGACGGTGAGGATTTTTTAAAGCTTAATCGACTCAGCCCAGGGCTGGGGTATTTGATCAATACTAACTGGTATATTCGTGCCCAAGGTGATGTTAGCCAAAAAACATTTGCCCTATACGAGCAGCGCAACGGCGAAGCATTTGCCGCCAGTGTATATCTGTATCGATTTATCGATCGCACCCGTTTTTATCTCACCGCACAAGCTCAACTAAAACAAGAAAATGCTAAAGATGATGTGTACGCTTATCAAGCCAGTATTTTTAAATTACAGCTAAAGCGCGATTGGTCTGTATTTAACGTTAAAGGTTCTAGCCGCTTAAAAGCCCACTATGAAAAGCGCCAATACGACGGTATTCGCCGGGTCATTAATGCCCCACGCGAAGATGACCGCTGGCGTTTAGCACTTAAAACACATGTTCAAATTAACGATCACTGGAAAGTAACCAGCAGCCTGCAAGGGGATTGGTTTGATTCCAATGTTGAGGCTGCTGATTATAATCAAGAGCGAGTTCAGGTGGGTTTAGCCTGGGAGTTCTAGGCTACTTTAAACCCGCCCTTATACCGCCTTAGTGCTCTTGAAAAATTAACGCCACGCTTCTCTTGGGTTAAAAGTTTCTGCCTCTGAATCAGCTTCGGAATAAGTATCGGCTAACTGCTTCCATAAAACCTCGGCTTCTGGGCTCATGGTTTCTGGCAGTTCTATTTTCACAATGGCTAAAAAATCACCGGTTACTGTTTTAGTTTTTAAGCCCTTGCCTTTAATACGGAACTTTTTACCCGAAGAGGTATTAGCTGGCACGGTTAAGCTGATTTTACCGGTTAATGTTGGCACCGTAATTTTTGCCCCAAGCGCCGCTTCCCAAGGTGTAATCGGCATGATCAGCTCAATATCTTGCCCCTTTCTTTCAAAGTACGGGTGCGCCAATACTTTAATATGAAGAAACAAGTCACCTGAACTACCACCATGACGCCCGCCATGGCCTTGGCCCGCAACACGAATTTTTTCGCCATCAGCAACCCCTTGTGGGATTTTAACTTTCAGGTTCTTTTTAGTGCCAGTGCCATCGGCATTGGTGAGCGTATAAGAAACGGTCTCTTCTTTAACTTCGAGTATTTCAGCCAAGCCAACAGAAACATCAAGCTCAACATTTTGGCCACGTACAGGTCTTGGCTGGCGCTGCCCAAAACCTTGGCCGCCACCAAAGGCTGAAAAGAAATCAGAGAAATCGCCGTCAAAACCACCGCCACCAGGGTTAAAACCGTGGGAACCTTGTTGTCCTCGGAAGCCACCCGCACGACCACCGTATTTTTTCATATCGTCGAATTCAGCGCGGCGCTCGCTGTCTTTTAATACATGGTAGGCTTCTGCAATTTCTTTAAACTTTTCTTCTGCACCGACTTCTTTGTTGACGTCGGGGTGATACTTGCGGGCTAATTTTCGATAAGCAGTTTTAATCGCTGCTTCGTCGGCGTCACTTTCTACGCCCAATACTTTGTAATAATCTATAAAATCCATGATATTAACGACCTGAGTTAACTACGACAGCACTGAAATAGGCTATTGTTTCAATTTTTTGCTAGCATGCTTGTTCGCTCGCATAACTTCAAGCACTTGTAATGGGTTATGATACGAATATCATCGCTGTGATCTCATTCATAAATAAATAGGCTGATTAATGTTTTTTGTACGATCAAAGACGCTGCGGATTTTGGGCCTGCTTGCAATGATCAGCGTTTTCTCAAACCCATCTATAAGCGCCGAAAATTCGCCATCATCTCAAGCCTCTCAGCTGGCTCAAACAGTTCATATTGCGGTTGCCTCAAATTTCACTCACACCATGAAGCATCTTATTGATGAATTTGAACAACAGTCTTTGCACCGAATTAAAGCCTCTTATGGCTCGTCGGGAAAAATATACGCCCAGATACAACACGGTGCACCTTTTGTATTATTTTTCTCTGCAGATCAAAGCAAACCGTTAGCTTTGTATGAGCAAGGTTTAACACAAACTAAACCTTTTACTTACGCCTTAGGCAGCCTTGCGCTTTGGTCAAATAGCAAACAGGTTTTGCAGCTACTAAATATCAAGACACTAAAAAACACGACGCCAGAAAACAAGGCGTTAAAAAACGAGAAGGACGTATTAACCTCGGGACAATTCAATAAATTGGCATTGGCCAACCCAAAACTCGCACCTTATGGCACTGCCGCAATGGAGGTACTAGAGAAGTTGAATTTGAAAGCGGCAACACAAAGCAAGTGGGTTATGGGTGAAAACATCGCACAGACCTACCAATTTGTTAGTACCGGGAATGCTGAGTTAGGATTTGTGGCACTTTCGCAAGTGATTGGCAAACACAGCTCAGCTCTCAAGCCGCCATTAAGCTATTGGCCTGTGCCTGAAAAATTACATCAACCCATTCGACAAGATGCTGTTTATTTAACAACACCGGCTTCGCAACAACAAAATAGCCATCAGGCAGCGACTGAGTTTTTAAAATTTATGAACACTAAAAAAGCGCAAACAATCATTCAATCTTACGGCTACCGCACTGAAAAATTATGATCTTATCAGAAGCTGATATTGGCGCTATCGGGTTAACGTTGCGCCTAGCCACTACCGTTACGATTTTACTGTTAATCATCGGCACGCCCATAGCGTGGTGGCTGGCTAGAACACAATCTTGGCTAAAAGGGCCGGTTGCGGCTGTAGTAGCTTTACCCTTGGTATTGCCACCAACGGTGCTGGGCTTTTACTTATTAATCGCTATGGGGCCCAGTGGTTTTATTGGGGAATTTACCCAAAGCTTAGGGTTAGGCACGTTACCTTTTACCTTTGGCGGTTTGGTGTTTGCATCGGTAATTTATTCAATGCCTTTTGTGGTTCAGCCTTTACATAACGCCATGGTGGCCATTGGTAATCGCCCGCTTGAAGTAGCCGCCACGTTAAGAGCTGGGCCCATCGATCGTTTTTTTAGCGTGGTACTGCCCTTAGCAAAACCCGGTTTTATTACCGCCAGTATTTTAGGTTTTGCCCATACCGTTGGTGAGTTTGGCGTTATTTTAATGATTGGCGGTAATATTCCTGATGAAACCCGCGTCGTTTCGGTGCAAGTGTACGACCATGTGGAATCATTAGAGTATGCGCAAGCTCATAGTTTGTCGGCGCTGCTGGTTATTTTTTCGTTTTTTGTATTATTAGCTTTATACGCGTCGCAACGTAAAAGCTCCTTAGCCATAGGTGGAGGTATGCCACGATGACTGCAAACACTCGGGCCACTCATTCCATTATCGAGCCAAATTTACCCAATACTCTGCAGGTCAATTTTACATTGACCAGCTCACAACAAATAACGTATTTGGATATTGATACACGTATTCCTGCTAAAGGGGTCACTGCCATTTATGGGCATTCGGGTTCGGGTAAAACCAGTTTGCTGCGCTGCATTGCTGGCTTAGAAAAAGCCCCCAATGGATCATTAGCTATTCATAAAGACGATTGGCAAGCTACTTGGCAAGACTCGAATATATTTTTACCCGTACACAAACGCCCTATTGGTTATGTGTTTCAAGAAGCCAGTTTGTTTGCTCATTTAAACGCCGAAAAAAATTTACGCTACGCCATAAAGCGTGCCGATAAAAAAGTAACGCAAGAGTTTTATCAGCGCGTGATCGCGGTGATGGGGATTAATGATATTTTGGAACGCTACCCTAACCAGCTATCTGGGGGCGAGCGTCAGCGTATTGCCATTGCTCGGGCACTGCTGATTCAGCCGCGGTTATTGCTAATGGATGAACCTTTAGCCGCTCTCGACCATCAGCGTAAACAAGAAATATTACCCTACTTAGAAAAGTTACAACAAAGCTTTGATATTCCAATTCTTTATGTCAGCCACTCGATGGATGAAGTAGCCCGATTAGCTGATCACATTGTGGTATTAGACCAAGGCAAAGTGATTGCCGAAGGTAAGCTAACCGATGTGTTTTCACGCATTGATTTACCCCAGCGCCTAGAAGACGAAAGTGGCGTTATTTTAACCGGCAAGGTAGTTGAAAAAGACAGCCAGTGGAATCTTATGCGCATTGCCTTTGCCGATCACAGCATCTGGATACCTGACAGCGGTGAAACTCTTGAGCAAACAGTGCGGACGCGCATTTTGGCAAAAGATGTGAGTTTATCGTTAACACAGCACGAAGATACCAGTATCGTAAATCGTCTACCGGTTAAAGTAGTAGCGATCAATGCCGACACCGATAATGCCATGGCACTAGTAAGACTAAAAATGGGTGGTGAGTTTTTAGTCGCGAAAATGACTCAAAAATCGGTATATCATTTAAATTTGTCGCAAGGGACAATAGTATGGGCGCAGGTAAAATCTGTCGCTTTAGTACGATAAAATGTCGGCCTGAAGACCGACCTACAGTTGTAGATGTAATACTAAAAAGATAGTCGGCCTGAAGACCGACCTACAGTTGTAACAATAATGCCAAAAAGTAGGTCGTGGCTTTAGCCCGACAAAAAATTAAGCGCTAAAATATGCCAACTGCGCTCGTGGCTTTGCAAATACTAAATGATTAACACCAATAGAACGCTCGGCAAAGCCACCTTCGCAATAACTTAAATAAAATTGCCACATGCGTTTAAAATCATCGCTGTAACCTAAACGACTAACCTCTTCGGTTTTTTCATTAAACACA
Organism: uncultured Thalassolituus sp.; assembly: GCA_913061435.1. Lineage (GTDB taxonomy): Bacteria > Pseudomonadota > Gammaproteobacteria > Pseudomonadales > Oceanobacteraceae > Oleispira. The sequence continues at coordinate 12,317 of CAJXUK010000019.1, read as the reverse complement.
TCTTGCCAAGCTTTTAAGGTACGCGCGTAATGCAAACCAAAATCTTGTGCTTGTACTAGGTTTAAATCACTGGCTTTAGTACTTGCATTAATAAGAGCGGTCACTGATGGAATACAACTACCAGGGAAAATATAGCGCTGAATAAAATCAACATCTTTACGCGCTTGATCGTAACGCTGATCGGTAATAGTAATTGCTTGAATTAATGCAAGACCTTCTGGCTTTAATAAAGATCCACAGTGTTCAAAAAAGGTGTTATAAAATTTCCAACCCACCGCTTCGATCATTTCAATTGAGACTAATTTATCAAACTGCCCTGCGTAGCTTTTTCTTAAATCTCGGTAATCTTCTAACAACAAGGTAATTTTATCTTCTAACCCCTCTTGCTTTATGCGCTGCTCAGCCAGATTGTATTGTTCTTGAGAAATTGTGGTAGTGGTTACTTTACAGCCATAGTTTTTAGCCGCATGAATAGCGAAGCCACCCCAGCCTGTACCAATTTCAACCACATGGTCGTCGGCACACAGCTGTAATTTTTCACAGATAATATTCAGTTTATTTATCGATGCTTCTTCCATAGTGGCATTGGCGTGAGGGAAGATGCCCGATGAGTACATCATGGTTGGATCAAGAAACAGCTCGAATAAGTCGTTGCCTAAATCGTAATGCGCTGCAATGTTACGGCGCGAACCTTTGGCTGAGTTTTGATTAAAGTGATGAAAGGCTTTAAGAAATGGCTTCGACAGTAACGCCAAACCGCCTTCTAGCTGGTCAAGAATATCCATGTTACGAACCATGACTCTCACCAACATGGTTAAATCTGGTGTACTCCAGTCGCCGGTCATGTAGGACTCGGCTGCACCAATACTGCCACCGGTCATGATTTCGCCATAACAGCTTACGTCATGAATAATCATGCGTGCCACCAAGTCAGTATCTTTTTCAGCTTGACCAAAAATAAACACTTCGCCATTTTCTTCTATTTGCAAACAACCAGTGTGTAAATTAACAAGCTGGCGATGCACTAATTTTTTCGCAAGCTTAGACATTCGACCATTGGCTGGTATAAAACTTTTTGATTTGGGCTCAATGTTAGCAACCGATGGCATGTTCATAATCAACTCCTGCACTATTTTGTTTGTAGGCTATGTTATTTTTATACGTATCAAACTATGAAAACGTGTGTTATTTCAAATGTGTTTATGTACTAACTATTTGGATGATCGTAAAAAGGTGACTTTTTCAACCATAGCTTTAACGCATTCCAATAAATACCTAAACCTACTTTAGCGGTCATAAACGGGTATTGATATAACAGTTTAGGCATTACTTGTGAAAATTCATGACGCTGCAATTTTAGTGTGGCATCAAAATGCTTGTCAGCAGTGTCGTCGGCAATAAAATTATCCATATGCACGGCAATTTTGTCACTGGCTTGCAGACTTGGCTGAGAAAAAACCCAGCGGTAATCCATGTTCATTGGGTTAAATGGCGACACATGAAAGATTTTTTTAAACTCAAACACGTGCTTATTTTGCCCTTTTACCGCATGACTAATATGGCTATGCGCTGCTACAAAGTCATTGGCGATGGGTAAAATATAACTGTGCTTTTCATCCCAAGGGGTATTGGTAATTTCGGCAACGATGGTAAGCAATTCATCTTTTTGATTAAAGCAATAATAAAAAGTCACTGGGTTGATGCTGTAGCCAAAGTAACGCACATTGGTGAGCATTCTTACCGAGGTAATTTGTTGCGCAAGGCCACCCAGTTCGGAAGCAACCTTGTCAATAACAGCTGTTTTTAAATCACTAATACTAGGGTTTAAATAATCATTGCGGTAAAACGATGCAAAATTAAATTTACCTGCTGAAAAAAACCAATGCTTTTTTAGCAAATCAGGCAGCTCATCCAAATCCAAATACATCATGAACAAGGCATAATCCAGGGCATGATCTACTGGCTGGAAACGTCGATGACGAATACGGCCCACGTAAATCGCACTGTTTTGTTCAATGCCTTCCTGTGCTTTGGACATGCTTAAGCCTTCCTGACTTTTTAATTCTGTGATCATGCTGTTACAACGTAATACCAAATGATTCAGCAACTCGTAAGGCGCTGTTTACACCATCTTCGTGAAACCCGTTAAACCAATAAGCACCGCAATAATGGCTGCGGTTTTTGTTGTTAATTTCGCTATGGCGCTGCTGGGCTGCAATGCCATCCATGGTAAATACAGGATGAGCGTAATTAAATTTATCGATAATTTTACCCGGCGCAATTTCGGCAGTTCTGTTTAACGTCACCATAAAATCATCCGGTGCATCATTAAAATTCTGCAGCGCATTCATGTGATACGTTACCATAGCGTATTCACTTAGACGCTGTGGAATGTGATAGTTCCATGCTGCCCAAGCTAATTTACGTTTTGGCATCAAACGACGGTCGGTGTGCAGTACCACTTCGTTCATTTGATAAGGGATAGCCCCTAAAATTTCGTTTTCTTGTGCGGTGGGTGCTTCTAGCATGGCCAAGGCTTGGTCGCTGTGGCAAGCAAAAACCACTTGGTCAAAGGTAAATTCTTTACCAGCAACCGTTTTGATCACCACCTCTTCTGCTGAACGTTTAACAGAGGCTATAGGGCTGTTTAAATGGATGTTATCTTTAAACGGCTGAATCATGGGTTCAATATAAGAACGGGCACCGTTGCTGATCACACGCCACTGTGGGCGGTTATCAACGCTTAACATGCCATGATTATTAAAGAACTTTAGGAAGAATTTTAGCGGAAATTCCATCATTACATCTACCGACGCCGACCAAATAGCCGACCCCATAGGAACGATATAATGATTAACAAAGCGATCACCGTAACCGTTTTGTTTTACAAATTCACCCAACGTCTGTGTATCAGAAACCGTATTGTTTTCTACCATTTCTACTGTTTGTTTATTAAAACGTAGAATGTCTTTAATCATCATCCAAAATGGAGGTTTAAGTAAATTGCTACGCTGAGCAAACAAGCTGTTTAAACTGGTGCCGTTATACTCTAGGCCGGTGTTTTCATCGCGCACACTAAAGCTCATTTCAGACTCTTCACTAGCGACGCCTAGCTGATCCATTAGCTTAATAAAGTTGGGGTAAGTCCAATCGTTATAAACAATAAAACCAGTGTTCACTGGGTAGGTTTTACCTCCCGACTGCACGGGTTTGGTGTGAGTGTGCCCACCTAAGTAATTATTGGCTTCAAATAAGGTTACATCGTGTTCACGGCTAAGAAGGTAGGCGGATAATAATCCTGAGATGCCTGCCCCAACAACCGCAATTTTTTGTTTTTCTTGTGTGCTATTCATTGGTAATACCTTGATAATGATTTGTCTATATACGGTCTAAATGGCGTGTAAGATTGCTTATGCCAATCTATTTTTTAAGAAATGGATCACACGCTTTAATAAAGGTATGTGTTCGTAAAGTAAGGCTCCACCATCAAAGTAGTCGCGATGACCAATAACTTTGTTGTCTTTAAACGTTAACCGGCTAGCGCCTTTTACTCGAATGGTATTGCCGCTGTTCAATTTAGGGTGCTGGTACGACATGGTCCAGGTTAGCATTGCACTGTGATCATCAGCCCACTCGTCTTCAAATTCAAAGCTAATGGAGCTTACATTTTCATACAGGTTGTCAAAATAATCATGCATCAAGGCAATGCCATGAATACTATGAAAACAGTCTTCAAACATGATGTCGTTATGATAAACAGTGGCTAATTTCTCTAAACTTAACGTGTCTCGATTTAGGGTGTTGTACAGTTCTTTAAAGCTTTCTACGCTAATATTACTTTGCATCATTAGCCCTGCCTTCTTCCAACACTTTACGGGGTACTGGGTTTAGGTCGCGAACAATACCAACCCAGCTCATTGCTTTTAAAATGTAATAAGAAATATCTATTTCCCACCAATAAAACCCTTGGCGGGCAGATACAGCAAAACGGTGATGATTATTGTGCCAACCCTCACCTAAAGTGAGTAATGCTAAGATAGGATTGTTGCGGCTATCATCCTTGGTATCAAAACGTCTTTTACCCCAGGTGTGACATAAAGAGTTAATAGTAAAAGTTGAGTGAGCAAGTAAGACCGTTGAAACAAAAAATCCCCAAATCAGCATTTGCCAGCCATTAGTGCCCATTGCGGGGTAATATGCGGCCAAAAATTCACCAAATAGGAAGATACCGGCAGCAAATAAGAAGGGCACTAAGATATCAAAGCGGTTGATAAATCTCAGTTCAGGAAACTTAGCCCAGTCTTTAATCACACTGTAATCGGTTTTAAAGGCATCTTCACAAGTAAACCACCCCATATGACTCCACCAAAAACCGTGCATCGGCGAGTGTAAATCTTGCTCTTGGTCAGAATATTTATGATGCTTTCTGTGGTGAGAAGCCCACCATAATGGCCCCCGCTGAGCAGCACTAGCCCCCAACACGGCAAAGAAAAACTGCCAAAAACGGTTGGTTTTGAAACTGCGATGAGAAAAGTAACGATGATAAAACGCAGTAATCGCAAACATGCGCACCCAAAACATGACCAAACACATAATGATGGCAGCAGGGCTAACCCCCACTACAAATACAAACAAACAGGTAAGGTGAACTGCGAAAAAGGGGATAATACGCTGCCAATTAACTTGGCGTGAGTTGGTACTTACTACGGCTTCGCCATCTAAAGCTTTGGGGCTCTCGGCTTCTGAATCAATCCAGCGAATCATGTTATATGCAATCTGTTTTAACATTTTCATGAATGAGCCACTTGTTGATGCAAGCACAACCCGTTTAAATTCATTGCTATCATTTTAAACCTTTAAATAATTCTTTTGTTTTAGCTGCGGCTGTTTTCAAATCAACAATGGGTTCTGGATACCCACAAGCTTTAGCTAAGGAAGGGCTTGGCTGGCAAATAGCTTTTTCGGTGACACCTTCTAATTCTTTAACGTACTTACGAATAAAACTACCCTTTGGATCAAAACGCTCGGTCTGACGATAGGGGTTAAAAATACGAAAATAAGGCACTGCATCAACCCCAGTACTGGCCGACCACTGCCAACCACCGTTATTTGATGCTAAATCGGCATCGGCTAATTTATTGTAAAAATACGCTTCGCCTAAGCGCCAATCAATCATCAAATGCTTGGTTAAAAACATCGCGACTATCATCCGCAGCCGGTTGTGCATCCAGCCGGTTGTATTGAGCTGACGCATTGCTGCATCAACAATGGGAATACCTGTTTTGCCATCACACCATGCTTTAAAAGCGATAGGGTCAGTATTCCATGGAAGGTTATCAGTTATTTCAGTAAACGGCTTGTTTTTAGACACGCGAGGAAAGGCAACCAGTATGTTGCGATAAAAATCTCGCCACACCAATTCACTCATCCAACAAGCTTCACCTTCATTCAACACATCTAAAGAAGCAATCGCCAGCCCTTGGCTATGCTCTTGGCTGTGGGTCATTACTCTACCACTCAACAACGCCTGCAAACATTGGCGAGTAGTTAATACGCCTAAAGCAAGGTACACAGAGAGCTGACTGGTTGCATCTAAATCAGGAAAATCTCGTTGTTGCTTATAATCCTTTACGTTTTGCTCTATAAAAACATTTAAACGATCATGGGCTTCTTCTTCACCGGTAGGCCAAGCATCTGTAGGTAAGGTGTCTATCAGGTAGTCTTTTAAACAAGCAATATCGGAGAAAATATCCGTGCCAGCTTGCGATTCAGGCGCGGGGTATAACGGCCTTGCTAAGTGCTGAAGATTTGCAGACCAATTTTTGAAAAAAGCACTAAATACTTTGTAGCATTCACCGCTGCCATTAACTATGTTACCGGGCGCTACCACACACTGATCGTGGTAGCCATGGGCGCTAATACCAGACACTTCAAGTTGATTAAGAGTTTGTTCCGTGCAAGCTAGTTCATTGGCTTCGTATTGAAAGTTATAAAATACTGACGTTACCTTATGTTCAAGGCACAGCTGGGCAATAGCGCCAGCAACGTTAGTAAAACTCTGACAATCAATGACTTTTAAGGGCACATTGAGTTTTGCCAATTGCTCTTCTAACTCGATAAGATGATCAACGATTAATCGTCTTTGGATAGGAGCAAGGCCATGCTGATCCCACTGTTTGTCAGCTAAACAATAAACTGCAATGGTTTGCCCTTTTGCCATCGCTTGAAATAAAGCTGGATTGTCGTATACACGAAGATCATTTCGGAACCAAACAAGGTTTAGCATATATAAAAACTCTATTTTTCAGTTACTTTGTTAACCAAGCAGCTAATTGTTTTCCACTAAGCCACGCTGCTTCAATGCCACTTTTATGCCCAGTATTGTTGATATAATCACCAATCAAAGCCAAGCCAGACTCATCCCAAACATAATTGTTTTCTGTTTCAATCCCCTTGGTCACATAAGAATACAACCAGCGATGAGAATAATTACATAAAACCTTTATTTGATGGCTGTATTGCTCTTTTAAATAGTTACTTAATTCTTCTGTGAGCAATGCACTCACCTCATCTTTACTCATGTCTAAATTTTCATTAGTCCATTCAGCGGTGGCTTGTACTTGCAAAATGTACTTTTCTGGTGCCTCAGTATTGCCACGGCCAGGTTTGAGAGTTTCTTGGCTAATTGAGCCAATAATGGTGCTATTCGGACGACTTAACTCGGGCAATTCTAGCGGTAAGCCATCAACTTCTATTCCCATTACCCACTGTGGTGCAACTTCAACCTTGGATAATAACTCTCTTAGAGGCTGCGCTTGAGCCTGAGCTAACAAATCATAAGTTTGGGCCGGTGGCGCAGCCAACACAACTTGCTTGGCCTGGGCAACAATACTGCCGTTTTCATCTAACAGTTGCCAAATATCCTCGAACTTATTAATGGCATTAATGCGAGTGCTAAAATGACAGTCCACATGTTTGCTTAAATGACGGGTTAAGGCTGAGTTTCTGGGGGTTGCAACATAATGCAATCGATCAACTCCAGCGCTAATTTCTTCTTTCCACCATGGCGTTACAACACCCTCTTGCTGCCAATCGCTCAATTGTTGTTGAAACGCTTTTGACTGTGCGCACAAACTGACACAACCCAAGTCAAACGGCATAAAAGAATCACTGCCATAAGCGACACGCTTGGATGACATGCGGCCACCTGTGCCCCGTGCCTTTTCGAAAACAGCAAGTATTTTGCCTGTATTTTTTATGGTATTGGCAAAGGTTAAGCCGGCAACACCAGCACCTATAATAGCTAAGTCTAAAATGGCGGCCGAATTACTCGATTGAGAATTATTTGTAGAAGAATCGCTGATACTTTTAACGGGCTGGCTGTCTGAATGCATGTCAAGAACTGTCTTTAAGGTGATAGATTGAATATTATTAGCATTTAATTTGATTATTTTCCCAGTTTACGTCAATTTTTAAGCGTTAGATCACTTTTATTAGGGTATCGACCACTTTGTTATAAGGCATAGATGGTTTTTTTGTTTTATACTGCAGCGTTCGTATACACTGCATTTATATTAATTATTTCATAGTAGGATCATTTTGACTCAGAGCACCCAGTCCAATGCTCAATATCTAAACCAGTTGGTTTTACAGGTTGCTCAAAAAAACGAGCAAGCCTATTTAGAGCTATTTGATTCCTGTGCGGGGCGTTTGAAGGCTTACGCCATTAAATGTGGCTCTAACCCCTCTGATGCAGAAGATCTGCTACAAGAGTGCTTATTGACGGTTTGGAATAAAGCCCCTCAGTTCAACCCTAAAACTGCTTCTGCTATGACTTGGATGTATACCATCATCCGAAACCGTCGTATCGATTTATTGCGTAAAGAAAAACCTAATTTACTGCAATCGTTCGATTTATGGCCCGATGGTCATATTGAGCAATCGCAACCGGATGATTTTACTTCGTCTGATTTAAACGATGATGTAGAAAGTGATCTAAACGCAAAATCCGTGCGTATCCTTATAGAATCCTTGCCAGAAGAGCAAAGACAAATCGTATACAAGGTATATTTTGAAGGCAAATCTCACAGTGAGATTTCTCTCGATCTAAGTCTACCTTTAGGTACTATTAAGTCACGCTTACGCTTGGCAATGAAAAAACTAGATAACCTTGCAAAAGAACAAATGACATGGCTAATTATCATCCTGCTGACGAACTTTTAATGCAATTTGCTGCGGGTCAATTGACCAACGCACTTGGTATACAGGCAGCTTGTCATCTCGAAAGCTGCAGTCAATGCCAGCATAAAGTTCGTTTATACGAACAGCTAGGAGGCGACCTTATCGACATTTCTTCACCAGTCGATGTTGCTCCCGATGCTAAATCAAAGTTACTTGCAGCCCTGCACCAGCAGCAAGCTACAGGTGAGCGAGCGTCTATAAAATCTGCGGCTGAATTAAGCCTAGATGCATTTTATGAAGAGCAGCTCAGCCAAGCTAACCAACGTCTTCCTAAGCCGTTGCGCCGCTTTGTGCCTGAATATTACGACAACTTGCCGTGGAAAGGCCTGAGTAAGAGCATTCAAAGTTATGACCTGCCCTTCTCTGATGAGCAATACACTGCACGCTTTTATAAAATCGCAGCAGGTAAAGAACTTCCTCAGCACACCCATAATGGTAATGAGTTTACCCTAGTGATGTCGGGTAGTTTTGCCGATTTGTCGGGGGATTATCACCCTGGAGATTTCGTACTCGCCGATCACAGTACGCACCACCAGCCGAAAGCACACGACAAAGAAGATTGTATTTGTTTTGCGGTAACCGATGCGCCATTAAAGATGACAGGTTTCTTTGGGCGTATGCTAAACCCATTTCTTCGCTAGACTACTACAACCTAAACAAACTTGAATGTAATCCAGCTTTCCCATTAACTCGTATATACTTTACGAGTAATGAGGAGCAGGATAATGATCAGGAATGAAACCATTTGGATAACCGGTGCAAGTAGCGGAATTGGTTACGCTACCGCTAAAACTTTAGCACTATCTGGTAACCAAATTATTGCCTCTGGGCGTAACCGTGAAGCCCTAGAAAAGCTTGCCGCTGAATCAGCAAATATCACGCCGATGATTTGTGATTTAGTAACAGACAGCCAAGATCAAATCTACCAGTCATTATCATTATTAACTACTCGCTTAGATCGCATTGTTTTGTCTGCGGGAGATTGCCTTTACCTAGATATAGACAGCAAAGACTGGTCATGTACCCAATCTGTTATGGATATTAACTATCATGGCAGTGTTCGTGCCATCCAAGCGGCACTGCCTCTTTTAGAAAAATCCACCAACGGTCACATTGTTGGCATAACCTCTATGGCTAGCATGACGCCATTCACCCAAGCAGAAGCGTATGGTGCCTCAAAAGCTGCGTTTAGTTATTTTTTAGCAGCCTTACGGATTGACCTAAAACCTAAGAATATTGATGTTACAGATGTCATGCCAGGCTTTATTGATACGCCTTTAACGCAAAAAAATGACTTTTCAATGCCCTTCTTACTGTCGCCACAAGAAGCCAGCGACCGCATTGTTAAAGCCATAGAAAAAAGGAATTTTACCGCCGTCTTCCCTAAACGTTTATACTGGTTGTTTAAGTTTTTGACATTCATTCCAAAAACATGGGTTAAAACCAATAGCCCTAAAAAATAACTTCCTACAATAAGCGTTATTAACGGATACCCAAACATGCTATCAAGTGTCAACACAAAATTACTGATCAATGCCTTTGCTTTTCAAATTGTATGGTTTATTTGTGTGCAAGGACAAAACCTCTTCGCAGCACTCGCAACTGTTGGCTTGGTTATATTGAATCAACAGCTGTTCAAAACAAATGCCAAAGTCTGGCTGGTGTTATTGTTATTCAGTCTTGTAGGGTATTTAGGGGATACAGCAATAACTCTTTTGATTGACTTAAAATACAGTAACAGCTTTGAAACCTTTGCCCCTATTTGGTTACTTAGCTTATGGATTGCTTTTTCGACCACTTTAAACCATTCAATGAACTGGTTATTTAACTCGCCCTTAATAGCCTTAGCTGCGGGTCTATTATTAGTGCCTTTAAGTTATGTAGCGGGCATAACACTATCAGACTCTGCCATCAACGACCCTTATTGGATGTTTATTGTTGCCGAGGGTGCTTGGTGGGCGGTGTTATTAGTTTGCTATCAATTATTTATTCGCCCCAGTGAGATTACGCATGCTTAAACAAATAACTCGCAATAGTACTTACGCATTTTTAATAATGCTTATTACCAACGTAATGACTGCCAATGCAGAGCAGGGTTTTCAATTTGAGGGTAAAGCTTATGCTATTGATTCAGACACCTTACTTTACAGTGAGCATCATCAGTATTTATCACCCTTTATTCATAAAGTAGAATATAAAGAGCCCGATGGCACTGTGTTCGCGCGCAAAACAGTCAACTATACCCAGAGTTTTTACTCCCCTGATTTTGAATTACAAAACGATCGCAACGGTGAACTTATTCGCACCGAAAGACAAAACAAAAAAATCATTTTGAAATATCAAGAAAACAGCCAAAGCGATACTGAAAAAGACAAATTAAGCCCCCACCCAACACTGATTATCGATGCCGGGTTTGATCATTACATTACGCAAAACTGGACACCCCTCATCAATGGAAAATCATTAACGATCGATTATCTGATTCCATCAATGGGTGATTATTATGAACTGACCCTAAAACAAGTAGACTGCAAAAATGACGAAAATTATTGTTTTTCAATTTCTGCCTCTAGCTTTTTTATTCGTATTTTTTCACAAGAACTAAAACTGACTTATGCAAAATTTGCACAATCAAGTCAGCCAGATATTTATCGCCTAGCCCAATTTCAAGGCCGAACCAATATTTCAGATGCTGATGGCAATTACCAAGACGCCATCATACATTACAGCTACTGACACTTTATTAAACAACCCAAAAAACTAAATCTCGAGGCAAATCATGAAACAACGTTATTCTTATGGCCTAATACTTACGCTAGTTTTGTTTTTAAGCGCCTGCAGCAGTGTTGATATAAATCTGTACGAGAAAAACCAACCGACACTGGTACTTAATGAATTTTTTAACGGCGAACTCACTGCTCACGGCATTTTAAAAAATCGAGCCGGAGAAGTTACTCGCTACTTTAACGTTACGCTTAACGGAAGCTGGGATGAAAATGGCGTTGGTACACTGGCAGAAAAATTCATTTTTGATGATAACAGCATTGAATACAGAACTTGGACATTTGAACCCTCGACAGCAATACCTGGTTCACAATATCTCGCCAAAGCCAACGACACCCTTGCACCAACCCCCATATTTTTATCCGGTAATGCATTTTTTATGAATTACGATTTATTAATCAACTATAAAGGCGATGATATGGACGTAAACATAGATGATAAAATGTATCTTATTAGCGATAACGTTTTAATTAACGAGTCAGTGATGACCAAGTATGGCCTTGAAGTCGGTTATATAACCCTAACAATCATTAAGCAACCCACTCTTTGATTGGGTTTTATTATCATTAATGAATGACCCTTAAACTAGTATATTACTGGGTTCTTTGAGCGCTAGTTATTCTTGATAATCACTAGCGTTTCTATTACTAATTGCTTATCCCTCCACTTACTAATTAACCACCGATATATTACCAATTAGTCTTTCAAAAGCCGTTTTGATAACTGTAACTATGCCTCTACAAATGGTACCTTATAACTACTAACCTTTAGCTAATAAGTTATGGTTACTCATACACATAATTAATGATGTCAAAAAATAAAGTTAAAATATTAGCAACTTTATTGATTAAATAATAAGACATTAAAAGGCAGCAATATGAAAGGTAATCCCAAAGTCTTACGTACTTTGAATCAAATTCTGACCACAGAGCTCACGTCTATCAACCAGTTTTTTCTTCATGCCCGTATTTTTAAAAACTGGGGCCTAGAAGAACTAAATGAAAAAGCTTATAAAAAATCCATTAAGGATATGAAGCAAGCAGACGAGTTAATTAATCGCATCTTATTTCTAGAAGGCCTGCCAAACTTACAGCAACTGGGCAAACTTCAAATCGGTGAAAATACCGAAGAAATGCTGCAGTGTGATTTTAATGTAGTTGAAGCAGAAATTGTTGAATTAAAAGAAGCAATTGCTCTCTGTGAAGACGAAAGAGATTACATTAGCAAAGATTTGCTAAAAGACATTTTAGAGTACGAAGAAGACTATATTGATTGGATTGAAACTCAACAGC
>CAJXUK010000018.1 GCA_913061435.1 uncultured Thalassolituus sp. | reverse complement strand
TTCTAGTTCTAGTTCTAGTTCTAGTTCTAGTTCTAGTTCTAGTTCTAGTTCTAGTTCTAGCCGTTAACAGTTAAAGCAGGTGTTAAAGGAAATAGCATGAGTTTAAAAAAAACAAAATCAGTGATCTTAACGCTTATATCGCCAGTCGTTTTGATTTTTGGTTTGTCAGCGTGTGCTTTGCAAGATTCTTACTACAAACACAGCGATTTGACTCATGCTGAGCGTAAAATTATTGCCAGTGATATTTGGTTATTAGAAGCTATTGAGGGGCAAAAAATAGCTTTAACTCTGGATACTGAAAGACCTCGGTTAGAAATTCAACTTACTGATATGCGTATCATGGGCACAGATGGCTGTAACGGCTATTTTGCCAGTATTGATTACATTGATGAGCAAAAAATTCAGTTTGGCCCTATCGCCAGTACCCGAAGGTATTGTGCAGAAATGGCCATTCCTGATAACTTTAATCAGCAAATGAATCAGGTCAAAATATATCAAGTAGAGAACTTAAAGCTGCGTTTGTTTGATAGTTCAGGGAACGAACTTTTACTGTTCCAAAAAGCCGATTAAGTTTAAAACCGGTTGTTTATAATTTATGAGGTATGACGTTTGTTATTGCCAATATTATTGTTAGAAAAGTCTAAGTTGTTTTCACCATTGTTCTCTCTATTGTTCTCTCTAATGTTTTCTCTGTCGACTATCCCAGTCGCTAACGCGCAATCTAACACAAGTGGTGATTCTGCAGATTTAGATCATAGCGGCCATTCACATCATGTTGGTCATAGTGATGCTTTAATGGTGTTATTGGGGCACAAGATTGCTTTGCAAACATTACAAGAGCAGTTTAATGGTTCGATCAAGGGCCAGCTTGCTAATAAACATTTAAATCAAATTCTGATTAAAGATTTAAAGCAAAATCTAGCCCAGCAGAGTAAAATCTTTCAGCAAGCCATGCCAGTATTAAACTCTTACATGGGTACACCAAAATCTTATTATTTAACTGCTCAAATGTACCACGATAGCTTAGAAAACCGCGCCGCTATGCTGACTGATTTCACCGCTTTGTTAATGGAATATCAAAAGCAGCTTGTTTCACTGCCTTAAAGCGTTAGAATCTGAATAATATCTTTCATTCTTTGTTATAAATCGAGTTTATTTTGCTTAGCTATCGTCACTCTTATCATGCGGGTAATTTCGCAGATGTGTTAAAGCACATTGTATTGGTTGAATGCTTGCAGCATTTCAATAAGAAAGAAACGCCGTTTGATTATATTGATACTCATTCTGGAGCGGGTTTGTATGATTTGCGCTCAGCGAATGCGAATAAAACATCGGAATATAAAGACGGTATCGCTAAGTTAAAGCGCATTGATTTTCCTGAGTTAGACGCTTACTTCAACGTGATTGATGAGTTAAACACTTTACAGGGCATTGATGTTAAAAAGAAAGGGTTAACTTTTTACCCGGGTTCTCCTGCCATCGCTCATCAGTACATTACTCACCCCACGAGAGAAAAAGATAAAGCTTGGCTATTTGAGCTGCACTCCAGTGACTTTCGTATTCTGTCGGAGTCTATGGCGTCAGATTCCAAGTCTCAAGCCCGTAAGATTCGTATCAAGCAGGAAGATGGTCTAAAAGGTTTGTTGAGTTTGGTGCCGCCAGTCAGTCGCCGTGGATTAGTCTTGATTGATCCTTCGTATGAAATCAAAAGTGATTATGGTGATGTGGTTGAAGCAGTCATTAAGGCGCATAAAAAATTCAATTCAGGAACTTATGCGATCTGGTATCCCGTGGTTGATCGTAAACGTGTTGATTTTATGTGGCGAAAACTTAAACAAGCAGGCATAAAAAACATTCAACAGTTTGAGTTGGGGCTAGCAGAAGATAGTCATGAGATGGGCATGACTTCTGCCGGTCTACTGGTGATTAATCCACCCTGGACGTTAAAGGCAAAACTTGAAAAGGTATTGCCTAAGCTGGTTAAGCAGTTGGATCGAGGTGATGGCAAAGCATTTAGCTTGTGCCAGACCTTGGTAGACGAATAAGTAACTGTTTAAAACCCGTTAACTGATGAGTTAACGGGTTATTAGTTAATACACTGAATAACAAACGGCTATTTAAACGAAGTACGATCTTGGAAAGGTTTCACCTTGCCATCTTTCGCCAAACCGTTAGTCATCGCAATTCGTTGATTTTTGCGGCCTAATAAACGCATTTGTACCCAGCGTTCCCAAAGCAATGCTGCCCAAGTATCTTTTTTCCAGGTTTTCTTAAACAAATATTTAGTTGCAGCAATGGCATCTGGTGATTTGCTGGCAATGTCTTGGGCTAAGGCTTCTGCTTGAGCCAAAGGATTTTCACTTACCTGGCTGATTAAACCGTATTCAGCGCCTTCAAGTCCCGAGAAAAAACGGCCGGTCATGGTCAGTTCTTGCGCAATATCGACACGGGTTAGGCGTGATAGCGTTACCATGCCACTCATGTCCGGTATTAATCCCCATTTCATTTCTAAAATAGACAGTTTGCTATCGGGGGTTGCAATGCGATAGTCGGTTGCCAAAATAATTTGCATGCCGCCACCAAAGCAGTTGCCATGGATCGCTGAAATTACTGGTATAGGGAGGTCGCGCCAGATGTGGGCAATTTCTTGAGCGACGTTTAACTTTGTCCAAGGCATTTTTAGAAACACTTTAGGGATCATCATCGGGTCTTTGCTCAGAGCGCCAAAATCCAAACCCGCACAAAAAGACGGACCATTACCGTGGATGATCACTGCGCGAAGACTGCGATCTTTGCGAATTTTTTTTGCTGTAGCGATCATTTCTTTGAACATCGCCATGTTTAAACCATTATGCTTTTCTGGACGGTTTAAACTGACGTATGCAATTTTATTTTTAATTTCGAGTAGCACACAGGCTTCGGTCATAATAGGTATCTGTCGGTTAATGAATTTGTTGTTTAAGTAATTTGTTGTTTACTAGATAAAAAAGAAATAGTTATGATATTTAATGACGCACATGTTTCCACAACATAAGGTTGGTTGCCAGATTAAAAGGCATAATTATATAAGATATGTATTAGATGATCATTTAACTAAGCAAGATTCAGTATTATGTGCTTTTATAGTGTTAAACGCATTTAAACCATCACGGTGTATCATGACAATTATTGTCTATGGAAAAGGCATTCAAGGAGATTTTAGACATGGATGAAATCATCAATCTTTTACCGGATCGTATACCGGTATTAGTCGTGGATGATGATGAGACCGTTATTCAAGTAACGCGTTTGGTTCTTTCTCGCTTTCGGTTCGATAATCATGCATTAGAATTAATAGTGGCTTATTCTGGTGCAGAAGCCATTAAGATTTTATCCCAACGTGATGATATTGCTATTGTCTTACTCGATGTAGTGATGGAGTCTGACGACAGTGGCTTTGAAGTAATTACCTACATTCGTAATCAACTGCATAATTACATTACGCGCATTTTATTACGCACTGGCCAGCCTGGTTTAGCCCCAGAGCGCCAAGTCATTAATGAATACGACATTAATGATTACATTGCAAAAACAGAAGCGACAACCGATCGCTTAAATTTATCTTTAACCAACGCCTTACGATCTTATCGTGATATTTTGCGTGCCGAGTATTTAACACATCGAGTAGTGAGTGCCGAGCTTGAACAAGAGCAAGCGTTACGAGCTTCACAAGCTAAATCTTCATTTTTAGCCCATATGAGTCACGAAATAAGAACTCCTTTAAATGGTATTATCGGTATGGCAGATATTTTGGCCGATACCGAGTTAAGCGAAGAGCAACAGCGTTACCTCACTGATATTCATAATTCTGGTCGTGCCTTACTTAGTATCATTAATGACGTTTTAGACTTGTCTAAAATTGAAGCAGGCAAACTTGAGCTTGACCCTCAGCGCTTTGTGCTGCAAGACGTTATTGCCGAGCTTAATTCGATGTTTCATGCGCCTATGCTGAATAAGCAAATACATTTTTCACAAGTAATTGGTGAGGGTGTACCCGCGACAATTTTTGCTGATGGAGTAAGAATTCAGCAGTTAATTATGAATTTATTGGGTAATGCATTGAAATTCACTCCCAAGGGTGGGTCGATTAATTTGTCGATCGATTTAATAAATGACTCTGCTGTGACCCTAAATGCCGGTGATATTTCCCTTAGAATTGCAGTGTCGGATACCGGTATTGGCATTGATCCGAAAAATTTACAAACCATCTTTGAACCCTATCACCAAGCCAATACCAATACCTCGAGAATTTATGGTGGTACGGGATTAGGCTTGTCATTGTGTCGCGAAATTAGCCATTTAATGGGAGGCGATATCTCGGTCACTAGCGTGCAAAATGAGGGGTCGCAATTCACAGCGCACGTTTTAGTTAGGCCAGCAGAGGCTGCAACCCAAGATGCTGCAAGTTTGGCCGAGACTGATATTATTGCTGGTATGAAAATTCTGGTTGCAGAGGATAACGCAACCAATCGCAAAGTGATTGAAATGTTGTTACAAAAATTGCATGTTGACGTAACCGTGGTTAATGACGGCCAGCAATTATTGGATTGCATCGACCAAGTTATGCCGGATCTTATTTTAATGGATTGCCACATGCCGATAATGGATGGTTTTGAAGCCACGCGATTGCTGCGCAGCCAAGGCAGTACTACCCCAATTTTTGCTTTAACCGCTGGGGTGAGTACAGAAGAACGAGTTGAATGTGAGTCTATAGGAATGGATCAAGTGCTTACCAAACCCGTAAACTTACAGTCACTAAAAGGGGCGTTAAGCAAGGTGGCTGCAAAATTAGCCAATGCCTAACTTTGCAGTTTTAAGCTTTATCTTTATTGGCCAGGTCAGCAATTTTCTTCAAGCGATTGATTACTTCAAAGTTGATACTGTTGGGAGTGAAGCAAAAATCATCACAAGCTTCTCCCACCTCACGATTCATTAGTAGTGTTAGTGCTTCTTCTACCTGCTTAATGCCGTAAATAAAGAAGCTACCTTCTGCAACTGCATCCACCACTTCTTGCTTTAACGCTAAGTTGCGAATATTTGCGTAGGGAATAATAACCCCGTGTTCGCCGTTGAGTCCGCGAGCTTGGCATAAGCGGAAGAAGCCTTCAATTTTTTCGTTCACACCACCAATGGCTTGTACCTCACCGTATTGATTAATCGAACCGGTAATAGCAAAACTTTGTTTAAGTGGCTGGTGGATGAGGGCAGAGATAATACAGCACAGCTCCCCCAGGGAGGCACTGTCACCATCAACGTAGCCATAAGATTGCTCCATAGCGATATTAGCAGAAATGGCTAAGGGGAAATCTTGTGCGTATTTATGACCCAGATAACCCGCCAAGATCATCACACCTTTTGAGTGAATGGCTTGCCCTAGTTGGGCTTCACGTTCAATATCAACAATGCCACGACTGCCGGGGTAAACAGTGGCGCTGATTCTTGCCGGAGAACCAAATTGAGTGTCGCCGATACTCATCACGGTTAGCCCGTTTACCTTACCAATGGCTTCTCCTTCTGTTTCGATAAGTATTACATTATCGAGCATTTGTTGATGAATGCGATCGTGGATACGCCCGGTGCGTTGTTCCTTAGCCTGTAAAGCCTGATTAATATGGCGATCGCTGATTAATTCATCTTGGGCTTGTTTGCGTAAAAATTCCGCTTCGGCCAATAATTCAAAAACATCACCAATACGGGCGGTTAAGTATTGTTGGTCAGCCGCAATACGTGAGCTGTGTTCAATTAAACGAGCAATACCAGTGTCACTGATGTCGCCATAATGTTGTTCGTCGATGCGGCTTTTTAGTAAGCGGGCAAAGGCATGAATATGGTCTTTTGTGCGGGGTATTTCACTGTCAAAGTCGACCAGTGTGCGGAACAGTTCTTTAAAATCTTCGTCATATTCTTGTAATAAGTAATATATATTTCGCGAGCCAATTAATACCAGCTTAATATTAAGGGGGATAACACCGGGTAAAAGTGTGGTGGTAGAAACAAGACCTAATTCTGAATAGGGCGATTCCATTTTTAATTGTTGCGAGCGAATAGAGCGTTTAAGTGCATCCCATACCATTGGCTCGGCCAATAGTTTTTCGGCATCGAGTATTAAATAGCCACCGTTAGCTTTGTGTAAAGATCCTGGGCTGATTTTGCGGTAATTAGTGGTGAGTGCTCCTTGATCACTGGAAAACTCAATGCGTCCAAATAAATTGCCAAAACTAGGGTGAGGCTCATAAATAACCGGAACCCCAGAACTTTGTTCGTGGCAAACAGCAATGTTAGGTTGCAAGATATCTTCTAGAATTGAGCGCTTAACCGATTCATCACGATGTTGAG
Organism: uncultured Thalassolituus sp.; assembly: GCA_913061435.1. Classification (GTDB taxonomy): domain Bacteria; phylum Pseudomonadota; class Gammaproteobacteria; order Pseudomonadales; family Oceanobacteraceae; genus Oleispira. The sequence continues at coordinate 48,153 of CAJXUK010000018.1, read as the reverse complement.
CAACTCGCTCTTCTAAGAGTTCTTCTAAAATAATTTTAGGCAGATACTCACGCATGCTGGCTAAAAAAGTTAATACCGTTGGAAAATCTTGGTAGGTTAACTCAATAGGCTCAAGCAGCGGGTTGAGGGCATCGTTAATGGTATTTTCGTTCAGTTCCCGAAGTTCATTGGTCGATTCACGTTTCCATTGCGGTAGCTCGGATAAAGACTCGTTAAGAAATTCTTCAAGTAGGGCTATGTTTTTATGAAAGCCTTCGCGCTCAGTTTCGCTGAGTTGTGCAAATTCTGTTTCATCTAAAGTTTTACCGTCTTTCATCGGTGTAAAACTGATTGCGGATGAATCGCGAAACACCGCGGTATTTAGTTTTAATGCTTTCTTTTCGACTAATTCCAGTGCTTTATCGTATTTTCGATTAAAGCCATGATCGATGGTGGATTTTTGTTGCTGGTAGCTTGGGTGCTCAAAAACAGCAGGAAATGTGGCTAGCAGGTTATTAATGAGATCGTCAAGAATGTCTTTGAAGTCGAGCGCTTTAGTAGGCGGTAGTTCTAGCACTTTGGGTTCGCGGGGATTGCTAAAATGATTCACATAGCACCAATCACTGGGTGCCGGTTGCGCTAAGGCTTGGTTCTTTAGGTATTCACGAATGTACGACGAGCGGCCAGTGCCATTTTCACCCATGACATAGATATTGTAGCCTGGGCGATCCATGCCAATGCCAAAGCGAATGGCATTTTCAGCACGGCCTTGACCAAGTACTCCATTAAAAGGTTGTAACTCACGCGAGCTTTTAAAAGGTAATTCATTAGGATCTATGCCGGTTGAAATTTGAGCGGCAGTTAAAGCAATTGGTTGATGGCCAGCTAGGGGCATGGTGAATCCTTATATCAGCCGATAAATCAATGGCGAGCAATGTTGCTGGCGAGTATCAGACTATGAAGAGTATAAATAGGTATAAAATATTATTAAGAATACCTTTTAAGTTAGGGACTACAAGGGCTTTTAGCAAGAGAGAATTAGCCTTTGGTGTTGCTTTTTAATGAAGTATTCGGATAATGGCCGGCTCTCAAGATTCATTTGTTGCTATGTCTATTCAACCTGAAGATCGAACAACGATCGATATGTTCACCCCTGTGGAGCGTGGACGTCCAAAATCCAGTCCTTATGATCGCAGCACTCAACTTAAATTAAGTAAGCGTTTGCAGCGCCACCGTGATCGGCATAAAGGACTGCGCCGTTTAGAAGTTAAGCTGAATGCCGAAGTGGTCGAGCTCTTAGACGGCTTAGCCGCTGAATTAGGTATTTCACGAGCGCAGGTGATTGAAAGCGGTTTAATGCGCTTATTAGAAGAATAAATTTATAATAAAATTAGCTAAGTAGTTAATTTGGCTTGCTTTTTTTAATGTGGTGAGCATAATAGCCACAGCATTTAAGTTTGATGTCTATTTTGCTTAAATGGCAGTGTTATGGTGATCCTTATCGGTCCCTTCGCAACGAGAAACTGCAAACCCCGCCAGGCCCGGAAGGGAGCAACGGTAGTAGTGGATTTGTGTGCCGAGGTGTGGCTGGTAGGGGTTATCTCCAATTTCCCTCCTGTATTTCCTTTTTATCCTGTGTAAAAACCATAGAATTATTTACTTTGCAGAGTAAATCTTCGGTTCAATTGTTTCTGACTTTAATCACGTTTCCCGTTATGATAACCACCATGATCAAACAATTTTCGGATTTCTCATGAGTTATCAGGTACTTGCGCGTAAATGGCGCCCTCGTTTCTTTGCAGAGATGGTAGGGCAAGAACATGTACTTCGTGCCCTTATTAATGCATTAAATGAACAGCGCTTGCACCATGCTTACTTATTTACCGGTACTCGAGGGGTAGGTAAAACCACCATCGCTCGGATTTTGGCTAAGTGCTTAAATTGTGAACAAGGGGTAAGTGCGACGCCTTGTGGTGAGTGTTCTTCTTGTTGTGAAATTGCCGAAGGCCGCTTTGTTGACTTAATAGAGGTCGATGCCGCGTCTCGTACCAAGGTCGAAGATACCCGCGAATTACTCGATAATGTTCAGTATGCTCCTACTCGTGGACGTTATAAGGTTTACCTGATTGATGAAGTCCACATGCTGTCGACTCACAGTTTTAACGCCTTGTTAAAAACCCTCGAAGAACCCCCAGAGCATGTAAAATTCTTATTGGCGACGACCGATCCGCAAAAGTTGCCTGTTACAGTGCTGTCGCGTTGTTTGCAATTTAGCTTAAAAAACATGACTCCCGAACGGATTGTTAGCTATCTTGAGACTGTTTTAAAGGCAGAGAATATTAGCTACCAAGAAGCTGCTTTGTGGCAGCTAGGTCGAGCGGCTCAAGGCAGTATGCGTGATGCGCTCAGTTTAACCGATCAAGCCATTGCTTATGGCCAAGGTGAGGTGTTTGAACAGCAAGTGAATGCCATGCTGGGCACCATGGATCGAGGCCGTATTTTTAAATTAGCCGAGATATTAGCTAAGGGCCAAGTCGCTGAGTTATTAGCACAAGTGGCTGAAATGGCTGAGCATGCCCCTGATTATGATGAGGTCATTCAGGCGTTGATGCAGGTTTGGCACAAAGTAGCCGTTGCACAAGTAGCTCCTAATTCTGCGGATAATAGCGAAGGTGATAAAGAAGCCATTATGCAATTAGCGCAAGCAATGCGCGCCGAAGATGTACAATTATTTTATCAAACTGCCTTAGTTGGGCGAAAGGATCTACCATTAGCGGCTGATCCTCGCCAAGGTTTCGAGATGGTGTTGCTACGCATGCTGGCGTTTAAGCCGGTTGGTAGTGCTCCGGTTGATCTGGATTTAGTGAGCACACTGCAAGCTCCACAGCGATTAGAAAACACTCCAATTCAAACTCAACCAATGAGTGCACCAGAAAGCACAAGCTCTTTGGCGGATGCAGTTAGTACAGAAGATGCATTCAGTAATGAAGATGCTTTTAGTAATAAAGCTGCTTCTAATAATGAAATTACCGCGGTTGCCAATGAAACCGGTGCAAAGGGCGATACAGAAAAAAAGCTTCTAGCTGACTCAGGTGGTGCTTCTGAATCAGCCGAAAATACAGTAGAAGCACCCGTTAAAATGGGCATGGCCTCGGCTCTTTTAGAAAACCCCATTGTTGATGATGCCATTGTCGATAACGCTATTGTCGATGAATCCAATCCGGCTGTTAAATCACAGATACAGTCACAGGCAATGTCTGCTAACGATAATTTGGAAGCGGATGAAATATCGCGTTTTGAATTTGATTGGCAAAAGTTGTCGGCGTTAAATTGGTGGCAGTGGGTAGAGCACTTGCCACTGGCAGGAATGCCGATGTCGATTGCTTTAAATAGCGCTCTGATCAGTCGCCATGAGCATCAACTCGTGATGGATATCGACCCAGATCAAGGCGCATTATTCAATGATTCTCAACGCCAGCGTATAGAGCAAGTCTTGTGTGAAGTGACACAATTACCTGTTCAGTTAATAATGCGCGTTCAGGTACCTCAGGGTGAAACACCTCAGCAGCGCCGCAATCGAATAATGTCTGAGCGTTTTGCCGAAGCGGAGCACTCGATTATGGAAGACGAAATAGTACAAAGCTTGGTGTCTGAGTTTGAAGGGCATATTATTCAGGGTACGGTTAAACCCTTGGTCACAACCGAATGATCTTAACCATACATATTTAATAAAAACCAAATAGGAATATATTATGATTAAAGGTGGAATGGGCAACTTAATGAAGCAAGCCCAGCAAATGCAAGAAAAAATGCAAAAAGCACAAGAAGAGTTGGCTAATTCTGAAGTCACTGGTGAGTCTGGTGCTGGCCTTGTAAAAATCACCATGACAGGTCGTCACGATGTAAAACGTGTAGAGCTTGATGAAAGTGTTATGAGTGAAGATAAAGAACTGCTAGAAGATTTATTAGCGGCTGCAGTCAATGATGCTGTTCGTAAAATTGAAGAGAAAAACCAAAGCCAGATGTCGTCTATGACCGCGGGTATGGGTTTACCACCGGGCATGAAGCTACCGTTCTAGAAAATTTTCAATTTAAACATATACAGTCGCGCCATATTTTAGGATCAAACTCATGTCGATGAAATTACCTGCCGCGTTGCAGCAGTTGATTGACTCTTTTCAAATTTTGCCAGGTGTTGGGCCCAAATCAGCTCAGCGCATGGCTCTGTATTTGTTAGAAAAAGATCGTTTAGGTGCAGAAAGGTTAAGCAACAGCTTACGCCAGGCAATGGAAAAGTTGAGTCATTGCGTATCGTGCCGTAACTATGCTGAAACAGACTTGTGTCCAATTTGCAGTGACAGTCAGCGTTCAACCGATGCTTTGTGCGTTGTTGAGTCACCTTCGGATGTACTTGCATTGGAACAAGGGGTTGATTTTAACGGTCAGTATTTTGTTTTATATGGCCACTTATCGCCAATCGATGGTGTTGGTCCTGCTGAACTGGGTTTGGCAGATTTAAAACGTAAAGTAGAGCAGCACGCTATAAAAGAAGTGATCGTTGCCACGAACCCCACAGTAGAAGGGGAAGCCACAGCCCAGTTTATTATGGACATGTTGCCCCGTGATGTTGTGGTGAGTCGAATTGCTCATGGTATTCCCATGGGGGGCGAACTCGATTTAGTAGACGGTGGCACATTAAACCACGCCTTATCTGGCCGACGGGTAATGATGTAAAGTTAATTACATTAATAACTATCCGGCAAATTTAGTCGATACAGAGAGTAAAAATATTTTAAATTCTATTCCAAAACCCGTATGGATAACCACCAACGAACAGTTAGCGCATTATTGCCAGCAATGGCAGCTGCAAGATTTTATCGCCTTGGATACAGAATTTGTTCGTACCTCTACTTTTTTTCCAAAAGCTGGATTAGTACAGGTTGCTGATGCTAATAATTGCTTTTTAATAGATCCATTAACCATTACTGACTGGTCTAGCTTTGCAGCTTTGTTAGATGATCAAAGTGTTGTTAAAGTATTTCATGCCTGTTCTGAAGATTTTGAAGTCTGCCATTGCCTTACGGGTACCATTCCTTCACCGGTAGCGGATACGCAATTAGGGGCAGCACTGGCAAGTCTCGGTGGTATTATGGGGTTTCAGCGTTTAGTAAAAGCGGTGCTTGGGTTAGACATTGACAAGGGTGAAACCCGTTCTGATTGGTTACAGCGCCCTTTGCGTGATAATCAAATAAATTACGCCGTTGCTGATGTGTTTTATCTGTATCAATGTTATCAAAAATTAGTTGTTATTCTCACACGCATGAATCGCCTAAGCTGGTGGCAAGAAGACTGCACTCGATTAATGGAAGCAGGGCGAATTTCAGACGATTACAGTGAGCAATATCGCAAGATTAAGCTGGCATGGAAGTTACGACCACAAGAGCAATATGTTCTGCAGCAAATGTGCATCTGGCGTGAAAAAACGACTCGCCTATTGAACATTCCTCGTTCACATTTAGTGGCCGATAATGTGCTATGGAATATAGCCCGTTATCAGCCTGCGCATTTGGGAGATTTGGCGAGAGCAGGTATGAAACTGCATTTACGGCAAAGCCATGGTGCTGAGGTACTAGCCATTATTGCTGATGCCATTGCTGTTGCCGATACTGCTTGGCCAGAAGCTCTTAGTCAGCCTTTGTCGGTTGACGCTGGTGTGTATTTGAAAAAGCTGAAAAAAATTGTCACTGCACGGGCAGAAATAATCGATATTCCGGCGGATATTCTAGTAAAGAAAAAAACACTGGAAGCGCTGTTACGATCTGGGTATCCTCGCGGCCCTTATACTTTTCCAGAGGTTTTAAGCGGCTGGCGAAAAAGTGAAATTGTAGATGATTTAAGCGCTTCTTTGGCGCAAATCGAAGCATAAAATCCATACAATGACAGTAGGCTGTTATGACCAAATTATTTTGTAATGTATATAAAAGTCTTCGTAAAGAAGAAACGTACTTATACGTATCTTTAAAAGACGATTTGTCAGAGGTTCCTGAGGTCTTATTAGATACTTTTGGAACCCCTAAGCTAGTTACCAAATTATTGTTAACTCCAGAACGGAAATTGGCCGTTGTCAGTGCCGATAAAGTTATTGATTCGATTCAAGAAAAAGGCTTTTATTTACAGTTGCCACCCCCTAAAGAAACAATGGGTAATGGGCTGGATTTATTTTGCAAAAAGGATAAAGACGAGTGAGTGCGCAACCTTTTTGGCAAACCAAAACATTAAAGCAAATGACCAAGCAAGAATGGGAGTCGTTATGTGATGGCTGCGCTCGTTGTTGTTTGCATAAGTTAGAAGACGAAGACACAGAAGAAGTTTACTACACAGATATTCACTGTCGTTATTTAGATAAGCAGGATTGTTCTTGTACGGTTTATCAAACACGTAATCAATTAGTGCCCGAATGTGTCTGGTTAACTCCCGAGCAAGCAGAGAGCTTTCATTGGTTGCCCGACACCTGTGCTTATCGTTTAATTGCAGAAGGTAAACCTCTTTATGATTGGCACCCCTTGATCAGCGGTGACCCTGAAACGGTTCATAAAGCTGAAATTTCATTGCGCGGAAAAGGCATTGCTGATGATCAAGTGCCCGAGGAGGAGTGGCAAAGCCACATAATATGGAAAGCTTAATGTTTAATGTGTGGGTGCAATGGCTGGTTTACGGTCTATCTGCTCTTGCCTGTTTTTGGGCTTGGGAAAAGCTGTTTTTTTGGGTTAAGCAAAAAGATCTTAAAATAATCGTACGCATTCTAGGTGCAGCTTTACTGTTTACACCTGCTCCTCTTGATCCTGAGGGAACCCATTATGCGCCGGCGTTTATTGTTATTATTTTCCGCACGTTTTTAGAAACAGATACTTCAATTTTTGATGCTGTGATTTATATGCTGGTCACATTGTGTGTCGGGTTAGTGTTGATGTCGTTATTATCGTTAATCACGTTTGTGCGCGCTAAAGTCATTGCCGCTAACAAATAGCATCCGCGTCTCGCAAAGAATTGATATCTCTGGTAATTGATCAATTCTTTGCTATCTTTATAAATATAATAAATTGATACAATAGACAGTTGTTTCATATTTTGGTTTCCAATTACCGGAGTTGCGCAATGCTCAAACACCCTTCATTTTCACCAATAAAATCTAGCATTGGTGATCTGTTTTTATTTATGTTGCCCGCTTTATTTTTTTGTTTAATCGCATTAACTCTTGTCATTCCTAGCCCTTCTGTTGCGGTTGAGGCCTCAAGCGCGGACAGCAAAAAAGATTTGCCTTTTGATGTGCGTATCGTGGTTGATATTTCTGGCAGCATGAAACAAACGGATCCTAACAACTTGCGAATTCCGGCGGTCAATTTATTGCTTGAACTGATGCCCGAGGGCGCTCAAGCCGGTATTTGGACATTTGGCCAGTATGTTAATAATATTTTACCGGTTGCACCGGTTGATCAGCAGTGGCGAGAAAAAGCCAAACAAGCCGCTTTGGCTATAAACTCAGTAGGTTTGAAAACCAACTTGACTGGAGTTTTAAATGACGCTGCATGGGGTTTAAAAGCAGACGCTGGCTTTCAGCAAAGTATTATTTTGTTAACCGATGGCCAGATAGATATGGCCGCTGAGGGGAGTTCAAACACAGAGCAAGTCAATGCCGAAGAAAAAACTCGATTGATGAATGATGTGCTGGAGAAATATAGAAAATCTGGGGCCAGTATTCATACATTAGCCTTATCAGATCTAGCAGATAAAGGTCTATTGCAAAGATTAGCAATTGAAACGGGTGGTTTATATTCACAGGCCGATGATGCTGAAGGCTTGATGAAAGCATTTTTAAGAGCTTTTGACCGTGCGGTACCGGCTGAACAAGTGCCAATGGAAGATAACACCTTTGTCATTGATAGCAGTGTTGATGAATTTACCGCCCTTATTTTTAAACGCACAGGCCGTGCAGCTCAGGAGAGTGCTTTATTAAGCCCTACTGGCGTTCGCTTATCAGCCTTGGATCATCCGCAAAACGTTCGTTGGCATAATGATATTAGTTTTGATCTGATAACCATTAAACAGCCAGAAGCCGGGACATGGGTAGCTGAAGCAGATTTAGATCCCGCTAACCGAGTAACTATCTTGTCAGACTTGGCGCTGTCAGTTGAAGGCATACCGGCAACGTCATTTCCTGAAGATAAGTTGGATGTGATTATCAAATTAACCAACGAAGGGCAGGTGGTAAATAAAGCCGAAATTTTGCGTTTAACCGATATTAAAATGAGTGTGGTCACCGCCTCCGGTCGCGAGGGCAGTAAAGTGTTATCGAATCCCGAATCCCCACCTGCTGATGGTTTATTTTATGAAGGGTTACACCGCGTTCGTGAAATAGGGCAGTACCAGATTGACATCATCGCAGAAGGTAGAACTTTTCAGCGTAAGCGCAGTATTTCTATGACAGTGATGGAACCCGTTGAGGTTATTCAGCAGCCCGATATTGAAAATAATCTTTATCGTATTGTTGTGAAGCCATTAGCGAATGACATTGATCTTGAGCGTACGCGGGTAATCGCTAAAATTAAAAGCCCAGATGACAGTACCATGATTCAATCAGTTTTATACAACTCAGAAGTACAAGCATGGGTAAGTGAAATAGCACCAGATAAAGGAACTGGTGAATATTCAGTTGAGTTGAATGTGAGAGGCATTACCTCAAATGATAGAAGCTTTAAAGTAACACCAGCCCCCATTATTTTTGATTTACCAATTAAGGCTGTAGACAATACTGCCCCCAATAAATCTGAAGTGTTAGTTGAGCCGGTAGCTCCGAAAGAGCAGGAAATAAGTAATGAGCCTGTCGATGTAGAACCGGGAATTGCTGTCGATATTGAGGCTAATTTAGTTGCGGCCATAGAGGACGATAAAGTAGTTGCAGACAAGCCTGTTGAAGATACTGCTGAAGAAGTTGCTAGTAAAGATGAAGGGCTTGCATGGTGGGTTTATCTAATCATTGCATTGGCGAGTGCATCAGTCATTGGTGCTGCTGTATGGTGGTTCTTATTGCGAAAACCTGCCGCCGTTGATGCGCAAACCGAGCGCGATAAAAAAGAGATGTTGGCTGATTTAGAAGACCCCGAAGATGAGTTTTCGGGTGATTTTGATTCATTAGACGAAGGTGAAGAAGAGGACATTCCTCTGGTAACTGAGCCAGCTTCTATATTACCTGAAGCTAATGATTCTGATTCTTCAGCAGAAGTTGAGGTTGAAACGTCTTTGGAAAATGACTCGATAGAAGAAGTTGTAGAAGAAACTGCCGCTGAATCAGTAGAAGAGCCACCCGTTCTAGAAGACACTGTGATGGATGACTTGCCATCTGAAGAAGTACAAGCAGAAGAAGCTCCCGTTGACAGTATTGACGATGAGGGGTTTCCAACGGAAGACGATTTCGACGAAAATTTCTCTATCGACCCAGATGACGAACTCGATTTCGATGAAGATTCTTGGGGAGAATTTGACGAGGATAAAGATGATAAAAAAGACTAATCCACTTAGAGTGTGTTTTCGTAACACTTTAAATATTTAGATATAGGTAACATATCGTTATATTTGCAAATAAATTAAGGGCCATTAGGCCCTTTTTTTTGTAAAGGATTTATTTCAAACGAATTATTATGAACAAGGTCAATTGATAAGTGTGGCGCATCTTGTTGCATGGCAGTGATACCCTTATACTGCCTTCAATTATAAGGCTTTAATTTGATTGAAAAATCGCTAATTTAACTGAAGACGATGACTTGAGGTTATTATGAAATTCCAAGGTACGAATGAATACGTCGCAACTCCTGAGTTGCAAATGGCTGTTAATGCCGCGATTACCTTACAGCGCCCTTTGTTGCTAAAGGGCGAGCCAGGAACGGGTAAAACAATGCTAGCTGAACAGCTGGCTGACTCGTTAGGTACCGAGCTGATTCAATGGCACATCAAAAGTACTACCAAGGCGCATCAGGGATTGTATGAGTACGATGCAGTATCGCGTTTGCGTGATTCGCAACTGGGTAATGAAAAAGTACATGATATTAAAAATTACATTGTTAAAGGTAAGCTGTGGGAAGCCTTTGAAGCCGACAAGCCAGTGGTTTTACTGATTGATGAGGTTGATAAAGCCGATATCGAATTTCCCAACGATTTGTTACTAGAGCTCGATAAAATGGAGTTCTATTGCTACGAAACACAAGAGCGTATTGTGGCTAAGCACCGCCCGATTATTTTAATCACCAGTAATAATGAAAAAGAATTGCCCGATGCATTTCTTCGTCGTTGTTTCTTTCATTACATCGATTTTCCATCAAAAGAAACTATGGAAAAAATTGTTGACGTTCACTACCCAAATATCCAGCAAGAACTTGTTAAAGAAGCCATGGAGATTTTCTTTGATGTTCGTAAAGTGCCTGGCCTTAAGAAAAAACCATCGACATCAGAATTGATTGATTGGTTAAAATTATTAATGGCTGATGACTTAGGCGTAGAATTTTTACGCGAAGCGAATAGTACCAGTGCGATTCCTCCTATGTATGGTGCCTTGGTTAAGAATGAACAAGACGTTCAGCTGTTAGAAAAGCTGGCCTTTATGAGTCGTCGTCGCGGTTAGACGTTTTCAGTTGGAGGCTAATTATGCTCATTGATTTTTTCATGACAGTGCGACAGGCAAAAGTGCCGTGTTCTGTCAGTGAATATTTAGATCTAGTGGAAGCGGTGCAAAATCATTTAGCTTTTTCTAACATAGATGAGTTCTATTCACTTGCCAAACTGTGTTTGGTAAAGGATGAACGTCATTATGATAAATTTGATAAAGCGTTTGGACATTATTTTGAAGGTCTCGATAGCCTAGATTTTGCAATGGATGATCCAAATATTCCTGAAGATTGGATGCGAAAAGAAATGGAACGCATCATGACTCAAGAAGAAATGGATAAAATTGAAAGTCTTGGCGGTTTGGATGAACTGATCAAAGCCTTTAAAGAGCGTTTAGAAGAGCAAAAGAAGCGACACAAGGGCGGCACCAAAATGATTGGTACCGGCGGTACTTCTCCGTTCGGTTCTAATGGTTTTAACCCAGAAGGCTTTCGCATCGAGCAAGGCAAGTCGCGCCATAAAAAAGCCGTAAAGGTATGGGAAAAGCGTAACTACAAAGACTTGGATGATTCTATCCAGCTGGGCATTCGCAATATCAAAGTTGCTTTGCGCCGTTTGCGTAAGTTTGCTCGAACTGGCTCTGCTGATACCCTAGATTTAGACGATACTATTTCATCGACTGCACGTAATGCGGGCTTTTTGGATATCAAGCTGGTACCGGAGCGTCATAATGCAGTTAAAGTATTGTTGTTTTTTGATATTGGCGGCTCTATGGATCCTCATGTCAGAATATGCGAGGAGCTTTTTTCGGCGGCGCGTGGTGAGTTTAAACACATGGAGACGTTTTATTTTCACAACTGCTTATACGAATCGGTTTGGAAGAAAAACATTCGCCGCACCAATGAGCAAACTATGACTTGGGATTTACTAAACAAGTATGGCAGTGATTATAAAGTGATTTTTGTGGGTGATGCCATGATGGCGCCGTATGAAGTGACTCATCCCGGTGGCAGTGTCGAGCACTGGAATGAAGAAGCTGGCGCGGTATGGTTGCAGCGAGTCAAAGATAAGTTCAACAAGGTGGTGTGGATTAATCCTGCTCCCGAACACCATTGGGGGAATGGTGGTTCGTTAGGTACGATAAAGCATATATTTGAAGACGAAATGTATCCCTTAACCCTAGATGGCCTTGAAAAAGCCATGAAGCAGTTGAGTAAATAAGTAAGATTTGCCTCTTTTGCTGAGAAGTCGATGATTTTTATGAATAAGTCATTAGACTATCTCAGCCAAAAGACTGGCTTTTAGTGTAAGAATATGTAAACTAAACCCCATTATTAGGGAGGATAATAAGTTCGTTATAGTAATAACAATAAGAATAATACTACTTAATTAAGGCTAACGCTCATGCGAAGCTTATATGCTAAAAATGGTACTCCTGTCTCAAAAAAGCCAATGTTTAAAAACTTGTTGGTCTTTAAACAATGTTATTCTTATCTTACAATTCTAATTAATAAGCTGAAACTGGTTGTTCAAATACAGGCTTTTAAGCCACTTTTAGTAATTTTAATGGGTGGATTCTTATTCATTAGCAGTTCTGTTCATGCCCTAGAACTATCTCTAAAAGTAGGTGAGCAGGTTGCAGACTTTGTAATGCCAGCAATTAAAGTCTCTCCTCAACGCTTGTCTGAGCAGGTGGGTCAACCCGTTATGTTGATTTGGTTGGGTGATTGCGATGCCTGTGAAGAAGAGCTGATCAGTTGGCAGTATTTTGCTGAAACTATGGCTGCAGAAGGTCTGGTAACTTGGTTTATATGGCGCAAAAACTCTAGTAATCAAGCGCCATGGTCGCGTTTGCCAGTGTTAGAATATAATAACAATAATAAACAGGCTTGGTGGTTAAAATCAGATGCCAGTCATGCCGTAATGCTGATTAATCCCGATGGTGTTTTGGATCATTTATTTACCACAGATATCCAAAATCAACAGTCAGAAATTACCAATATTTTAAGAAAGTGGCTGCTTAATCGCCCATGGTTTCCGTTAGAAGGTCACAAGTAATGCGTTTGCTAAGTTTATTTTTATTCTCAATGTTATCTGCTGCAGTATCTGCTGACAGTTTATCCGTAAAAGACGCTAGTAAAAGTGATGTTAGTGATCAGGCGGCAGTCATTAAACAATCGGTGTTGGAATTAAATCGCCAATTATACCAATTAGAAACTGACCTTCTTAATCCTGCGACTACTCGTGCAGCTATTTATGTCTCACTAGCAGGAGGTGAGTTTTTTGAGTTGCACTCAGTATTAATCACGGTCGATGAACAAAATCCTATTCAATATCTATACACCAAACGTCAGTTAGCTGCGTTACGTCAGGGTGCTATTCATCCGCTAGCAACGCTTAATTTAGGTCCTGGCCAGCATGCAGTTAAGGTAATTGCTAAGGGCAAAAATTTTCAAGGCTTAGCCGCAGAATTAACAGTGGAAAAGCAAATCGAAAAAAACCAGCAGCCTTTATACTTAGAGTTGACTCTTGCTGACAATAAAGAAACAAAAACAGCTGCTTTGACGGTGAGTCAGTGGCAGTAACATGAAACATTTATTTCTTCGCTTTCTTTGTGGTGTATTAATTTGCTTGCCAGCTGTTGCTGACGAGCAGCAAATCTTGCGCTTGCAAAAAGGTGTGTTCAATTATCATTACCTCACAGATGACTTTGCTAATGCTCTTCAATATTTAAAACAGAGTCGTGAAAATGGCTATCCCGTTTCTGCAGACACTGAGGTGTTAGAAGCAAATATGCTGTTAACTCTTGGGTTGCAACAACAGGCTCAGGAAAAATTTGTTTCTATTGAGCAGCAGTCTGAAGCTGTTATTTCAGCCAAAACTTGGTTTTTATTGGCAAAACGTTGGTTTCAATTAGCTGATTATCAAGCAGTTCTCGACACTATTGAAAACATCCAAATTGCAGAAGACGATTTAAATACCTTTGGTGAAGATCGTTTTGCTGAAACACAATTTATGAAAGCGACAGCTTTAATCGAGCTTGGCCAGCATAACCTTGCCCAAGAACAAATTAGCAAAATGAGTCGCTTTGATATTTGGACGGGTTATGCGCGTCATAATTATTTATTGGCGATGTTTCAAGGTAATAACAGCGGAAGAAGTTTAAGTTTGCTGATTGAGGATGCTGCATTTTATACACCTAAATCTGAAGAGGGTAAAAATTTAAAGGATCGGATTAATTTAATTGCTGCGTTGCATTTTTTAAAAGATGGTAAATATCGTACTGCAGAAAAATATTTAAAAAGAATCAGTTTAGATGGGCCTTATACCCCTGCTGCATTATTGCAATTGGGTTGGGCTAGAGTAGAGCAAGAAAATTATCAGCAAGCTTTTCAGCCTTGGCGTGAGCTGCAGCTGCGTTATAACATCTTTGAACCCGATGTTATGGAATCGCTATTGGCGGTTCCTCATGTTTTAGAGCTTATGGGGGCGTACACACAAGCCTTAAAAATCTTCGAAAGTTCGGAAGTTAAATTATTAACCCTGCAGCAAAGGGTTAAAAATACACAGCAGCAGTTAACATCAAATCCGTGGCTTGATGATTGGATAAAACAGCAAGATAGTTCAGGTTGGGGTTGGCAAGCTGAGGTTAATACCTTGTTTGAATTTAACCAATACTCCGCGTTACTGAAAGGCTTGATGACTCAAACAGATTTTATTAATGCCCTCAAAGAATACCGAGAACTAACATTAATAACTCAGCATTTAACAGAAAAAGAAACACATCTTTTGCTGTGGCTCGATTTAGTCAAGCAAAGGCAGCAGCAATCTCAGGTTGACCGAGGTGTCGAAGTAACTAAGCGTGCAAAACAATTATTAGATAATGCAAAGCAACAGCTAAGCACTCTGCAATCTAAACTTGAACAGTCAACACAAGATCTGTTTGCTTTGCCCAATGCGGCTGAAAAAATCAAAATGGATTCATTATCCCGTGCGGTCAAATCAATCGAAAAATTGAATTTAACCAATACCCCGAGTCGTAATTTACAGCCCTATATGCAGCGCTGGCGTCGTGTTAATGGTGTGTTTTTATGGCACATGCAAGAAACCAAATCACAAAAGCAATGGCAGCTAAAACAGCAGCTGACATTATTGGATGAGTTAATTAAACGCAGTAACAAGCAGTTATTGCAAACACGCCTAGCAATAAAATGGTCACCTCAAGCATGGCAAGGTATGTCTCAGCGTGTTAATGAACTGTTAACGGCAACCGCCAATTTGAAAGCGCAAACAGTAATGGCTAGGCAACAAAGCAAAAAAGAGTTGATGCAAATGGCAGATGTTCATTTAACTCAATTACATCTACGTATTAATGATTATCTAGGGCAAACTCGGCTGTCAATTGCTCGCTTGTATGATGATGCCTTACAGAAAGCCATGGTTAAAGATGCTGCCGCGAACGCTGCTGATTTAGCCGATCAGGAGGTGCGCTAATATGTTTAAAAGTATCTCTGTACTATTATTGGCAGTCTCTTTTTTTGGCATGGCTGGTTGCAGTGTTTTTGATAACTTAAGCAAACCCACTGAACTTAAAAATCAAACCTTAGCAAATATGCAGAGCACCAATGTTCGTATACTAGCGAATGAAGATATAGACACCGATTTTGATCAAGTAATGGAGAAGTATCAAAACTACTTAGACGTTGCTGAAGAAGCCGAACTGCGTGTAAGAACTCATCATCGTATTGCTAACCTGCGCTTACAGAAAGATCAATTTGTATGGGATGAAAGTTATTCTATCGATAACATTGATTCAAACTTAGCAGAACCTATTCAAGCGGATTCTGGTCAGTCAGATTCTAGTCAGAAAGATGATGAAGCAGTTGTTATCGATTATGGCCGCGACTCTATTGCCGATTACGAGGCTCTATTGGCCGAGTATCCTGATCGTGATGATAATGACATTGCACTGTATCAATTGGCCAAAGCCTACTCATTAGCCGCAGAACCGTTTGAAACCATTCGGGTTTTAGAATCACTAGCAGCTGATTACCCAAATTCAGAATATTTTTTAGAAGCTGTGTTTCGACTGGGCGAAATATATTACGCAAATGGAGTATATGATTTATCAGAAAGTTCATTTCGCCGAGTGATTGAGTTTGGACCAACAGACAATAAATATTTTATTAGTGCTGGTTATTTGATTGGCTGGACGCAATTTAAACAAAATAATTATCAGCAATCATTAATATCCTTTACACGGGTGTTGGATGATGAATTTCCTAATCAAGATGCGCTAGCGTCTGCGACAATCAGCCAGCAAGACATGCTGAAGGATATCCTGCGAATCATGGCAATTACTTTCGATTATTTAGGTGATTGGCAGAAGGTCGATGAATTTTACACGCAGCAGGGTGAGCGCCATTATGAACATAAAGTTTATGAAGCGTTAGCTGGACAGTATTATCAGAAAAAATATTTCAAAAGCGGTGCCTCAACTTTGCGCGCTTTTATCAGCCGTTACCCTAATGATGATCGTGCCCCTGTTTTTTACCAGCGCTTAATAGCGGGTTACGAACAAGCGCGTTATCCGACCTTGTTAAGAAAACATAAGAAGATATACGTCGACAGCTATGGTGTTAATAGTAACTATTATAAAACTCACAGCGAAGACATTCAGAATATTATTAAACCTGAACTAGCAATCTATCTTTGGGATTTAGCACGCTTTAATCACGCCTGGGGTCAAAGCCTTAAAAATAAGAAAGAAAAAAATGCACGCTTGCAAGATGCGATTGACTGGTATGCAACTTACATTAACAGTTTTCCTGATGCCGACGATGCCGCAAAAGCCCACTTCTTACTAGCAGAAGTAGCTTATCAAATACGTCAATATCCACTGGCAAAAGATCATTATGAAATAGTAGCGTATCAGTATCCAAATTATGAAAAAGCCGCAGAAGCAGGCTACGCAGCCATTCTTACTTATAGTAAGCATAAACCACAACTCGCAGAGAAAGCTGTTTGGCGACAGTTAACCGTTGCCAGTGCCATGCGCTTTGTTCAAGAGTTTCCCAATGATGCCCGCCGCGGACAAGTATTAGTAAATACAGCGGAGACCTTATTAGCCGATCGCTATTATGAGCAAGCTTTAACCACAGCTAATTTAGCTTGGCAAAGTAAAGGCAACTTATCTGATCGTCATCGTTACGGAGCTGCGTTGGTCAGAGGCCACTCCAGTTTTGAGCTTGAGAAGTTTGATGAAGCTGAAAGTGCGATAACAGAAGCATTAAAGTATCAATCAATTAAAACAACGGTGCGTAAAGATTTACGTGAAAAATTAGCGGCTGCTGTATACAAACAAGGTGAGCTGGCAAAATTAAACGGCGATAATGAACTGGCGGTTAAAAATTGGTTACGCATTGCAACCTTAGTCCCCGAAAGTGATATTAAAGTGAGTGCAGAGTTTGATGCGGCTACTTTATTAATGGCTGCACAAAAATACGATGAGGCAGTTCCTGTGCTGCTGGCTTTTAGAAAATCTTACCCTAAACATAGATTATTAAAAGACATTCCATCAAAGTTAATTGTTGCCTATGAAAGTCAGCAAAATTGGCGAGATGCCGCTTTTGAATTGCAAAAAATTTGGCAACAAAAAGGGGACAAAGATCAACAGCGTATAGCACTTTTCCAATCCGCTGAATATTTTGAAAAAGCCAATGATTTAGAAAATGCTTTGGCTATGTATAAACGTTATGCTCATGATTATAAAAGACCTTTTAATCCTGCGATTGAGGCTCATCATAAGCTAGACCAAATTTACTTGTCGAAAAATGAAACGACAAAGCGCTTGTTTTGGTTAAACAAAATAGTGTGGTTGCACCTAGGTGCTAAAGAAGACAAAACTGATCGTTCAAAATACTTAGCAGCAAAAGCCGCCTACGAACTAGCAGAAAACGAGCGCATAAAATACGATCGCGTAAATATTACCTTACCGCTTGCGGCTAGCATTAATAAAAAGAATACCTTAATGCAGGCAGCACTGGAGCGTTATACCCAAGCAGTGCAGATAGGTGTTTTGGAATTCACGACTTCTGCAACCTATCGCATAGCAGAGCTTTATTCACAATTTAGTAAGCGACTAATGACCTCTGAGCGCCCCAGCGGATTAGACGAACTAGAGCTAGAAGAATATGATTTCTTGCTAGAAGACCAAGCGTTCCCGTTAGAAGAGGCGGCAATCGAAGTACATCAAACCAATGCCGGGCGTACTTATGATGGTTTATACGACAAGTGGGTTAAGAAAAGTTATGGTTCATTAGCTAATCTAATGCCCGCTCAATATGCAAAGTTTGAAAAACAGGTGGATTATGTCGACGCGATACGATAATACAATACGCGCGAGTATACTGGTTTTTTCTTTTGTGTTTCTCGGGTTAACGGGTTGTAGTTCTGTAGCTCCTAAGCCGGTTGTTGTTGATACACAAGCACAAGTGCTGGGGCCGATCAATCCAGAGCTGCAGCAAAGCTTTAGTGAGGCGTTGGTTTTGTTGCGCGATCAAAAGTTTAGCGAAGCAGAGCAGCAACTACTATTACTCACCGCAAAATACCCCAGTTTTGCGGGCCCTTGGACCAATTTAGCTCTTGCGCAAAATCGACAAGAGAAATACGAAGAAGCTTTGGTTAGTATAGAATTAGCTTTGCAACTAGATGCGAATTTTTGCCAGGCCATTGCGCTTAAAGGACTAATATTCAGAGAAATGGGTCAATTTATACAGGCGAAAGAACAATATCAGCAAGCAATGGTGTGTAACCCTAGTGACACCTTATCTTTGTTTAATTTAGGCGTTTTATCTGATCTATACCTTCATGATGAGCCAGCAGCTTTGCACTATTACCAACGTTATCTTGCTACTTTTACAAGCCCAAGTGAGTCATTAGATAGTGATGATGAAGCGAATCAATCGACAACGACTGAAGAGTTTAAAACAGTCGAGTCTTGGATAGTGGATTTGAAACGCAGAGTGCCAGAAGAAGATAGAATCAAGATTGAAGTTGAAAAGCCAGTAGAAAAACCAGTAGAAAAACCAGTAGAAAAACCAGTAGAAAAACAAATAGAAAAACAAATAGAAGAGCAATCCCAAAGCACACCGGCAGAGGTGCCTGCAGCTCAGTCCGCACTAGAGTCTGAAGGAAAACCAAAATGAAGCACTTATTATACTTACTCATTATCGGTGCAAATATCAGCTTTGCCTCTGAAGTAATCCGTCTTGAGGGCATATCGATTCAAGGTAACAGTGAAGAACCTAATGTTATGTACATTACACCTTGGCAAGAAGCGCCCGGAACCGGGCGATTATATAGGCCAGTAATTAGCTACCGCGATCATTGGCTAAAGCCTATTAGTAAAGAAATCATGAATCGCGAAGTGGCCTATTTAAATCACTTTAATAAAAAAGATAGCTTTACACCCAAGCAAGACAATAATAAATAATAAAGTCATTATTTTTAAATGGTGCGCCATAGAATTCAACTGAGTCAGTCAGTATACTGATTTGGAAAAATACATTTCAAAACCTGTTAACTGCAACTGTTGTTTGAAATACAAGTATCTTTAGCCTAAATCTTATAGCGATTTAACAAAAGATTAATTAAGAATCGTTTAATTCTTAATTATAAATAATAAAAGAAAAACCAATAACTAATAACCAATAAATAATAAAAAAATGGGGAGTACAAATGGATACAATCGTTCGCTTTTTTCAAGAGGGTGGTCCTTTCATGTTTCCAATCGGCATCGTTTTGGCGATTGGGTTGGCTGTCACACTTGAGCGTTTTATTTTCTTGGCGAGAGAAAAATCATCTAATCGTCGTTCTTTCGAAGATATATTACCCCTGTTGCAAAAACGTGATTTTCGAGCTGTTTTAAATTACACACAAACATCGGATGCAAAGATTTCCAGTATTTTCTCTGCAGGCATCAGCCGAATTTCTTCTGGTCGCCGTGACGATATTGAGCTGGCTATGGAAGAAGGTGTTATGGAAGCCATTCCTCAATTAGAAAAGCGTACTCAGTACATTGCAACCCTTGCCAATATTGCAACATTAATGGGCCTGTTAGGAACAATTATGGGGCTGATTACTGCTTTTACCGCCGTTGCTAATGCCGCACCTGCGGATAAAGCTACCTTGCTTTCACAATCTATTTCCGTTGCTATGAACACCACAGCATTTGGCTTGATGGCAGCGATTCCATTGTTGCTTTGTCACACTTTTCTGCAAACCAAAACCAATGAAATCATCGACAGTATTGAGATGGCTGGGGTGAAGTTTTTAAATATTGTTAGCGAGCGTAAGCCAAACCCAAATAAAGAAGGCTAGTGGAGCAGTTGTAATGAGACGCCATAAAAGAATAAAACAAGAGGCGGATCTCGATATTACTTCCTTCATGAATTTAATGATTGTATTGGTGCCAGTGCTACTACTAAACATGGTATTTGCACAAACATCGGTGTTAGATCTTAAATTGCCATTAGGGGATTCTGTCGGGGGCGCTAACCCTGAAGACGTATCAGTAGAAGTTACGATTCGTAAAACAGGCATGCAAGTTGTCGTGGCAGCAGGTGGTGCATCGCGTTTAGTGGGTGACATACCTAAAGTTGATAAAGAGCATAACTACCAAGAATTGTCGACGGTTCTTCAGCAAGTGAAAAAAAGCTTTCCGGAGAAAAAAGACGTTGTATTGTTGTCTACACCAGAAGTGAATTATCAAACACTGGTGGCGGTGATGGATACTGCACGTACTTATGAAACGGTCGTTGTCACCTCGGTGGTTGATGCGGTTTTATTTCCAGAAGTATCGTTGGGCGATGCCGCAGCACTGACGCAGGACACTGCTAAGGAGCCGCTATGAAAATGTCTAGACGCGCAAAGCGCATGAGTCGTAATCATAAGCGTAACGCGCAAAAATCGGCTTTAAATTTAACCGCATTAATGGATATTTTTACCATTTTAGTTTTCTTTTTGATGCTTAATCAAAACGATTCAGAAGTGCAAAATAACGATGCCATTCAGTTGCCAAAATCAGTTGCCACAAATGAGCTAAAAGACACAGTGCGTATTTTAGTTACAGTCGATGATGTGTTAGTGCAGGGTCGGCCGGTAATTAAAATGTCGGAGGTTGCTAAAATAGAGGGTGAAATAATTCCTGCTTTGAAAAAAGAACTGGATTACCTCGCAACGCGTTCGCCGTTACCCGAAGCACTAAAAGAATTTGGCCGACCTATTACCATTATGGGTGATAAAAACACACCGTATTCTGTGTTAAAGCGCATCATGGATACCTGTGCCAAAGCTGAATTTAACAATATATCTTTGGCGGTGAACCAAAAAGGGGAGGCAGGTTAGATATGTCTACCCTATTAACAAAAACTCATTTAAGAAAAGCGCCCGAATTACCTTGGAACGATTCGGATAAAAAAACCTTTTATAGTATTTTGGCAGGCTTTTTAGCTTTTGTAGTGATACTCAGTATTATCATTCCAAAAATCACCTTGCCAGAAATAAAGCGTGAGGAACTCGAAAAAGTACCGCCGGCACTGGCAAAAGTTATTCAGAGAAAAAAGCAAGAAAAGCCTAAGCCAAAACCGGTGGAGAAAAAAATAGAGAAAAAGATTGAGAAAAAACCAGAGCCAAAAAAGGTCGAAGAAAAGCCTAAGCCTAAGCCTAAGCCCAAGCCCAAGCCGAAACCTAAGCCAAAACCAAAACCTAAAATAGATGCGCCCAAAGAAAAGCGTGCGGCCGCTAAGCAAAAAGCCAAAGATGCCTTTGGTAGTGATGCTTTAAAAGCCTTGGGCAGTATAAAGTCTTCGGTTCCTATTACCGCGTTAAATACCTCAAGCAAGGGGCTATCTAACAAGGGTAATCAGGCAACTAATGTGGGCTCTGTTATTGACCGTAATGCGGTTGGTCGTGGTTCTGGTGGTGTAAGTGTGGCAGCGTTAACCACCACAACTGTGGGTGAGGACTTGTCGGGTCGTGAGTTAACTTCGGTAGAACTCAGTACCGAAGAGATTCAGCAAGAAGAAGCGGTTAATACGCGCTCACAAGAAGAACTGCGTTTGGTTTTCGAACAGCATAAGTCGTCCTTCGACCAACTGTATCGGAGAGCGTTGCGTAAAAATGCGGCACTTGAAGGCAGTGTGACTCTTAAACTTGAAATTCAACCAGACGGTAAAGTATCAAGTTGTACGGTTGCAGAAAGCGAATTAAAAGACGAGAGGCTACTAAAACGTTTAGCTTCACGCTGTCGACTTATTGCTTTTGACAGTAAACCTAAGGCCGACATCACTACGGTTGAATTCCCGATTCGATTCATACCTTAGTTTTTGTTTACAGCCCATAAAAAGCACCTACGCTAGCAATGGCGAGAGGTGCTTTTTTGGTTAATACTAGGGGAAATATACAATATTTATTGGGTGTATAGCATGGGTTTAAAGGCTTTACTGTCTCTGATTGTTACCTCACATTTGCTGTTATTGATTAGCCCAAACTGTTTAGCAACAAACTTATACCGTTATCAAGATGAGCAAGGGAGATGGGTATTCGGCGACAAGCAATCATTGGGCAACGATCTTAAATTACAACAAAAAGCCGAAGCATTTGAGGTCATAAATAAAAAAACAGTCTCCATCATTAAGCCTGACTTGATCATTAAACAGGGGGCAGGCAATGCAGGAAATACGTGGTATCTGAGTAATCCTTTACCTGTTACGGTTCAGCACTGGTTAAGAGTAAAGGGCGAAAGAACATATTTTACTTCGGTGTTAACAAGGCCTTTTCAATCAGTCACGTTAAACTCTAATGATTTTTCTTTAGCGAGCCTAGACAAATCCATTGAACACTTTTACTTGCTGGGAGCTCCGGCAGCAAAACCCGAGAACAAACGCATCCCATTACCCTATTCATCTGGGCAAACTTTTAAAATTAGCCAAGGTTTTAAGGGTGAATTCAGTCATAGTGGCCGTGGTAATCGTTATGCCGTTGATATCGCTATGCCGATTGGTACAGAAATAACTGCGGTAAAAGAGGGCATAGTGGCTGATGTTCAAGATCACTTTACGCTTGGTGGCGCTGCACAGTATTTTTTAAATAAAGCCAATCATGTGACCGTGATGCACGACGACGAAAGCTATGCTATTTATGCGCACATCTTACACGGCAGTGCTGTGGTGAAATTGGGTGAGCGCATTATGGTTGGTGATGTATTAGCTAGAGTTGGCAATACTGGATTTTCAACCGGGCCACATTTGCATTTTGTGATGCGTTACAACTCAGGTAATGGCAGTTATTCCATCCCTTTTCAATTTATCGCTCAAGAGGGCGTACACACGCCTATTTTTAACAACCGATACACCGCACAATAATAGTTTGACAATTGTTATTACAATCTTGCCTGTAACCAGTTAGCTACGTCTTGATAAACGTCTAGTTTGCAGATTTCATTCAGCATTTCATGGCGCGCGTCTTTATAAAGTTTGACATCAACCTGCGGATGATTGCTTTGCTTTAGTTTATTGGCCAGAGCCGGTATTCCTTTTCCCATTCTGCCAACAGGGTCGCAGTCACCGCCCAGTAAAAACAGTGGTAAGTGAGCCGGTATCTTGTTTAGGTTAACAGGCTTGCTGATTTCAATTAGCCCACCCAATAACTGCCGCCATGTTTCTGCACTGCAAACAAAACCACACAAGGGGTCTTTTATGTATTGATCGACTTGTGTTGGGTCTCTGCTAAGCCAATCAAACTCTGTACGATTAGGTTTAAAGTGTGAATTAAACGAAGCAAAAGAAAGTTTATCCATGACGTGGGATGGTTTGCCCATGCCCAGGCGTAAATTTTCAAACTGAGCAACTAAGCGACCGGCATAATACAGAAATGGGTGTTGGTAATTACTGCCGGAAAGGATTAACCCTGATAAGCGTTCGCCATGACGCATAGCGAAACCTTGAGCGATAAATGACCCCATACTATGGGCAAACATAAACACTGGTAACGACTGCTCTGTAATGACTGCGTCTTGCACAGCTTTAGTATCGATAATGGTTTTTTGCCAGCCGTTTTCGTCGGCGTAATGGCCTAATGATTCGTTCATTCCGTGGCCACGATGATTGTGGCCGAATACATAAAAGCCCTGTGCTGCCATGGCCCTTGCAAAATCATGATAGCGTTCTATGTGCTCTGCCATACCATGACAAATGTGCAAGTAGCCTTTAAAAGAACCGTTTGAAGGTGAAGTTGCTGAGTGGGAGTCAGCCAACCAGTGATGAATGACAATAAGGCGGCCATCTTCTGTTGTTATTGTGGTTGTTTGTTTGCTGATACTGAGGTTGGCACTATTATTCATGTTCTAGCCTGCTTAACAGATCAAGTGGATCGCTTATAAAATTACTCTAGATTACTGTTTTTTGGACAAATTTTGTAGGAATTTTCTCATGTCTTTTGCTCGAACTGACAAAAACTGTTAGTCTCAGCGCTTTAACTTTACGTCAAAATTAGCGAGAGTATATTTTCAGATTCTCGCATGCACAAAACAAACTGTATTTAATACGATTAGTGTACAAACTTAATTGGGAGTTGACATGAACGAAACTTTTTTCCAGGACAAATACCCAGCCGGCTTGGCTAAAACAATTGATATGACTCAGTATCAATCAGTTGTTGATGTATTTGATAGTTTTATTGCCAAATACGCGGCTAATCCAGCCTTTACTTGCTTAGGTCAAACGATTACTTATTCTGATCTTGAAGCAAAAAGTGCGGCGTTTGCAGCTTACTTGCAAAACGAAACTAGCTTAAAGCCGGGCGATCGAATTGCCGTTCAACTACCTAACGTATTGCAATACCCTATTGTTGTGTTTGGTGCTATGCGTGCAGGTATGACAGTGGTTAACACGAACCCTTTATACACCGAACGTGAAATGGAGCATCAGTTTAACGACTCTGGCGCTAAAGCCTTGGTCGTGCTTGCCAACATGGCAGCCAAAGCTGAACGTATTCTTGCTAAAACAGGTATCGAAACCGTTATCGTCACAGAAGTTGGTGATATGCACAGTACGGTTAAACGCGTGCTAATTAATAACGTATTAAAGTACGTTAAAAAAGAAGTAGAATCATTCAATATTCCTGGTTTTGTTTCTTTACGCAAAGCGTTAAGCCTTGGCCAAGGTAAGTCGTTTACCACACCAGAAATTAAGTTAGATGATGTAGCTGTTTTACAATACACCGGCGGAACCACGGGTGTTGCTAAAGGTGCAATGCTGACTCACGGAAACCTTATCGCTAACATGCTGCAGTGTGATGGCTTATTCGCCATGGCTCTTAACAAGGGTAAAGAAACTGCGATTGCGCCATTACCGCTTTACCACATTTACGCTTTTACGGTTCATTGTATGGTGTTATTGCAAACCGGTAACCACAGCGTATTAATTCCTAACCCTCGCGATATTCCTGGTTTTATTAAAATATTACAAAATACCAAGTTTTCATGCTTTGTTGGTTTGAACACTTTATTTGTTGCTCTATGCAATAACGATATTTTCAAAGGTCTTGATTTTAGCGGTCTTAAACTCACTATTTCTGGTGGTATGGCATTAACCAAAGATGCTGCTGATCAGTGGAAAAAAGTTACTAACTGTGACATCGCCGAAGGTTTTGGTATGACAGAAACCTCTCCAGTGGTGTCGTTTAATCCTCCTGGCTACATCAAGCTAGGAACCATTGGTCTGCCTGTTGCCAGCACGGCATGTAAAACCATTGATGATAATGGTAACGATTTGCCCATGGGTGAGTCCGGTGAACTTTGCGTAAAAGGCCCACAAGTCATGAAGGGTTACTGGCAGCGCCCAGAAGCCACAGCCGAAACTATTTCTGCTGATGGTTGGTTAAAAACTGGCGATATTGCAGTGATTTCTGATGATGGCTATATGAAAATCGTTGATCGTAAAAAAGATATGATCATTGTTTCCGGGTTCAATGTATTCCCTAATGAAGTAGAAGATGAGATTTCTGCTCACCCAGATGTTTTAGAAGCTGCCGCCATTGGTATTCCAGATCCTAAGAGCTCGGAAGTGGTTAAGGTATTTGTTGTCGCAAGCAACAAAGATTTAACCGAAGCCGATGTTAAAAAATGGGCTCGTGAGCGTTTAACCGCTTATAAAATTCCTAAGTTTGTTGAGTTCCGTGACGAGCTGCCAAAAACTAACGTGGGTAAAATTTTACGTCGTGAGTTACGCGACGAAGAATTGGCTAAAATTAAAGCGTAAGGCAAACAGCGAATGCTTACAGCGTTCGCCATGAAGTTTGTTACAATAACGCCCTGCACTTGTAGGGCGTTTTTGTATGCGCAATGCAGGGTTTTTTTGGGTATTCAACAGGTTGTGGATTAGACGTGAATCAAGATAGCGAATTTGACTTTAAGGCACTCAAGCAAGCGGTGCAGCAATGTTTAGCCAAAGATAAGTTTCGTTTGAATCGAAGCTTGCAAACGATTCACAGTTTAGCAAAGCAAAAAAAGCCTTTCAGTAAAAAACTTGCACAGTTTTTGTCTGCAATAGAGACCAGCCAAAAAGCTGTTTTAGCCAGACAAGGTGCTTTACGTTTAGAGTACCCAGAATCGTTACCGGTTAGTTTAAAGCGGGAGCAAATACTTAACGCTATTAAAGAACATCAAGTAGTGGTTATTGCCGGTGAAACGGGTTCGGGTAAAACCACGCAGCTTCCAAAAATTTGTTTAGAACTTGGTTTAGGGCAAGCCGGTACTATAGCTCATACTCAACCAAGGCGATTAGCAGCGCGTTCGGTAGCTAACCGTATTGCCCAAGAACTAGCCGTAGAAATGGGCCAAGAAGTGGGTTGCCAAGTTCGGTTTAGTGATCAAACTAGCGAAAGAACACGGGTCAAGCTCATGACCGATGGTATTTTGCTGTCACAAACCCAGCACGATAAATTTTTATCCGAATACGATTGCATCATCATTGATGAAGCCCATGAGCGCAGCTTGAATATTGATTTTTTACTGGGTTTCTTAAAACAACTTCTGCCTAAACGCCCCGATTTAAAAGTTATTATTACCTCTGCTACTATTGACTTAAAACGTTTTAGTGATCATTTTTCAAATGCCCCGGTCATTGAGGTGTCTGGGCGCACCTTCCCGGTAGAAGATCGTTATCGGCCATTGGTAAGAGAAAGTGAAGACGATACTGATCTAACTTTGCAAGAAGGCATCTTGCATGCGTTGCAAGAGCTGGCAGATGAGGACCGTAAAAGACAACAAGCCGGTGACGTATTGATTTTCTTACCCGGCGAGCGTGAAATTCGTGAATGTGCAGAATTTCTTCGTAAACAAACAGCTCACGATAAGGATCTAAGAACTAGCCAGATACTGCCGCTTTACGCCAGATTAAGCCCCAGCGAACAAGGTAAAATTTTTACCGAATCGGTAGGGCGGCGAATTATTTTAGCCACCAACGTAGCTGAAACCTCTCTAACCGTTCCCGGTATACGCTACGTGGTTGATTCTGGTATAGCACGTATCAGCCGTTATAGTTATCGCTCTAAAGTTCAGCGCTTGCCAGTAGAAGCCATTTCTCAAGCCAGTGCCAATCAGCGACGGGGTCGTTGTGGGCGTGTTGCTGATGGTATTTGCATCCGCTTATATTCAGAAGACGATTTTTTATCGCGCCCAGAGTTTACCGACCCCGAAATTCAACGAACCAATTTAGCCGCAGTGATCTTGCAAATGATCTCTCTGCGCTTAGGAGATATTCACGACTTTCCTTTTGTCGATGCTCCAGATCCTCGATTTATTAAAGATGGCTTTAATTTATTACAAGAATTGGAGGCGGTTAATGGTCTAAAAGAGGGCGGTTATGGCCTAACAAAGCTTGGCCGTTCTATGTCGCGCTTGCCGGTTGAACCTCGAATTTCAAGGATGCTCTTACAAGCAAAACAACAAAATGCTTTACGCGAGGTATTGATTATCGCCGCTGCTTTAAGTATTCAAGATCCGCGTGAGCGCCCTGCCGATAAAAAACAAGCAGCGGATCAAAAGCACAAAGAATTTGTCCATGAAGAATCTGATTTTTTAACCTTTGTAAATTTATGGGACGCTTTTGAAGAACAGCGCCAAGCCTTAACCAACTCTCAACTGCGCAAATGGTGCCAAAAACATTTTGTTAATTACATGCGTATGCGCGAATGGCGCGACGTGCACAAACAACTGCATATTTTATGTCGAGAAATGGAGTTTGTACTCAATGCAGAACCCGCCAGTTATGAAAATGTTCACAAGTCGCTATTGGCAGGTTTGTTAAGCCACATTGCACAAAAAGAAGATGCGGCTGAGTATTTGGGCGCTCGGGCGCGTAAACTACAAATATTTCCTGCATCTGGTTTGTTTAAAAAGCGGCCTAAGTGGATTGTGGCTGCAGAGCTGATGGAGACATCCCGGCTGTATGCTCGCACGGTGGCTAAAATAGATCCCGCTTGGTTAGAGCAATTGGCAAAACCGCTGTTAAAAAAGAGTTATTTTGAACCCAATTGGAGTAAAAAGCGCGGGCAGGTTATTGCCTATGAGCAAACCAGTTTGTATGGCTTAATTATTAACCCTAAAAAAGCGGTCGATTTTAGTCGTGTAAATATGCCAGAAGCGCGTAATTTATTCATACAGCAAGGTCTGGTCACTTGTGATATTGAATTAAAAGCACGATTCTATAAGCATAATATCGAGTTAATCGCCGAGTTGGCCGAACTGGAAGAAAAAACTCGTACCCGCAGTTATGTGGTAGAAGATGCGGTTGTTGGCCACTTTTATGATGAGCATATTCCGACTGATGTTGCGTCGATTATTAGCTTAAATGCCTGGCTAAAAAAGAATCCAGAGCAAGAAAAACAGCTTTACCTCACCAAAAATTATTTATTAAAACAAAGTGAAGACAGTGTTACCGATGCACTGTACCCCAGTTATTTTGTTTATCAGGGTATTAGTTTTCCGCTTTCTTATGCATTTTCACCCGGGGCAAAAGACGATGGTGTGTCTATGACCGTTCCAGCGTCGGTGCTTGGGCAAATCCCTGTAGATCAAGCTGATTGGTTAGTGCCGGGATTTATTAAAGATAAATGCATCGCCATTCTTAAAGGCTTGGCCAAACCAATACGCAAACAATTAGTACCGGTACCCAATACTGTGTCGGACTTTTTGACTAAAGCCAGCCCGAGTGAGGGCGGTTTATTTGCCCAGTTAATTCAGTATTTATACCAAACCTATCGCATTAAATTAGAGATAGAAGAAATAAGAAGCATTAATTTAGACGATCATTTTAAAATGAATTATCAGGTGATCGATAACGATAAAATGGTTGGGCAGGGGAGAGATTTAGCCGCATTAATTGAACGCTTTGAAGGTGTGTCACAAGCGCAGGCTACGGATTTAACCGACAGTGAATTCGACCGCTCTAATATTACTCAGTGGGATTTCTCAGAAATTCCCAACGTCACTGAACGTGAACTGCAGGGCTTAAAAGTGCGCATGTTCCCAATGTTAGTGGATAAGGGTAACTCGGTTGACATGACTCTGCACGCTGACGAAGGTTTTGCTGAGTTATCTACTCGACAAGCTATTATTCGTTTACTGCGGTTAACGTTAGCAACCCAAGATAAAGATTTGCGTAAACAACTGCGGTTACTCGATACGGTTATGCCTTATGCCCAGGGGTTAGTCGCAAAACAAGAGTTGTACGATGACATTCTAGATGCCTGTTATAATTTGTGTATGTTGGGGGATGATCCGCTGCCCAGAACAGACCATGCATTTACTGCGTGCTTAGAAAAACGCGCACAATTACACGACACCTTATTAGCCATTATAGAGTGGTTAAAGCGGGTATTGCCGTTACGGCATAAAATTTTAAAACAGATGAAAGGGCAAACTAGCATAGAGCGCGCTTTTGCCTATAGCGATATTAAAGCCCAGTTAGCTGAGCTGTTTTGCTCGCACTTTATATTGCACACTCCTTGGTCACAACTGAAGCAATATCCGCGTTATTTAGAAGGCATTTTATATCGCCTAGATAAATTACAAGGGCAGCTTCAGCGTGACCGCTTAAGAATTGCCGAGGTTGACGAGATACATAATTTGTATCAAACGGGTGTTAAACAAATGGCTGTGCCGTATTATGCTAATAAACATCTGTTTCAGTTTTATTGGTTGATACAAGAGTTGAGAATGTCATTGTTTGCTCAGCCTTTAGGTACCAGTGAACCAGTATCCACTAAACGCTTGCGTCAAAAGTGGAATGAGATAAAAATTGAACTTTCGCTTTAAGGTTTATCTAACAAAGCGTTAACGATAATAACAAGGACTACTTATGAACAACGCCAACACGAATTTAACAGCTAGTAAGAACAACAGCGTGACTGCCACGATCACCACGACTATGGGTGCTGCCTTAGTGACCGCTATGGCCCAAGTACCGGCTACTCAGGCAGCAGAAAATCCTTTTGCTACCACTCAATTGCAAGCAGGTTACAAGGTAGCGGCTCATCATGAAGGCAAATGCGGAGAAGGCAAATGCGGTGGTGAGAAGAAATCGAGCCACGAAGGCAAATGTGGTGAAGGCAAGTGCGGCGAAAGCATGAAAAACAAAGCGAAGTCAGCCCACGAAGGCAAATGTGGTGAAGGCAAGTGTGGCGAAAGTATGCAAAACAAAGCTAAATCAGCCCACGAAGGCAAGTGCGGTGAAGGTAAATGCGGTGAAGGCAAATGTGGTAGCTAGGGTATCTATATGCCAAATCCTGCAGTAACACGTTTTCCAGTTACCGGCGCTGGCCTTGGGTTAAGGCGCGGCTTGTTAGCGCCTTTGGCGTCTATGTTGGATAAAGACAGTCACGCTCTCGATAGCATTAACTTTATGGAGGTCGCCCCAGAAAATTGGATGCAGGTAGGTGGCCGCTGGGGAAAACAGTTTCAACGTTTTACCGAACAGTTTGATTTTTTGTGTCATGGCCTTTCTTTATCAATCGGTAGCCCAGATAAACTGGATATTGAATTGGTTAAGCAAATACGCGATTTTATGCGTTTGCATGGTATTAAGGCTTACAGCGAACACCTGAGCTACTGCAGTCATGGTGGTCACATGTACGACTTAATGCCCATTCCTTTTACCGCAGAAGCAGTCAGCTACGTTGCCGAGCGTATTCGTATTGTACAAGATATCATCGAGCAGCCACTTATTATTGAAAATGTTTCTGCTTATGCCGAGCCCGGTAAAGAAATGGCAGAAATCGATTTTTTGAAAGCGGTTGTCCTTGAGAGTGATTGTCGTATTTTGCTGGACGTAAACAACGTATTCGTAAATAGTAGCAATCATGGCTTTGATGCTTTTGAATACATACAAGCTATACCTAGCGATAGAATTTCATACCTTCACGTTGCTGGGCATTATCAAGAAGCGGATGATTTATTAATCGATACCCATGGCGCTGCGGTAAAAAGTGATGTTTGGGATCTGCTTGCCTTCACTTATCAGCATCATGGCATCATCCCTACTTTATTAGAACGTGATTTTAACCTTCCTAATATGGCCGAGCTTATGCAAGAAATAGACATGATTCATGGCTTGCAGGCAAGGGGTAAATAACCCGTATGAGTTCTACAGATCAGCCTAATCTTCCACGGTTTCAGCAAGTTCAGCGGATATTTGCAGAGCATATTAAACACCCTAATCTCTGTACTAAACCAGTGGGCGTAGGTGATCGCCACATGGCGGTGTATCGTGATTTATTTTTTAAAAATATAATGGGCTTTATTAGCGGTGCTTTTCCGGTGCTTGCGGATATTTTAGGTGAGCAGCGTTGGCGTCAATTAGGTCGAGAATTTTTTTCACAGCATAGCAATTCATCGCCCTTATTTTTGGAAATTTCCCGTGAGTTTTTAACATTTTTACAGCACGAGTATCAGCCGATAAGCCAAGACCCTGAGTACATCCTTGAATTGGCTCATTACGAATGGTTAGAGCTGTATGTGGATGTGACCACAGAAACACACTTGTGTCCTGCGGGTTATCATTACTCAAATAACCACGCTGAAGGGTTAATAGAAAATTCTTTTATTGTGCTGTCGGCGGTGGTTGAAGGTAACTTATACAGTTATCCAGTTCATCAGGTTTCTGTTGATAACATACAAGTGGCTGAGCAAACGACTGCGCTGATTGTTTATCGTGACGATAGGGATGTTACAAAAAATCAAAATAATGCTAATAGCAAAGTAAAATTTGCAGAAACAAATCCTTTTACCTTGCAGCTCATATCTCTATTAAAATCTGACACTAAACAAGCGAGTCAGACTCAACAGACGCCATGGCGTGGTAATGAGCTAGTTAATGCTGTGTTATTACAAGCGGGGCTTGCTGACAATGAAGCGGCGTATCGCGGGGGGATTGATACTTTGCAATTGTGGTTATCTATGGGGATTATCAGGATAATTGAAGCTAATAGTTGATACTGATAGTTGAAGCTAATAATTAATAGATTTCTTAAGGGCAATGAGTCAAGCGTGATAACTGTAACAATTAGCCATTAAAGCGCTAATCGTTACATCATCTAAGCAACTTAAAGCTGTTAAATCTTGTCCCAACCCTGGGTGTGTTGAACAACTAAATCCGTTAATAATTCGATATGATCTGGGTTGTCATTTAAAGCAGGAATATAGTTATAAACTTCGCCACCTTCTTCGGTAAAGTATTCCATATTTTCAACCTGAATTTCTTCCAATGTCTCTAAGCAATCCGCGGCAAATGCAGGGCATATTACGTCAACACTTTTAATACCGTCTTTACCCCATTGTTTTAGCGTTTCATCGGTATAAGGTTTGACCCATTCTTCACGTCCAAAGCGCGACTGGAAGGTACAAAGCCATTGCTCGGGTTTCAATTCCAATTTTTCGGCTAATAAATCAGCTGTTTTACGACAATGGTACTCGTAAGGGTCGCCTTTTTCAGTATAGCGTTTTGGTACGCCATGGAACGACATTAGCAGTTTTTCGGATTGCCCAGATTTTTGCCACTGTTCTTTTACCGAGCGCGCTAAGGCGGCAATGTATTGTGGGTGATCGTGATAATCGCGTACCCAACGCATTTCGGGCAAGTGCGGGCACATCTTTAATAAATCCGACATTTTATCGTAAATGGCAGCGGTGGTGGATGAAGAAAACTGTGGGTACATCGGGAAAACTAAAATACGTTCAACATTTTGCGCGCGCAATGCATTCGCCGCGTTCATAATGCTTGGGCTGCCGTAAGTCATTGCCAGTTCGACAGGTATATCGTCTCCGGTAACTTCTTTTAAATGGACTTTAACTGCTTTCGCTTGTTTTTTAGAGATGGCAAGCAGGGGGGAGCCTTCGTCGGTCCAAATACTGGCATAAGCTTCTGACACAGGCTTGGGGCGAATTAATAAAATAATTTTAAGGACAAACCACCAAATAATTCTGGGGGCATCAACAACGCGCACGTCGGATAAAAATTCTTTTAAATACGCTCTAACCGCTTTCGGGGTGGGGGCATCTGGGGTGCCTAGGTTCACCATCATTACACCAAATTTTTTCTTTTCATTTGCAATGCTATCTTGCTGGTCCACAGTCACAGTATTCGCCTTATCTTGTAGATGGTTTGTAGATGATTCTAGTTAGATGATTCTAGTTAGATTAATAGGTACGTAGAAGCAGGTACTTCAGATTTTAAATTGTAATGTTAACCGCAACAAAATAAAAAGGCGATGCTTATAAATAAGACATCGCCTTGTGTAGTTAATCTGGTAACAAAAGGCAGTCACTGCCTTTTATAAAAGATTAAAATTTATGTACTACCTTAACGCTTGCATCAACTGCTGCAGAATCGATATAACCGATAATGTTTGGGTTGTTAGCAACGAGCGCTTTAACTTCGGCATCGGTACCCGACTCTTTTGGTGGGGTGCCTTTACCAGTAAAGATCAAGCGTGACCAGTAAGACTTTAGCTGACTGTCTGATTTATTCAGAATTTGCTCGTTGAAGGTGGCACGGGTTGCTGAACCTTCATTTTGGTCAACCGGAACCGCTTGTGTACCGTCAGGAAAACTTTTAGTTTTGCCCAAAAAGATTTTGCTCACGGTATTCTTATCAATGCTGGCATTTGGGTTATTAGCACTTACGATAACCGATACTTCGGCAAACGCGATACTCGATGCCATGCTAATAAGAAGCGCTGCGCATGAAGAGGTGAATAATTTCATAGGTATAACTCCTTAAAAGACTAGGTCAACAGAAACGCTGTAAAGCATGGCAGATTCGCCATCGACACCACCAATGGTTTTTTCATCATGGTGCTGTGCTTCAAACTTTAATGCGGTTGATGAATCATAATCGTAACGTAAACCTAAAGTGATACTGGATTCTTCACCTTCTAAGCCTAGTTGCTTTTGGATTTTACCTTCGTTACCCGAGTCGGCTACTTCTTTACGGGTTGAGTATCTGATATGCGGGGTAAATTCACCCATGCGCATCGCGGCACTGGCCATCCAGGCTTGGTCGTCAGCGAGTAGTGAGGTTTCATGATCAAATGATGTCCACTCGGCTAGTAAATTGTAGGTGCCATCGTCATAGGTTAATGCAGCGGCTATGAACTGTGAGGTTTGACCGGTTAAATTGAAATCTTCCGCGGCGCTTGCATCACCAAGTAATCCTGCGATAGCTCCAGCACCTGCTTCGGCTAGTGCCAAATTAGATGTCGGGTCAGCTCCACCAGCAAGGTTTAATTCACCCTGGTTATAGCTTAAACGCGTACCAAAATTGCCAAAGTTGGTATTAACAGACACACCGGTGAGATTTCTAAAATCGGCGGCATAAATAGTATCGTCGCCTTCCGCTTTAAAGTCACCCACGTAACGGCCATAATAAACTTGCACGCTACCGTCGATGTTGCCAGAGCTAAAGCGCTGAGTAAAATCAACACCATCGAAAGAAGAGAAGGGTAGGCGATACACTTCTTCTGCTGGGCGAATGGAATTATAGGTGTAACCTACTTCTAAGAAATCTGAGTAGTAAAAAGCAGGGATGCGTAAGCGACCCATGCGCAAATCTAAATTATCGTTGGCGGCATAAGTAACAAAAGCCCATGCTGCTTCTGTCGAGTAATCATCGCTGCCGCGGGATACTAGTTGTCCGGTAACCGATGTTGAATCGTTAACTTGCTTACTAACTTGTAAACCTAAAATTGTGTTTTGTTTAAAACCACCCTGGGTATCTGCACCTGCAACCTCAACTTTGTCATCGTCAAGCATGCTTGCGCCAACACTTAAAAAACCATTGATGTTTAAATCACTCGCCATAGCAGGGGATGCGATGGCTAGGGCAAGTATAGAAGGTGCCCAGTATTTAGTTGTTTGCATAGTCTTCACTCTTATGTTGATTACACTACTACTGCAGTAAATGAATCAGAAACAGCAAATTTTCTTCTGTATTTTTGTGTAAATACCCTAAAACAGTGCTAATCAGAGATTTTGTCAGTAGCTCTGGCGTAGAAGCTCACCTATTTTTACTGTATGATTTGCGCCATAATTTTAACTGTTTCCTTATTGCTGTTAAGCAGATAAAGAAACGTTTTTACTGTGTGTTTCTTTTTTGCTGTTGCAAGACATATTAAAGAAGCAGACTTACATTTAGTTTTTTTGAGGCTATAAAATGACTGAGTACGTTCAAACTGGCGGCATCCAAGTTGCTAAAGAGCTTTTTGATTTTATTAATAATCAAGCCATACCTGGTACAGGTCTTGATGCACAAGATTTTTGGGCTAAGTTCGACAAAATTGCCAATGAGCTAGCACCTAAAAACCGCGCTTTATTAGCTAAGCGTGAAGAGCTGCAAGCAAAAATCGATGCTTACCATACTGAACGAGCAGGTCAGCCTCACAATGCCGCAGAATATAAGGCATTTTTACAAGAAATCGGTTATCTCGTGCCTGAAGGTGAAGATTTTGCCGCTACAACAGCCAATGTTGAACCAGAAATCGCAAAAATGGCGGGCCCACAGCTAGTTGTACCGATCATGAATGCGCGTTTTGCTTTAAACGCATCTAATGCACGTTGGGGTTCTTTGTACGACGCATTGTACGGTACTAAAGCAATCTCAGAAGAAGATGGCGCAACTAAAGGCCCTGGTTATAACCAAGTTCGTGGCGATAAAGTGATTGCTTATGCGCGTAACTTTTTAAATGAAGCAGCGCCTTTAGCAACGGGTGATCACGCTGATAGCGTTAAATATGCAATCAAAGATGGCGCTTTGCAAGTGACTCTAAAAGACGGTTCAACAACGGGTCTTAAAGACGCAGACAAGCTACAAGGTTTTGTTGGCGATGCCGCTGCGCCTACTGGCATTCTTTTACAGAATAACGGTCTTCGTTTTGAGCTTCAATTTGATGCAACAAGCCCAGTTGGTTCTACCGATGCCGCCGGTATGAAAGATATCGCGATGGAATCTGCACTAACAACCATTATGGATTGTGAAGATTCGGTTGCTTGTGTTGATGGCGAAGATAAAGTGGTTGCTTATGGCAATTGGCTAGGTCTTATGAAAGGTGATTTAGCGGTAGAAGTAAATAAAGGTAACAGCTCTTTTACTCGTAAAATGAACCCCGATCGTGAGTACACCGGCTTGAATGGCGAAACTTTCTCTGTGAAAGGCCGCTCTATGTTGTTCGTACGTAACGTGGGTCACTTGATGACGAACCCTGCGATCTTGTTAGCTGACGGCGCAGAAGTGCCAGAAGGCATTATGGACGCCATGATGACCACCATGATCGCAATGCACGACCTTAAAGGTAATGCACCTTTCCAGAACTCAACAACGGGCTCTGTGAATATTGTTAAACCTAAGATGCACGGCCCTGAAGAAGTAGCGTTTTCTAACGAAATTTTTGCCGCAGTTGAAGATGCGTTAGGCTTGCCTCGTTTTACCATGAAAATGGGCATCATGGACGAAGAACGTCGTACCACAGTTAACTTAAAAGAGTGTATCCGCGCTGCTAAAGACCGTGTTGTATTCATCAATACCGGCTTCTTAGATCGCACGGGTGATGAATTGCATACCTCTATGTTGGCTGGGCCTTTTGTTCCTAAGACTGTGATGAAGCAGCAGACTTGGATTGGCGCTTACGAAGACTGGAACGTCGATGTGGGTCTTGAAACGGATCTTTCTGGCCGTGCTCAAATTGGTAAAGGCATGTGGCCTATTCCTGACGAAATGGGACAGATGATGGAGCAGAAAATCGCACATCCAAAGTCTGGCGCTAACACTGCATGGGTTCCATCGCCAACGGCGGCTACTTTGCACGCTATGCATTATCATCAGGTCGATGTTTTTGGTGTTCAAGAGACATTGAAAACTCGCACCCACGCGTCTGTTGATGACATCTTAACCATTCCGCTAATGGACGACGCTCAAAAGGCGGCGTTAACGCCAGAAGAAATCCAAACAGAGGTTGATAACAACTGCCAAGGTCTATTGGGTTATGTTGTACGCTGGGTTGATGCCGGTGTTGGCTGTTCTAAAGTGCCAGACATTAATAACGTTGGCTTGATGGAAGACCGCGCAACTTTGCGTATTTCTTCTCAGCACCTAACCAACTGGTGGGAGCATGGTATTTGTTCGCAAGAGCAAATTGAAGAAAGCTTGAAGCGTATGGCAGCTATTGTTGATGGTCAAAACGCCAATGATCCAACTTACACGCCAATGGCCCCGGGTTTTGATGGTATTGCTTTCCAAGCGGCAACGGATCTTATTTTTAAAGGTAAGACTCAGCCAAGCGGTTACACTGAACCACTACTTCATGCATACCGCTTGAAGTACAAAGCTCAGTAATATAAGTGCGTCATTCATCTTGAATGCGTTATATGAAAGCCCAGCTTAGCTGGGCTTTTTTTTAGCTAAAATTTATTGCTTTGGTTTATACCAATCTGCTTTTGCACTGTAGAATGTCTTTGCTCTAAATCATAACAATAATTAAGCGAGACAGTTTTGTTGCCTAGTCGTATTTTATTCTTATTTATGGTGTCCCTTTCATTCTCTGTATTAGCAGACAATACGGTTGATGCACGTTTTTCGGCACTGGCCAATTCCGAGCCGGTGCCTTTAAATGATATGGTTAATGGTTGGGATGGCGATTACCAACAAGGTGAATTGGCTTTTGCTGATGTATCTTGGGATATTGCCTTTTCTAAAACCCTAATGTTTAACGATCAGGTATTTGGCCGAGCTCGTATTTCAAAAGGTTATCGGATGTATTATTACCTTACGTTTGATAAAGAAACCGCTGATTATTATCGTGCACTCGAACAAAAGCAGCGTTTAACGGCCAACAAAAAGCTGGATTTGACTGTAAAGCATTTTGAGAGTCCAAGTGTTTCTGTCTCTTATGAAAGCCCGGAATTTAATTATGAGCCCTTTGCGACGGTTTCTGCTTTTTCGTTAAAGCTGAATATGTATCAACCGGGTCACCTTCAATTTGGTGAGGTTAAAGGATACGCTTATGGGCCTACAACGGATGAGTTTAGCGCTAATATACAATATCGATATGATCAATTTAAGCTGCCCTTACTGGAAGAAGAGCGAAATATCGACACTCGAAAAGGCACGGCTTACACCCTAGACTTGGGTTTTAACATAAGTACTGAGCAGTGGCAGTTGGCGTTGCAGGCAAATGATTTTTTCTCACAGTTTAATTGGCAGCAGGTGGGAGTGACTCAAGTGTGTGTGCAATCATTTTTTGCCAGTGCCGCTACCAATAATGCGGTATGTGACACGGTTGGCGGCAATGGTCGTTCAGATGTTAAGGCTGTTAGTGAAAGCATTCCGGTGAGTTATCAGGGGTTGATAAAGCACAAGGGTCATGACGTGTCTTTGTTGTTATTTAAGCACGCTGCTTTTCAGCGACTAGGGCTAGAAAAAGGCTTTCAGACAGAGTTAGGGCGTTTCGGTGTTTTCTTGTATCATCCTCAGATGGTTGGTGCTTCTTGGCAAACGGATTATTTTTTTATCCAATATGGAGCGGATACTCTCAACGGGTCTAAAGCGCGCAATATTCAGCTTAATTTAGGCGTTAATTGGCATTGGTAGCATTAACTTGCTAGTTCATCTAATCGGTAACACATGTATTTAGAGTATTTTGGTTTAACGCGGTTACCTTTTTCTATCGCGCCCGACCCCGATCTATTGTATTTGAGCCCTGCCCATAATGAGGCTTTAGCGCATCTTAACTATGCTTTAACCGGCCATGGCGGCTTAATGTGTTTAACCGGTGAAGTAGGGATGGGTAAAACTACCCTGTGCCGGGCCTTTATTGATCAAGCGCCTGAGTTTGTCGATATTGCTTATATCTTTAATCCTGCGTTATCTGCCACTGAGTTATTGCAAGCTATTTGCCAAGAGCTAGAAATAGCGTGTGTTGATAATAATAAGCAACTTTTACAGAGCAATAAGCAGTTGTTTGATGTTTTGTATCAAGCCTTGATTACTCGTTATGCCGAAGGTAAAAAAGTTATCTGCATCATTGATGAAGCGCAAAGTATGCCAGCGCCTTTGCTTGAGCAAATTCGACTATTGACCAATTTAGAGACTAATAAAGACAAATTATTAACACTGATTTTAGTAGGGCAACCAGAACTGCAGCAAACCCTTGCTATGCATGGCATTCGTCAACTTGATCAGAGAATTACTGCACGATTTCATTTAAGCAGTATGGAAAAAAAGCAACTAGGCCCTTATCTGAAGCATCGATTAAGACAAGCGGGTTGCGAGCAAACTTTATTTGATCGTTCTGCTGAGAATACTATTTGGCAAGCGGCTAAAGGTATTCCACGATTAATAAACAGTATTGCTGATCGCGCTTTGTTGGGGGCTTATGCCACCAGCACTAAAATTGTTAATAAAAAAATAGCCCAACAAGCGGCTACCGAAGTGTTGGGTAAAAGCCATAGAGCATCATCAGTAAAACAGATTAACCAAAGTGGATTATGGTCTGGAGATGGTTATAAAACGGCTTTTAACTATTCAGTCAAATCAATCATGTTGTTGTGCTTAGTGGGTTTGGTTTTGACTTTGGCTTCTATACATTGGCCTTGGGCAAGTTTATTTTCAATCGCTACCGACAAAAACCACTATCAGCTTCTGGCTGAGGCGAATGGTTTATCGTCAAAAAAGGTCGAGCTCGCTAGTTGTGACGCAATACAATCTCAAACCTCTTGGCAATGCTTGTCATTGGACTGGTCATTAGCAGACTTGAAGCGCTTGCAACGGTCGATTGCTGTGTATGATGGCGTATCTTGGCAAGTGACGTTTGCGCAACAATTGTCTATAAAACCCTTGAGTAATGTGATTTTATGGCAGCCCATGGCGGCCTATGGCGACGGATTAAATAAGCCAATAAAGCCGGGTGCTAGCCATCCTTTAATTGTTTGGGCGAGGGAGCGTATTGCGAGTCTCGAAAATATTAATCAGCAGAATGTAGGTGTTGATGAAAGTTATGGTGATTGGCAAGTTATTGCGCCTGTAGGGCAAGAAAGTTTAGGTTTTAATGAGTATTATGATCCATTGTTGGCTAGAAAAATCGGTAACTTTCAAACTCGCTCAGGGTTGGAGGCAGATCGGATTATAGGCTTAAAAACTCTATTAGCTTTGCAAATAGCCTCACAAGACCCTGCACAAGAGATTAATTAAGATGTCGTATATTCTAGATGCTTTGAAAAAATCTGAGCAAGATAGAGCAATTCGAGAAAGCGACTCAACTAGCGGTGCAGAACTTAAAGCAGAGACGAGCGCTGTTGTTTCAATTAACTCTGCACCTAACACAGAAGCGCCTTTGTCTTCGGCTGCGTTAAACGCCAGTTTTGTTGTCGGGTTTGTTGCATTGTTAGCCGCTTTATTGGCAAGTTTTATTATGTTTTGGGGTAATGGTGCAGATTCACAATCTGTGCTTGAAAACTCCTTAGTATCTGAATCGGATGTATCTGAAGCGAATGTATCTGATTCATTAATAAGAGAAGTAACCACAGACCCTATCAGTAAATCCTTCGAAGTTATTGATCAGCCTACGCTCATGCTTGAACAAGAGCCACTACCGATTGAACAGTTACCCAATGAGCTGGCCTCTAAATTATCACCTATGACGATAAGCAGTCATATTTACAGTACAGAAGCAAACAGAAGAAGCATCGTGGTGAATGATCAGCGCCTAGTAGAAGGCGATTATGTGTTCACCGGTGTACAAGTTAAGCAAATAACCCATCAAGGCATGATTGTTGTTGTCCAAGGTCGGTCTTTTATCGTTAATCGCAGTCGTGGTTGGGGTCTATAGGTATGTTGTCGCAAGAATCAAAAGATGAAATTCAAGGGCTTTACCGTAAACTCGTTGAAAAAATGAAATTAACCCCGCGCTATGGTCAGCGGGTAATGATCGCTGAGATAGCAAAATCGTTAGGTGCTATTGAAGAAGATGACAAAGAAGAGCGCGCAAACGAAGCGGGTATTGCTGTTGTTGAGGCCGGTACTGGTACGGGTAAAACTTTAGCTTACTTAACCGCAACCTTACCTATGGCGATGGCAGCAGAAAAAAAATTACTGATATCGACAGCCACCATTGCCTTGCAAGAACAAATATTAGATAAAGATATACCAGCCTTTCGCAAAAATTCAGAAATACCCTTTAAGTATGCGTTGGCAAAAGGACGTGGGCGCTATTTGTGTTTGGTGAAGCTGGATAAGGCTTTGCAGCAAATCTCTGGCTTATTATCGACCGTGGATCTATTCGATCAGCCGCCAGAAGCTAATGATCAGGCTCTTTATGAAGACTTATTATCATCTTATGCACGGGGAGATTGGAACGGTGATAAAGACCGTTTGGGTTATGAAATCGAGCCCGCTCAATGGCGGCACCTTACCGCGACCCATAGAGAATGTACAAATCGCCGCTGCGAGCAATTTCAAAATTGTGCGTTCTATAAAGCTCGAGGTGAATTAGATACTGCAGATATTATTATCGCTAACCACGATCTAGTGCTTTCTGATTTAGTGCTCGGTGGTGGGGCCGTGTTACCGCCACCAGAAAAGCTCATTTATGTCTTTGACGAAGGCCATCACTTAGCCGATAAGGCGTTAAATCATTTTAAAGTAGAAGTAGGCATACGTGCCCAGCGCCAGTGGTTAAAACAGTTAGAAAAAGCCCTAGAGCAATTGCTTGCTCAAGGGGGTATTCCTCATTCTATGATGCACAGCATTCATGCGGCCCCGGAGCAAATTAACGATTGCTTGCAAGCACTTACCTTTGTGTGGCCTATGGTGCAAGAAATGCTGGGTGAGCAAGAGCGTTTGCGATTTGAGTTTGGCCAGGTGCCCAGTGAATTAAAAGAGTTATTGCAGAATTTAAAAGCACCTTTGCAGCCTTTATTACTGTGTTTGGATAAGCTCAACGAAGCATTGCAAAAATCTCTAGACCCGAAAGAAGAAGGTGAGTTTGATCGCGGCACGGCAGAAACTTTCCAAGCTCCGGTTGGTATTCTATTTTCTCGTTCAGAAGTTTTATGGGATGGCCTAATTTGGTTGTTAGCAGAAGAAGCAGCAGATGCAACACCTTATGCACGCTGGATGTCACGAACACCTTATGGTGAGGATTGGGATATTCAACTGTGTGTTTCACCGATTCGCGTGGCGGAACAGTTGCGTAAGAACTTATGGTGGCGTTGTTATGGTGCAGTGGTCACCTCAGCAACCTTAACAGCTCTAAATTCTTTTAATCAAATTGCAATAGAGACGGGTTTGCCAAAATGGGCTAATTTTCAGCAGGTAGCTTCACCTTTTGATTATCCCAATTTGGGGACTATTCGTGTGCCCCAGCTATTGCACAATCCTAAAGCAGAAGGTTATCAAGACGAAATAAATAAATGGCTTAAAGATAATATTAACTTGGCAGAAGGCAGTCTGGTTTTATTTAGTTCTCGTGCGCAAATGAAAGCCTGTAATGATGAGCTATATCCTTTATGGCGCGATGAACTTTTGGTGCAGGGGTTTATGCCTAAGTCCGAAATTGTTAAACGTCATCAAGCTCGAATTGATGAGGGTAAAGGGGGGGTTATCTTTGGTTTAGCAAGTTTTGCCGAAGGCATTGATTTACCGGGGGATTATTTAACTCATGTGGTTATTGTAAAAATTCCTTTTGCCGTTCCCGATGATCCCATTCAAGCAGCAACCAGCGAGTGGATGGAGAGCAAAGGGCGCAATCCTTTTATGGAGCTAACATTGCCGGCAGCGTCGGTTCGCTTAGTGCAAGCTGCAGGGCGCTTAATACGTAAAGAGAATGATAAAGGGGTGATCAGTATTTTAGATAAGCGTATCGTTGCCAGTCGTTATGGGAGCTTACTGCTAGATTCGTTGCCGCCTTTTAAGCGGCAACTGTACTAGCGATTAAAAAGTATTTTACGCCTAAGCAAGGCGTAAATTCTTTTCAATAATCGGCATGGTTTGTGGTGTGAACTGAGAAATTCCTTCTAGCAATGCGATTAGTTCATCAGCTGCTTTAACATCACGTTGAATAAGAATGCAGCGTAAGTTTTTCTGATGACGCTCCATCACGCGAATATGAAACATGTGATTCATGCCAGCGATCTTTAATTTCAGCTGTTTGGAATTCTCTGAAATAGAAACATCGGAGTTCTTTAGATCAATCTGGCAGCCCGAAAAGTTTATGTCAGCAATTTGCACAGAATGTTCTTTGCCCGTGCTTTCGTTAATAATAACTGCATTACTATTTTCAAGTTGGAGGCGTGGCTGTAAGCGACGCTCTTGTGTATAGTATTTTGAAGCAATGTGTAAGCGTGTTCCGGCAATGCCTTCAATACTTTCTGCTTTAATAAAACGGTAAAACAGTTCAGAGGTTACATCGCGGCGCTCAAATTGAGACAAGTGATCTGCGTCTTCGATAACTGCAAATTGCGCGTCTGCACAGCTTGCGGCAAAGCCGGCATTTTCTTCTGGTAAAGTGAAATTGTCGTATTCACCGGTAGCGACGAGAGTGGGGCACTGTGGAAATTTAGTGAACCCGTCAAAGGATAGAAGTCGCTGAGTGTTTTGTGCATAACGTAATTGCTCGTTCGGGTTTAAACGGGCAACTTGACGATACAGTAAGCGGCGATAAGTTTTGCCTACTTCTGTTTCTTGCATGCGGTTGTGATTAATTAAGTTTGAAACAGCAGTCGCTGCAAACGATTTTAATTCACCTTGAGCTAATAGTTCGAGTGAGTCTTCTAATAGCGTCACTAGTGTTTCGCGACGGAAACAAGTGATTCCAGAGACCAATAAACGCTCAACAAAAGCCGGATGCTCTGCAGCAAATAATGTTGCCATTGCTGAACCATAGCTGATACCAACCATGATGACCTTTTCAATATTTTGGACTTGGAAAAAACCTTTTAGCAGTGACGAAAAATCTTTTAATGCCAGTTCAGGCACTAGTTGATCGTTGCTGCCTTGAGAAGGTAGGTCCAGCAAAATAACGGGATGCGTTTGGTAAACAAGTTCAACTTCAGTTTTAAAAGAGGTAAAACTCTGAAAAGCACCGCCTAAAAAAACGACAGGTGTTTTGTCAGTATTTTCTGGTTTTGAAAATAAATGAAACTCAAGCTTGTAACGTCCGATCATTTGAACGCAAGGTGCTTTTTTTAAACTGTGTGACTCGAATGTAGAAAACTGCATGGGCAATCTCAACTTCTTTTATTCTTATTGTTCTCGAATTATGCTTCATTTATAGACATTTATCTATAGGTGTAGCATATCTTTACGGAATCAATAGATTGGTGAAAAATGAGAGATAAGTAGTTGAAAAATATGGATTAAATTAGCTGTAAAAGAGAAAGGGCCAGTAATTTGACCCTTAATTGACACTAAAAAACGAAAAAAAGTAATACATTAGTACTTATTTAGTTAGGTA
The DNA here is from genome assembly GCA_913061435.1 of uncultured Thalassolituus sp. Lineage (GTDB taxonomy): Bacteria > Pseudomonadota > Gammaproteobacteria > Pseudomonadales > Oceanobacteraceae > Oleispira. The sequence continues at coordinate 3,459 of CAJXUK010000018.1, read as the reverse complement.
AGTTGATAATGTACTGAATTTGCGAGGGATCAACATTGACAGAAATTTCACCGTTAGGACTTTGGATTTGCTGGGTGTTGAAATTACCTAAGTTCGGGATGGTAAATTGCAATGTTTTATCATCGGCTGCAAAAGCTGTGTTGCTCGGTAGTCGACTTTGAATTGAAATATCGTTAGCCATATTCTCGTTAAAACCAAGATTGGATAGATCGGTTGGTAGCGATTCTAAACCGTACATTTCTTGTATTTGTTTTAATAGAGGTAAAGACACCGGTGCTTTTAAAAACTCTGAAGTAGCGCTAGGAATCGGTGGCTGTAAGTTATTATTCAGTGCGTTCAGATTGTTAAGTTCATTATAGGTATTGATGTCATTGCTCATGGTTGACTGCGTTGGTGATTTATCTTCTGGCAATACTTGCGCTGCTTGCTCGAGTGGAGTCACCTTTAATTTCACTGGAATCGTGGTTTTTGGTTCTTGATTCTCTGGCTGTTTAACAATAACCGTAGTGTCTTTAATATAAGTATCGGTTAATTCTTCGGGTGACAGTGAGCTGATTTCTGCCCAGCTCATAGTATTAGCAAGAATCATAGAGGTGGTAACAAACATAAGTTGAGCGAATTTGCTCGGTATGAGTCTGTTTTGTAATGGCTTATTAAGTGTTTGATTTTTTTTCATAATGATTCCACGCGTCAACAACGTCTTAGTATGCTTTTATCCTAGACAAGTCCACCTTATAAGCAAGAAGTTTTACTTCAACTTGACACCCTATTTTATTAGTCAATTTTAGATTGATTGAGCAAATAGTTAAAAAATTAATAAAATACCTATCTCTAGAGGGTGGTGGTAATAGCGCTTATTTATTAGCTGTGTTTTAATCCGCCCATGAAAAAATCATTACCTTTAATAATCGGCTTTCGCTACCTATCTGCTAAACGCCGTAATCATTTTATATCTTTTATATCTGCTTCTTCTATGGTTGGAATGACCTTAGGTGTTGCGGTACTAATTTTAGTTTTATCTGTGATGAATGGCTTTGATCGCGAGCTTCGAGAGCGGATTCTTGGCATGATCCCTCATGGCATAATCTATGAGCGCGGTGGTGTTCAAGATTGGCGTTCATTGGCTAAAGAAGTTGAGCAGTTTCCTGGTGTTGTTGCCGCAGCGCCTCTAACGCGCTTACAAGGCATGATGGCATATCAAGGACGCGTTCAAGGCGCCATGGTTACCGGTATTGACCCCGAAGCAGAAGAACGTGTATCGATATTACCCAATCACATCACCGACGGTGAATTGTCGTCGTTAACTTCTGGTGGTTTTAATGTTGTCATGGGTGAAATCCTTGCTCAACGCTTAAACTTAATGATTGGCGATAAGGTGACGTTAATGTTGCCGGAGGCTACGTTATCACCAGCGGGGATTTTGCCTCGAATCAAACGCTTAACGGTCACGGGTATTTTTTCGGTTGGTGCTGAGTTAGATGCTAACTTAGCGGTCATCCATATAGAAGATGCTAAAAAACTAGCGCGATTAGCCGGGCAAGCTCAGGCATTAAGAATAAAAACAGAAAATCTTTTCACTGCCCCTAAATTGGTTTGGACCATAGTGAGCGAAGTGGATGGCATATATTCGGGCAGCGATTGGACGCGTACTCATGGTAATTTATTTCAAGCTATAAAAATGGAAAAAACCATGATTGGTTTACTTTTGCTAATCATTGTTGCCGTTGCCGCTTTTAATATTATTTCTACTTTAGTGATGGTGGTTACCGATAAACAAGCCGATATCGCTATCCTCAGAACCATGGGGGCAACTCCGCGTACGATCTTACAAATATTTATGGTGCAAGGATTAGCTATTGGTTTTGTCGGCGTCGCCTTAGGGACGGTGTTAGGTATTATCGCGGCGTTAACGGTGTCGGATATTATTGCCTGGATTGAACAGTTGTCGGGTGTTCAGTTTTTAAGTGGTGATGTTTATTTTATTAGTTATTTGCCATCCCAATTATTGTGGACAGACGTTGCGATGATTACCTCCAGTGCTTTGGTATTAAGCTTTTTAGCGACTATTTACCCAGCCATACGTGCTTCGAAAATTCAACCTGCGGAGGCTTTACGTTATGAGTGATACTAATGTTGTTCTTGATGCTTATGGCTTGAGTAAAACTTATCGCACAGGCCCAGACGAAATAGTAGTTTGGACCGACGTAAATTTTCAGGTGTCTGAAGGCGAAACTATCTCCATTATTGGTGCTTCTGGCTCGGGCAAAAGTACCCTGCTTAATGCATTGGGGGGCTTGGATTCTATTGATTCTGGTGAAGTGATGTTGGCAGGTCATGCGATACATTCACTTGATGAGATTAAACGAACTCAGTTGCGTAATCGAGATTTAGGCTTTGTTTATCAATTTCATCATTTGTTGCCAGAATTTAGCGCTTTAGAAAACGTGATGATGCCGTTGTTGATTCGAGGGGAGCCCAGTAAACAAGCAAAGGACAGTGCCCTTGCGTGTTTAACCCAAGTGGGATTATCCGAGCGTGCGCAACACAAACCTTCTGAATTATCTGGTGGTGAGCGCCAGCGCGTTGCTATTGCAAGAGCTTTGGTAGGGGAGCCTAAAGTGGTGTTGTTAGATGAACCAACGGGTAACTTAGATCAGCAAACGGCTGAGCAGGTCGAAGACGTGTTGTTGGGACTTGCCGCTAGCGTAGGCATGGCGTTTGTTATTGTCACTCACGATGAAGAATTAGCCGGACGAGCTAATAAGCGTTATAAGCTGTTGGATAAAACCTTAGTTCAGCTTTAATTTATTTTTCATTATTCTTTTTTCGAGACTCTTGGCGTTTGTTCCAGTGGGATACCACATGCATTCGCCAGAGAATTCGCATACCAATATAAGATAACGACGCCAATACAAGCCCGGTGATGATTGAGCCTAGGTATAGAGGCAACCAAATCTCATTAAGCTGAGCTACCAAATATTCCATGCTCATTTCACTGGTAAAATCACGAGCGGGAATGTCTAAAATATAAGCCCCTAAGCTATAAGTCGCATAAAAAATGGGCGGCATGGTGATGGGATTGCTTATCCAAACCAGCCCCACAGAAATAGGCAAATTTGAATTAAAATAAAAGGCTAACAGAGCGGCCAGTGCCATTTGAAAAGGCATGGGTATAAATGCGCAAAAAATACCAATGAAAAAAGCTTGAGCAACCGATCGGCGATTTAAATGCCAAAGGTTTGCTTTACCCATAAGAGGTGCCAAAAACGAAAGTGACTTGTTTTGTCTAACTTGTTCGGGGGTTGGGAAGAGCTTTTGTAATTTTTTCTTTGGCATCAGATCATTTCTTTTGTGGTTTCAGCGTTATCTGCCATGCTGATTAATGTGCGAATTATGCCCATTAACGGATGAGGTGGCAATGAGACTGTGCCTAGTAAGTTCAATTTTAGCTTTAATTGT